>JACRCX010000108.1 GCA_016218815.1 Deltaproteobacteria bacterium
AAGAACCTGTACGATGTGCGGCGAGCAGCGACGGTGCAGAACTTCGAGAAGATCCAGCACTGCCTCGACGAGCGCGAGACGCGCGGACAGCGGAAGGCGGCTTGATGATGCTGGTTTCAAACCGGTCGGTGCTCTAGGGGCGAGGGGGCGGGGGGGCGAGGGGGCGAGCGGGCGAGGGGGCGAGCGGCCGAGCGGGCGAGCGGTAGCGCGGCGAGGGCGAGGGGGCGAGCGGGCGAGCGGGCGAGCGGTAGCGCGGCAACGGCGAGGGGGGCGGATCGCGCCAAGGGCGTAGAGGATGCGCAAGGGTGCAGGGAGGGAGAGCGTGTGAGCGGCGGAGCGATGACCTGTCCGGGTTGCGGGGCGAAGATTGCGCCGCCGGCGGGGGGTGGCGTTACGAAGTGCGAGTATTGCGGGACGACGTTGCAGGTGCCTGCGGGGCCGTCCGCGGTCTTCCCGCCGCCGATGCACGTGCCGCCCGAGTCGCCGGGGTACGGTGCGCCGCCGGGGTACGGTGCGGGGCAGGTTCCGCGGTTCCAGGTGCCGCAGCTTGTGCCGAAGAAGCGGCGCAGCCGGGCGAAGATCGCGATCATCGTGGTCGTGGCGCTCGCGGCGGCCTCGGGCTTGGCGTACTTCATCTGGTACATGGCGTGGTCGCGCGTCGAAGGTCGGGTCGAATCCACGGGCGGGGTGCTGGGCACGTGGTCGGCGTCGTTCGACGAGTGCAGGTCGGGCGATGCGTTCCACCCATCGTGGTTCGGGGTCGACCTGCGGGCCGGCTCGCCGTCCGCGCACGTGCAGGTGCAGGGGGGCGACGCGCGGGCGAAGGTGGTGGTCAGCGGTGCGGCGGGGGACGAGCCGTACGTCAACCTGACGAAGGCCGGGTGCGCGACGTTCGACGTCCTGGTGGAGTCGGGCAGCGCCGAGGTGAACGACGTGGACGCGGTGCAGGGCCGCGTGCACGTGGACTGCACCGCGGCGGACGGCGGGCGCATCCGCATCGACGCCGAGTTCAAGGCGTGCCATTAGCGAACGGTCGAGCGGTTGCTGGGGGGCGAGCGGCCGAGCGGTCGCTGGGGGGCGAGCGGTCGCTGGGGAGGGAAGGGCGGGGGATCAGCGGGCGGGGCGGAGGAGGGGGAGGAGGGTACCGGTCGGGGGGACGGAGGCGAAGCCGTTGGCGAGGGCGCGCAGGGCGCCCAGGTGCAGGGTTTCGTCGGAGGAAGCGCAGGCATCGAGCGGCACGATCACGTCCAGCTCCCGGACGAACGCTTCGCGCGCGGTGGTTTCGACGCAGAGGTGGGTCATGACGCCGGCAACGACGAGGGTGTCGGTGCGGCAGCGGCGCAGCCAGCGTGCGAGGCCGGTGCGGCGGAAGGCGGAGTACTGGGCCTTGCGGAAGACGGGTTCGCCGCGGCGGGGTGCGAGTTCGGGGATCAGGTCGGCCTGAGGCGTCCCTTCGCGGATCAGCCAGTGCCAGTGCCGGGACATGCTGCCGCGGCATTCGTCGGGCCGATGGGCGTGGCGCGTGTACGCGACGGGGAGGCCGGCGGTGCGGAACGCGTCGCGCAGGGCGAGGATGCGGGGCAGGACGGCGCGCGACGCGGGCAGGAACGCCTCGCCTTGCGGATCGGCGAACGCGCGCTCCAGGTCCACGATCAGGAGCGCGGCGCGCCGCAGGTCGGGGAGGGGCCTGCGGCGGGCCCAGGGACGAAGGGCTTTGGCCCAGCGCGTCGCCGTGCGATCCAGAGACCGAGCCGTCACGTACTTCTTCCGCGCCAAGCTGCTTCCCCTTCCCGAGTCTTCTCAGCGTTGCTCTCAGCGCCCTCAGCGTCTCAGCGGTGAACTCGGTTTCAGTGCCCTCCCTCCCCTCCGCGCCCTCCTCACGGGGAGAGTCTCGACATGAGGCGCGGGAAGGGGATGGTTTCGCGGATGTGGGGGAGACCGCAGAGCCAGGCCACGGTGCGTTCGACGCCGATGCCGAAGCCCGAGTGCGGGACGGTGCCCCAGCGGCGCAGATCGAGGTACCACTCGAAGGCTTCCCGCGGCAGCTTGTGTTTCTCGAGGGAGGCTTCGAGGGTCGCGAGGTCGTCCTCGCGCTGGCTGCCGCCGACGATTTCGCCGTAGCCTTCGGGCGCCAGGACGTCGACGGCCAGGGCGAGCCGCGGGTCCTGCGGATCGCGCTTCATGTAGAATGCCTTCACGTCGGCGGGGTAGCGGTGGACCATGAGCGGCGAGTCGTGCTGCTTCGACAGGATCGTCTCCTCGTCGCCGCCGAAATCGGCGCCCCACTCGACGGCCGTTCCGGCGCTCTTGAGGATCCCGATCGCCTCGTCGTAGCGGATGCGAGGGAAGGGCTTGTGGATCGCCTCGAGCTTCGAGACATCGCGCTCGACGACCTTGAGCTCCTCGCGGCGCCTGTCCAGGACGCGGGCGACGACGGCGACGAGGAGGTCCTCGATGATTGCCATGTCGCCGGCGAGGTCGACGAAGGCCATCTCGGGCTCGACCATCCAGAACTCGGTGAGGTGCCGGCGCGTCTTCGATTTCTCGGCGCGGAAGGTGGGGCCGAAGCAGTAGACGCGGCCGAAGGCCATGGCGGCGGCTTCCATGTAGAGCTGTCCGGACTGGGTGAGGTAGGCCTTTTCCCCGAAGTAGTCGGTCTCGAAGAGGGTCGAGGTGCCTTCGCAGGCGGCGGGGGTGAGGATCGGCGCATCGATCAGGGTGAAGCCCGTGGCGTCGAGGTGATCGCGGATGGCGCGGATGATCTCGGCGCGGACGGCGAGGATGGCCTGCTGGCGGCGGGAGCGCAGCCACAGGTGGCGGTGGTCCATGAGGAAGTCGGTGCCGGCCTCCTTCTTCTGGATCGGGTAGTCGAGGCCGGCGGGGGCGACGATGGAGAAGGCGGTGACGGCCAGCTCGAATCCGATCGGCGAGCGGGGGTCCTCGCGAACCGTGCCGGACACCTCGACGGACGATTCCAGCGGCAGCGCGCCGGCGGCGGCGAAGGACTCGTCGCCGACGACCTTCTTCTCCATGACGCACTGGATCGTGCCGGTGCCGTCGCGCACCTGCAGGAAGTGCAGCTTGCCGCTGGAGCGGCGGTTGGCCAGCCACCCCTTGAGGGTGACTTCCTGCCCGAGGTCTTTGCGAATCGCGGAAACGAACGTCCAGCTCGGCATGGCTACTCCTTGTCTCCGCCGTCCGGTTCGCCGGCGGTCGGGGGGGAAGGCGGGGCGTCGACAGTCGAGAGTCGAGAGTCGACAGTTCCTTCGTGTGACGGGAAGGAAGCGGAAGGTACCGACTCGGAGGGTTGCGGCTCGGTTGGCGCGTCAGGCGGTTCGTTTGCGGCGGGTTGCGGCTCGGGGGGCCGGGCCGCGGCGTCGGAGCGGACTCGTGCGGGGCGCTCGGCGTCGGGCGGTGCGTCGGGCGCATCGTCGGTCGCGTCGGCGGTGGCGTCGGGGAGCGAGGCTTCGCGAGCGCAGGAGGGCTCGCGGGCCAGGGCGAAGCGGTGATCCCACTCGAAGGCGCAGACGGCGTTGCCGATGACGGGCAGGTGTCCGCGCAAGGGAGCGACGGTGGCGTCGAGGCAGTCCTGCAGGTTCTTCTTGTCGCCTTCCAGGCCGGAGAGGACGGCGGAGAGCTCGTAGGTCGCGCGGCCGTCGTCCTGGATCGAGCGGGCGAGGCGCACGGTGGTCTCGCCGGAGCGCCAGGCGGGGTCGTCGTCCGCGTGGGCGCGCCAGCACTCGTCGATGGCCGGCAGGAGCCCGGCGATCTTCGGGGCGAGCGACTGGGAGACGGCGAGCTGTGTCTCGTCGCAGTTGGTGTGGGTGCCGCCGGTCGACAGGGCGCGGGCGGCGGGGATGCCGGCGGGGACGAACGTGCTTTCGAGGGAGCCGCAGATGGCGGGGATGACGGTGACGAATTCGCCGGCGCCGGCGGCGGTGCAGGTCATCCTGCGGCAGGGAGCGTCGCGCGTGAAGGAGCAGGAACCGTCGCGGCAGGCGCCGCCACCGCCGGAGCCCGAGGCCTGCGGGGTGGATTCGACGCGGATCGTCACGGGAGGGAAGCCGGTGGCGTCGAGGGTCACGACGTCGCCGTCGACCCGGGCGTCGAGGTTTTGCGGGGCGCGGAGGTGGAGGCGCAGGGAGTCGAACGCGAGGTCACGGAGGGGTCCGGGGACGAAGGCGGGCGGGGCGTCGGAGGCGTCGGATGCGGCGGGGGCGGCGTCCTTGCCGCGGCATCCTGCGGCGAGCATCGCGGCCGACGCGAGCGCGAGCGCCGCGAGGGCGGACCCGCGCGCCGCCGAATCGGCGAAGGGTCGCGGGAGGGAGCGAACGGCGAGGGACAACGGGCCAACCTCCGCGGCGCGGCGCGCCGTGCGGGGCAAGATACGCATGGGGGCGCGGGGGTGTCCAGGGCGGGGTGGGGAGTTGTTGGTTGTTGGTTGGACGAACGGGGGGAGTTGTTGGTCCGGAGGTGCGGGGGAGCGGTGCTTCCTTACGGCCGCGCGGCGCGCCATACTGTCCGCCGATGAAGCTGGTGACGGTCCTGCTGCTCGCTTGTGGTGCGGCGGCCTGCCGCGGCGGGAGCGTACGTTCCGGGGACACCGTGCGGGTCGTGGCGGCGGCGTCGTTGCGGGACGCGTTGGGGGAGGTGGAGGCGGCGTTCGAGCGGAAGCATCCGGGGATGAGCGTCGAGGTCGTGTTCACTTCTTCGGGCGCGGCGGTCGAGCAGCTCGTGCAGGGCGCGCCGTTCGAGGTGTTCCTGTCGGCCGACGGGAAGCACGTGGACGAGGTGGTGCGGCGCGGGCTGGCGACGCCGGAGAACCGGCGCGTGTACGCGCGCGGGCGGTTGGCGCTGTGGATCCCATCGCGCGTGGGCGTGGTGCCGCAGGGGTTATCGGCGCTCGAGGATCCGCGAGTGCGGCGGGTGGCGATCGCGAATCCGGACACGGCGCCGTACGGGCGCGCGGCGCGCGAGGCGCTGGTGGCCGCCGGGCTGTGGGAGCGCATCCAGGGCAGGCTGGTCTTCGGCCAGGACATCGCGCAGGCGGCGCAGCAGGCGCAGGTGGCCGCGGACGCGGGGCTGCTGGCGTTGTCGTTGGTGTTGTCGCCGGCGCTGCGCGAGAGCGGAGCGTACTGGGTCGTGCCGTCCGAGCTGCACGGGCCGCTGGACCAGGTGCTGGTGCTGCTGCGTGAGACCCCTGCGTCGCGGGCCTTCGTGGAGTTCCTGCTCGGGGAAGAGGCGCGGGGCATCCTGGCGCGGTACGGCTACGAGGGGACTCGATGACGGGGTCGCTGCTGTTGACGCTCGAGCTGGCGCTATGGACGGCGGCGATCGTGCTGGTGCTGGGGGCGCCGCTGGCGTGGGTGCTGGCGCGGCGGCGGTTCTTCGGGCGGCGGGTGCTGGAGACGATCCTGCTCCTGCCGCTGGTGCTGCCGCCGACGGTCCTGGGTTTCTACCTGCTGGTGGTGCTGGGAGAGAACGGACCGCTGGCGCGGTGGCTGGGCGTGCACTGGGCGTTCCGGTTCGAGGGGATCGTGGTCGGCTCGGTGCTGTTCAACCTGCCGTTCGCGCTGACGGCGTACCGGGAGACCTTCCGGGCGCTGGACGAAGACCTGCTGCAGACGGCGCGGACGCTGGGGGCGTCGCCGCTGCGGGTGATGCGGGAGGTGGTGCTGCCGCTGTCGTGGCCGGGGCTCCTGGCGGGGACGCTGCTGGCGTTCGCGCACACGCTGGGCGAGTTCGGGGTGGTGCTGATGATCGGGGGGAGCATTCCGGGGGAGACGCGGGTGGTGAGCATCCACCTGTTCGAGTTGACGCAGGCGCTGCGGATGGAGGAGGCGCACGAGGCGGCGCTGGTGCTGGTGGGGCTGTCGTTCGTCTTCCTGTTCGCGATTCGGACGCTGGAGGTGCGATGGACGTCCGGTACCGGCTGGAGCGGCCGATCGCGCTCGAGGCCGAGCTGACGATCGACGGGCTGACGGTGCTCCTGGGACCGAGCGGAGCGGGGAAGACCTCGCTGCTCAAGGCGCTGGCGGGGCTGTTGCCGGGGGAGGGGACGCCGTGGGGCGGGTGGGTGCCGGAGCGGCGCCCCGTGGGCTACCTGCCGCAGCACCACGCGCTGTTCCCGCACCTGACGGCGCTGCGCAACGTGGCTTTCCCGCTGGGCGGGCTGCCGCGGGCCCGGCGGGAGGAGCGGGCGCGGGAGCTGCTGGGGAAGGTCGGGATTCCCTCGCTGGCGGGGCGCTACCCGCGGGAGCTGAGCGGCGGGGAGCAGCAACGGGTGGCGCTGGCGCGGGCGCTGGCGCGCGAGCCGGAGCTGCTGCTGCTGGACGAGCCGACGAGCGCGTTGGACTCGGCGACGCGCGACGACGTGCTGGCGGAGCTGCAGCGGCAGATCCGGGCGACCGGGATCCCGGCGCTGGTGGTGACGCACGACGCGACGGTGGCGCAGGTGGCGGACCGGATGGCGGTGCTGCTGGGCGGGCGGGTCGTGCAGCAGGGGACGCCGACCGAGGTGTTCACGCGTCCGGCGAACCTGGAGGTCGCGCGCCAAGTGGGGATGCGCAACCTGTTCGACGGGACGGTGGTGGAGGTCGACGGCGAGCGCGCGTGGTTGGACACGCCGGCGGGGCGGCTGCGGGCGGAGGCGCGACCGTGGTTGCGGGTGGGGCTGGCGGTGCGCTGGGGGATTCGTTCCGAGGAGGTGATGGTCATCCGCCCCGATCGAGCGATTTCGGAGCCGGTGCAGGACAACCGGCTGGCGGGGCGGATCGTGTCGTTGTTGCAGCAGGGTTTGTACGTGCGGGTGGAGTTTCGCGGGCCGGTGGGGCTGGAGATCCTGCTGCCGCGTCACGTGCAGGACCGGCTGGGGCTGGCGGTCGGGCAGGAGCGGGAGGTTTCGCTGAAGCCGCGGTACGTGCAGTTGTTCGAGGGGGGAAGGGCATCCGCTCGCTGAAGCTCGCGGTTCGGAAGGGGGGCTATTCCAGGTAGAAGACGCCGAGGAGGTCTTCGGTCATGGAGATGGGCTGGGTGCCGGTGCGGCGCAGGCTGGTGACGCGGAACTGGTAGATCATGCCGGGCTCGAGCGCGGGGCCGGCGTACTCGAGGGAGGGCTCGCCGCCGCTGAAGCCGGGAAGGTCGTCGCGGCGCCAGATTTCGTCGCCGAAGGCGTCGTAGACCACGAGGTGATAGGCGTCTTCGCTCGAGTCGTCCTCCCAGCGGAACGTGAGCGGGGTGGTGACGGCCTCGGGCTCCGTCGCGCCGGGGAAGTGGATGGCGAGGGCGCCGGTGACCTTGAAGGATTCGCCGATGGTGATGGTGCGGGAGCCGGTGGCGTCGGGGACGAGCTGGTGGACGATCTGGGTGCCGGCGATGCCGGGGTCGGGATCGCGGACGCAGTCGTCGTTCTCGAAGGCGGCCAGGACGGCGTAGCTGCCGTCGGGTACGCCCTGGATGGTCCACGCGCCGTCCACGGTCGGCTCGGCGGGGGGAGGCGGGGCGCGCAGGCCGGTGCCGACCTCGCCGCGAGCGAGATCGGCGTCGAAGGTTTCTTCGGGCACGAGGACGACGCTGGTGCCGTCGCAGGCGCCGGGGTTGACGAGCTGGAGCGAGCCGGACAGCGTGGAGGTGGGCACGTCGGGCAGCTCGTGCAGGTCGATGCCGACGAGGTGTTCGCCGGCATCGACCATGACGGACTGCGTCTCGAGCTGGAGGAACGCCTTGTAGCCCTTGACGAGGTAGGTGCCGACGTCGGTGTTGAAGACGACGTAGGCGCCGGCGCGGTCGGCCCAGCCGATGGGGGGGTTGGGAGCGCCGGCGTTGGCGACGATCAGGGTGCCGCCGGGTCCGGGGTCATCGGCGACGACATTCCCCGAGATGCTTCCACGGGGACGCGTGGGTGCGGGCAGAGGGACGAGCCCGACGTCGGTGGCGGGGTTCTGGACGGTCCATTCGCCGGCGGCTTCCACGGCGAGGGCGGCGGCATCGATGGGGAGGGCGACGCGGACGCCGTGTGGGAACGGCTCGTAGTCCTGGGCGCCGGCGCGGAGGGTGAAGGTCCCGCCGCCGGGGGTGGGCGTGCCGTCGAGCTCGCGTTCGACGGGGACGGTGAGCTGGTAGGAGCCGTCGGGGGCGGTGGTGGCGCCGTCGGAGGCGGCGCCGCCGGTCTCGTCGGCGGCGAAGACGCGGGCTTCGGCGATGCCGAGATCGGTGCCGAGGTCGAAGACGCGGCCGAGGAGGTGGACGGGGTCGTAGCAGGCGTAGAGGCCGTCGGTGCGGCGTTCGCAGCTTCGTTCGCCGAGGCAGGCGAGCGGGTCGTCCTGGGAGCACTGGACGGTGCAGGCGCCGCCGCCGGCGGCGAGGGGTTGGCAGACCTCGCCGGGGGCGCAGTCGGGCGCGGCGGGATCGCATTCGGGCCGGCAGATGTTCCCGCGGTCGCCGGCGGGCACGCAGGTCCAGTCGGTGCCGCAAGGGTCGCCGGCGGCGGGATCGCAGGTCGGGATGCAGGCTGCCTGGGCGGGGCCGACGGGGATGCAGGCGGTGCCATTGGAGCAGGTCGTCGGGGTGGCGTCCGGATCGCACGTCGGGCGGCACTCGGTCAGCTCGTCGCGAGTGGCGACGCAGGCGTAACCGGCGCCGCAGGGATCGGCGGCGGCCGGGTTGCAGCGGGTGGGGCCGGACGAATCGTCCCCGCAGGCCGGGGCGAGGGCGAGCAGGGCGAGGGAGCAGAGGGCGGCCCCGGGGCTGCGGGTCGACAGTCGACGGTCAAGAGTCGACAGTTCCCGCGCGAGCCGCGCAGGAATCGGAAGGCACAGGGCGGCGGTCCTTGAGTGTTGCATCGGTTCCTCCTCGTGGAAGTGTTCGCGTGGGGGGGCCTGGGCTTACACGGCGGGGTCAGGAGCGCAGCGTTTCCAGGACGCCGGCGAGGCGGGACAATTCGGGTGGGGCGCGGGCGAGGTCGTCGTAGGGGCGGGTGCCGTCGCGGTCGGCGGCGAGGAAGGCGTCGTCGTAGGGGAGCCAGGCGAGGAACTCGAGGCCGGGGAGGGTGTGGGCGACGCGCCGGCGATCCTCGTCGTCGCGGAGGCGGTTGGCGACGCCGGCGGTGCGCACGCCGATGTCGGCGGCGAGGGTCTGGATCTTCTTGGCGGCCTCCATGGAGCGGAGTCCGGGGTCGACGACGATGAGGAGGCGGTCGACGGCGGAGGAGGTGGCGCGGCCGAGGTGTTCGACGCCGGCCTCCATGTCCATGACGATGGTGTCGTCGCGGTAGAGGAGGAGGTGCTGGACGAGGGCGCGCAGGAGGACGCTTTCGGGGCAGACGCAGCCCTTGCCGCCGTGGTCGACGGTGCCCATGACCAGGAGCCGGACGCCGTCCTTCTCGAGGGAGAACCTGTCGGGGATGTCGTCGACGGTGGGGTTCATCTTGAAGAACCCGCCGTAGGAGCCCGGTTTGGTGCCGGTGCGTTCGGCGATCAGGTCGCTGAGGGAGGCGATGGGGGCGATGGGGACGTTGCGGGGGATGCCGAGGGCGGCGGCGAGGTTGGGGACGGGGTCGGCGTCGATGGCGATGACGCGTTTGCCCCTGGCGGCGAAGGTCCGGGCGAGGAGTCCGGCGATGGTGGTCTTGCCGACGCCGCCCTTGCCGCTGACCGCGATCTTGAGGGCCATGCGGGGAGTCTGCGCATTTTTCGGGAATAGGCAAGCGGGGTCGTGGCGTCGTCCCTGATGGAGGCGGGGAGCGGACGTCGAAGAGGACTTCGACATGGCGACGAACCAGGCGGAAGAGGTCGTGATGCCGGAAACTCTGGCTTTGGCACCCGTGCACGAAACGTCGGTCCGGGAGGTCTACGCTGCGGCCAAGACGCAGCGCGGCGATCCCACATTGGCCTTGTATTTCAACGACCTTTCGGGTCACCCGGTGCTGACGCAGCCGCAGGAGGCGGCGATTGCGCACCGGATCCAGGATCTCGAGGTGCGGGAGTGGGTGGAGCTGTTGTCGCACCCGCCGGTGCTGGGGGAGGTGATCGGGGAGCTGCGCCGGTGCCTGAACGGGGCGATGCCCAAGGAGGTGCGGCTGCTCGTGCGCTATCCGAGCCGGTACCGGGCGGCGGGCGGGCGATTCGACGGGCGGCGGTGGGCCTCCCTGCGCACGGCGGCGCAGCGGGTCGGCCGCCAGCTACGCGATCTGGACTGCGACCGGGTGCTGCTGTGCGCGATGCTGGAGCGGGCGCGCTGGCTGCCGCAGGCCAACGGTTCGTGTCCGCCGGGGTTGAAGCGGGTGGTCCATGCGGCGTCGTACCGCCAGTACCTCGCGCGGCTCGCGGCGGCCACTCGCGCGACGGCGATCGAGAAGGAGCGTTTCATCCTGGCCAACCTGCGCCTGGTGATCTCGGTGGCGCGCCGGTACCACCGGGGTCGGATGACGCTGATCGACATGATCCAGGAAGGCAACATCGGGCTGATGAAGGCGGTCGATCGGTTCGACATCCGCAAGGGCTACCGTTTCTCGACGTACGCGTCGTGGTGGATCCGGCACGCGATCAACCGGGCCTTGGCGGACAAGGGGCGAGCGATCCGGATTCCGGTGCACATGCTGGACACGCACCAGCGGATCCAGCGGGTGTTGGCGGAGCATGCGGCGCGGAGCGGGGAGGAGCCGGACGAGGGCGAGGTGGCGGTGCAGGTGGGGATCGACGAGGAGAAGGTGCACGCGGTGCGTGCGCAGTCGTTCGATCCGCCGTTGTCGTTGGACCGGCCGCTGGGGGATGACGAGGGGCGGCGGTTCGTCGACGTGCTGCCGTCGGACGACCAGCCTTCGCCGCTGGACCACGTTTGCCGGGAGGCGTGGAGCGAGGAGATCTGCCGGCTGTTGGAGCGGCTGCCGGCGATCGAGGCGCGGATCCTGCGGTGGCGTTTCGGGCTGGGGGACGACGACGAGCTGACGTTGAAGGAGATCGGGGACAAGTTCCAGCTTTCGCGGGAGCGGATCCGGCAGTTGCAGGAGCAGGCGTTGACGCGGATCCGGCGGCAGATCCGGGGGCCGTTCTGAGGGGGGAGAGGGGGGGAGGGGAGGGGGAGAAGAGGGGGAGGGCGCGGAGATCCGACTTACCGCTGAGACGCTGAGGGCGCTGAGACAAACGCTGAGAGGAAGGGGGCTGGGAGGGGATACCCTCCTGGGACGCCGGCCCCGGGGTTGGATGTCCGTGGCGCGGCGGGGCGCCGCGCCACGGACTCTCCCGCCGTGGGGAAGAACGGTGGACGGTTGACTCCTGGCGGCTTCCCGGCCATCGGCTCCGCAAGTTTGACTTGAGCGGCGACGGACCGTAGAACGAGGGCCATGTTGGGCCCGTTCCAGCGGTGGTCGGTGGTGCTCGGGTGCTCGGTGGCGGTGTGGAGTGCGGGGGGACGGGCGGGGGCGGAGCCGCCGGCGGACGGGGCGGGGGTGGACGAGGACGAGGGGGAATCGGGGCCGGCGTCGGAGGAGGAGGACGGGTCGACGGCGGAGGAGGGGGAGGAGTCGGCCGGGGCGGAGCCGGCTGGCGAGGAGCAGGCGGCGGGGACGGGGGAGGACGACGAGGCGCCGACGCGGGCGGAGGCGCGGCTGGTGGAGCAGCTTTCGCTGGGGACGCCGGCGATCGTGCACCGGTTGACGTCGCCGGGCGGGGTAACGGCGCGCTACCTGCGGGCGGCGGGCGGGACGCCGCGGCCCAGCTACCTGTCGTACCCGATTCCGGGGGCGCGGCTGGCGCGGAGCTTCGGTTCGGGCACCAACGGCCGGCACAAGGCGATGGACATCATCGCGGATGCGGGGACGCCGATCCGGGCGGCGGAGCGGGGGCTGGTGGTCTACGCGGACGACACGATCCGGGGCTACGGGTGGATGGTCGTCCTGCTGCATCCCGGGGGCTGGGTGACGTTCTACGCGCACTGCAAGAAGCTGCTGGTGCACCCCGGGGAGACGGTGGAGCGGCGGGAGGTCATCGCGCGGGTGGGGGACACGGGCATCGCGCGGGGGACGCACGTGCACTTCACGCTGTTCATCCAGGGGCAGGTTGCGGACCCGTATCCGTTCATCCGGCCGCCGCCGCCCAACCTGCCGTACGTGGGGCCGCAGCCGCACCGGGGGCATCGGGTGCGCGAGGGCGACACGGTCGACTCGGTGGCGGCGACGTTCGAGGTGGACGCGGCGGCGCTGCGCGAGGCGAACGGGATGGCGACGGAGGAGGAGCTGCAGGCGGGCTGGCAGATCCTGATCCCCGGGCAGCTCGAGCCGCGGGTGGAGGAGACGGACGAGGCGCCGGCGCGGCGGTACACGGTGCGCGAGGGCGACACGGTCTCGGAGATCGCGCAGCGGTTCGGGACGACGTCGGCGGTGATCGTGGAGCTGAGCCACCTGCGGGACGCGGCGCAGATCCGGGTGGGGCAGGAGTTGCGGGTGCCGGGGGGCGGCGGGGGCGGGGGGGACGAGGAGGGGACGCGGCCGGACACGGCGGCGGACGACATCTACGTGGTGGAGGAGGGGGACACGCTGCTGCAGATCGCGCAGCGCCACGACGTCTCGGTGCGGCAGATCCGGCAGGCGAACCGGCTGCGGGACGAGGACGACATCCGGGTGGGGCAGGAGCTGGTGATCCCGACGCCGGGGGCGAACGCGGACTTCGACGAGGGCCGGATGGACGGGCGGGCGTGGCAGATGGTCACGGTGCGGGAGGGCGACAGCCTGTCGCGCATCGCTCGCCGCCACCACTGCTCGGTGGACGACATCCTGGACATGAACCCGCGGCTGCGCGACGCCGATTCGATCCGGCCGGGGGACGACATCCGGGTGCCGAAGGGAGAGGAGTAGGGGGTTCGCGCCAAGGGCGCCGAGAGGCAAAGGGCGCAGAGGGGGGAGTTGTTGGTTCTTGGTTGGTCGAGCGGGTCGAGTGATTGGTCCGGAAGTTGGGGGCGGAGGGCAGGGGCCGCGGCTACAGGTAGGTGACGGTCAGGGCATAGGCGCCGCAGTTGCTCGAGAAGCCATCGATGATGATCTGGTAGACGCCGGCGTTGAGCCAGAGGTCGAGGTACGACTGGAGTCCGAAGTAGTCGTCGTTGCACCCGACCTCGGAGCCGGTACACGTCCCGGAGCGGACGTACAGGGCGGTGTCGTACCCCGACCCGGAGAGGCTGATCTGCACCTCGCGGTAGTAGGAGACGGTCAGGGTGTAGACGACGTCCGCGGCATAGCTGGTGACGCAGCCGGGCGTGTAGTCGTCTCCGCCGGAGCAGGTGTTGCCGGACCACGATCCGCTGCCGGAGATCGATCCCATCATGGAAGCGCAGCCGCCGGTGAAGTTGACATGGAGAGTGTAGTTGCCGTAGCCGCCGCTGCTGTAGCCGTCGACGAAGATATAGTAGGTGACGCCGGCGGTCAGGGCGACCGTGACGAGGGAGGTGGCCGCTCCGCCCGAATCGTCGTCGCAAGCGAGCTGGGTGCCTGGGCAACCGCCGGAGTGCACGTACAGGGCAGTGTCGTAGCTCGAGCCGATGAGGTCGATCTGCCAGGTGCCGCTGCTGGACGGGGTGAAGGAGTAGACGACGTCGGGTGAGGCGGCGCCGCCGGCGCAGGTCGCGGTGTAGTCGTCGGTATGGCCGGTGGTCGTGCCGGTGTAGGTGCCGCCGGAGCCGGCGACGGAGAGGACGCAGGCGCAGGTCTCGCCGCCGGTGCAGCCGCAGCCTTCGTCGACGCCGCCGGCGCAGTTGTCGTCGCAGCCGTTGCCGCAGATCTCGGCGGGGGCGCAGCAGGTGCCCCAGGTGCAGGATCCTGCCTGGCAGGACTGGGAGCCGCCGGTACCGCAGGCGGTGGTGCAGCCCTGGCTGGCGCCCAGGCGGCAGGCGAAGACCTCGTCGGTGGCGCCGTTGCAGTTGTCGTCGATCCCGTTGCAGGTCTCGGAGGCGGTGACGGTGCAGGCGCCCCAGGAGCAGGAGCCGGAGCAGGTCTGGGTACCGGAGCAGGAGCCGACGGAGCAGGCCTGGGTGCGGCCGGCGATGCAGGTGAATCCTTCGTCGGTGTCGCCGTTGCAGTTGTCGTCGACGCCGTTGCAGACCTCGCCGGCGGTGACGGAGCAGGAGCCCCAGTTGCAGCCGGCGCCGCAGGACTGGGTGCCGGGGCAGGAGCCGACCCAGCAGGCCTGGGTCCCGCCGAAGATGCAGGTGAAGCCCTCGTCGGCGAGGCCGTTGCAGTTGTCGTCGACGCCGTTGCAGACCTCGCCGGACGACACGGTGCAGGCGCCCCAGGAGCAGGAGCCGGAGCAGGTCTGGGAGCCGGAGCAGGAGCCGACGGTGCAGGCCTGGGCGCTGCCGGTGACGCAGGCGAAGGTCTCGTCGGTGGTGCCGTTGCAGTTGTCGTCCCGAGCGTTGCAGGTCTCGGTGGCGCCGGGGTGGACGGTGGCGTCGGAGTCGTTGCAGTCGGAGCCGGTGCAGGCGGCATCGCCGTAGGTGTCGCCGTCGCGGTCGGGCGGGGCGGCGGCGCAGGCGCCGGCGCCGCCGGCGGCGGCGGTGTCGCAGGAGTCGGAGGTGCAGGCGAGTCCGTCGTCGCAGACCGGCGGCGTGCCGGCGATGCAGCCGGTGGCGGGGTTGCAGACCTCCGGTCCGTTGCAGAACCGGCCGTCGGCGCAGCGGGTGTCATCGGCCGAGCTGGTGCACGAGTCGGTGGCGACGTCGCAGTGGTCGAGGGTGCAGGCGATACCGTCGTCGCAGGCTGGGGTCGCGCCCGACACGCAGCCGACGGCGGGATCGCAGACCTCTGGCCCGTTGCAGAACCGGGCGTCGTCGCAGCGGGAGGCGTTGGGGGTGTGCGAGCAGGTGCCGGTGGCGGCGTCGCAGAGGTCATCGGTGCAGGTGACGCCGTCGGAGCAATTGACGGGGGTGCCGCGCTGGCAGCCGGTCGAGGCGTTGCACGTCTCCGCGCCGTCGCAGCGGTTGCGGTTGTCGCAGACCGTGTCGTCCGCGACGTGGGCGCAGGTACCGACGAGCGGGACGCAGGAGTCGCGCGTGCAATCGACCGCGTCGCTGCAGTTCGGCGGCGTGCCGGGGCGGCAACCGACGGTGGGATCGCAGGTCTCGGTGCCGTTGCAGGGGTCGCCGTCCGTGCAATCGTCATCGATCGTGCAGGGGGGCGGATCGGTGCAGCCGCCGACGTCGGGATCGCAGAGCTGTGGGGGCGTGCAGGCGGCGTGGTCCGGCGTATTGGAGCAGCCGCCGGTGAGGGGGTCGCAGGCGTCGCGGGTGCAATCGATGCCGTCGGAGCAGAGGTTGGGAATGCCGGCGACGCAGCCGTCGACGGCATCGCAGCGCTCTCCGGTGGTGCAGGCGTTGCCGTCGTCGCAGATCCCGTCGATGGGCTCGTTGGAGCACAGGCCGGTCGTGGAGTCGCAGACGTCGGAGGTGCAATCGACGAAATCGTTGCAGTCGAGAGCGCTGGTGCAGGTGACGGCGGTCCCGTCATCCGCGGCGTCGCCGTCGGCATCGCCGGCCTCGACGGTGTCGGTGTCGGCGTCGGCGTCGGCGCCGGCATCGCCGTCGGAGCGATCGGCGCCGTCGGTGTCGGTGTCGGCGCCTTCGCCGGTCTCGTCGCCGTCGGTGAGGCCTTCCGAGCCGCCGCCGTCGTCCCAGGAGGTATCGGGGAGGAACACGCTCTGGCCGGTCGAGCATCCCGCGAGGGCGAGGGCTGCGGCGAGGGCAAGCAGGGACGCGGAGCAGCGGCGAGGGGTCATTGGTTCCTCCTTCCCCCGGACGAGCGGGCAACGATCAGGGTAGGGTGAACGGGGCGAGCGGTCAAGGAGGAGAGGAGGAGGAGAGGAGGAGGAGAGGTGGGGAGGTCGACTGGAGAGGTGGGGAGAGGCGGGAAGAAGGGGGGAGAGCGGGAAGAGATGGAGAGCACCGTTGACAGGCGGTCGTTGTTGTTCTATCCGCCGTCCATGCCGCCCAAGCAGACCAAGTTCATCTTCGTCACCGGCGGGGTGGTGTCGTCCGTCGGGAAGGGCATCGTCGCCGCGTCGATCGGGGCGTTGCTGGAGAACCGGGGGCTGGATCTGACGTTGATGAAGCTGGATCCGTACATCAACGTGGATCCGGGGACGATGAGTCCGTTCCAGCACGGCGAGGTGTTCGTGACGGACGACGGGACCGAGGCGGACCTGGATCTGGGGCACTACGAGCGGTTCACGTCGGCGGTGATGGGTCGCAAGAACAGCGTGACGACGGGGCAGGTCTACGACGCGGTGATCCAGAAGGAGCGCCGGGGCGAGTACCTGGGGGCGACGATCCAGGTCATCCCGCACGTGACCAACGAGATCCAGGAGCGGGTGCGGGAGGCGGCCAAGGGGCTGGACGCGATCATCGTCGAGGTCGGGGGAACGATCGGGGACATCGAGGGTTTGCCGTTCCTGGAGGCGCTGCGGCAGTTGCGCGTTTCGCTGGGGCCGCAGAACGCGATCAGCGTGCACGTGACCTTGGTGCCGTACATCGCGGCGGCGGAGGAGATCAAGACCAAGCCGACGCAGCACTCGGTGAAGGCCCTCCTGGAGATTGGCATCCAGCCCGACATCCTGGTGTGCCGCTGCGACCATCCGATCTCGGTGGAGCACAAGAAGAAGATCGCGCTGTTCTGCAACACGACGGTGGAGAGCGTGGTGGCGGCGCAGGATGCGAAGTCGATCTACGAGGTGCCGCTGCTCTTGAAGGCGGAGGGGCTGGACGATCGCATCGCGGAGCTGCTCAACATCTGGTCGCGGGCGCCGCGGCTCTCGCGGTGGAAGAAGGTCGCGGACGCGTTGCGCGAGCCGACGAAGGGGACGGTGACGATTGCGATGGTGGGCAAGTACGTCCACCTGCGGGACGCGTACAAGAGCCTGCACGAGGCGTTGAACCACGGCGGGATGGCGAACGGGTGCCGGGTCGACATCCGGTATGTCGATTCGGAGGAGGTCGAGCAGAAGGGACCGGAGGCGATGCTGGCGGGGGCGAACGGGGTGCTGGTTCCGGGCGGCTTCGGGCAGCGCGGGACGGAGGGGAAGATCGCGGCGATCCGGTGGGCGCGGGAGAAGAGGATCCCGTTCTTCGGCATCTGCCTGGGGATGCAGATGGCGGTGGTGGAGTTCGCGCGGCACGTCTGCGGGCTGGAGAAGGCGAACTCGTCGGAGTTCGACGAGAAGGCGGCGCACAAGGTGATCGACCTCATGGAGTCGCAGAAGACGGTGACGTCGAAGGGCGGGACGATGCGGCTGGGGGCGTGGCCGTGCAGGCTGGCGGCGGACAGCCGGGTGCGGCAGATGTACGGCGAGGCGGAGATCTCGGAGCGGCACCGGCACCGGTTCGAGGTCAACAACGCGTACCGCGAGAGGCTGGCGGAGAAGGGGATGGTGCTTTCGGGGGTGTCGCCCGACGGCAGCCTGGTCGAGATGGTGGAGATCGCGGACCACCCGTGGTTCGTGGGCTGCCAGTTCCATCCCGAGTTCAAGAGCAAGCCGATGGCGCCGCACCCGCTGTTCGCGCGTTTCGTCGGCGCCTCGCTGGCGTACCGCGGACCGTCTCAACCTTGACAGGTGGCAATTCGTCGAGTATCCCAACCGTGTCCAAGTGGCTGGTGGGCCGCGCGCGACGCGGCCCGTGCCCCTCTAGACGGGGGCGAGGAGGTAAGGTCGATGAGGCGTTTCGTGATGCTCCTGGCCGTTGCGGCAGTCGCGATCGGCGCGTTCTGGATGGTCGGCGTCGGATGCGGCGACGACGACGTCACGCCCTGCATCAGGGACATGGCGCGGTGCCGCGCCGGCACCTGTTGCGCGGGTGGCACCTGGGTTCCTGGCCTGAGCATTTGCAGTTGCCCCGACGCGGTTGGGGACACGGATGTCGGGGCGGATGCCGACACCGCAGCCGACGCCGACGCGGATGCCGACGCTGATGCCGATGTCGAAGTGGGCCCGGACGCGGACGCGGACGTCACGACGGACGACGGCGGCGGCGGGTGCGAGGGACCCTACGGCGGGTCTTGCGATCCGGTGATCCAGTGCGGCTGCGCCTCCGGCGAGCGCTGCATCCTGCAGAGCGAGACGGGCAGGCCGCCGTACACCGAGACGTGCTTCACGGCCGGCACCGACACGATCGACACGGAGTGCCCGTCAGGCGGCGACAACTGCGCGCCGCAGATGCAGTGTTTCGGCGACGGCACGACCTTCAGTTGCACGATGTTCTGCTACGTCGACGGCGACTGCCCTACCGGCCGTCCCTGCCAGCTTCCTCCGACTACCGCCCCGCTCGGCTTCTGCGGGCCGGCGCCGGTGGCGTGCAACCCGATCACCAACGACGGCTGCGACGCCGGCGATGCCTGCTACGTCGTCGAGGCGGACACGACCTGCTACGCGGCCGGTACCTCGACCGTCGGCGAGGCGTGCGATACCGAGAGCTGCGTCCCGGGCTTGGGCTGCTACGACCCCGGTACGGGGTTCGTCTGCTTGGAGTTCTGCGACCTCGCGGGAACGGAGCACACTTGCCCGACCGGACAGACGTGCGGCTCCAACCTCGGCAATCCGACCTGGGGCACGTGCATCTGAGGTCGCGTACGATCTGCGTCTGACCTTCCGGTTCTCATTTCCTTCCGTCTGACACCGTCCACCGAGCCTCGGCCGAGGCACCTGCGTGCATCGCTCCTCTTCCGACGCCACGGGCCGTTGGCTGCATGTCCATGAATTCCGGGCGCGGGATCCCGTTCGTTCAGGCGACGTGGAGCAGGTCGAGGAGGGGGGCGTCGGGGGAGGCGGGGTTGACGGTGACTTCCTTGCTCTTCGGATCGACCACCAGATCGATGGCCTCCAAAGGGATCTGGCCGAGGAGCGGCGTCGTGCCTTTCGCTTCGACGAGGGCTTCGCAGATCGTCTGACGGCCGAGGATCTCGGCCAGCAGGGCTCCAACCCACGGGACGCGGGCGACCTGGCCGTTCGCATAGCGCACGTCTCGCCGGCCGATCTCGGGGACGCCCAGGCGCTGGACGACGTCTGCCGGCAGCACGAGCATCGTCGCCCCGGTGTCCACCAGGGCCTCGAGCTCCTCCGAACGCACCTGGTCCGGCGGGAGCAGGCCCCGTCGTGCATTCTCCAGATCCACGAAGTTGGTCAGCTTGATCTTCGTCATGACTCTCCCCATCGTTGCCTCCTCCTCGTGCGGTCTCCATCGCGCGGGAGAGGCCGACTGCTGCGCTCAGGATAACACGGGGAGGGGTGGAGGGGTGGAGCGGTGGCGGGAACGCGGGGCGGGGGGACTCGTCAGGCGACGTGGAGCAGGTCGAGGAGGGGGGCGTCGGGCGAGGCGGGGTTGACGGTCAGTTCCTTGCTCTTCGGATCAACGTGCAGGTCGATCGCTTCCAGCGGGATCTGGCCGAGGAGCGGGGTCGTGCCGGCGGCCTCCACCAGGGCTTCGCAGTTCGTCTGCCGGCCAAGGATTTCCACCATCAGGCCCGCGACCCAGGGCACGAACGCGCTTTGGCCGTTCGCGTAGCGCACGTGGCGGCGGCCGATCTGTGGAACGCCCAGGCGCTGCACGACATCGGCCGGAAGCACGAGCATCGTTGCGCCGGTGTCCACCAGGGCCTCGATCTCCTCCGAACGCACCTGGTCGGGCGGCAGCAGGCCCTCCCGAGCCTTCTCCATGTCCACGAAGTTGGTCAGCTTGATCTTCGTCATGACTCTCCCCATCGTTGCCTCCTTCTCGTGCGGTCTCCATCGCGCGGGAGAGGCCGATCGTTGCCCACAGGATAACACGGGGAAGTGCGGGGAGGGCGGGGAGGGCGGGGAGGGCGGGGAGGGCGGGGAGGGCGGGGGGAGGGAGTTGTTGGTTGTTGGTGCTCGGCGGCAGAGCCGCCGAGTCCCTTCGGGGCGGCGGTCCGGGTCGAGTTGTTGGTCCGGAGGTGCGGAGAGGTGAGGAGGAGGGCACTTGCGCGGTGGCGACGGGCGATGGTACAGGGACGGCGTCCGACAAACGGGGGCGCTCGAGCCGCAAGGAGGAACGTCATGTCGATCACCGTCAAGGGGAGGACCATCACCAAGGTGGCCGTCGTGGGCTCGGGCAACATCGGGCCGGACATCGCGATGCACTTCGCGCAGAACCTCGCTCCGGAGGGGGTGAAGGTGGTCGTGGTCGACGTGGTGCAGAAGGCGCTGGACGGGGGCAAGGCGCGGATCGACAAGAAGCTGGGCAAGCTGGCGGAGAAGGGGATCGTCAAGCCGGACGCGGCGAAGCGCGCGGCGGAGTCGATCCTGTGGACCATGGACTACGGGCAGATCGCCGGCGCCGACCTGGTCGTGGAGGCGGCGACGGAGGACGAGGGGTTGAAGAAGAAGATCTTCGGCCAGGTGGAGAAGCTGGTGCCGCCGACGGCGCTCCTGACGTCGAACTCCTCGCACATGGAGCCCGAGGTGATCTTCGCGGGGATTGCGGACAAGGGCCGGACGGCGTGCGTGCACTACTTCTTCCCGGCGGAGCGCAACATCGTGGTCGAGGTGATCCCCGGGGCGGAGACGGCGCCGGCGACGACGGCGTTCCTGATGCGCTTCTACGAGCGCATCGGGAAGATGCCGCTGCGTGTGAAGAGCCGCTACGGGTACTCGGTGGACCCGATCTTCGAGGGGAACTTCCTGGCGGCGGCGCTGCTGGTCGAGGAGGGCGCGGGATCGATCCGGGAGGTCGACGAGGCGGCGCGCAAGGCGCTGGGGCTGGGGATCGGCCCGTTCACGGCGATGAACCTGACCGGCGGCAATCCGATCACGAACCACGGCCTGGAGCTCGAGGGCCGGAAGATCATGCCCTGGTACCGCTCGCCCAAGAGCCTGCAGGAGCGGGTGAAGAGCGGCGTGGCGTGGGAGGTGGCGGGGAAGGACGAGAAGGTCGAGGTGCCGGCGGACAAGGCGCAGCGGATCGCGGACGACATGCTGGGCGCCTTTTTCGGCATGGCGGCGGAGATCGTGGATTCGGGCATCGCGTCGATCGGCGACCTGGACGCGGCCGTCGAGACGGCGCTGGTGATGAAGCCGCCGTTCCGCACGATGAACGGGCTCGGGGTGGGCAAGGCGCTGGCGCTGGTCGAGAGCTACGCGGCGCGGCACCCGGGGTTCAAGGTGGCCGACGTGCTCAAGAGGCAGGCGGGGAGCGGCAAGCCGTTCGAGGTGCCGTTCGTGTTCCGCGAGGACGTGGACGGCGTGGCGATCGTGACCGTGCGGCGGCCGGCCGTGCTCAACGCGCTGAACGCGGACCTGCTGCGGCAGATCCGCGAGCACTTCGAGGCGATCGGCCGGGACGCGAAGGTGAGCGGCGCGGTGCTGACGGGGTTCGGGACCCGCGCGTTCGTCTCGGGGGCGGACGTGAACGAGCTGGCGACGTTGCCCGACGGCGAGGCGATGAAGAGGCACGCGCTGGCGGGCCAGCGGGCGTGCAACGTGATCGAGAACCTGGGCAAGCCGGTGGTCTGCGCGATGAACGGGTTGGCGTTCGGCGGCGGCAACGAGATCGCGATGGCGTGTACGACGAGGATTGCGCGGAGCGGTCTAAGGGTGTTCGTGGGGCAGCCGGAGGTGAAGCTGGGGATCATCCCGGGGCTGGGCGGGACGCAGCGGCTGCCGCGGATCGTCGGGCTGGCCAACGCGTGGCCGATCCTGCGCAACGGCGAGCCGATCTCGTCGGCCAAGGCGCTGGAGATCGGGCTCATCGCGGAGGAGGTCGGCGGGGACGTGCGCGAGCGCGCGGTGGAGCTGGTGCAGGAGATCGCGTCGGGGAAGGTCAAGGTGACGACGATCCGGAAGGGACCGATGGAAGTGCCGGCGAAGCTGCCCGAGGTGGAGCTGGGGCAGCTCTCGAAGGCGATCGACGCGATCCTGCAGCGTGCGGTGCTCGAGGGTGCGAGGAAGACGTTGGAGGAGGGGCTGGTGTTCGAGGCCGAGATGCTGGCCTCGTGCCACGCGACGAAGGACATGCGCATCGGGCTGGACAACTTCGTGAAGAACGGGCCGAAGGCGAGCGCGGCGTTCACTCACGAGTGAAGGCTGCGGGGAACATCCGAACCGAATTCCCGGACCGGATTTCGCGCCAAGGGCGCAAAGGACCGCAAAGAGCGCAAAGGGGCGGAGCAGGGCCCTACTTCATGTGGGCGGCCATGCAGGCGGCGAAGTCGTCGCAGGTGGCCTTGGCCAGGCAGACGTTGATCTCCTTGGCGTCGGCGAACTTGCCGCCGTTGTCTGCGCACTGCTTGTTGAAGGGCTCGAGCATCGTGGACATCAGCGACTGGATCATCGAGTCGGGGACGGCGGCGAGCTTCGCGGCATCGTCGCCGGCGGCGACCTTGCGGACCACGGCGGCGCCGCATTCGTCCATCTTGGCCTTCATCTTCCCGCAATCGACTTTCTCGGCGCAGGAGAGCGGGACGGCGAACAGGGCAAGCAACAGCATCTTGTGCATCGGGGACTCCCTTCCCTGGCAAACGCGCCGGGGGCGGCCCGGCGGAAGAGCGACAAGCTAGCGCAGGATGGCGTCCGACCTCAACCCCGGGACGGCGTTCCGGGCGGCGCGAGGATGCGGATGCGTCCGGTGTGGCTCGAGTCGGCGAGGTGCGTGGACCAGGGGGCATCGGCGACCGTCCAGCCGCGGGAGCGGGCGAGGGCGAGGAAGTCGGTCATCTGGGGTCGGTCGGGATCGGAGAGCAGGAACCTGCCGCGGGGGGCGAGGGCGGCGGCGGCGAGGTCGAGCAGCGCGGCGAAGGTGTCCGGGAGGTAGACCACGTCGGCGCCGAGGACGACGTCGAACGGCGGCAAGGGGGGTGGGGCGAACCAGTCGAGCGAGGCGAAGCGGATGCGCCGGCAGGCGTTGCGGCGGGCGTTTTCTCGGGCGAAGACGAGCGCGAGGGGATCGCGGTCGGTCGCGAGGACGTCGGCGCCGGCGCGTTCGGCGGCGACGGCGGGCACGGCGGTGCCGCAGCCGAGCTCGAGGACGGAGCGGCCGGCGGGGCGCAGGGCGTGCACGACATGTTCGGCGAGGCCGTACGCGGCGGGCCAGCAGACGGGCCAGGTCGGCGCGTCGCCCGCGCCCTGGCTTTCGCCGGCGAGGACCTCGGGGTAGAGCTGGCGGACGAGATCGTCGGGGCGGGCGGGCTCGACGAAGCGCAGATCGAGCTCGCCGATGCGGTGGCGGCGTTCGAGGAGGCCGAAGCGGCGTTCGAGGGTGGAGAGGTCGAGGGTCATGGGGGGGGAGGATAGGCGAAGTTGTTGGTTGTTGGTGGGTCGATCGGGTCGAGTTGTTGGTCCGGGCGGTCCCGGCGTCCGCCCCGCGGAACCGCTGGTGATCAGCGGGGAAGAGTGCGGGGTGGGCGGGAGCAAAGATCTTCGGGGGTGGGGCCGTCCAATACCGGTCTGCGGGCGCGGCGACTTGCCGCCGGCCGAACGCGGCGTAAGATGGGGGCCGGTTCCGCGAACCTCGGACAAGGAGGGGAGGATGGTGAGAGGCATGACACGAACGACATGGATTCTGGCGATGGTCCTGGTGGTGGCGGCGTGCGGCAAGAAGGGGGAATCGAGCGCGCCGGCCGGGGAGCCGGGCGGAGCGGCGGCGCCGGCGGCGGGGCAGGCGGGGAGTGCGGCGGGGGCGGCAGCGACGGCGCCCGGGGGCGAGCAGGCGGCGGCGGCGGAGCCGATCGAGGCGCAGCCGGCGCGGCTGGCGTTCGCCAAGGGGCGGATCCAGGCGATCGACGGTGAGGGGACGCACGAGATCGCGGAAGGCGCGGACGTGCTGCCGGGGAGCGTGTTGCTGGTCGATCCCGAGGCGCAGGCGGAGCTGGACCTTCCGGACGGGTCGGTGGTCGACCTGGACGAGATGACGGAGCTGTTGGTGCGCGAGGCGTCGGTGCTGGGCGAGGTGCGGACGATCGACCTGGCGGTGCTGGCGGGATCGATCCGGATCGAGGCGGCGAAGAACAAGGCGGAGGGCTCGTACTTCCGCATTTCCACGCCGGGGGGCACGACGGAGGTGCAGGGGACGGCGTACGCCATCGACATCGCGCCCGACCGCAGCGCGACGGACGTGGTGGTGTTGAACGGAAGCGTCCACGTCGTGGCGGGCGAGGCCATCCGGGACGTCGCGCCGGCGGGCGAGCCTTTGGCGGTGCGCATCGTGCCGGGCGAGGGGGTGCAGCCGATGCCGCCGCCTCCGGTGATCGTGGAGGGCTGGGACGACTGGACGGACCGGCAGGCGGACGAGCTGATCACGCGCTACGACATCGACATCCAGGCGCCGGAGGTCATTGCGGCGCCGGTGCTGGTGGTCGACACGCAACCGTTCTGGCGCGCGCAGGTCGAGCTGCGGCGGCATCGCATTGCGGCGCGCGCGCAGGTTCTCGTCGCGGTCGTGGGGACGCCGGCGCTGGTCGTGCTGTCCACGCCGCAGGCGCGGTTCGAGCTGGCGCGGCAGGCGTGGGTGCCGGTGGTGTACGTGCCGCGGCACGAGCGGATCGCGGTGGTGCGCGAGGTGCGGCTGGCGGCGTGGACCGGCCATGCGGAGCAGCGGGCCGAGGTGCGTGCGGAGCTGGCGCCGGTGCTGGTCGAGGCGCGGACGGCGTGGATCGACCACAAGGGGAAGGTCCACGCGCACGGCCGCGGTCCCGGCGTGGCGGTGGTGGTGCAGGCGGCGCCTCCGCCGGTGGTGGTGCCGGTGGCGCCGGCGCCGGTGGTGGTGGGGGTCGGAGCGGCGGTGGTGGTGCAGCCGCCGTCGGTGACGGTGACGGCGCCGTCGGTGTCGGTCAGCGTGCCGGGGGTGAGCATTGGCATCGGCGGCGGGGTGCGGGTCGGCGTTCCGGCGCCGGGGGTGGTGGGGGTTCCGGCGCCGGTGGTGGTGGCTCCGGCGCCGGTGGTGATCGGCGCGCCTCCGCCTCCGACGGTGGTGGTCCCGGGCGGTCATGGGCACGGGCACGGCCAGGGGCACGGCGAGCACGGGGGGGGCGAGGGACGGGGGCACGGCGGGCACTAGGGGAGGTGGGGTGGGTGGGGCGGGTGCGGCCCGTGCGGCCCGTGCGGGTGCGGCCCCCCAACCCGGGGTGAAGTGCCTGGAGGCAGGGAGGGGAGAAGAGGGCGCGGGGATCGGACTCACCGCTGAGACGCTGAGGACGCTGAGAGGAACGCTGAGAAGGCAGGGGAGGGGGCGGCCCGGAACGGCAGGGTGGGAATCGCGATGAACGGAGGATGCAGGTTCGGGTTCTGTTGCCCTTGCGCGGCGAGACGCCGCGCAAGGGACCTGGCCCGCCGCGAGGTTCGCGCGTGTCGCCTTGTCCGGAAACCGTCCACGGTTCTACCCGGCGGCGGAGGAGTCCGTGGCGCGGCGCCTCGCCGCGTCACGGCACCCACACCCGGACCTCCATCAAGCGTCGCTCGTGCCAGCGCTTCCCCTGCCTTCTCAGCGTTCCTCTCAGCGTCCTCAGCGTCTCAGCGGTAAATCGGTCGGTCTCAGCGACCTCCCCTCCCCTCCGCGCCCTCCCTTCCCAGACGCGACGGCACGGCAGAGGAGTGCGCCCCCAGGTGCACCCCCCAGCACGGGGGCCGCGACCGGGTGGGGCGGCGGCGCTCTTGAGCGGGGCGGGCGGCAGGGGCTAGAGTGCGTGCCAATGCCTGCCGGATCCACGACGGCGGGGGGTGAGTTCGAGGCGGCCCGGGAGCGGGCCGAGGAAGCGCTCCGCAGCGGCGACCTGGACGGGGCGCTGAAGCTGTTCCGGGCGCTGCTCTTCCAATTCGAGGCCTGGGTTTCGGGAGCGGCGCGTGCGGACGTCTACGCGCGGATGGCGGGGATCAAGGCGCAGCAGCGGGACGGGAAGCAGGCGCGCAACCTGTACGAGAAGGCGCTGGCCATCGACGCCGCGCACCGCCGATCGCTCGAGGGGCTGGTCGAGGTGTTCGCGGCGGAGGGGGACCACCTGCACCTGGTGGAGTCGCGGCGGCGGCTGGCCGAGCTGCTTTGGGGCGAGGAGCGCATCCGGGTGCTGCTGGAGGCGGGGGAGACGTGCGCGGCGAAGCTGGGGGACGTGCCGCAGGCCATCCTGTTCTATCAGGAAGCGTTGACGCTGGACCAGGGCCACAAGCTGGCGCAGCTCAAGCTCTTCCAAGCCTGCCGCGATGCGGAGATGTGGCCCGAGGCGATCGCGGCGTGCGAGGGGATCCTGGCGAGCGAGCCCGAGGCGGCGAAGCGGGCGACCTGGCACTTCTTCCTGGCGACGACGTGGTGCGAGCACGGGGGCGACGACGAGAAGGCGCTGGTGGAGTTCGAGAAGGTCCTGGACGAGGATCCGACCGACGCCGAGAGCATTTCGGCGATCGCGCGGCTGCGGACGGCGGCCGAGGACTGGGCGGGACTGGACGAGTCGTGGCGCCGGCAGCTCGAGCGGCTCGCGGGCCGGGCGGGGACGGAGGGGGCGCGCGAGTCGCTGTTGCACGAGCTGGGGGAGAACGCGCGCCTGCGGTTGGCGGACCTGGAGCGAGCTGCCGAGTACCACGCGCGGGCGCTGGAGTTGAACCCCGAGCACCGGGCGCGGCGGGAGCTGCTGGCGGGGTTGTACGCGCAGCTTCCGGGGCGCTGGGCGGACGCGGTGCGGGAGCACCAGCGGCTGCTGCGGGGCGACCCGAAGCGGATCGATTCCTACCATGGGATGCGGGGCATTCTGCGCGATGCCGGTCGCGCGGACGAGACGTGGTGCGTCTGCGCCGCGCTGGCGACGCTGGGGCGTGCGGATCCGACGGAGGTGCAGTTCTACGAGCAGTACCGGCCGAAGGGGGCGTTGGGAGCGCTGGGCGGGGTGAGCGCGGAGTCGTGGGAGAGCGAGCTGGTCCATCCGAACCAGGACCGTGACGTGTCGCGTGTGCTCGCGGCAGCGGCCGGGGCGATCGCGAAGGGGTGGGCGCAGAGCGCGAAGGGATTCGGGCTGCGCAAGCAGGACTTGCAGGACGTGAAGACTAGCGGCCTGGCGCTGGCGAAGGCGCTGCGGCAGGCGTCGGGGGTGCTGGACGTGCCGGTGCCCGAGCTGTACGTGGTGCCGCACCAGGCGGGAGGGCTGATCTTCGCGCTGACCGAGCCGACGGCTTCGGTCGCGGGCCAGGACTTTCTGGCGGGGCTGGCGCCGGCGGAGCTGCGCTTCGTGGCCGGGCATCACATGGCGGCCTACCGGCGCGAGCACGCGGGGGCTTTCCTGCTGGCGGTGGCGGCGGGGAAGCTGCGTCAGCCGTTGCCGGAGGTGCTGCTGGACTACGTGCAGGCGGCGGTGGGGGTGGGAGCGGGGGAGGGGGGGATGGAGGTGACGGAGGCGCGGCGGGAGGCGATGAAGGTGTTGCGTGCGGGACTCACGCCGCTGGACCTCGAGCTTCTGGGGCCGGCGGCGGAGGCGATGGCGGCGCGGCCGCCGCCGGACATGAGCGCGTGGCTGCGGCGGGCGGATCTGACGTGCGATCGAGCCGGCTTGCTCTTGTGCGGTGATCTGCCGGTGGCGACGCAGATGCTGGGGCGAGTGCCGGTGTTGTCGCCCGGGCTGGCGCCGAACCGGCGGGCGGATGAGCTGCTGTTGTTCTCGGTGTCGGACGAGTTCTTCCGGTTGAGGAGGGCGCTGGGGGTGGCTTTGGCGAGTTAGGGAGGGGAGGGGAGGGGGAGGGGGAGGGGAGGAGAGGGCGCGGAGATCCGACTTACCGCTGAGACGCTGAGGGCGCTGAGAGAAACGCTGAGAAGAAGGGAATTCAGGGGGGGAGGGCGTGGTTGCTGAGGCTTGAGGTCCGGGCTTCGGATTGAGGACGTTGTTGCGCCGGGTGTGGGGGAGGATCGACGGGCCGTTGGGGGCGCCGCCGGGCGGGGGATTGGTGGAGTCGCGGGGGGCGCGGGTGGGCGTGGCGGTGCTGGCGGCGGTGCTGGTGGGGTTCGACTTCGCGGCGCCGTTCGGGTTCGAGCCGGCCTGGGCGCGGTCGCTGCCGTTCGTGCTGGCGTTGCCGGTGTATGGACTTGGATGGGGCTGGAACGCCGAGGCGCTGGGGCTGCGGCTGCGGCCACGGCAGGGTTGGGGATGGTGGGTGAGGGTGGGGCTGGTGTTGGGGGGGCTCGTGCTGGTCGTGGTGGGGGTGGTGGGCGGGATCGGGCTGCTGGTGGGGGTGGAGTTGCCGGCGCCGGTGGTGGCGCCGTGGAGGGAGTGGGTGGAGTGGTTCCGGCAGGCGTGCTTGCAGGCGCCGCTGGTGGAGGAGGGGACGTACCGGTTCGTGCTGTGCCTGCCGCTGTTGGCGCTGCTCGGGCGGTGGCCGGCGATCCTGGGGAGTGCGGTGGTGTTCGCGCTGCTGCACGTGCGCTACGGGGTGGCGGCGCCGGACAATTTCGCCGGAGGGTTCGTCTTCGCGTGGTCGTACGTGGCGAGCGGCACGCTGGTGGTTCCGATCCTGATGCACGCGTGCGGCAACCTGTTCGTGATCGGGTCGCAGGCGGTGTATGCGTGGTGGATGGGGGGGTGAGCGGGGGGGGGGCGTTCGGCGGCCGGCGTTCGGCGGGCGCGAATCACCCGCGGAGCAGCTTGTCGACGAGGTCCTGGCGCAGGTGTTCGAGATCGGACTGGCGCTCGAGGAAGGGCTTCACGTCGCGAAGGACGGAGTTCCAGTCGAGCGACTTGAGGCGGGCGCGCGCGGCCTTGCGCCAGCGGTGCGCGTCGGAGGGGTCGTGGCCGGTCTGGGCCAGGGCGTTGCGCAGGAGGTCGAGGTTGGGGGCGAGGCCGTGTTTTTCGGTGAGGTACCAGACGAGATCGAACCAGTCCCTGCCCTTGGGGTAGGGGCGGGTGAGCAGGGCGTGCAGCTTGCCGGCGAAGAGCGAGGGGAGATCGTGGTGGCGCAAGGCGATGGGGAAGAAGCGCTGGACCAGGGTCGTCTCGACGACGGCGCCGTCGGGCGGGGCGAGGTCGATCTCGACCTTCACCTTGAGGGCGAGCCGCGGGTCGGAGGACCAGCCGACGTCCCTGGGGAGAGCGTCGAGGCGGAACCACCAGCTCGCCACGTTCCGGGCGGAGCGGGTTTTCACGGAAGCGGCGTAGCCGGCGTCGAGGAGCCCGGACGCGAGCCGTGGTGGGACGGACGGCAGGTCCGGGCGTCCGCCGCCGGCCGTGACATCGCAGAAGTCGAGGTTTTCGGAGAAGCGCGGGAGGGAGTGCAGGATGCGGAGGGCCATGCCGCCCAGGAAGGCGAGGCGCCTCATCGCGCCCTGCTCGTGGAGCAGGCGCAGGAGGTAGAGCTGGACGTACTCGCGGGCGGCGTGAGGGCGTTCCGTGACGGGTCTTGCGGCGACGACCTGGAGCAGATGGTCCTTCATGGCGAGTCCTCCCGGACCGTGGTCGAGGCGAGGTCGAGGATGCGGCGGGCGGCGCGGACGACACGTGGCTTCCCGGAGAGGCGGGCCAGCTCGCGGAGGGCGGTGGGGTCGAGGGAATCGAGGTCGCCGAGGCGGAGCTCGGCGATGCGGGCGGCGGTGAACTCGCCGCGGGAGAGGTAGACGAGGTCGAGCAGGGCCTTCTCGGGGGTGGCGACGAGCGCCCGGTCCCGTCCGAGCGGCAGCTCGCGGTAGCCGGTGAACCAGGAGCGCTTGACGTGGCGGTAGTCGAAGTCGCCTAGCGGGGTCGTGACGAGTCCGGGTCGGCCGGTGGTGACGGACTGCACGAGGGGGACCGCTTCGGGGATCAGGCCGTGGATGGAGAGGGCGCGTTCGAGGCTGACGTAGGAGGGTGTCCGGAGGAGGTTGGCCGCGAGCTCGGGCGACCACGCGTGTCGCCTGCGGCGTGCGGGCAGGACGTAGCGGCCGCGGCCCAGGCGGACGAGCCTGCCGGCGGCGACCCAGCGTGAGAGCTGCACGGCCAGGGAGGCCGGATCGCGGCCGAGGGCGGCGAGGACGCCGGCATCGATGAGGGGGAGATCGGCGACGGCGTCCACGAACTCGTCGTATTTCACGGAGCGAACCTATCACGATTGATAAGTTATCGCAATGACTGTCAGCAGGAGGTGTGGCGATGCGAGATGCGGCGTCAGGGATGAGCCCACCGTCGAAGGGCCGTGACCGCCTTGGCCAGACTGGGGCTGACGCCCGAAGCGACACCAGGACGCCACTCGCCCGTGGCGAACTCGATCACCCGAGCGGCAAACCCGGGACCGACGCGGGCGGTCGTACCCACGGCAGGGACCATGTCATCGCGAATCGCGCGCTTGCGGGAGTACCTTGCCAAGCCGACCAGGACGGCCTTGGGATCGTCCAGGTCGTCCGGTCGCGGAGGGACCAGGGAGCGGCGAACACCGAGGAAACCGGCCAGCGGCACGGCGTCCGCCATCAGCCACGCTTCGGTCGCGCGTACGGCGATCCGCAGGCACATCCTGGCTGCGGGACGCGGAAGGCGGCGGCCGATCAGTTCCGGGGCGCACTCCCCGTCGTGGTCCAGGTCGCGGAGCACCAGCCACTCGTGGTGCCTGGCGGCAGCGTTGTAGCCGCCCAGCCGTACGTCCAGCCTGGCCTTGCCTGAAGTGATGTGCTCGGGCCCGGAATCGAACCCGACATGCTGGAGCAGACGTCGCGCGACCGGGACGTCGGTCAACCCCTCGACAGCGACCGTGACGAACAGCGGGGGCATGGCCTACGAGGACACCAGGAGGAGCTGTTCGGGACGGGCCGGGGCGGCACGCGGCAACACGGCATCGGCCATCGAGGCACCTGCGGCCAACAGGGCGACGATCTCCCGATCGCCGCTGGCGACGCTGACGCTGGTGTCTTCCTTGGACGGGACGAGCAGAAGGACCTCCTCGGGCGCGATTCCGTCGTCGGACAGGAGCTCGGACGAGTGCGTGCTCACGAAGACCTGGCGAGTGGAGCCAATTCTCCAGCTTGAGGTGCGTGAACCTCATCCTTCGCCTTCCTGGGCCCGCGACAGGCACCGGCGGTCGCGGGTCCCACGGAATCATGCGCCACGCGGGCGAGCGTTGTCCACCTGACGCCAGGTTGGGTGCCCGGCGGAACCGGCGCGTCGCGCGTCGCCCGATCAGATGAGGATGGTGATGGGTTCGAGGTTGAGGCCGGCGGGGTAGGCGTAGGAGGTGAAGCTGCCGAGGCCGTAGGTGATCATGCCGAAGGGTTCGGCGCCGGAGATGGTGTGGGTGCCGCCGGCGATCGGGACGATGCCGACCTCGCGCCCGCCGACGGGGTCCCAGGAGACGGAGACGGCGGAGCCGTCGAGGGTGAGGGCCATGCCGGGGGGGCGGATGACGAGGACCCAGGACTGGCCGTTGGTGCCCGCGTTGTAGGAGGCGGGGGCCGTGAAGATGTAGTCGCTGCGAAACTGCTCGTTGGGCACCAGCACGGTCATGGCGGGGTCGCCGCGCGCGGCGTCGGGGTCGGGGTAGTACTGGCCGACGAGGAACTGGCCGACCTGGACGGCCTGGGAGGCGGTGACGTGGAACGGCTCCCAGGCCATGAACTCGACCCATTCGTACGCGGCGAGGTCGACCTCGCCGATGTCGCCCTGGGGCGGGTCGACGCTGATGTGGGTGCCGTCGAAGGCGGCGACGACGCGGACGAGGTTCTCGCCGGGGCCGCCGTTGTCGGTCATGGGCCGGCTGACGTACTCCTTGCCCCAGGTCTGGATCGGGGCGAGCTGGACCTCGAGGTGATCGCAGGCCTGGCTGGTGTAGGGGACGTAGGCGCAGACGTGGCCGCCGAAGACCTGGACGGGGTGGTTGGCGCGGATGCGGCTGCCGGTCAAGTCGTGTTCGAACTCGAAGCAGGTGTCGAGGTAGTCGCAGATGCCGAAGGTGCAGTCCTCCTCGCGGGACCAGCCGGGCCGGTCGTCGCGGCATTCCGGCACGCCGCCGGCGGCGACGTGGACGACCTCGCCGCGCTGGAGGGTGAAGCGGATGGTGCCCCAGGGGTCGGTGTCGTCGAAGCGTCCGGTGGCCTCGCGGGCGGTGAAGCCGGTGACCTCGATCTCGACGTCGGTGGGTTCGGGGGCGATGCCGACGACGGCGATGTAGTCGGGGTAGGACATGAAGGTGGGCGGGGTGGGGAAGGTGCCGGTGGTCCCGGTGGCGCGGGAGAAGGGGACGTAGGTGAGGCCGACGTAGTCGCCGGTGAGGACGTGGGAGGGGAGGAGGAGGGTGGCGTCGTTGGTGTACGAGAACGTGGGGCCCAAGGTGGGGTCGGTGACGGAGTACTCGAAGGGGTTGAACTGCGAGACGGTGACGGGGAGATCGGAGCGGAGGCGGTAGGCGCCGTCGGTCTTGGCGATGCTGGTCCAGCTACTGCCGGGGATGCCGAACGACTGGCCGTCGATCCACGGCAGGGGGATTTCGGAGAGGCGACCGGGTTCGACGGTGCCGGTGTAGACCTCGGTCGCGCCGCGGGTGACGCGGATGTTGGCGGTCGCGGCGTTCGGGTTGGCGACGACGACGCGGAAGTCGAAGAGGGTGGGGTTGAGCTCGGCGGTGTTGGCCAGGGGAGTCGGCCAGTATTCGCAGCCGACGTAGGAGTGGGTGGATTCGGCCTCGCCGCAGGCGTCGGCGCAGTAGCCGGTGGCGATGCAGACGGAGCCCCACTCGGAGCAGTCGCGGCCGGTGATCCACTGGGCGCCGTCGGGCGAGCAGAACATGGAGACGGTGCCTTCGCAGCGTCGCGTATTCGGGTCGCACAGGACGCAGCCCAGGGCGGGGTCGCATTCGTGGTCGCACGCGGTCTCGTTGATCCGGCTGTAGCCGTCGTCGCCGCACTGGTAGCGGACGGTGCCGAAGCAGTTCCATTCGCCGGGGATGCAGGCGAACGGGACGTCGGCGTCGCCGGCGTCATCGCCGGGGGTGTCGGGGCCGGCGTCGGAGTCGGTGCGTGCGTCGTCGCGGCGGACGTCGGTCTGTCCGCCGTCGTCGCCGGGGGCGCAGGCGGCGGCGAGCAGGGGGAGGAGGATGATCAAGCGGCTTGCGGCGTGCATGGTGGTCTCCTTTTCCCTCAGCATTCGGTGCTCAGGTAGCGCCAATCGTAGCAGGAGCCGGCGTCGGGTCCGGAGGAGCCGCCGGTGATGCAGGTCCAGGAGTCCTCGCACCAGCCGCAGGCGCTATCTCCGGTGCAGGCGGCGCAGTCCAGGAGGTCGTTGCAGGGATCGGGGGGTGGGGCGCATTCGGAGGTCGAGTAGCGCCAATCGGAGCAGGAGCCGGCGTCGGGTCCGGAGGGTCCGCCGGTCAGGCAGGCCCAGGAGGAGTCGCACCAGCCGCAGGCGGCGTCTCCGGTGCAGGCGTCGCAGTCGCCGTGGGCGTCGCAGGGATCGGGAGGCGGCGCGCAATCCTCGGCGTAGTAGTTCCAGTCGGCGCAGGCGCCGACGTCGGGTCGCGTGGGACCGCCGGACAAGCAGGTCCAGGAGTCGCCGCACCAGCCGCAGCTCCCGGTCGTCGTGCACGACTCGCAGTCGGTCGTTCCTGCGCACTCGTCGGTGGCGCAGGCGGAGGGGAGCCAGGTCCAGGCGGTGCACGAGCCGGCGGCGGGTCCGCTCGAGGTGCCGGAGAGGCAGCCGGTGCCGTCGTCGCACCAGCCGCAGCCGGCCTCGATGGTGCAGGTGCCGCACGAGTCGCTCGTGGCGCAGGGATCGGCGGGGGTGGTGCAGGAGGCGCTGTACCAGCGCCAGTCGTCGCAGGAGCCGGCAGCGGGACCGGCGCCGGCGCCTTGCACGCAGGTGGCGCTCGCGGCGCACCAGCCGCAGTCGAGGACGGCGGTGCAGGCGTCGCAGGAGTCGTGGTCGTTGCAGGGGTCGGTGGTGGAGCCGCCGCAGGAGCTGGCGAGCCACGACCAGCCGGTGCAGGAGCCGGTGGACGGACCGGAGATGGAGCCGGTGCGGCAGGAGGCGTCGTCGTCGCACCAGCCGCAGCTCGCGCGTCCGGTGCAGGGGTCGCAGGCGGCGGAGTCGCCGCAGGGATCCGCGGGCGCGGTCGAGGTGCAGGCATCGCCGGTGCAGGTGAGGCCGGCGCAGCAGTCGTCGGTCAGGGTGCAGATGTCGGAGCCGGGCTGGCAGGCGCAGCGGCCGGCGACGCACGACATCCAGCCGCAGCAATCGGCGCTGGAGGTGCAGGTGCCGTTGGCTTCGACGCAGCAGAGGGAGTCCTCGGGGCTGGCGCGGCAGGAGAGGCCGGTGCAGCAGCCGCCGCCGGAGCAGGCCTCGCCGGCGGGGGTGCAGGACGCGGAGCGTTCGCAGCGGTCGGAGGCGTTGCAGTCGAGGCCCGAGCGGCAGCGTTCGCCGGTGGAGCAGCACGCTTCGCCTTCGGCGCCGCAGGGAGCGGCTTCGCAGGTCCCGCCGGTGCAGGAGCCGGAGCAGCGGTTGCCGCAGGTGCCGCAGTTGCGCGGGTCGCGGTCGGTGTCGGTGCACGCGCCGCCGCAGCAGCTCGCGCCGGCCTCGGTGCAGGTCGTGCCGGAGCAGCAGGGCTGGCCGAGCGTTCCGCAGGCGTCGGGGGCGGTGTTGCAGGTCCCGCCGTCGCAGACGAGACCCTCGTTGCAGGCGGTGCCGGAGCAGCAGGGCTGGCGCGGCCCGCCGCAGGAGGGAGCGGTATTGCAAGTGCCGCCCTCGCACACGAGGCCGGAGGCGCAGGCGGTGCCGCCGCAGCAGGGCTGGCGGGAGCCGCCGCAGGCGGCAGGCGGGACGCAGGAGGAGCGCTCGCAGACGAGGCCCGAGCGGCAGGCGTCGCCGGAGCAGCAGGGCTGGCGCTCGCCGCCGCAGGCGGGTTCGGCGGCGCAGC
>JACRCX010000003.1 GCA_016218815.1 Deltaproteobacteria bacterium
CAGGAGTTCTGGGAAGGCCATCAAGCGGTCGCCATTCCAAACGTCACCATATGCCCGAGCGAGCTTGGGAAGGTACTCGTAGCCCTTTCGCAGGCGGCCGCAGGCCGGGGACACGAGGATCTCACCGGGAAGATCGCGGCCGAGCGGACTGGTACGTGCCATGTCCTGTTCCAGAACCTCGTCGGCCTGGCCGACCTGCACTTCGACGAGCCAGTCGACGACACCGAAGTCCGGGAACTTCTCCGGCGGCAGGAGTAGCGAACCCAAGCCCGGGGACTCAAGGTCGAGATCGACGACGAGGACACGCCTGCGATGCGTGCCCGCCAGATGCCAAGCCACAGCCGCCAGGGCGGTCGTTCTTCCGACGCCGCCCTTGATGCCGAAGAAGACGAAGCGCTGTGCGGCTCGTTGGGGGCCATTCGCCGCCGGTTCCGGCATCCGGCAGTCGGTCCAGTCGACAGCCGTGAGGAGCCGCTCGAGAACTCGGATCCCAGACGCGGGTCCCGCGAGATGGGAAACAGAGGCCGAAAACACGTCCTCCGGCGTCACCATCTGCGACCGGAGCACCACGCCGTCCCCCGGGTCAGCGGCGAAAGCCCCGACATGTGAACGGAACTGGGTCTGGAAGTCCTTTTCGTGAGCGACGGATCCTGCCGAGGGCTCGCGAGTATCGTCAACGGCCAAGCGGATGCGCCCAGCCACGTCGCGTACGACCACCACGGCACTGGCCGACGACCCGAACTTCTCCGCCACGAAGCCGACTGCTCGACGCAACGCCTCGTCGAATCGAACGACAGTTTCAGACGACGCCATCGCTGCGCCTCCTGCCTAACCGGCCACCCGCTCGAGAACGCCCAGGCACGCCTTCGCCGCACGCCGGTGCATCCCTACCGCGTCGCCCTTCGGCAGGTCCTCATTTGCGGCGTATCGGAGGTCGGTCGTCCAGTCCGCGAACGGGTTTTCGCGACCACGCCAAGCTACCACCAGGTGACGCGCCCTGCGGCCCGCGATGCGGACATGGTACTGCGGCCAGAAGACGTTGATGTGGATCCGCAGTTCCTTCGGGTCGATGCTGCCGTCAGCGCGTTGGACGACCGGATGCGTCCCCAAGAGGGCCGCCTTGAGGGCGCACTCGGCGGCGAATCCGTAGAGTTGGTCGGCGTTCGGCGAACGAAGCAGGTCGGGCGTCTGCGGCGCGCCGAGGAGGTACTCGGCATCCGACCAATGCCGGCGCGCTGAAACCGCGTAGTTCGTCTTCACCCGGATCTCCTGCTGGCGTGCCCTGGTGACCACGCCTTCCAGACGGGGAGGCTAGTCTAAGCCGTGGCGCCGCGGCAAGACCGGGTCCGTCGGCCGGTCCGCCGCCGTTGGTCAGCCGAACTCCCGCTTCCGGTACTTCGTCCCCCGCTTCTCCCCCTGCTGCTCGACCGCGCCGGCCGCGAGAAGCTCCGCGATGGCGGCACTCCATGCGCCGACGTCGATGCCCGCCGCCTCGATGATCTCCGCCTTCGACCGCCAGCCGCCGAGCTTCTCCAGCGCCGCGAGCACGTCCTGGGCGGCATCCGAAGACTCCGGCGCCGACGGCGACTGGACGTAGGTGGCTTTGCGCTCGGCGGCCGCCGGAACCGCGGGAGGGAGCGCCGCCGTGGTCGCCGCGCCGCCGAACAACCCGAGCTGAGCTTCCCCATCGGGGTGCGTCAGCACGAACGCCCGGCCGCCCCGTTTCCTCGACGACTCCGTCTCCGCTACCTCGGCTGCATCGCCAGCGTCGTCGTGCTCGTCCGACATCCGCTTCGCCTTCTTCCCGTCGTGCAGCCCCGCCGCCACCTCCTCGGCGTACCGCTGGTGGTTCAGCTCGAAAAGCCGGCGCAGGACCTCGCGGCGGGCCTTCTCGGATATCGCGTAGCGCCACTCCGACTTCGCGACGGTGCGGACCTTGCCCGTCTTCTTCTCCTTCTTCTCCTCGCTCGTCTTCGTCTCGATCCAGCCGTGCTCGAGGTCGAGGTCCGTCCAGCCGTAGGCGTCACGGACGGCGAGATCCATCTCGACGTGCAGGTCACGCAGCTTCTGGATGCCGGGCTCCTTCTCCGCGGGGTCGTGAAACCGGTTGTACGTCGCCGTCAACCCCTCGTTGTCGGCCAACATGAGCTGTCGGCGGTGTTCGTGGTACCGCACGCCGACGTCGTCCAGTCCGCCGAGCGATGCCGGGAAGGGAAACGTCTCGAAGCAGTCCGAAGGTGCGTAGCTTAGATCGGCCTTGAGGGTCGAACTGAACTTCCAAGCCCAGCGCTCGTGGAATGCTGACTGCAGGATGGCGAAGATGCCGTCGATGTCCGTAGCAACGACCACGGTTTTCTCGTTGTACACCCAGCCCTTCGGCAACCAGACGAACGCAACCGTTCGACTAACGCGGGCTAGCACCAACACTCTCTTTAGCGCCGCTATCGCACGGTAGAGTTCAGGGCGCGGCCGGGTGTGCTGCCACCATTTCTCACGCTCGTCCCGGCGCGGACTCCTCAACCGATCTGGGTACACTTTCTCCCGCAGGATGGACATGCAGTCCCGGTACCGCTCGGCTTCCTCAAGCGACCAGTCGAAGAAGTTGATCACCCAGCGGGTCGGCGATTGATCTGGCGACGTGTTGAGGTCCTTGCCGTTGAGGTACGGGAAGAGCACGTCAGCGTTGCGCTGGTCCTTGGCGACGAGTGCCTCCGCCTCCTCCGGCGCCATCGTGAACCCGAGCCCGAGGACGTATGCGCCGATGTAGCCCTTGCCCTTGTTGGCTGCCAGGGATTTGGGCGCGTCGTCGGCGGCGGATTCGTCGAGTGAAGTCGAGATACGTGGAACCGGCCTATCGTCTAGCCGCGACGGTCCGGCCCAGGGCGACCGGGCAACGTGCACGGTGCTGACGTCGACCGCCGCCTGACCAACCCACCGCATCCGTGGAGTAGCCGCGAAGATCACGCCCCCACGTCGCACGATACCGTCGAGTCCGCTCTCCCGCGTGTCCCCCTGGGCGATGGTCTTCGTCCCAAGGAGGCCGAACGTGCCGGTCGCACGGATGCTCTCGAAGGCCCGCAGGAAGAAGAAGGCCACGAGGTCCGCGGTGCCATGGCTTTCCGGCCACCGTTCTCGCAGCCAGCCGAACATCTCCGGACCAAGCTGTCGTCGGATGAACTGGCCTCCGACATATGGCGGATTCCCCACGACGGCATCGAAACCACCGCGGTCGCCGTCGAGGAATACCTCGGGGAACTCGAACGGCCAGTGGAACGTCCTCTGGCCCGCCAGCATCCGGTCGGCGTCGTAGCGCAGCTCGGCCAGCACCTTCTCGGTCTCCGCCGCCGCGAAGTGGGACAGCAGCGCCGACCGCCGGGCGGCCTGGTCCTTCGCCTTCTCCTCGGATAACGACGGCGCAACGACCAGATCCCCCGCCAGCCGCACCCGCTCCAGCGCCCGGTTCGCCTTCTCCAGCAACGCCGCCTTGCGCTCGGTGTCGGCCGCCTCCAGCACCGTGATCTGCGCGAGCTGCTTCCGCAACTCCAGCGCCTCGTCCACCGCCTTCGCCACCAGCGGCTCCAGCGTCCCGACCTGGGCTCCGGCTCCCTTCCGGTCGAGCGACCACGACAGGAGCTGCTCGCGGTCCACGCCGACCAGCGAGTCGCCGCTCCGCAGCGCGTGGTCCAGGAACGTGAACGGCCGCTCCTTCGCCAGCGTCGTCAACCACAGCGAGAGCTGCGCCATCTCCACGGCCAGCGGGTTCTTGTCCACCCCGTACACGCACCGCTCGACCACGTACCGCCGCGCCCACAAGACCATCTCGTCCCGGTGCTCGGGGTCGATGGCCCGCTCCGCCTCGGCGTCGCGCAGCGGGTCCGCGTACGGCATCGACAGCCTCGCCGACGGGTCGCGCTCGTGCGCCGCAGCCAACACCCGGTCCCACGCCTCCACCACCCGGTTGCCGAGGTAGCGCACCACCTGCACCAGAAACGCCCCCGAGCCCATCGCGATGTCGCAGACCTTCAGGTCGAGCAGCTCGCGGGGCGACTTCACCTCCCGCGGCTCGACCAGCAGCCCCGGCTTCCCGTCCACGTTGCGGCACGCGAGCGGCTCGAGCGTCGTGCGCACGATCCGCTCGGTCAGCGATTGCGGCGTGTAGTGCGCCCCCGACGCCCGCCGGCTCGTCCCGGTCGTCAGGTACAACCTGCCGGGCGGCACCACCTCCTCGCACTGCACGACGCCGACGAACGGCCAGATCCGCTCCTCCACGCCGGGCGGTAGCTTCGCCATGCACTCGTTGTCGGCCGGCCCCATCGTCGGGGTCTCCAGCGCCTCCCGGACCCCTTCTGCCTTGCGTCCGGTCGCCTCGGCGACGAACGCGACCAAGTCGTCCCTCGACCGCTTCTCTAGCTCGGTGATCGACAGGGCGGCCTCGCCGGCGCCGCGGAGCTTCACCATCGGCACGTCGCCGGCCCTAGCGCACCGATGGTCGAGGAGCCCCTCGTAGATGTAGCCGATCTGCTCGACGTCGATGGCCCAGTACCCGACCCGCTGCGGCTCGCCGCCCTTGCGCTGCCGGGCGAACAGCAGCAGGTGGAGCACCGCAAAGAACGTCCGGTTCGAGACGACGCAGCGGGCGTCCTCGAGCACCGGGTACCGCCGCGGGTCGAACAGCCGGCCGCCGTAGGCGATGAGCCGGAGGTCGGGATGGCCGCAGCCGCCGTACACCAGCCGGCAGGTCGCCAGGAACCGCCGCCAGGCATCGAACCGCTCGCCCATCCGCGCCCGATCCTCGCGGTGCTCGCGCTGGAGCTGGTGCCACAGGTAGGTGAGGCCGTAGCCCTGGTCGTACAGGACCTCGCCGTGCGGCAGCAGGCTCCGCTCCTCGGCGTAGAGCAGGAACAACAGCCGCATCATCACGTTGAGGCCCATCTCGTAGACGCGGTCCGTCTCGATGCCGCGCAGCAGCTCGCCGGACGCGGCGCGGTCGGCCTCGTCCCAGGCCCAGATCAACCGCTCGAGGCCGTTGCGGACCTGCTCGCCGAGCTGGTCGGCGACCTCGCCCTGCCGGTCGATGGACATCCGGGAAAGATCGGCCAGCGTGTGCGCGGACTCGTCCGCGGGGCAGAGGAGGTCGCGCCCGAGGAGCGTGTAGAAGGCGTCGAGCGTCGCCTTCTCCTCGATGAGCAGCCTGGCGTTCCAGCCGATGTGGCCGGCGGTGAAGCCCGGCGGGGCGTACAGCAGGCGGAAGTCGTCCCCGTTCGTGACGAGGCCCAGCGGGTGGTTCGTCTCACGCAGGAGCCGCTCGAGCTTGGTGGTAGGTGACGCCTTCCAGCGCCCCTCGCGCCGATCCTGCCGGTCCAAACCCTGCTCGGGCGGGACGATGGACACCAGCAGCGCGGGTCCCTTCGGCCCCATCAGCAGACGGTCGGCTCGCAGCTCCTGGTCGAACTCGGCGAGGTGCACGCGGCAGTCGTCCGGAACCTCGGCCGCCTTCTTCCACGACGACGCCGGATGCTCGAGCAGCTCCTCCAGCAGGTAGTCGATCCACTGCCGAGCGGCGTCGGCCCACTTCTCCGCCGGGAGCACCTTGTCGGCCAGCGCGACGCGGAACCGCTCGGCCTTCCGCCGGAACCAGTGGTGGGCGTTCGCGTTGACCAGGTGCGGGCCGTCGGGCAGGTACTGCTCGAGGACCGGCTCGGACAGCACGAGGCCGTCGCGTTCGACCAGGGCGAGCCAGTCCGAGTGCTGCGCCATGGTCAGCGGCCCCCTTGCCCTGAGCGAGTCGAAGGGCCGTCGGCGACGAGGTCGTCGGGCAGCAGGTAGAGCAGCGCGAGCGGGAACGCCCGTGGGGCGCCGCGCATGGCGTAGCGGGCGTTCGCAGCTTCGGGCTCGGACTCGCGTTCCTGGTCGAGCTGCTCGCGCCGGGACTTCAGCCACGAGACGTCGCGGTCGTACTGCTCGCGCTCCGGCAGGTCCCACCCCTTGAACGCGAGCTGCGGGTCCTCGCGGTCCTTGAGCATTTCCCGAATGCGCTTGTCGATCTCCCTGCGGCGCTCGTCGATGAGCTGACCGAGCTTCTTCCCCTCCTCGCCGGCGCGCCGCTCGAGCTGCTTGCCCACGTCGGCCGCGGCGGTCTTCACGCGCTGGTCGAGCGCCTCGCGCAGGCGGCGTTCGTGCTTGGGGAAGAACCGGCGGAGCAGGTCCGCCAGCGCGGTCGGCAGCGCCGGGTGCTTTCCCTCCAGGTCGAGCAGCTCCTGGAGCCGGTCGGGCTTCTCCAGCCGGACCTCGCCTTCGTGGAAGGTCCCGCCGGTCAGGATCAGTTCCTCGTGGAGCTTGTTGCCAAGAACGCCGACGGCGACGAGTCGGGAGACGAGGAGGACGGCAGGCTCGGCCAGGTCGCGCCGGCGGACGACCCGGTACGAGACGCGGGACATCCGATGCGACTCGTGCATCCCGGTCGACCAGAGGTTCTGCCTGAAAACGCCCAGGGCCCGCTTCATCAGCGGATGGTCGAGGTGCACCAGGACCGCGTCCTTCCGGTCCCGGGCGTGCTCTTCGTCGAACACCAGGTGCAGCAGCCGCCCCTTGGCGTCGTGCATCGACGGGCGGCACTCGCTCCAGGCCGAGGGGAGGCTCTTGAGCAGCCAGCCGATGCCGGCCAGCTCGCCGGCCTCGACCGGCTCGAGCCCCTTGTGCTCGGCCAGCCGGAGCGCCTCTTCCAGCACGAGCCGCTCCGTGTCGGCGTTGATGTGCCACGTCTCCCGCGCCTTGGTCAGCTCGGCCTGCAGCTCGCGGATGCGCTCGCGGGTGACGACCTCGGCCTGCAACTCGTCCTTGAGGATCTTCCGCCGCTGCTCCGGCGTCCGGATCTCGCGCCGCTCGCCGCGGAGCGCTTCTTCGACCTGCGCCGCGATGACGTCGCCGACGGAGCCGAGGTCGGCGCGCTGGGTACGGACCTTGTCGACGACGACGTCGAGGAATCGCTGGTCCTCCCACCCGGCGTACGCGAAGTGCCAGCAGAACACTTCTTCGGCCTTCTGACCGTGGCGGTCGATGCGGCCGTTCCGCTGCTCCATCTTGTTCGGGTTCCACGGGATCTCCCAATGGATGAGGTACCGGCAGTGGTCCTGGAGGTTGAGCCCCTCGGACGCGGCGTCGGTGGCGACGAGGATGCGGATCGAGTTCTCCGACGGCTTCTGGCGGAACGCCTGCTTGATCACCTCGCGGTCCTGGCGAACGCCGTCGACGCCGACCTCCTGGGTTGTCCCGCCGTGAAGCGTCAGCACCCGGTCGCCCCAGCCCTGGGCCACGAGCGCCTGGTGCAGGTAGTTCATCGTGTCGCGGTACTCGGTGAACAGCAGCAGCCGGTCGTCGTTCCACTTGCCGCCGGGCCGCAGTCTTTGGCCGATCCAGTCGAGCAGTACTCGGACCTTGGCATCGGGGTCGTGCCGGGCGGCGCGGGCCAGCTCCACCATCCGTTCGACGAGCTGCGCCTCCTCGGGGGTGGCGTCGAAGAACGCGGCCGACTCGGCCTGGGCTGTTTCCTCGGTGCGGTCCTTCTCGTCGTCGTCGGCGATATCCTCGGCCAGCCGCTGGCGCAGGCTCTCGACGACGCGGGCGTTCTCCTCGGTCGGGGCCTCCGGCGGCCGCAGGTGCGACTGGTGCACGCGGATCGAGGCGTCGAACGCCGCGGGCGAGGAGAGGAGGCGCTTCTTGAGCAGGGTGAGGGCGAACTGCACCGGCAGCTTGTCGCCGGGGCGCGAGCGATCCAGCCGCATCTGGCAGTAGGCGTCCAGCGCGTCGAACATCTCCCGCCCGGTCCCGGCAAGCTCTACGGTGAGGGCGTCGACGTGGCGCTGCGGGAAGCGGCGGCGGCCGAGCGCGTCCACCATCTCGTCCTTGAGGCGGCGGACCATGACGGCCTTGAGCTGCTCGCGGTTGAGGGTCGGGCCGCGGGCGAAGCGGAGCGGGTCGAGCAGCTCG
>JACRCX010000109.1 GCA_016218815.1 Deltaproteobacteria bacterium
CAGCACCAGCACTCGCGCCGGACTTCGCGTGAAGGCCGCGCTCGACAAGCGCAGCTACCCGACAGGCGTGAAGGTCACGGCCGCACAGTTCCGTGAACTCACATTGGTCAAGGACCCCTTCCATGGCGAGTGGAACTACCAACTCACACCGCGTAAGTTGGCGAAATAATATCGATCAACCGTCTAAGTTCCCTCCGCGGCGAGCGGAGGAAGCGCGGGCTACTCGATCCAAACCCAGTCGCCGGTGGGGGGCACGATGATGATGACGGTGCGGGAGGAGAGGCGCGCGACGCCGTTGCCGACGACGACGATCGTGGCCTCGAAGACGGCCGCAGTTGCCTGCGGCGGGAAGTCGGTGTTCTCGAAGCGCACGTCGAAGGTGACCATCGTGCCCGGCTGGACATGGTAGAAGGTCGTCTCGTCCATCCGGTCGAAGCCATCCGCCGGGAAGGCGGTGACGGGAGTGATGGCCTTGATGAACTGGCGGGCGTCAAAACCGTAGAGGTCCGGGTCCGGACCGTCCTCGGTCTCCGTGGAAACGTCCTGCGGCGTGAAGTTCGCGAGAGTATGGATCATGTCCACGATGTCGCTGGACACGCTGCCGTCGGAGCTGAACGACACGAGCGGATTGCCGTCCGCGTCGACCGTGCCGGTATCCGTGGCGAGCTGCTCCTGGTGCGCCTGGGCCGTGCCGGAAGTGTCCCAGTTGTTGACGTAGACGCCGATCACGCGGGCGCCGATGCCGAGCAGCTCGGACACCGCCTCGTCGTAGGTCGGTCCGCCAAAGTCGTACGGCATGTACCCTCCGGGGCCGTTGTGGAACGGTGCGTCGCCAACCATGATGATGATCGGGAGCGCACCGGGTCGGAAGCAGGGATACCCCTGCGGGGGGCTCGGATCGTCGAGGGAAGGGCACTCCTGGTCCGGGATGAACGCCCCGCCCTCGCTCCGTCCGAGTCCGGACGCCGTCATCCACAGGGCCGGCACATAGCTCTCCTCGCCGTCCGCGCCGTAACCGCGCGGGCGGTCCAGAACCCACTGGAGCGCGGCCTGCACGGCGCCGTCGTCGGGAGTGATATTCTGGTCGTGCCAGTACGGCATGTCCAGGGACCCGGTCCACGAGCCGTCGTCGCCGTAGGGGCTGACAGGATAGTCGTTGCACGCGCCGACGCCCATCTGCACGTTGTCAATCTCGTCCCGCAACGCCGGGACGATCGTGCTGCTCAGCGAGCTGACCACGTTGGTGATGGCACTGCTCATCGACCCCGTGGAATCCATGAGGAAGTAGACGTCGGCGACCTGGAGGTTGGTGCCGAAGGTCAGCTCGCGGGTCTGGGGCGGATCCATGTACGGGAGGATGACGAAGAAGTCGTCGGGATCAACGGTCGAGGACGGGTCGGTCGGGCTCGAGCCGTAGGCCACCTCGCCCAGGTCGGTCACGCCGTCGCCGTCGGTGTCGGGGTTGCGCGCGTCCGTCCCCTCCGCGCGCTCGTCGGCGTCGAGGAGGCCGTCGTTGTCGGAGTCGGAATCGAGGGCATCGATGACGGCGTCACCGTCGGAGTCGCGGGGGTAGTTGCAGAAGTCGCCGCCGTTGTCCGCCTCCGTTGCGTCGGGGATGGTGTCGCCGTCGGAGTCGTCGTCGAGGTAGTTGAGCACCGTGTCGCCGTCGGAGTCGACCGTGACACCCTCGTACTGGTCGGCGATGGTGTCGCCATCGGTGTCGGAAACGGCGGAACAGGGCAGGACGTCCGGGTGGGAGGTCGTGTCGTCCCGTCCTCCGTCCCTCGGGTATCCGCTGTCCTCGTCCGGTGAACAGGCCGCGGCGAAGGCGAACGCCGCGACGATCACGAACACTCGTCCGATCCACGACCTCATGGCTTGATCCTCCCCGGCCGGGTGCCGTACCCGAACCGTTGCTCCGAGCGCATTCTGATCCGGGTTTCGGCAACGTGCAAGTGGCGCGATTGACGCGGTGCGTCGTGACCAGCCACCAGCTACCAGCTACCAGCTACCAGCTACCAGCTACCAGCTACCAGCTACCAGCTACCAGCTACCAACTGCCAGCGCTGCCGCGCGGTCAGGCGTTCGTGTCTTCGGTCGTGCCCGACGGGGGCGCTTCCATCGGATCGGTCTCGGACCACTGCTCGACGCGGTTGCGGCCGCGACGCTTCGCCCGGTACAGCGCCGTGTCGGCGGCGGCGACCAGCGCGATGCGCGAGGGCGGGTTGCCCTCGGCGAGCGTCGCGGTGCCGACGGAGATCGTGATCTTCAGCTCGCCGGAGTCGTGCGGGATCGACAGCGCCTCGACCGTCGAACGGATACGTTCGGCCAGGACCTTCGTGTTCGGCTTGTCGATGCCCCGGGTCACGACGACGAACTCCTCGCCGCCGTAACGCGCCACGATGTCCTCGGTGCGGAGGATCTTGGCCAGGGTCCGCGCGACGACCTTCAGCACCAGGTCCCCGGTGGGGTGGCCGTACGTATCGTTGACCTTCTTGAAATGGTCGATGTCGATCATCAACACGCTGAGCGCGATGCGGTGGCGCGAGGCGAAGGCGTACTCCGCCAGGAACTGCTCGTCGAAGTACTTGCGGTTGTTCAGCCGCGTCAGCGCGTCCTGCGTCGCCGAGATGTACATCTGCTCGGCAAAGCGCAGCTCGGTCGCGTCGGTCAGCGTGAACTTCACGATGCTGGTGCGGCCGAGCTGGATCTTGTCGCCGTCGCGCAGGAGCCGCCGGTCGATGCGGTGGTTCTCCACGAACGTGCCGTTCGTGCTCTCCAGGTCCTCCAGCCACACCTCGCCCGTCACCTCGACCACGACCCGCGCGTGCTTGCGCGAGATGCCGGTGTCCTGGATCTGGACCTCGCAGGTCTCCCCGCGGCCCATGTAGGTGATCGGGCGGTCGAGCCGGTAGTACTTGCCGACGTTGTTGCCGGCAATGACGATGAGGTGCGGGTGCACCGTCTCCGACCCGCCGCCACCCGCGCGCCGCGCCAGCTCGTCGAGGTTCGTGACGACGGTGGCGTCCTCCGGCGGACGATCTTCGTCCGCCGCAGCCGCCGGCTCTTCGTCGAAACCGAGCCGGCGGCCCCCGGCGCCGCGCATGCCCGGTCCCCCCCGGTCGTCCTGGCCGTCGAAGCTCATCGCCTCCCCACCTCTCCAGCCTACCTCTCCACCTCTCCTCCGCCGCCCTCCCGCTACCACGACTCCGCGCAGGTGCGGTTGCGCCCGGACGATTTCGCCCGATACAGGAGCCGGTCCGCCGCGTCAACCAATCCCTGTTCGCTCAACGCGGCGTCCCCCTGGACCGTCGCCGAACCGATGCTGATCGTCACGCCCAGCGTCTGGCCGAACCCCTCGATGCGCAGGCCCTCGACCGCCCGCCGGATGCGCTCCGCCAGCACCACCACGCCCGGCGGCTGGATCCCGCGCACCAGCACCGCGAACTCCTCGCCCCCGAACCGCGCCAGCACGTCCTCGGACCGCACCTGCGCGCGCAGGAGGGCCGAGATCTCCATCAGCACCCGGTCGCCGGCCAGGTGCCCGTGGCCGTCGTTGACCTCCTTGAAGTGGTCGAGGTCCATCATCAGGAGCGCCAGCAGCGAACGGTGGCGGCGGGCGTAGGCGACCTCGGAACGCAGTCGATCGTCGAAGAAACGCCGGTTGTACAGGCGCGTCAGCGGGTCCCGCACCGACATCTCGTAGACCTTGGCCTGATACTCGGCGTCGACCTCCGCCTGACGCACGAACTTGAGCACCGTGTGCCCGACCAGCACGCGGTCGCCCTCCTGCAGCTCGTGCCGGCCTACGAGTCGCTCGCCGTTCACCGTCGTCCCGTTCGTGCTCCCCACGTCCTCGACCGCCCACCTCGGACCGTCGGCCAGGACGCGCACGTGCCGCCGCGAGATCCCGTCGTCCCCCAGGCGCACGTCGCATCCCGGATCGCGGCCGATGGTGATCTCCGAGATGTCCAGCGGCACGATCGTGCCGACGCTCTGTCCGGAAAGGACCACCAGCATCGCGCGTTTGCTGCGCGTGCGCAGGATGTCGGCATCCAGCGCGGACGAATCGATCTCGGCGGTGACCGCCCGCTCCCCCTCGTCCTCGTCGTGCAACTCGTCGACAACCACCGGCGCGCCTCCGCTGGGTCGAGCGCGGAACGGATTCATCATAGAGACGGTGCCACGGGATTGACAACATCTTTCGCCGCGGGACCGTCGTTGTAATCCGGCGACGGGCGGGTATCATCCGCCCCCCATGGATGCCAGGAAGAAGGGAAACGTGCACGTGCTGCGACTGGACCGCGGCGAGGCGGTCGTCGCTTCGATCTGCGACTACCTCGGTCGCGCCGGAATCCTCGGAGGGTCGATCGTGGGGCTCGGCGCGGTCGAGGCGGCGGAGATCGGGTACTTCGACCCGGTACGGCGGGTCTACGACCGGACGACGATCCCCGACGCCCGCGAGCTGCTCTCGCTGGTCGGGACCATCTCCCGGCTCGACGGCAAGCCGTTCGTCCACCCTCACGTGACGCTCGGCGCGCCAGACCACTCGGTCTCCGGCGGGCACCTCTTCGAGGCGCGCATCGCGGTCACCGGGGAATTCGTGATCCACGAGGCCGCCATCGCCTCGAGCCGGGTCCTCGACGAGGCCACGGGCCTCAAGCTCATGCGCTTCGAAGGTGAGCCATGACCAGCGACGGTACGCTCGACCTGCGTCCGTTCTTCGAGCCGCGCGGGGTGGCGGTGGTCGGGGCGACGGCGAATCCCACCAAGTGGGGCTTCTACGTCTTCCACAACTTCGCCTCCGGCGGGTTTCCCGGCAAGGTCTACCCGGTCAACCGCGGCGGGGGCACGATCTTCGGTCATCCCGTCGTGCGGTCGGTCGAGGAGCTTCCGGCGGGCGAGGTCGACCTCGCGGTCGTCGTGGTCCCGCCGGACCAGGTGCCGGGCACGGTCGAGGCGCTCGGCCGTCGCGGCGTGCGCGCGGTCTACGTCATCACCGGAGGGTACTCGGAGACCGGCGCCCAGGGGGCGCAGCTCGAACGGGAGCTGGTGGAGACCGCTCGCCGGGCGGGGGTGCTCTTGGCAGGCCCGAACGGGCAGGGGCTCCTGAGCACGCCCGCCGGGCTTTGCGCGCAGATGGCGTTCGCGCGCCCACCGCGCGGCGGCCTCTCGATGGCCACGCAGAGCGGCAACATCGGCGCCACGCTGATGCACCTGGGCGAGAAGACCGGCGTGGGCTTCTGCCGCCTCGTCTCGGTCGGCAACAGCGCCGCGCTGGGGGTGGAGGAGTTCCTCGACTGGTTCGCGCGGGACGAGGCGACGGCGGCCATCGCGCTGTACGTCGAGGGCGTGCGGGACGGGAAGCGCTTCGCCGCGGCGTTGCGGTCCGCGACCGCGCGCAAGCCGGTGGTGCTGCTCAAGGGAGGACGGACGCCCGGCGGCGCCAAGGCCGCGCTCTCGCACACGGGGGCGCTGGCGGGCGACGCCGATCTCTTCGGGCAGGTCGCCGCCCGCCTGGGCGCCACCGTCGTCCGCTCGCTGGAGGAGCTGTTCGACGTCGCGGCCGCGTTCGGGGCGACGCCCGTCGTCCCGGGACCGCGGGTCGGCATCGTCACCGTCGGCGGGGGCTGGGGCGTGGTCGCGGCCGACGCCGTGCAGGAGGAAGGCCTGGAGCTGCCGGAGCTGCCGCCGGCCGCGGTGGCCGAGCTGGACGGCGTCCTGCCCAGCCGCTGGAGCCGGCGCAACCCCGTTGATCTGGCCGGGGACATCGGTCCCGGAGCGATGCACCGCTGCGTGCAGGCGGTCGTCGACAGCGGCGCGTACGACGCCGTCGTGCACCTGGGCGGCGGTCTGGTGGGGTTCGCCGGCCTCCTGATGAAGGGCTCGCCGCTCTTCCCACAGCAGGGGCTCGATCTCATCACCGAGGAGGCGGCGCGGCGGGACCAGCGCCTGGGGGAATCGCTGGCACACGTCGCGGGCCGGGCAAAGTGTCCCGTGTTCTTCGCCAGCGACGCCGCGGCCAGCCCGGACGCGGCGCAGAACCCCGGGCTGGCCGCGCTGCGCGCGCAGGGCGTGCCGGTGTTCCCGTCGCCGGAACGCGCGGTGCGGGCGCTGGCCGCGCTGTACCGCCGCGGAAGGCAGGCGAGCGCGGCGGCCCGGCCGGCGGCGGCTCCGGCGCGCGAGGCGATCGCCGAGGCGGTGCGGCGGCTGCAGCGGGCTGCCGCGTCGGGGGCGGACCGGCTGGCCGAGGCGGAGGCGACGGGCGTGCTGGCGTCCTGCGGCGTGCCGTGCGCGGCGCACGAGACGGTGGTGCTGATCGAGGAGGCCGTCGCGGCCGCGAGGCGGCTCGGCTTCCCGGTCGTGCTCAAGGGCGCGGGTCCGACGCTGGCGCACAAGTCCGATCGCGGCCTGGTCCGGGTCGGATTGGCCGACGAGTCTGCGGTGCGGGAGGCGGCGGCGGCGCTGCTGGCCGAGGCGGGCGTGGAGGGGGTGCTGGTCGCGGAGCGGGTGCAGGGGCGCCGCGAGCTGCTCCTGGGCTGGGTACGCGATCCGACGTTCGGCGGGGTCGGCGTGCTCGGGGTCGGCGGCGTTCTCACGGAGGCCTTGCGCGACGCGTCGTTCCTGCCCTTGCCCGTCACCGGCGCGACGCTCGACGACGCCATCGACCGCCTCCGGGGCCGCGCGCTCTTCGGCGCATTTCGCGGCGAACCGGTGATCGACCGCACCGTGCTGGAGCGGTCGCTCAACATCCTGGGGGCCCTCGGCGACGCGCTCCCCGCGCTGCGCAGCGTGGACGTCAATCCGCTCGTGGTGCGTCCCGACGGCGTGCCGGTGGCGGTCGACGCGTTGCTCACGCTGCGGCCGGGACGGGAGTAGTCTCCGTGCCCCGCCGCGTCGACGCGCGCGACGTGCTCGATCCCAACGCCCATGCACGGCGCGCGTTCCGCGCGCGGGTCGTCGGACACTTCGCGCGGACGGGTCCGAACGCGTGGGACGACTACGAATTCGTCGCGGAGCCGGGGAAGGACCTGGACGTCCTGCCCGGGATCCCCATCCAGGTCGAGGAGCACGGCCCATCGTTCCGGACGCGCTCGCGCGGTCGCGTGGTGCGCGCCGAGTGGATCCCCTCCGGCGGCGCGGCCGACTCCGACCGGCCCGGCTTGGCCGCGCTGCGGGCGCGGTTCCTGGCGGAGTGCGTCGAAGGGTTTGCCGAGGCCGCCGGACAGGGAGCAGGCGCCGTCATCGTGCGCAAGCTGCGCGGGTAGCTAGAAGCTGTCCTCGAAGAGATCAGTCGTCCTGAAGAACACGTCGCCCGGCACCTGGAGGCGGTACTGGCGGCCGGCCTGCCGGCAGCCGCCGCCGCAGCCGACCCAGTCCCAGGTCTCGCGGACGATCGACTCCGCGTCGCCGCCCGTGCCGTCGCCCCGCACCGCCGCCTTGCCGTCGTCGAGCAGCGCGGCGACGACGTAGGGGACCCGGTTCCCGGCCAACGCCGCCTCGTTCAGCGGGATCGGGCCCTCCCCGGCCGGACGAGCCTCGAGGAACTCGACCAGCTCGGTCTCGCTCCGCTCGCGCGCCGTCGCCAGGACGTCGTCCAGGGCCAACGTGATCGTCGCCCCCTCCGCGACGTAGCGAACCGCCCGTCCCGCGACGGGCGGGTGCAGCGCCACGGTGCACTGGGACTCGCCCGGACACGGGCCCTCGGGAATATCGGGGACGGTGGTGACGACGGCCTCGGCGGGACGGAGCGCGTCGTCCCCGGGCGTCGCCGTCGCGTCGGCCGGACCCTCCCCCGGCTCGACCGCAAGGGGGACGGACGCGTCGCCGTTCGTCGCCGCCGCGTCGTCCGCGGGCGGCACCGGTCGCGCCCCGGGACAGCTCCCGTGCCCGCAACAGGAGGCCGGCAGCAGGGCGGCGAAAACGGCGAGGAGGATGATCCCTGCCGAAGCATGACGCTCGCGGACGTTCTCCAGGTGCATGTTCCTCCTCCCCGGCGCTCCGTCTCCGGAGCAGCGTACCACGGCCGGCCCGCCGGTCAGAGGGAGAGGTCCGAAAGGGGGGCCCGCCCCTGCCCCGCCCCGTCCTTCTCCCCACCTCTCCAGCCGACCTCTCCACCTCTCCTCCTTGACGGCGGGCCGACGGGGCGGCTATCACCCTTGCCACGGAGGTTCTGGACGTGGGCGATCCCCTTCTCGGTCGAGTCATCAATCGGCGGTTCCGTCTGGAGGAGCAGCTCGGCTCGGGCGGGATGGGCGTCGTCTACCGCGCGCGCCACCTGCTCATCGACCGGGTGGTGGCGATCAAGATCCTGCTGCCGGGGAAGAACACCGACCACCTGCGGGCGTGGTTCCTGCGCGAGGCGCGGGCGGTGAACCGCATCAACCACGCGCACATCGTCGACATCCACGACTACGGCGAGACGGACGACGGGCTGGCATACCTGGTGATGGAGCTCTTGGACGGGACGCCGCTCAACGAGCTCATCGCCCGGGGTCCGATGCCGGTGTCGCGCGCGGCGGACATCATCGAGCAGTGCTGCGCGGCGCTGGCGCGCGCGCACGACCTGGGGGTGATCCACCGCGACCTCAAGCCCGACAACGTGTTCCTGCTGGAGAAGGGCGGGCGCAAGGACTTCGTCAAGATCCTCGATTTCGGCCTGGCTCGGCTGATGCAGGAGACGGCGGCCTCCGCGCGCGGCGCGGTGTTCGGGACGCCCGAGTACATGTCGCCCGAACAGACGCTGGGCGCGGAAGCGACGGCGGCCTCGGACCTGTACTCGCTGGGCGTCGTGTTCTTCGAGATGCTCACGGGGCGGCTGCCGTTCGACGGGCCGGGCCGGAACGCGGTCATGGAACAGCACCGCTCGGCCCCGCCGTCGCCGCCGAGCCGGCACGTCCCGGGTCTCCTGCCGCTGGCCGAATCGATCGTGCTCAAGCTCCTGGAGAAGGACCCCGGGCGCCGGTACCGCGACGCGCACCACCTGCTGGAGGACGTCAAGGCGCTGCTGCGGCAGGCGCCGCGCAATCCATGGGAAACGTCGACGGAGCCGGCGGCGGGAAGTCGCGGCGGCGCCCGCGTCTCGGGCATCGTCGCCTGGTCGCTGCGGGCGGCGATGTTCGCGCGGATGCTGGCGCGGGCGTTCCCCGGGGGCGAAGCCCCGGCGTCGATCGCGCTCGCGCTGGACGAAATGTGGAAGCTGTCGGCCCTGGCCGCACGGGCCGAGGGTGAGATGGGGGCCGACGCGTCGAAGCTGGAGGCGCACGAGCGGCGGGCGCGGGAGTTCCGGGCGCAGGTGGGGCGGCAGATCGAGGAACTGGCGCGGGAGGTCTCGCACGGCCACCGGCGGATCTCGGAGCTGGACGAGCGGCGGCGCAACCTGGTGACGCTGGTCGAGGAAGCGCGAAGCGTCGTCGCGACCCTCCGCGGCCGGATCACGGCGCTCGAGGTCGCCGGCGAGATGGGCTCGGGCCTCCGCGAGGCGTACCAGGCGCTGGGCGCGGCCGAGGCGCGGGTGGCGGCGCGGGAGGACGAGCTTGACGATCTGAACGGCAAGCTGGTGGCCACCGAAAGCCAGATCGCGTCGCTGGAGTCGCAAAGCCGGTCGTACCGCGAACAGCTCGAGCGCAGCGCGGACGTGATGGACACCGAAGCGGCGACGCTGCGCCGGCGGGTCTCCGAACGGACGGAGGAATCGGGCCGGCAGGATCGCTCGCTGGTCGACACCACGCAGGCGCTGCTGGACGTGCTGGGGACGCGACCCGAGTGCGTCGAGATCCTCCAGGAGATGCAGGACCTGGTCGGCCTGCCGCCCGGAACGCATCCGCCGCCCGGACTCTTGCGTCCGGCGTAAGAGGGTTCCACCCATGCACGTGTGCTTCGTATCCTCGGAAGCGGTCCCCTTCGCCAAGGTCGGCGGGCTCGCCGACGTGGCCTCGGCGCTCCCCGCCGCCCTGCGCGGACTGGGCCACAGGGTCACGCTGGTCCTGCCCTTCTACCGCGGGACGGATCCGACGGCGCGCTCGCTGGCTCGCCGACTGGCGCCGATGCGGGTGGCCTGCGGTCCGCATTCGTTCCCGGTCGAGGTCTTCGAGGGACGACTGGGGACGGGCGTGGACGTCGTGCTCCTCCGGGTGCCGACGCTGTTCGAGCGCGAGGGGATCTACACGTCGGATCCCGACGAGGCGCTCCGGTTCGCGGTGCTGTGCCGCGGGGCGCTGGAGGTGCTGGCCGAGCGCGAGGCGCCGGTGGACGTGGTGCACGCGCACGACTGGCCCGCGGCGCTCGTCCCGTACTACCTGGCCCGGGGGATGCGCGAGCGGCCGGCGCTGGCGAAGGCGCGCGCGCTGTTCACGGTGCACAACGTCGCGCACCAGCCGCTCCTGGGCCCCGAGAAAATGGCGGAGCTGGGGATCGATCCGGCGGACTTCCATCCGGACGGCGTCGAGTTCTGGGGCAAGGTCAACCTGCTCAAGGTCGGCATGAAGTACGCCGATCGAGTATCGACCGTGAGCCCGACCTACGCGGCGGAGATCGCGACGGCGACGGGGGGGTGCGGCCTGGACGGCGTGGTCCGCTCCCTGGCGCGCCCGGTGGCCGGCATCCTGAACGGCATCGACCCGCACGCGTGGAACCCCGCCGGCGACCCGCACCTGCCGCACGCGTTCGGGCCGGACTCGCTGGAGGGCAAGTTCGGCTGCAAGATGGCGTTGCAGCGGCGCGTCGGGCTGCCGATCCGGCCCAACACGACCCTCGCCGTCGCCGTCGCGCGGCTTGTCCCCCAGAAGGGGCTCGACCTGGTGGCCGCCGCGGCGCCGCGACTCCTGTCCGGCGACGTCCAGCTCCTGGTGGTCGGCGACGGCGCGCCCCCGATCGTCGAGGCGTTCGAGCGCCTGGCGCGGGAGGAGCCGGAGCGGGTGAAGCTGGTGGACGGGTTCGACGAGGAGCGGGCCCACCTGGCGTACGCGGGCGGCGATCTGTTCCTCCTGCCGTCGCGCTACGAGCCGTGCGGGCTGACGCAGCTCATCGCGATGCGCTACGGCACCGTCCCCGTCGCGCGCCGCACCGGAGGCCTGGCCGACACCGTGATCGACCTGGACAACCGGCTCGAGACCGGCACGGGCTTCGTCTTCGACGAGGCCGACTCCGCGGCCCTGTTCGGCGCCTTCCAGCGCGCTCTCTCCGCCCGCGCCGATCGCGCGGCCTGGATGAGTCTCCTCGAGCGCCTCATGCGCCTCGACCATTCGTGGGAGCGCTCGGCGCGGATGTACGACGAGCTGTACCGGACGATGGTCGCGTAGGGTCCGTCGGGACAGTCGACCGTCAAGAGTCGAGAGTCGACAGTTCCTTCAAAGGCGGCGAAGGAAGCAGATCAACCCAGGAACAGGCGCGCGGCGCGTGCGGCGAGTTCCGCGGGATCCCCTTCGAGCAGTGCGGAGACGAGGGCGGCGGCGCGTGCGCCGGCCGCGCGCACGGCGGGCAGATCATCGAGCCGGATGCCGCCGATGGCGACGATCGGGTGCGCGCTGCGGGCGACGGCCGCGCGCAGGCCGTCCAGGCCGACGACGGGGGAGGGGTGCTCCTTCGTGGACGTGGCGAAGACGGGGCCGAAGCCTAGGTAGTCGACCGGCTCCCCGGCCGCGCCGTCGACCTGCGCCAGGTCGTGCGTGGACAAGCCGATCCGGCAGCCGGGGCCGAGCCACCGGCGGGCGGCGCGGGGAGGGAGATCGTCCTGGCCCAGGTGGACGCCGTCGGCGCCCGCGATCCGGGCGATGTCGGCCCGGTCGTTGACGACGAAGGGGATCCCGGCGGCGCGGGCCACGGCGGCGACGGCGCGGGCGAGGCCGACGCGCTCGCGGTCGGTGGCCCGTTTGGCGCGGAGCTGGAGGGCGGACAGCGGGGCGGTGCAAAAGGCGCGCGCCACGGCGAGGGGCTCCAGGGCGCGGGCCCGGCAGGCGTCCAGATCGACGATCGCGTAGAGGCCGGGTTGAACCGAAGGCATCGCTTGGCCTATTCTCTCCGTTCGTGCACCCCGTCCTCTTCAAGGTGCCGCTGCTCGGACTGGAAGTCTACTCCTACGGAGTGCTGCTCGGCGTGTCGCTTCTGGCCGGGTGGTTCCTCACGCACTACTGGTCCCGGAAAGAGGGGTTGCCGCGCGAGACCGTCGCGGACACGTTCGTCCTGGCGGCGTTGGGAGGTCTGCTGGGCGCGCGGCTCCTGTACGTGGCGATCGACTACGAGGAATTCCGGAATCCGCTGCACGTGATCCAGCTCAACCACGGCGGCCTGATGGCCTGGGGCGGGCTCTTGGGCGGCGCGCTGGTGTCGTGGATCTTCCTGCGCCGCAAGAACGTCTGCGCGCTGCCCTGGTTCGACGCCGCCGCACCGTCCGTGCTCCTCGGGATGGCCCTGCTCGGACTCGGCTCGTTCCTCCACGGCTCGGACTTCGGCCGTCAGAGCGACACGCTGTCGTGGGCGGTGCAGTTCCCGGCGGGGACGCCCGCCTTCGAGTGGCACGACCACCTGTACGGGCTGGCGTCGCAGGGCCTCGAGTGGTCGCGGCCGGTGCAGCCCGTGCAGCTCTACGCCGTCGTCGTCGGCCTGGTTCTGTTCGGGGTGGTGATCCTGGCGCGGCGCTACCGCACCTTCGCCGGGCAGATCTTCCTCCTGGCCGCGATCGCCTACTCGGCAGCGACGTACACGCTGGAGATCTTCCGAGGCGATCCGAAGCGGGGCTGGCTGTGGATGTGGTCCGTCTCGCAGGTGATCTCGGTCGCCGTGATCCTCGCGGCGCTCGTGGGCTACGGCCTGCTGTGGCGCCGCTATCGCCGCGATCCCTCCAAGGCCTTCGACCTGGGGCAGGGCATCCAGGCCGCCATCGATGCGGATCGCAAGTCGCGCGACGAATAGGCTGGTCGCTGGTGGCTGGTCGCTGGTGGCTGGTAGCTGGTAGGGGCGCCACGCGGCCCTGAGCGAGCGCAGCGAGACGAAGGGCAGTGCGCCCGCGAGCGTGGCCCCGCGGGAGCACTCGCGCCGGGACGCCCGCTGCGCAGGCGCCCGTCGCTGCGTGGCTCCCCTACGGGGGGGTCAGGCGGGTGCGCACGATGGTTTCGTCGTCCAGGCGCCCGGCGGCGCGGTACTGGTCGGCCAGGGTCCGCAGCGCCGTCTCGCGCTCCTCGCCCTGCAGGACGGACTCGAGCCGCTCCACCGCCTGCGCGGCCGGGACCTCGCCGCGCATCGATTCGAAGAGGGCCAGGTCGTGGACGGCGTCGCGACGCAGGAGCCGTGCGCGCTCGTCGGACGGCGCCCCGAGCATCCGCAGGAGCTGCTCCATGCGGCCCACAGCCTGGTCGAGCTGCTCGAGGTTCACGGCGCACCAGGCGATGCGGTACAGGGCCCACGACTGCTCGTAGGGCGAGCCCGTCGCGAAGACGACGCCGTAGGCCTGCAAGGCCGGCGTCATGTCCCCGGCCGCGAAGTGGCGGTCGGCGCGGGCCAGCGCCGCGGCCGGGTCGTCGACGGCCGGCGCGCCCGCGTCGCTCGCGACGTCGCCTCCCCCGGCCTCGCCCGGCCCCTCCGCATCCACCGCCGGTTCCTCGTCGCCGTCGGGTTCCCCGGCCTCCGGCGGCTCCTCCCACACCAGTGAGCCCGAAGGCGACCAGCTCGAAATCTGGTGGCCGCTGCAGGAGAGAAGGCCCAGGACGCAGAGGAGAGCGGGAGAGGGCGAGCGGTGAGAGGGAGAGGTGCCGCGAAGCAGGTTCCCGGTCGCGGCGAGACGCCGCGGCCGGGCATCTGCACACCGCGGCCTCTCCACCTCTCCAGCCGACCTCTCCACCTCTCCTCCTCCGGTCCGGAAAAGGCCGACGTGCCGTCACCAACCGCGGGACTGGCCGCGCAGACGCGCGTACTCCTACGGACTGTAGTTCTCCTCGGGCGTCGTCGTCCGCGGGCGTGTCGCCGCGGGCGGCGGGAGTCCCGGCTTGGCGGGAGAGCGCGGCGGCGGGCAGGTGGCGGGGTCGCAGAGCCGAGCGCGCGCCAGCTCGTACTTGTTGCTGATGTCGCCGCTCACGACCTCGACCGTCTTGCCCGAGTTCGGGATCGCCGAGTCGAGCTTGCTCTTCAGGCCGCTGGAGCCGCCCTTGGACAGGATGAAGTAGTAGTCGCGCCCCTCGTGCCGCTTCAGCCACTCCGGGAAATCGTCCAGGTCCTGCTCGAAGCCGTGCTCGCCCATCAGGATCTTGGCGCGGTTGGCCGTGTAGCAGTTCTCGCCGTGCCAGTTGAGCGAGTACGCGATGAGGCGCTCGTCGGGGCCGCGTCGCAGGTCGTAGTACAGCTTGACCAGGTAGCCCTCGGACCAGTGCGGCGAGATCTGGTTGAAGTACACGTGCAGGCCGAAGCCCGCCCACAGGATCCCGCCGGCGCAGAGCAGGGTGACGACCAGCTTGCGCGGCGCCGCGACGATGCCGGAAAGGAGCGGCGGCAGGCGCCAGCGGGCGAGGGTCTCGGGCCGCGCGCCGGGCAGCAGCAGGAGCGCCAGGAGCCCGCCGAACAGGGCCGCGAAGAACAGCATCTCTCCCGAATAGTCGAGCTGCTGGCCGTAGGTCTTCGGGTCCGGCCAGATGCGGTCGTACTTGTACATGTAGAGCTGGATCAGGCGCTCGTAGCCGCGCACGCGCGTGCCCACCGTGGTCGTGAGGTCGCGGGCGACGAAGGCGAACATCGCCAGCGAGCCGATGGCGACGATGGGCACCCACCGGCGGCGGCTGCCGATCATGCGGTCGAGCAGCAGGCCGACGCAGAGGGCGAGGCCGGGGAGGGAGGGGAAGATGTAGTGGTGGAACTTCGTCCGGATGACGGTGAAGAAGGCGAACATCACGACGCCCCAGAGGGCCGCGAAGAGGGCCACGCGCTCGCCCTCCGACGGCCGGCGCGGGTCCTCGCGCTCCCAGCGCAGCCACAAGAGGGCCACCAGCGCCGCGGGAATCAGCGCCACCCAGGGGAAGGTGCCGATGCCGAGCTGCTGGACGAAGTAGCCGAGCCACCCGCGGTCGCCGTGGACGCCGGTGCCGGCGCGCTTGAAGTTGTCGTGGATGATGAACTGCTGGAACCACTGGTTGCCGTGCCGGACGATCATCATCGCGTACCACGGTCCGGCCGCCGCGAGGAACACGGCGAGGCCGCGCAGGATGCGCATGCGCAGCAGCTCCCGCCACTCCCCGGACACCGCCAGGTACGCGAGGATGACCAGCGCCGCGATGGCCGGCCCGACCGGACCCTTGGCCAGCGTGGCGACCCCCATCGCAAGGTAGAAGCCGTAGAGGTAGACGTCGCGCTGCGTGGGTCCCCCGGTCTGCGACGGGGCTCGCCGCGAAACCACGACCAGCGTGAAGGCCCAGAACAGCAGGAAGCCCAGTCCCCAAAGGTGGTGGGTCCAGCCGCGCCACGGTACGGGATACGCCAGCTTGGTCTCCGGCCGCAGCTTGTCGTTGACCTGGGCCTTGCCCGGATCGCCGGGCTGCTGCGAGCAGTCGCCGTCGACGCAGTGGTCGTGGCCGTCCTCCGCCTGCCCCAGCGAGCCCCAGACGATGACATCGTCGGTGATCGTCGGATGGTGCTCGACCCGGGCCGCCTCGTACGACGGCGCGTTCGCCTCGTAGACCGCCAGGGCCTGCGCCTTGTTGTGCGTCAGCACGACGAGGGCCTGCGGGAGCGAGACGAGGGTGATCACGACCAGGAGCAGGTGATGCGAGGACAGGACGAGGCGTCCGCGGAACAGCGGCATCGCGGTCGCCGGCCGGTCTTCCTTCTCCCCGAGGGCCAGGCCGAGCAGGCACAGGCCGATGGTCAGCGGGGCGACGAACGGCATGTCGGTCATCGCCTGCCGGGCGATGAGAAAGAACTGCGGCATGGTCAGGAGAACGAGGCCGGAGAGGAACCCGGCGCGCTTGCCCCAGCGCCGCGACGCCAGCAGGTACACGGCCATCACCGCCGCCAGCGCCAGGAGCGCGATCGGGATGCGGAACGCCCACTCGATGAGCCGCGGATCGCCGTCCGCCGCCGCGTTCTGCCCGAGGCCGACCATTCCGAAGCCCATCAGCCAGAAGAGGAGGATGGGCTTGGAGAAGAACCACTCGTTCCAGCCCATGTCGAGCGTCGAGATCCAGTCGTCCTGCTCGACCATCCGCAGCCCGACCAGGCCGTAGTGCGACTCCCACGGATCCCATAGCCCGGCGTGTCCGAGCGTCGGGAAGAGCACGAGGCAGGTGATGGTGAACAGCGCGAGCGCCCAGCCGTGGCGGCGCAGCCACGCCGCCGGTCCGTACTCGACCAGGCCGAGCTGCGGCCGGCGCGCGGGAAGCAGGGCCGAGGCCAGGACGGCCACGCCGGCGCCCACCGCCAGCACGCAGAGGATGCCGACGTAGAACCAGAAGGTCGAGGGGTGCAGCGCGACGCCGGACTTCCCGGGGATCAAGGTGGGGAAGCCGAGGTCGGTGGCGATGGTCATCGGACGGCCCAGGAGCCAGGCCACGATGAGGCCGGGGACGAGGACCAGCGCGGCGCCGATCGCGAGCTGCCGGCGGTCGATTCCGGCGAGGAACTGCGCGAGGCGCGACGGCGCGCGGGACGGAGCGGACGGAGGAGCGGCCACCGGCCCGTCCGCTTCCGTTTCGACCGGTCGGTCGTCCGCCGGCCCGTCCGCTTCGGGCTGCCCCAGGCGGGGAACCGCGTCGCCGGGTTGGTCCTGGTCGTCCCCCGTCGTTCCTTCGCCCGCCACGCGCTCGTCCTCGTTCGTCATGGCGGCGGCAGGCTAGCGTTGCGGACGCGCAACGTCAACCCGCGGGGAAAGGGACGGGTGGTCGGGATAGCCCGGAGGGCGGAAGCCCTCCG
>JACRCX010000107.1 GCA_016218815.1 Deltaproteobacteria bacterium
ACCCCTCGTCCATCGGCACGACCACGTCGTCGAGGTAGAAGTTGACCTGGTCGGGGTCGGCGGAGGGGCCGGGATCGTCGAGCACGTAGTCGCAGGTGATGACGGACGAGGCGATCGACTCCAGGGCGGCGGCGAGCCCCGGGCCGTCCTCGGCGTGCAGGAACGTCGTGAACGACGTGCCGCCGTTCGACGCGATCGCGTTCAGCTCGGAGGCCAGCGTGCCGGACGTCGAGCCGAAGCCGATGGCGAACGACTTGATGCCGTGGGTCGACAGGATGTTGCGCGTGTGGGTCGTGAGGGCCGAGACCGGGTCGCCGTCGAAGCACCCCTCGTCCTCGCCGTCGGAGACCACCACCAGGTAGTTGTCCCCGTCGTCGGAGTAGATCTCCGGCGCGTCGGTCGGTCCGGGACCCGAGTCGTAGTACTCCATCTGGTTGACCAGCGGGGTGAACGTGCAGAACTGCGGGTAGGCGGGGTCGTTCATGTGCGCCTCGATGTCGGGCGCGCCCAGGTAGCGGATGGCGACCGGCACCTGCGGCGGGAAGTTCGTCCCGCACTTGTCCTCCGGGCAACGCATGCAAAGGCCGCCGCAGTCGGCCCACAAGCCCGGGAAGCCGTCGGGGAAGGCGTCCAGGCCGAAGTACATGTCCTCGAACGCGGGATTGGCGAGCAGCTCGGAGACGGCATCGGTGGCCTGCTCCCAGGGCGAACCCATCATCGACGACGACTGGTCGAGGAGCAGCATGAGGCGGACGATCTCGTGGTGTAGGTTGAAGTCCAGCTCCGCGCAGACGTTGTCGTACTCATAGTCCGGGATCTCGCGGGCCTCGGGCGTCACGTCAAGGTCGGCGTCGGCGTCGGCACCATCGGTCCGTCCCGTGTCGCGGGGACCCGAGTCGTCGGCGGGATCGCTGCACGCCGGCGCGCAGGCGAGAGCGGCCAGCAGCGCCGCGATCCGTGGAACCAGGTGTGCGAACCCGTGTGGATCGTCCATCTCGGCTCCTCCCTTCCCCCGGTGTCGCCGTGGAGCATACCCCGCCCGGCCCGAAGCGGCAACGAAGCGGCCTCCCTCCGGCTCCCGTTCCGTTCGGGTCCCGTTTCGCTCCCGTCCCCCGCGCGGGGATCGAATTGCGCCAAGCGCGGCTGCATCAACGAGCCCCAATCTCCGCTGCCCGGACCGCGCCCGCGCCTCCCCTACATCTTGCAATTCCCCACCCGCCCCGGCAGTCTCCGTTTGGTGGGCGGCTGCAGGGAAGCGGGCACGGTGAGACGCGGCAGATGTACGAATGTCGCAGCGGGAGCCATCGGGATGATGCTGGCGCTAGCCTGTCCGCAGAGCTATCGCACCGAAGCCGAGGAGGCCGACGGCAGCATCTCTCACGATGCGGATGTTCCACTCGACGGCGAAAGCCGCGACGCGGCGCCGATCGAGGATGTTCCGACGGGCGATGACGATTCGATGCCCGGCGACGGGTCGGCGGTCGACGGTGCCGCCGAGTGTCCGGTGTGGGCGGTCCCTGACGGATCTCGCAGCGGCGACGGCACCGGCTCGCGCGACGACCCGGTCAACGGCGTCCAACGCGCCTTCAACGGCCGCGGAACGTGTGAACACATCATTCTGCTCCGTTCGGCCGATACCCCGTTCTCGGCGCGGCTCGATCTTCGATTCGCCGCCGGCGGCAGCCTGGTCATCGAGGGCGATCCGGACGATCCCTTTCGCGCGGAGCTGGATGCCGCGTCGGGGAAGGGCCTCATCGTTGCCGGCCCGCCGGACGCGGTCGCGGAGACCGTTACGCTGCGCCATCTCGCCGTTCGGCACGGCCGTGGCGACAGCGGCGGATGCCTCGAGCTGCTCGCGGCGCCTTCGAGTCCCGTCGAATTGCATCTCGAGGACACCGAGTGGACCGACTGCCACGCTTCGGTCGACGGCGGTGCCGTCAGCGTGCCGGCGGTGGCTGTCACCATCGAGGATTCCATCTTCGCCGACGACTCGGCCGGCAACAAGGGCGGCGCAATCGACATCAACGGCATGGATCGTTACTCGGCCGATCTGGTGGTCGAGCGGTGCTGGTTCCAGCGCGACTCGGCCCGCGACGGCGGAGCGATTTCAACATGGATAGAAGGTTGGGTCGCCGGGGCGATTCGCATCGAGGACTCACGTTTCGCGGACCTTTCCGCCACCGACCTCGCCGGGGCCCTGTTGCTCGAGGCTGGGGCCGATGTGGAGATTCGTGGCAGTCGTTTCGACCGCATCGATGCCCGCGATGCAATCCTTGTCGGAGTCGTGGGGCAATTGGTGTTCGAGCACAACGTGGTCGCCGACTGCGCTCCCCGGTCCGGTTGGGCGATGGACTGCATGCGCGCCCAGTCGGCCACGAACAACATCTTCCTGCGGAGTTCTGCTCTCGACGCGAAACACGCATCGAACAACGTGCTGATCGCCACGGGCGGGACCGGGGCGATCCTTATCGGAGACGAACTCGGTCGCTCGGTCGGCAATATCATCGTGGATGACTGGCTCGCTGGCACTCCGGGCTGCGACTGGGTCTTTCACTACCTGGACCATTCGAACGTGTGGAAGTCCGGCGTCCCCGTCGCGGCCGATTGCCTCGACCGGGGCAACATCTCGGTTGATCCCATCTTCATGAACGCTGCGGTCGAGGACTTCCATCTGCGCCCCGGCTCGCCGTGCATCGACGCGGGTCCGCCCGAGACTGAGTTCAACGATCCGGACGGCTCGCGCAACGACATGGGCGCGTTCGGCGGGCCCGGCGGAACATGGACGCCGCTCTCCGCAACCCCACCCTAGCGCACGCTGCGCACGCACAGGATCCCGAGCCAACCAGACCGACCATCTGAGCGCGCCGGGTCCGTGGGCGGGGCTGGTGCTCCCCGGGGGGCCGCCTCGGCTTCTCCCATGTGGGTCGGGTCTCAGGAGCCTCCATCGTCCCCGGTCCGACACGCGGTTCTCTGCCGACCGGCCGTCAGCCCGGCCAGACCCGACCCGTCCCGCCCTTCGCGCCGTTGGCGATCCTCTGCGCCCGGCCCAAGCAACGACGCGGCGACCTCGGCGATGCAAGGGGGCCGCCGCCGCCCGGATATTGCGCGCGCCGTGCAGCCGTTTTACTCTGCGAAACGCGTGCATTGCGGCGCGGCTCGGGGAGGTCGGGGCGATCCATGGAGCTTTGTCTGGGGTGCGGACGGGTCTTCGGCGACGGGACGGCCAAGTGCCCGTCGGACGGGGACGAGCTCCTGCCGTACGAGTCGTCGCGTCCGGAGGGGGACGTCGTCGAGGGCGGGTACCGGGTGGTCCGCATCGTCGGCGTCGGGCAGTGCGGCGAGGTCTTCGAGTGCCGGGAGGTTTCGACCGACCGCCAGGTCGTTCTTCGCCTCATGGCCCCGGAGCTGACGGGAAGCCGGATCCCGACGGAGCTGCTGCTGCGGCACATGATGCAGCTCCGGGAGTTCCACCACGCCAACGCGGTCCAGGTGCACGACGTCCGCCTGCACGAAGGGCGACTGGCGCTCGTCCGCGACTGGGTCGACGGGGAGCGGCTGCTCGACGTGCTGCTGCGCGAGCGAGTGCTGACGATCCCCCACTCCATCGACCTCGCCATCCAGATCGCCGAGGCGCTGGCCGCGGCGCACAAGGTCGATCTGCTGCACCTGCAGCTCCGCCCGTCCAACGTCTTCCTCGAGGTGGGCAAGGGCAGCGCGCTGGAGCAGGCTCGGCTGGTCGACTTCGGCATCGGCCCGCAGCGCAACGTCGACGGCCGCGACGTCTTCGGCACGATCCGCACGCTGGCTCCCGAGCAGATCGAGGGCTGGGACCCGTCGCCGCGCTCGGACATCTACTCCCTGGGCCTCCTGGTCCACAGGCTCGTCACCGGCCGGCAGCCCTTCGCCGGCACCGGCGACGACGTCGTGCGGCAGGCGCTGGAGGAGGCCCTTCCGCCCATGACGTCACCGGCCGGCCGGCCCGTGCCGCCCACGCTCGACGCGCTGGTGCACGAGATGGCCGAGAAGCGGGCGTCCGAGCGGCCGCGGGGCATGGTCGAGGTGCTCGAGCGGCTGCGCCGGATCCAGGCGGAGGTCGAGGACGACCTGCCGTTCGAGCTGGCCTTCCGCGAGGAACAGCGCCGGTCCTCGACTCCGGGCGCCCACCGCGAACAGGCCACGGTCGTGATGCGGCGTTCGAGCATCGCGCCGCCGCCGCCCGTGCCGTCGGAGCGCGGCCGGGTGTCGTCGGCACCCGTCCCGCCGCTCTTCACGCCGCGCGGCGCGGAGAAGAAGCGACGCGAATCCCTCGCTCCGGCAGCACCCGCGGATCCCGCGCCGGAGGCGCCCGAGGGGCCGCGCCGCGAGGCGCAGACGATGATGTGGCCCGCGCTGTCCGAGACCGTGACCAAGCTCTCCTCGCCCCAGGCCCGCGCGGTGTCCGCGGCCAAGGCCACCGCGGCGACCCCGGCCAAGGCGCAGCCAACGCCGGTCGCACCGCGCAAGCCGCAGGGTGCGCCCAAGCCTGCCGCCGCCGCGGGCCACCGGCCGCAGCGCACGCTGGTCGGCCAACCCTCCGTGGTCGTCCAGAAGCGCCCGGCGATCGCGCCGGCGCCGGCGCCCGAGGCCGTCTCGCCCGAGGAGCCGGTCACGCTCGAGGGCATCCCGATCGCCGATTCGATCCCCACCGGGATTCCGGTCGACGTCGTGGAGCGTGCGGAGCAGGCCGGGCCGGAGCCGTTTCCAACTCCCTCGAAGGCGCCCGAGCGGCCGATCAGCATCGAGCCGCCGCCCCTGATGGCGTTCGGGCTGGAGCCCGGGGCGATCCAGCCGGAAGCGCGCCTCGCTCCGCGGATCGCGGCGCCGCGGCGCCGGACCGCCCTGTGGCTCGCGGTCGGGGGCATCGGCGTTGCCGCGGCGGCGACGGTCGCCGTCTGGCTGGTCTTCTTCCGCGGAAGCGGCACGGGCAGCACCGAAGGGCACGGCGCGGCGGGAAGCGCTCCGGATGCGCCGGCGATGCGCGTCTCGGCGGCCGCGCCGGTCGACGCGGGTACCGCCGCCGCGGCTGGCGCGCCGCCGGGAACTCCCGCGGACCCGGCGCGGGTGTCCGACGCGGAAGCCGACGGCGCACTCGCCGCTCCGGGAATCGACCCGCCCGTCGTGGACGGCGGCGCGACGACCGACGCTCCGCCGGACGGCATGCCCGGGACGGGTCCCGTGGACGCCGCTCCGGTGGAGGCGGCGACCGGGGACGCGGCGGCGGACGCGACGTTGGTCCGGACACCGGACGCGCCGGCGGATCCGGACGACGTTCCGACCGGGGCTTCCGCGGAGGAGCTGAAGCGCATTGCGGTGCACTGGGTGCAGCAGGGAAACACGGAGCTGCGAGGGCGGCAGTTCGCCCAGGCGCGCGCGTCGTTCGAGCGTGCTCTTCGTTTCGACCCGCGCAGCCGCGAGGCGCGCATCGGCCTGGGGCGCATCGCGTTCCAGCAGGGCCAGTTCGCGGAGGCCGTGCGGTACCTCGAGCCGATGTTCCGGGGGCGCGGCAACATGGAGCTGGGGATCGCCTACGTCCGCGTGGGCCGTCCGGGCGACGCCAAGGCGCAGTTCCAGAAGATCCTGGAGCGCGACCCGGGCAACGCCGACGCGCAGCGCGCGCTGGGCTCGTTGCCGTAGGACGCTACCGTTCCACGACGCGCACCAGCCACGGGGGAAGCCCGACGTCGATGGGCTGCGTGGTCGTCTCGACGCCGTCGAGCGTGAACAGGCGCAGCCCGGGCGCGTCGTTCGTGCGGTCGCAGATCGCGACCCGACCCCCGTCGATCGGCACGACGCACGGGAGCAGCAGGCTCGCGCCGCTGACGATCGTCAGTCGCGACCCGTCGGCCGGGTCCCAGCGCACGACCGACTTGACGAAGGACGGGTCTGACACGACGAGCCACACGGAGCCGTCCTCGACGGGCGCGAAGGCGGTCACGTCGCCCCCGAGCGTCGCTTCGTCGAGCAGCAGGCCGCCGGAAACGCCCGCGGCGAGGTCGACGGCCTCGAGTCCTCCGTCCAGCACGCCGAAGACCCCGACCTCGGCGACGAGCAGCCGTCCGTCGGCGGCCAACGCCATGTCGCCGTACGGGTCCGAAGCGGCAAGCTCGAAGGTCCGCTCGACCCGGTCGGTCGCCGGGTCGATCACGGCCAGGGCGCCGGGGCCGGTCGGGCGGTAGGCGTCGTCGTGGTCGAGGCGTTCGATCGCGACAACGATGCGATCGCCGACGGCGAGCATGGCGGCGGGCTCGGGAAAGCCGTCCGCGTCGGCGAGCGAGGCGAGGTCGATCGTGCCGCGCGTGGAGCCGTCGCGCGGGTCGAGGACGAGCAGGCTCGTGCTTTCCAGGCGGCTGACGTACGCCTTGTCGTCCGAGGCGAAGGCGATGTCCTGCGGGTTGGAGCCGGGCTCGGTCGAGGTCTGCCACAGGACGGAGTAGCCGCCGGCGGCGTCCAGGGCGGTGACGTTGTCCTGGCCGAGGCGGTTGACGACGTAGACGCGGCCGCCGCGGACGCGGGCGGTGGCGTCGGAGTGGACGAGTCCGACGTTGACGGCGGCCTCGCCGGTGGACGAGTCGACGATGGAGAAGGCGCCGGTTTCGAAGTCGGTTGTCAGGACGAACAGGTCGCCGGCGATCGCCGGATCGCGCACCGGCTCCGGCGCGCACGCCGCCGCACTCAACGCCGCACAGAGGAGGACCCGGCTCGCGTGCACGCCGCACCGGCCACCGGGATCGTGCGCCCTTTCGGTCTGCCCTTCCCTTCCCCATCTGTGTCCATCTGTGTTCATCTGTGGTCTTCCCCTCCCCCGCTCCCCGTCACATCCGCAACGAGAACGAGGCGAAGAACGATCGCCCCGGCAGCGGGTAGCGGAACGCGTCGAAGGCCGGTGTGTCGACCAGGTTGCGCCCTTCCACCGTGAGCGCCAGGCCGAACGAGTCGCGGTCGAGCCGCCAGGAGGCACCGGCACCGTGCAGCAGCCGGCCGGGGACGGAGCGCAGGTTCGAGCGGTCCAGCGGCGCCTCGGCCAGGTAGTCGGCCTCGTACCACAGCTCGACGCCCCAGCGCCGGAGCGAGATGCGACTCGAGACGTCGTGCGGCGCCCGGCCGGGCAGTCGCAGCCCCGACCAGTAGGGCGCGTCGCCCGTGTCGCGGGCCTCCTGGAACGCGTACCGCACGTCGACCGCCAGCGTGTCGTTCCACGACAGCTCGAGCGTCGCCTCCGCACCGAGCGTGCGCGAGGAACCGATGTTCTCGGCGCGGAAGACGCTTTGCGACTGGGGGACGAAGACGATCAGCTCGTCGGCGAAGGACGCGAAGAACGCGGCCGTCGCACGCAGCCGCAGTCCCGTCGCCGCGTCGCGCCAGTGCCAGGACGGCCCGGCGTCGACGTTCCACGCCGACTCGGGCCGCAGGCCGGGGTTGCCGACGACCGTCCCGCGATCGCCGAACAGCTCGCCGAAGGTCGGCACCCGGTGGAACCAGCCGACGTTCGCCCGCAGCTCGAAGCCGTCGAAGGCCGTCCAGCGCAGGCCCGCCGAGGGCGAGAACAGGACGTCCCAGGCGGAGCCGCCGTCACCGGCCGCGGACGGGAACGCGGCGTCCCCCTCGAAGGAGTCGACGTGGGAGTCCGCCCGGAAATCGGCCAGCAGGACCAGCTCGTCGTCGAGCAGCGAGACCTCGTAGCCGGCGCCCAGCCGCAGCAGCCAGCGTCCCTGGCGCGGTCCGTCGGCCGGCGCGGGGAAGTCGTACGACGGCCGGAAGCTCTCGTAGGACGTCTCGAGCCGGGCGCGCAGCAGGTGCGAGCCGTCGCCCAGGAAGAACGTCGACGAGGCCCAGGCGCCGCCGCCGGCGGTGAGGTCGTCCTGGACCTGCCGGCCCACCCCGAGCTCGCCCGCGGGATCCGCGAACCGGTCGGCGCGGAGCGACGCGTAGACCCCGACTTCCAGCGCCAGCAGGCCGCCGGCCAGGGCGGGCGCCGAGGCGGAGAGGCGCAGCCGGGCGTCGGTCCCTTCCAGCCGCGTGCGTTCCGCCTGGTCGTAATCCAGTCCCGGGAGGCCCTGGTCGTTGCGGACCAGCGAGAGCGAGCCGTCGAGACTCCAGTGGTCGAGGGGCACGGAGAGGCGGGCGGCGGCGGAGGTCTGGAGGAAGTCGTTGTTGATGCGGCGCAGCGCGAGGTCATCGGACGGCTCGAGCGGGGTGCCGTGGTCGGAGACGAACGTGTAGTCGCCGGCGGTGCGCAGGGCGGCGAAGGTCAGGCGCAGTCCGGCGACGGGCTCGCCGGCCTGGGAGTCGGCGAGGGCGGTGCGCAGCGAGGCCCAGCCGCGCCAGGTGTCGAACGAGCCGGCCGACATCCCGCTCGACAGCTCGGCCGCCCCGCCGTCGGGCGCGGCGCGGGTCACCAGGTTGACGGCGCCGCCGATGCCGGCCTCGCCGAGGGTGGGAGGGGCGAAGCCCCGGTAGACCTCGATCCGCTCGAGGTCGACCGAGGCGAGCTGCTCCAGGCCGACCATGCCGGAGCGCGCGTCGCCGACGGGAACGCCGTCGACGAAGATCGGCACCTGCGACGGCGACGACCCGCGGATGGAAACGACGGCGAAGGAGCCGAGTCCGCCATGGCGGCGGACGCGCACGCCGGCGACGTCCTCCACGACGTCGGCCGCGGTCTGGGCGCCTTCGCGCACGGCATCCGCATCGACGACCTCGACGAACCGCGACGGGTTCTCGGCGACCGCGGCGGGCGTCGGCTCGGCGGGGGCCTGGACGTCGATCGGCTCCAGCGCGACGACTTCCTGGTCCGGCGGGTCCTCGGCGCGCACCGCGGCCGGCGCTGCCAGCGCCACGAGCGCGAGCGTGCCGGCCCGCAGGATGTTCACTCGGGGCACGCGTGGACCGACGCGAGGGCGTCGAGGTCGAAACCGGCCGATGGGGGAGCGGGAAGGCCGAGGCCGAGGTCGCGAATGCGCACGAAGGTCGCGTGGGAGAGGCCGACGGCGGCGAGATCGAACGCGTCCCCGCCCGCGGTCTCCGGGTCGGTCGGGTCGATGCCGTTGCCCGGCGCCGACAGGACCGGGTGCCACCCCGCGCAGCCGTCGTAGGGGTACGCGTCCGAGCGGCAGGGGAACTCGGACCAGGTCACGCCGTCGTCGCTGACGGCCACCGCGGCCGGCTCCGCGTACGGCTGGTCCGGATTGCCGCCCGCCAGGAACGCGTTCTCGAAGACGAGGAGGTCGGGACCGTCGCCGTCGGGGATCCCCTCGCCGTCGAAGGCCACGACGATCGTGCCGCCGCCGCCCAGGCTGAGCACGTCGGTCCCGCCCCGGTCCGGCCCGCCGCCGACGGGGGGGCCGAGCACGACACCGGGGAGGCCTTCGGCGCCGAAGCCGGCGCCCTCCCCCGCCGTGAAGGAGACCACGCGATCGGCGAACGGGTCGCACGGCCCGGCGTCGCCGTCCGTGCCGCACCCGGCGAAGATGAGTAGGGGCGCCACGCAGCCCTGAGCGAGCGCAGCGAGTCGCAGGGCAGAGCGTCTCGGGAATCCGGAACCCCTTCCCGCAACCGAACCGCGCCCTTCAGGGCGCGGCTCCCGCAGCAACGGCAGCCGCGGGCTGAAGCCCGCGGTTCGGTTCCGGACTTCCGGCGACATTGGGACTCGCGATGTTCGAAGCACGGGATACCTCGCGGGCCGCAAGCGACCCGGAACGTCCCTGCTTCGTTCCGTGGCAGAATGACCCGGCGCCCCGGCCCTCGGAGGCGTGGCCATGGATTCGTCGCAGGCAGGTCTTCTGGCTCCCGGATCACCCCCCGGGCCGCGCCTTCCCGTCGCGCTCGTGCGCGGCAGTGGCCTCGTGCGGCCCGGAGTCCCCGGTCACAGCGGCGGGTCCACCCCCGACTTGCACGGGGTTCCCTTCGCCGGCCGACTCCTGCGGCAGGCGCCCAGTCGGGGCCTGCGACGCGGGACGAGGAGTACCGCGTGCGGGTCGGGGTGTCAACGGCGAGAGCGGCGGAATCGGGAGCGGCGGAAGCGGGCGAGGCTAGCGGGAACGGCGGCGCCGGACCAGGACGAAGGCGGCGAAAAGGAGGGCGGCGAGCGGGCCGCCGGAGCGGCCGGAGCCGGTCGCGGCGCAGGCGCAGCCGTCGGCACCGGCATCGCCGCCCGCGGCGGCGGCCGGGACGCAGATGCCGGCGCCGTCGGCGCCGGGGACGCAGGAGGTCCCGGCACGGCAGTCGCCGACGCTGGTGCACGGCGTGACGCAGTAGACGTCGCCGCCGACGTCGACGCACGTCCCGCCGGTGCAGGGATCGCCGAGGGCGTAGCAGGGATCGGCGGGCCGAGTGGCGTCCGGCCAGCAGGCGCCATCGACGCAGAGGAAGCCCGCCGGGCAGGAGCCGTCGGGCGCGCACGCCTCGGCGCAGCGCGCGGTCCCGCCGGCGGGAACGAGGCACGTGCCGGAGAGGCAATCGGCGTCGGAGAAACAGGTCTCGCCGGGGCCGGAGGGCGGGCCGAGCACGCAGATGCCGTCGCGGCAGTGCCCGCCCGCGGGGCATTCGCCCGCGCCGCCGCAGGAGACGACGCAGTAGCGGTAGGGGCAGTCGTCGCCGCAGGCCGCGGGATCCCCGTCGGTGAGGCAGAGACCGGAGGTGCAGTCGCCGTCCGAGCGGCACGGTTCGCCGAAGGCGCGCGGGCCCGGGACGGAGCTGCCGTCGAGGCATGCGCCGCAGGTCTCGGTGAGACTCGAGCAGACCTCGCCGGCCAGGCAGCCGAGGGAACCTGGGGCGCAGGAGCGGGAGCAGACGGCGGAGCCGTCGGGGACGGGAGCGCAATAGCGCGAGGCGCACTCGCCGCCGGCGGCGCAGGCGGCGCCGAGCGGCGCCCCGCCGCCATCGTTCGCGGGCCGGCAGAGGCCGTCGCCGCAGGCCGTGGCGTCGCAATAGCCGGAATCGGGGCACGGGGTGGCGCTCGACGCCGTGCAGTGCGCCGTGCAGATCCGCGTGCCGGCGCCGAGGTCGAGGCAGAGGCCGGTGGCGCAGTCGGTATCGGCGGAGCAGGGATCGCCGAGCCGCGCGCACGGGTCGTCGATGACGCCGTTGCAGTCGTCGTCGATGCCGTTGCAGGTCTCGGTGCCCGGAGCGGCCCCGCCGGTGCAGGCACAGTTCGGCAGGTCGTCGATGGCCGCGTTGCAGTCGTCGTCGGCGCCGTTGCAGGTCTCGGCGCCGCGGGGCGCGGCGCCGTCCGCGCAGGCGCAGGTGGTTCCGAGCGCGTCGTCGGGACCGTTCCAGCAATCGTCGTCCACCCCGTTACAGACCTCGAAGCTGGTCGGGACGCAGGCGCCGGTGTCGCGCAGCGCCTGATCGATGAGGTCGGCGAAGCCGCTGACGCGGGTCATGATGCCGTAGCCGGTGCAGCCGTCCTCGCCGCGGCTGACGATGCCCGCGACGACGTCGCCGTTGTAGACGATCGGCCCGCCCGAGTCGCCCTGGCAGGTGTTCTCGCCGTGGGTGATGAACTCGGTCGTCCCGGAGATCGAGACGACGTTCCCGGAGCGACGGTACTTGGTGCCGGCGCTGCCCGGATCGTCGGGATTGGTCTGGCCGTAACCGATCGCCTCGATCACGCTGCCGGCGTGGAAACCGGGCCACGGCAGGAACTCCCACCGCTTGAGCGGGAACGCGAAATCCTCGTCGAGGATCATGATCCCGATGTCCTTCTCCTCGATCGAGGACCCCGGCGTCGTGCGCGTCTCGCTCACGGAATACTCGGCCTCCACGTAGGCGTAGCTGCGGCCGACCATCACGTGCCAGCCGCTGGCGGGCATTCCCTGCACGCAGTGCTTCGCCGTGAGCACGACGCGGGGCGCGATGACGGAGCCGGAGCAGCCCGCGCCGTAGTTGTGGTAGAGGAAGACCACGCCCTGCTCGCCGCGCTCCGGCGTCCCGTCGACGATCGGCCAGCGGTAGCTCCCCAGACCTTCCTTCCAGTCGCCCTCGCGTTCGCACGCCGTCCCCAGGATGCAAGCCGCAACCGCCGCCGCCCCGATCCACATCCGCATCTGGACCGCCCTCCGATCCCGCCCCGGCGGAAGTATGGGCCGCGCCCGATCGTCGGTCAATCCCGGCGACGCCACCGGCGTTGACCGCAGCCGCAGGCTCTCCTACGGTCCGGCCATGCGCGACGAACGGATCGACCGGCAGGGATCGGGTCGCCGGAAGCGGCTCCCGGCGGCGGCGCGTTCCGGGTTCGAGGCACGGCTGCTGCGGACCCTCGACCGCCTGGGCGCCGCCGACATCGGCGGTCCCGCCGGGCGACCGTTCCGGACCCGGGCCCGCAACGTCCTGGTCTGCGGCCTCCCGAAGAGCGGGTCGAGCTTCGTCACCCTCGCCCTCGCCCAGTCCCTCGGCGTCCCCCTCGTCCCGGCCGCGCTCACCCGCGGCGGCGAGGTGCTCGACCACCGCCTCAACCTCGCGCGCCTGCTGCAGCTCAAGGTCGCGCGGCGCGACAGCATCTCGGCGTTGCACGCGGTGGCCAACGCCGAGACCCTGCACCTCGTGCGCACCTTCGACCTCCGCACCGTGGTCACCACCCGCCCGATCCTCGACGCTCTGGTCAGCCTGCGGGACCACGTGCGGCGGGACCAGCGGGACGTATCCCGTCTGTCGCTGCCGGACACGCTGGTTTTCCTGCCGTACGCCCCGCCCCACTTCTACCGCATGCTGCTGACGCGCAAGGGAGGGGCCTTGACGGACTTGATCGTCGAGGCGTTCGCGCCGTGGTTCTTCCAGTTCCTGCTCTCGTGGGAGCATGCCCGGCGAACGAAGGCTGTGCCGGTCCACGTGATCCCGTACGGGGACCTGGCGCGGGACGAACGGTCGGCGCTCACCCGGGCGCTGGAGTACCTCGGGGTCGAGCCCGACGGCGAGCGGATCGGGGACGTGCTGCGCAACCTGCGGCGGGACGCCCCGCCGGCGCTGCTGAACGTCGGCGTCGCGGGGCGCGGCCGGCGGACCCTGACGCGGGAGCAGATCGGCCGGGTGCGCGCCATCGGCCGGCGGTTCGCCCCGCGTGAGGTCGTCGAATCGCTGCTGTAGCCGGCGATGGACGGGCGCGGCGGGGCCGAGCGGCCGGTCTTTGCGCGGGGCCGAGCCATCTCCTATCATCCGCGCGATGGTCGTGACGGGCCGCAGACGCTCGCTCCGCAAGCCGCTCCCGCTCCCGGGCGTTGCGGAACCTCGGGCCGTGGCGCTGCTGCTGAGCGAGCGCTGCAACAACCGCTGCCGGATGTGCATCGATCCGGACGCGCTGCGGGGGGTGGACTGTTCCGGGCTCGTGTTGCGCCGCGGCCTGCTGCGGCACCGCGCGCTGGGCTTCACGGCGCTGGAGATCAGCGGTTTCGAGTCGCTGGTGCGGCCCGACGCGCCCGAGCTGATCCGTTTCGCGCGCGACGTGGGGTTCGATCGCATCCACGTCATCACGAACGCCCGCGAGCTGGCGCGGCCCGGGCTTGCCGCGGAGCTGATCGCGTCCGGCGCCGACTCGTTCACGATCTCGTTCCATGCCTCGACCGCGCGCATGGAGGAGGCGGTGAGCGGGGTCCGCGGGGGTTTTGGCCGGAAGATGCGGGGCGTGCGCAACCTGGTCGCGGCCGCGCGCCAATCGGGGCGGGCCGTCGCGCTGCGGGCGAACGTCGTGATCCTGCGCCAGAACCATCGTTCGCTGCGCAGCATCTGCCGGCTCCTGCACCGTCTGGGCCTGCGGACGGTCCACCTCTGTTTCGTCAGCCCGCTGTCGTCGGATCTGGAGCGCTACTACGCGCAGGTCGCGCGGTACGGGCGGATCCGCGAGCCGCTGCGGGATGCGCTGGGCTTCCTGCGCGACCACGGCATGAGCTACCAGGTGGTCAACGTTCCCCACTGCCGGCTCCGTGGTTTTCCGCAGGCGTGGCTGCACCTCCGGCACGAGGCGCCGTCGCTCCGCGACACGCCGACCATCCCGCGCGTGGGCGAGACGTTTCTCCGGTGCGTCCGGACCTCGCGCAAGCGCAAGCCCGGCACGTGCGTCCGGTGCCGGTTCACGAGGGCGTGCCCGGGCGTCGACGATTGCTACCTGGAGAGGTTCGGCGCCGCGGAGCTGCGGCCGATCCCCTCTCCGGAACGCGAGCGGAACGCGACCGGCGCGGGGCGGGGACGGGTTCGGCCGTGAGGGGCGAGCGGGTGCCGCGGATCGTCGTCCTCTCGTCGTTCGGGGCGGAACTCGAGTGGCTGGGGCGCCGCACGGCGGTGCGGGACCTGCGGGCGGGGATTCCGGAGGCGCTGGTGCGGCGGAGCAGGTTCGTGGTGAGCGACGTCGAGGCGCTGGCGCCGCGGCTGGCGGCCGACGTGCGAGGCGATCCGCTCCGGGAGCGGCCGGTGCTGCTGCTGGACAGCGTGGGGCCCGCGAACCTGACCGCCGACTTCGTGCGCGCGCTGCGCGAACGCGCCAACGTGTTCGTCGGCTACGGTGTCGGCACGCACCGCGCCGGCTACCTGCGCCGCGGGCTGCCGTCCCGGCGCCTGGTCCACCTCCGGCCGTCCACGGCGTTCTTCCCGATCATGTTCCGCGACTACCGCGAGCCGGCCCGGACGTGGAAGCCGCCCGCGCGCACGCGGCTGTTCTGCGGGGGCCGGGTGTGGCGCGACTGGGGGACGCTGAAGGAGGCGTCGACCGTGCTGGGGCGGCCGATCGAGGTCGTGACCGACCTCGGCCGCGTGCGGCTCGGCGAGCCGGGCGGCCTGGTCGCGCGCGACCGCCTGCCCTTCGGCGGCTTCTGCCGCGCCCTGGTGCGGAGCAGCGTCGCGGTGATCCCGGTGCTCCCCCGGCGCAATGCGGGGCAGGCGACGCTGGTCCTGGCGATGCACCTGGGCGTGCCGCCCGTCGCGACGGCGACGGCGGCGACCAGGGAGTGCGCCCGGCACGGGCGCGACGCGCTGCTCGTCCGGCCGGGCGACCCGCGGGCCCTCGCGGCGGCCGTGAGCCGGCTCCTCGATCGTCCGGACGAGGCGGCGGCGCTCGGGCGCCGCGCGCGGGAAACGGAGCGGAGGCTCGCCCGGGAGACCGAGGCGGCGTTGGACCGGCTGCTCCGCCGGGTGGGGGCGTGACGTGGTGCCGGTGAACCCGATGCTCGGCCGGAAGCGATCCCCGGGGAGGAAGTCTCCGGCGACGCTCTTCGTCCAGCTCTTTGATCGCAACGACGCGTTCTCCTACTACTCGCCCGCCATCGCGACTCTCGCCGCGGTGCTCGGGCGCGCCGGGTTCCCGTCCCGGCTGCACGCCGCCGACGCGGCGGACCCGGACCGGCTGGTGGTCGAGGCGGCGCGCGCGGCCCGGGCGGCCGTCGTGGCGTTCTCGATCCTCTCGCCGTCCTGGCCGCACGCGCGCCGGCTGATCCGCGCGGTAAAGGAGGGGACCCGGGCCCTGGTGCTCGCGGGGGGGCCGCACCCGACGTTCTGCCCCGAGGCGGTCCTGGCGGAGAGCCCGGTGGACGCGATCTGTCTCGGCGAGGGCGAGCAGGCGATGTTGGAGCTGGTACGGCGGCTGGCGGCGGGACGGAAACTCACGAGCGTGCGCAACCTCTGGTTCCGCGATCCGGCGGGCGGACCGCGGGTCGTCCGCAATCCGGTGCGGCCGCTCGTCGCGGATCTCGACCGCATCCCCGACCAGGACCGCGAGCTGTTCCGGCGGGCGGAGCGGCGCACGGGCGTGCCCCGGGACGACTGGCGGATGATCGTGCAGGCCGGGCGGGGATGCCTGTTCGACTGTGCGTTCTGCGCGAACGCGGGAATGGGCGCCCTGTACGGCGGCTGCCGGGCCTTCCACCGCGTGCGCAGCGCGGGGCGGGTCGTCGCGGAGATCGCGGAGCTGGTCCGGCGGCACCCGGGCCGGGAGATCTTCTTCTCCGACGAGGTCTTCCCCCTGGCCGGCGGCTGGTTCTCCGAGTTTTCCGACGGCATGCGGCGGCTCGGCGCGCCGCCGTTCAGCGTGCTCGCCCGCTGCGAAGTGATCACGCCGGAGCGCGTGCGCCGGCTGCGCGAGGCGGGTTGCATCCGCGTGGCGATGGGGGTGGAGCACGGCAACGAGCGCTACCGGCGGGAGATGCTGGGCAAGCGGCTGTCCGACGCGGTCATCCGCCGGGCCTTCGCGGCGGTGAAGGCCGCGGGGCTGCTCACCCAGGCGTTCTGCATGGTGGGGCTGCCCTTCGAGACCGACGCGCTGGTCGACGAGACGATGCGGTTCATGCGCGATCTGGCGCCGGACGCGGTCACCTGCCAAGTCTTCAACCCGCTGCCCGGCTCGCGCCTCCACGAGTTGTGCCGGGAGCGCGACCTGCTCCCACCGCTCGACCCCGACCAGGATCGGCCGCCCATGCTCCGGCTCATCCGCCACGTCTCGCTGTCCGCGAGGAAGCTGGCCGAGGCGTGCCGGTTCTTCCGGATTCCGGGACTCGAGAACGCCGGGCCGGCGTGACCATTTGCCCTGCGACGCGATCTTCTCCACACTGCGGTCCGGGAGGACGGTGGACGGGTGACGACGGAACGAAAGCGGACTTCGACGACACGGCGCGCGCGACCGCGCAAGGGCGGCGCGGGCTCGCCGGCCTTGTTCCTCACGGGCGTGTGCCCGAACGAATGCCGGTTCTGCTTCGAGCAGAGCGAGAACGCCACGCGGTACGTCCGCGACAAGGAGGAGGTGCTCGCAGCGATCGAGTCGCTCCGGGCCGCCGGCGCCGGCTCGGTCGATCTCATCGGCGGCGAGCCGCTGCTCCACCCCGACTTCGCGGCCATCGCCCGCGCCGCCGTGGGGGCCGGGCTGCGCGTCAACGTCACGACCAACGCCCTTGCCCTGGCCGACCGCGCGTTCGCGCAGAAGGTCCTGCCGCTGCTCGACGCCGTGATCGTCTCGATCCACGCCGGCGACGCGCGCGCCTACCGCGCCCTCACCCGCAACGAGTCCGGTTTCGCCACGCTGCGCGAGGCGCTGCGCATGCTGCGCCGGATCGCGTCCGGCACCCGCGTGATGTTCAACACCACGCTCACGCACCGCAGCCTGGGCACGCTCGAGGGGATCCTCGCGCTCGTCGCGCCGTTCCGGGGGGCCCGCTGGGACCTCACGAACCCGTTCCCGCTGGGCGGTGCGAGGGACGACTACGCCGCAATCGCCCCGCGGATCGGAGAGGCCGCGCGGGCCTTCGCCGGACTCGTCCCCAGGGCCCTGGCGGCCGGCGTCGTCGTCCGCTTCTCCTTCTTCCCCGCCTGCGCCTTCGGCTACGCGACCGAGCACAGCAACGACGTGGCGGAGCCGGACCGGGCGACCGGGTACCGCGTGGACCACACGCTGAATCCCCAGCATCCGGACGACCTCCTGTTCCGGCGCGCGTTCGGCCGGCCCTGCCGGACGTGCCGGCTGCGCCGCGACGGGACGTGCTTCGGCGTGCCGCAGGCGTACCTCGACGCGTTCGGCGACGCCGATCTGCGACCGCCCGGCAAGGAAGCTCCGTGAGGGTCCTCTTCGTCTGGTTCAACTTCGATTGCCCGATCGGCTTCAGCCACGGCCTGGCGGTACTGTCGCACGAGCTGAAGGCGGCGGGTCACTCGGTCGGGCTGCTGCACATCAACGAGGCGATGGGGATGCCGTGGAATCCATCATCCATCGTGCGAGCGATTCTGCGCGAGCATCCCGACATCGTTGGTTTCTCCTTCGGAACGAACCACGCGTGGGCCGCGCGGGAGCTGGCCGCTGCGGTGAAGCGCGCCCTCCCCGGCACCGCGCTCGTCTGCGGCGGGATCCACGCCACGATCGTCCCGGAGGAGGTCGCCGCCTGGGAAGGGGTTGACCTGGCGTTCGCGGGGGAGGCCGACGACCATCGGCTGTGCGCGATCGTCGAGCGACTGGGCAAGGGCTCGGTGCCCGTCGCCTCGCCCGGCGTGTGGACCAGGGGCCCGCGCGGCGTGCGCGGCAACCCGATGCCGCCGCCCGTGGACCTGGCGGCCGCGCCCCGCCCCGCCGACCTCGACCTGTTCGACCACCGGCGCATCCTCGAGCTGAAGCGCGGGTATGCCGACGCGATCAGCGGGCGAGGCTGCGCCTACCGTTGCACCTACTGCCACAACCAGCTCCTGCGCTCGCGCTACCTCCGCGACCTGGGATGCCCCAGGGCCGGCGACCTGGGCTACGTCCGCAAGCGTTCGGTCGACGACGTCATCGGCGAGCTGGCGGGGATGCAGCAGCGCCACGGCAAGCGGATCAAGGTCTTCTCCTTCACCGACGACATGTTCATCACGGAGAAGAAGTGGTTCAACGACTTCCTCGAGGCGTACCGCGCCGCGTTCGCCCAGCCGCTGGTCTTCTGCTCGACCGTCCACCAGATCGACGACGAGGTGGCACGGCGGGCGGCGGAGGCGGGCGTGTACATGGTGCGGCTGGGCGTCGAGAGCGGGAGCCCGCGGATCCGCCGCGAGGTCCTGGGGCGCCCCGGGTCGAACGACACGATCCGCCGGGCGGTCGGCGCGCTGAAGGCGGCCGGGGTGAACGTGCTGACCTTCAACATGCTCGCCATCCCCGGGGAGCGGATGAGCGACGTGTGGGCGACGTTCCGTTTTGCGGCGGAGCTGCGGGCCGACGCGGTGCAGATCTCGGTTTTCTGGCCGTACCCGCACACGGCGCTGTACGAGCTGTGCCGGACGCGCGGGTTGTTGACCGAGCGCGTCGCGGTGCGCGGCAACTACCTGAGCGTGAGCCCCCTGCGCTGGCCCGCCGCGCGCGAGCGCTTCTACGACCGCATCCGTGCCTTCTACGCGGCGGCGCTCAACCGCTTCCTTCGCGGCCCCGGCCGGACGCGCTTCGGGGCCGTGCTGCGCGACATGGCCGCGATGCCGGACGAGGAGTGGGCCGCCGGCGGCGCCCGCGCGCTCGTCGCCCACGCCCGGCGGCTCGAGAAGGACCTCGGGCGGCGCGGCGGCGCGCTGTACACGACGCCGTTCCCCGAGCGCCCCGACATCCTGCTGCTCCGCGATCCGGACCGCAGGCGGCCGTTGATCAACGTGTGAGCTGGTTGCCGACGCGCGAGTCGGGGTCGGCTTCCGGGATGTCCGTGACCATCGAGCAGGACGCGCTTCCTCGAACGTGGTTCACGGCGGGGACCAACATCGAGTTGTGGGGACCGGCCAGAACGAGAACGTACCGGGCCGTGCCTTTCGATTTGCTGCCCGCACTGCCCGAGCATCGTGGCGGACCGCTGGACTGGCGGGGTCCGGTGGCAGAGTTTGTGCTGCGGGCCGTAACAGGCCGCCGACCGGGGGAGCAGACATCTCGACGAACAGGGCAGGTTCCGGCGCACGCAAGCGCAGCGTCAACTCCGGCCTTCGACGTTGAGCTTCCGACTCATCGGCACGGTTCGCGTGGCCGGGGTCCCTGGTCTCTGGATGGCTGCGTGCTAGACTCACCGGTGCGACAGGTTCCAGCGGACGGAGGCGGCCCGGATGTGCGAAACGAGAGCCGGGGTCCAGATCAGCCGCGGCGAGGACGTCGGCGATGCCGCGGGCGAGGAGGATCGTCCGATGGCGCGGGAACAGCGCCACTACAGCGCGTGGATCGCGGCGTGGGTGCTGGTCTCGCTGTGCTGTTCGGTCGAGGGTCCGGCCAGCGGTCCCGACGCGGCCGGGGACACCGCAGGGGACACGCCAGGGGACGCTGCGGACGGCACCGACGACGACGCGGAAGGGTGCGACGACGCGGCGTGCAGCGCTTCGTGCATGTACAGCGAGCACCTAGGCATGTGCGTCAACGGGAGTTGCGACTGCTGCTGTCCGTGGGGGACGAACGACTGCTACGAACCGGGCGACTGCCGCGGCGACATGGTCTGTGACCTGTACGACTGCGGCACCACGTCGGGAACGTGCATTGCCGTGCCGGCCACCTGCCCTGCCACATGGTCACCGGTCTGCGGCTGCGACTCGACGACGTACGCAAACGATTGCGAACGACAACGAGCCGGCGAACCACCGCGAGGGATGGGCGTCTGCCGGAACTGGGGGGCTTGCCGGTTCGACGACCCGGCGGGCGAGCCCGGCCTGGTCTGCGACGTGCGTTCTTGCGCCTCCGAGGATGGGACATGGGTCCGCCTCCAGGCCGAGTGCCCGTCGTTCTGGGCGCCGGTCTGCGGGTGCAATGGCACGACCTACGCCAACGACTGCGAGCGGATGGTGGCCGGGGCGGCCGGGCGCGACGCAGGACCCTGCGGAAGCCGAGCGGCGTGCGGAGCGGCGGGCGACCCGCCGTGCCCGGCGGACGAGGACTGCGACCGCAGGGGGTGCGAGGAGGGCTCCGCCGGGTCGTGCGTCGTCCTCCCCGCGACCTGCCCGGACGACGGACCGACCGTCTGCGGCTGCGACGGCACGACCTACGTCAGCGACTGCGAGCGAATCCGCGCCGGCGTCGCCCGGCGGTCGGTCGGGCAATGCCCCACGGTCGACACCTGCGATGCAGACGGGAACTGCGCGGACCGTACCTGGTGCAACAGGTCGGTCTGCGATGACCTTGCCGGTTTCTGCATCGGACCGGCGGACTTCTGTCCGGACGAGTGGGATCCCGTCTGCACCTGCTCGGGCCGGACGTTCGTCAACGCCTGCGAGGTCTGGCCTGCGAACTACTGGCGTTCGCAGGGCTACTGCTCCTCCGGCGTGCCGTGTTCGGGACCGTCCGGTCGGTCCGACGAGTGCGGCATGTACGAGGTTTGCGACGTGCAGGGGTGCGCCTCGACCGAAGGGATGTGCGTCCGGATGCCGGAGGCGCGTTTTGTGGAGTGGTTCCCCTTGGGACCGTGCCCCGGGATCTGGGACCCGGTCTGCGGCTGCGACGGCGTGACCTACTTCAACGACTGCGAGCGGATCGCGCGGCGCGCCGCCCTGGCGTCCCGCGAGCCGTGCCCCGCGGACTCCGGCGGAGCGCCGTAGCGCACCCGTTCTGCGGCGTCGTTTGCGGGCGTTCTGCGGCGTCGTTTGCGGGCTCGGTCGATGATGAACCGTCACACCGATCGCGACGCCCCGGACCATCGCCGGATCGCGTCACCCCACGGCTGCTCGGATCACCCGTTTCGTGAAGGAGGGCCGTCGCCGTCTCGGCCGAGTTTCTCGTGGATCCAGAGCGCCACGAGAGCGGAGGGCGGAATCCCTCGACGCCGGGCAAGCCGCTTGAGTAGAGCCGCCGTGCGCTGGTCAATCCGAACCGGCAACGCGAGCCGCCTCGGACGCACCGCATCCAATCGAACCTCCGTCAGCTCTTCCTGATCGAGATCCTCGACGTCGTGTCGAGCCCAGAACTCGTGCTCTTCGTCTTCGGACCGGAACTTGGGCAGCTTCATGACGTTCCTCCCGCCAGCCCCGCGAACCGCGGATCCGGCCGGACGCCGTCGCGCAGGAGGCGTTTCCAGATGCCGCCGCACGCCACGCGCTCCGTGCAGCCGTCGCATTCGGGGACGTAGTCCGACAGCCGCGCCAGCATGCGGCCGAAGTTCACGCGCGAGCCGTGAGCGAAGATCATTTCCGTGGACCGCTTGGAGCCCGTGAACTCGACCCGGCCCTCCAGCCGCGGCGCCAGGCACGGCGCCAGATTGTGCACCGCGAGTCGCGCCGGGCCCGCGGCCGACACCGCGCGGGCGATCGCACGGCGCAAGGGGGCGAGGGGCGGGAGGCGGAAGTCCGCGCGCGCCGCCAGTCCGAGCGGCACGGGGAACAGCAGGTTGACCGCCGTGCAGCCCAGCCGGGAGAGCAGGCGCACCGTCCCGGCCGTGGCGTCCAGGTTCTGCGGCACGAGCACGACGTTGCCGAACAGCTCCAGTCCCGTCGCACGCAGGTTCCCGATCCCCCGCACGGCCTCGGCGAAGCTCCCCGGCGTGCCGGTGAGGGTGTCGTGCAGCTCCGGCCCTTCGCCCAGGAGGGTGACGGCGGCGGCGTCCAGGCCGGCGGCGCGCAGGTCGCGGGCCAGGGCCGGGTAGGCGGCCATCCGGGCGTTGGTCACCAGCGTCACCCGCTCGAGGCCCGCCGCCTTCGCCGCGCCGATCAGCCGCGGCAGCTCGCGGTAGAGCGTCGGCTCGCCGCCGTCGATGTCGAGCTGGCGGGCGCCGCGCTTCCTCGCGTCGCGCAGGAGGGACACGATGCGCCGCTCCGGCGCGTCCCGCTTCGGCATCGTGTCGGTGCAGCAGAAGACGCAGCGGCTGTTGCAGCGGTACGAAGGCGCCAGGAGCACCTTGCGATGCCGCGCCTGCTCCAGGCGCCTGGCCAGCGCGTCGGCGAAGCGCCGCAGATCGCGCGGCCCGAAGGACGGCGTCCGCAAGACGCTGCGGCCGGTGAACAGCGCGCCGACCTCCAGCTCGGCCGTGTCCCTGCGCATCGCGCCGGACGCCCTCGCCTCCCGGTACAACGGCGTGCCGGGCACCGGCGTGGCGAACTGCAGGCGCGGCTCGGCCCCGAACGACTCGAACAGCGTCGCCGCGAGCTCCAGCGTGCGGTTGATCTGCGGGCGGGTCTCTCGCGGGAACCCGATCACGAAGTGCACGCGCGGCGGCATCCCATGCCGCGCGAACAGGCCGGCGGCGCGGACGACGGCCGACGGCTCGAGGCCCTTGTGGATGATGCGGGACACGACGACCGGGTCGCCGGACTCCGCCGACAGCGACGGGGCCGCGACGCCGGCCCGGGCCATGGAGCGCACCGCCGGCTCGGAAAGCCGATCGGCCCGGAAGCCGTTGGGCGCCTCCCACGCCGTTCCGGCGGCGGCCAGCCCCCGCGCGATGGTCTCGAAGCGCCGCCGCCCGGCGTTGATGCAATCGTCCATGAAGAAGAAGCGTTCGACGCCCCACTTGCGCCGCAACGCCGCGACCTGCCGCAGCACGGCGCCGGCCGAGCAGGCGCGCCAGCGGTGGCCGAACCCCGTGGCGCAGAACACGCAGCGGAACGGGCACCCGCGGCTGGTCACCAGCGGCAGGAAACGCCCGCCTTGCGGCACTTCGTGGATCAGATCCCGGCTCGCACCCTCGAGCTGCAGCCGGAAGTACAGCTCCAGGTCCAGCAGATGGAAGGCCGGAACCAGGTCGTCCAGATCTTCGGCGAGCGGACCGTGGACGGGGCCGCGACGGATCCCGCCCTTGGCGCGCCAGACGGCGCGCGGCAGGCCTTCGAACGGCCGGCGACCCGCCAGCGCCGCCAGCAGCCCAGGCAGCGCCGACTCGCCCTCTCCCAGACACACGGCGTCGAGGCGAGGGGCGCGGCGCAGCACCTCGGCCGCGTCGTACGGGATGTAGTCCAGTCCGCCGACGTACGTGTCGCCCAGGACCAGCGCGGCCCGGGGGTGGCGCCGCGCCAGCGCCGCCAACAGCTCCGGGATCCGCGTGCGCGCGAGCCGGCCGGGGTGGGCGAACATCGAGGCGCCGACGACGATCACGTCGGGCGCGGAACGCACTTCCTCGGCAACCTGCCGCGGCTCGGCCCCCACGGCGATGCCGCGCGGACCGACGGTGATCGGGAGGCGGCGCCCCGTCCCGAGGAACGCGTCCACCACCTGGACCCGCGCGCCCAGGCGCTCGACCTGGCCGGCGGCGTACAGGAGCCCGAGCGACGCGAACGTCGGGTAGTTGACGAACTTCGGCGGCAGGACGATCGGCGGGTGGACGAACGCGACCGAGATGCCGTCCAGCCCGGTTGCCATGCCCGTTCCGTGACGGTCTCAGCGCTTGGCCGAGCGCCGGCGGACCGTCCTGGACTTCCCGCGCGGAGCCGCCCCCGGCACCTCGACGTTGCGTCCCTGGTAGACGCTCGAGCGGTCGCGGGACTCCGTCCAGCGCAGCAGCAGCTCCTCCATCCCGGGCTCGGAGAGCCGGCGGAACAGGTGGTCGAACATCCCCATCTGGATGCGGCAGCGGTCGTTGCCCGGGCAGCGCGCGACGAGATCGCCCTGCTCGACGTAGTTGTACACCGGGCAGACGCCGCAGTACGGCGCGTACGCGCAGTCGGCGCAGCCGGGCAGGCACTCCAGGCACGAGGCGACGCAGAGCGACTGGACGCCGGGATGGGCGGCGATTTCGGCGTACGAGTTCTTGTGCACGTCGCCGATGCAGAACAGGTCGTCGCCCATCGCCCCGACCATGCGGCCCTCGTCGCAGGTGTAGACCCGGCCGTCGTAGTTGTAGGCGAGCTGTCCGATGCCGGCGCCGCAGGGCGAGCGCAGGTCGGCGTAGTTCGGGTCCTTGTCGGTCAGGATCCGCGTGAGCATGAGCGAGGCCATCTTCTCCATCATCTCGACGCCCTGCCGGTTCAGCTCGATGATGTAGTCGAGGGCCTCCAGGTAGAACCGGAGGAACTCGTCGGCGGTGTAGCCCTCGCGCTGCCAGATCCGCTTGCCCATGCCGAAGGGGTTGAGCGGGCGGAGGTGGATGACCTTCTGGCCCAGCTTCACGTACTGGTCGACGATCGCCTTGGGCTGCGAGAGCGAGCTGCGGGAGACCGTGACGAGCGCATTGACGTAGGCCAGGCCCGGGTCGAGCTTCCGCTTGCGATAGGCGGCGGCGAACGCCTTCATCGTGCGCAGGGTGCGGGTGAGGCTGTGGCCGCCGGTCAAGCGGCGGTTGTGGTCGTGCAGCGCGGCGGGGCCGTCGATCGAGGTGCAGACCATGACGCCGTTGTCGACGAGGAAGTCGAGCTGCGACGCGTCGAGGGTGGTGAGGTTGCTGACGAGGCTGAACCAGAGGTTGCGTTCGCCGGAAGCGTTCCGGCAGCGCGCCTCCTCGACGACCCAGCGCAGGACGTCGAAGTTCATTCCCGGCTCGCCGCCCTGGAACTCGATCGTCAGGTCCGGCGACGGGCTCTGGAAGATCACGTCCAGGACGCGTGCCGCCGTCTCGAGGCTCATGTCGTAGCCGGCGCGTCCGGAGGGCTGGCGGCTGGCATGGCAGTAGATGCAGCCGTGGTTGCAGCGCAGGGTGAGGATCAGGATGTGCAGTCCGGGTCCAGTGAAGACGTGGTGGCTCCGCTCGCGCACCCGCGCCGCCAGCTCGGCCTCGGTGTCCTTGCCGCGGATCATCCCCTTCCGGGCCAGCTCCCGCGACGCCCGCTTCCCCGGCGCGAGCCTCCCCGCCATCAGGTCGTCGAACTCGCCGCGGTCCAGCCACGCGTGGTCGCCGGCGTCGTTGGTCGCCAGGATCCGGCCGTCCAGCTCGCGCCAGCGCAGCGGCACCAGGCGCTTGTTGCGCACGCTCCCCGCACGTCGGGTCGTCATGGATTCACCAGCAGACAGCTCAAGGCGTAGTTGCCGAACTCGTCGGGCAGCCGCTCGGCCGCGTCCGGGGACACCTTGGAGAAACGGACGAGGTGACAGCGGCCCGAGCGGCGCACTTCGATCGCGGCCAGGCCCTCGAACGCCCGGCGCGCCCGCTCGATCGCCGCATCGCTGTAGACCTCGGCATCCAGCCTCAGCTCGGCCGGCTTGGTACCGCTACTTCTTCGCGCGCTTGGTCGTCTTGCGCTTTTCCCCATGCTTCTCCTCCCAGGGCACGGCGATGCCCAGGGGATCCTCGAGGTAGTCCAGGCACGAGGCGTCTTCGGCCGCCGGAGCGGCCGCGACGGCCTCCGCCGGCTCGGCCGAGAGCAGCGCCCGCCCGACGATCACCGCCCGGAGCTGGTCGGTCCGCTCGGCGACCTGGTGCCGCACGAGCTGGTTCACCAGCTCGTTGTGGAACTCCTCGCCCAGTCCCAGCAGCACTTCCTCGTCCAGCGGCGACTTGCCCTTGAGTCGCACGGCGAGCCGCCGTCCCGGGCGCCGTTCGAGCTGCACATAGCAGCGCTCCAGGAAACGGTAGGCGGCGGCGAGCCCGACGGGCCGCGGGAAGACTCCCTCGTCCAGCACCACGTTGACCGCGTTCGCCTGTCGATCGACCTTCGGATCCATGTTGCTCGTTCCCTCTCGCTCGCGGACCCGTTCCGTCCGCCGAAAAAGGCAGTTTGTCGGCGGTGCGCCGGGTTGTCAAGCGAGGTGGCCGCATGCTATGGAATGCCAGTGGCCGTCGCCGACAACAGGCCCGCCTCCCCCCACGCCGTCGTTCTCCTCCCGCCGCTGCTCCTGTCGCGCCACTTCGTCGACGACCCGTGGCTGACGCACCTGGGCGCCTACCAGGCGGCGTCCGTGCTGCTCCGCCGCGGGTGGCGCGTCGAGGTCGTCGACGGCTTCGCTCGCCGCAGCGCCGCGCTCGTGCGCCGCGGCGAGCGGGCGTGGCTGGGCGAGCCCGCGCGGGACTACCTCCGGCGGCTTCGCGGCCTGCGCGCCGACCTTGTCGTCGTCGCCGGCAGCCCCTTCCTCACCGTCTCGCCCGGTCGCGGCTGGCTCGCGCGCCTCGTCGTCGCGGTGCCCGCGGCGGCGGGCGTCCTGGCCTACGCCGACATGGTCGTCGGCGGGATGCACTACGTCGAGTACGACGGCGAGGAGCTGCTGGCGTCCGCCCCGCGGCTCGACCTGGTCCTGCGCTACGAGTGCGAGCCGCTGCTCGAGCGCGTGGCGGCGGCGGTCGAGGCCGGAACGGCGACGTCGCGGGGAGTCCTGGAGAACCGCGTCCCCTTCCCGCTCGACAAGCTGCCCCTCCCGGCGTGGGAGCGGATGGACCTGCCGGCGTCCTTCGCCTTCCTGCGGCGCGTGCTGGGGACGCGCTGGCGGCCTGGGCCGTTCCCGCCCGAGCCCGCCGAGACCCTGCCCGTCGTCACCGCCCGCGGATGCCCGCACGGCTGCGTCTTCTGCTCGAAGAATCCCGGCCTGCCCGAGCCGCGGCGGCAGTACCGCGCGGTGCCCTGGGCGCGCCTGGAGCGCGCCATCGGGCGCTGGGTGCGCACGATGGGCGTGCGGCGGCTGGTGGTGCTGGACGAGGTGGCGAACCTGCGCGAGGAGCGGTTCGAGGCGCTGCTGGGGCTGGCGGAGCGGCGCGGGCTGCGGCTGGAGTTTCCCAACGGGCTGCGCGCCGACCGCCTGCGTCAGGAGCACGTCCGCCGGCTCCGCCCGCTGACCAGCGCGCTCAAGGTCTCGCTGGAGAGCGCCAGCGGGCGCGTGCAGCGCCACGTCATCGGCAAGAACCTCGAGCCGGCGGCGGTGGAGCGGGTGGCGGAGTGGTGCGCGGCCGCGGAGCTGCCGCTTTTCGTGCACGGGATCATCGGCATTCCGGGCGAGCGCCGGGGCGAGATCGTGCGGACGGTCCGGGCCCTGGCCGGGCTGCACCGCCGCCACGGCGCCGTGCCGCTGCTCCAGTTCGCCACGCCCATTCCGGGAACGGCGATGGCGCGGCGCTGCCCGCCCGCGCCCGGCGCGATCGCCGATTTGCACGAGGCGTTCCAGCATGGGGGGGTGACGACGAGCGAGTTCGACCCGGCGTTCCTGCGCCAGGCCGCGGACGTCCTGGCCTTGCACGTGGCCACGGCACGGGAGCGCAAGGTCATCGTCAACCTCACCTACCGCTGCAACAACCACTGCGTGTTCTGCGCCGTGGGCGACCGGCCCGCGCGCGACGCCCGCACGGCCGACGTCGTCGAGGCGCTGCGGCGCCACCGCGACCGCGGGTTCGACCTGCTGGACATCGACGGCGGCGAGCCGACGCTCGACCCCGAGCTGCCCGCGGTCGTCTCCGCCGCGCGCGCGATGGGCTACCGCCGGATCACGGTCGCCACCAACGGACGGCTGCTGTCCTATCCCTGGTTCGCCGACGCGCTGGTGCGCGCGGGCGTCATGGAGGTGCTGGTTTCGCTGCACGCGCCCGAGGCGCCGCTGCAGGAGCGTCTGACGCGGACGGCGGGGAGCTTCGAGCAGACGGTGGCGGGGATCCGGAACGTGCTCGCGGCGGGCGGCGGCGGCGTCGACGTGGGCGTCAACACCACCGTCGTCCGCGACAACGTGGCGGCGCTGCCCGCGATGGCGGGATTCCTCGCCGGGCTGGGCGTGGGGCACTGGACGGTCCAGGTGGTCACGCCGTTCGGGCGGGCCCGCGCGGCCCACGTGCCGTCCGCGCGCGCGCTGCGCGAGAACCTCTCCGCGGTCCTCGACCGCGCCCCCGCCGGCATGCGCATCCAGATCATCAACTGCCCGCCGTGCCTGCTGCCGGGGCACGAGTCCGCCGCGCTGACGGACTTCGGCAAGGCCGAGCGCGCGATGGTGTTCGTCGGCGAGTCGGGCGTGAACCTCCAGGAGTGGCTGGCGGGCAAGCGGCGCCGCGACGCGCGCTGCCGCGACTGCGTGCACGCCGTGCTCTGCCCGGGCTTCTACCGCTTCGAGGGCGAGCGGCGGGGGCCGCGCACCTCGCGCAGCGGCACGAATGCGGCATCGCCCCGAACGGCGAGGTAGTCGGCGCGGGGACCCAGGCAGCGGTTCCGCGAGGAGCACGCCGCGCACCCCGGGAGGTACGCGCCGCCCTCCATCGGCGTGCGCGCCGCGAGGAACGGCGGCCCGCCCGGAGGCACGACCAGCACGTTCCAGTCGCGCGCATGCCGGTACCGGTCGCGGTAGGCCGGGCGCAGCACGCACGGCGGCGTGTGCAGGCTCGACGCCCCGACCCCCAGCTCGGTCGCCGTGTCGAACGCCGCCTCGAGGTGCGGGGCCACCTCGCGCAGGTCGGGGAGCAGCTCGGTCAGCTCGTCCCCTTCGAGCCCGTGCCGCGAGAAGAGCCGGAAGAGGAATGCTTGGGCCCCCCGTTTCGCGAACTGCTCCACGATCCGCGGCAAGTGCCGCGCCGAGCGCGTCGTGATCATCACGTCGGCCTCGACCCGCGTTCCCGCCGCCGCCAGGACCCGCACCCCCTCGACCAGGCGCGCGAACGAGCCCGGCACCTGCGTGATCGCATCGTGCCCGCGGGCATCGACGCCCTTGACGGAGACGGAGACCTCCGTCGCGCCCGCCTCCAGGCACGCGCGGGCGAACGCCGGGTAGGAGAAGCGCATCCCGTTGGTCTGGATGCGGATGCGGCGGTAGCCGAGCGCGCGGGCGCGGGCGACGAGCGGCACGAGGTCCGGGCGCGCCGTGGGCTCGCCGCCGCCGAACCACGCGCCGCCGATGCGCCGGCGGCGCCCCTCCTCCAGCCATCCGGCGACGTCCTCGGTGGTCATGCCGGGCGATGGGGGAAGTCTCCGGCCGGTGCAGACGACGCAGCGGCAGTTGCAGCCGAACCAGGGCAGGATTTCGATCCAGGATGGCGGCACTTCGACGCCCACCTCCGGCCCCCAGGGGGCATGGTACAGTGAGCCGGCGATGAGGAACATCGAGATCAACATCGGCATGGTCTGCAACAACCGTTGCGTGTTCTGCGTGAACTCGCAGGTCAACGCGGCGGGCCGCCGGTGGGTCTCCAAGGAGCGGGTGGTGGCCGAGATCGACCGGGCCGCGGCCCGCGGCTACCGGGCGCTGGGGTTCCTCGGCGGCGAAATCACGTACTACCCGCACGCCGTCGAGGTGATCCGGCTCGCGCGCGAGAAGGGTTTCGTCCGCATCTCCCTGTGCACCAACGGTCGCCGGCTGGCCCGGAAGGAGATCCTCGACGCGCTGATCGAGGCCGGCGTGACTCGTTTCGCGGTATCGATCCACAGCCACGAGGCGGACGTGGAGGACCGGATCTGCGGCCGCAAGGGGGCCTTTGGCGAGAAGCTGGCCGGGATCGACAACCTTGTCCGGGCCGCCGCAGAGGGGCACCTGCGCGACGGCGTCTCGCTCAACTCCTGCATCCACGGCCTGAACTGGAACCGCCTGACCGAGATGGCGCGGTTCTTCCGCGCGCGGGGCATTTCCGACATGCGCTTCAACTTCCTGCGGCCCGAGCACCAGGCGGAGGGGAACCGCGAGCTGGTGCCGCGGCTGTCGGACGCGTTGCGAGAGGTGCTGCGGCTGGTCGTCGAGAACCACCGGCGCCTGCGCATGACGATCACCTTCGGCGACATTCCCGTCTGCCTCTGGCCGCCGTCGTTCCTGGCCAACGCCGCGTTCGCGCGCCGTTACATCGGCGAGTTCCGCGACCTGGACACGGACGTCTCCGAGTTCCGCGACGCGGTCGTGCCGCACCGCTTCAACTGGCGGCGCACGCGCTCCGCCACGCTCAAGGCGCGCCTCCCGGTCTGCGGCGCCTGCGGCGCGGCCGGGATCTGCGAGGGGCCCTGGACGAAGTACGTCGCGCTCCACGGCGCGGACGAGTTCCGCGCTGTCGCGCTTGCCAAGGGCGCGAAGGAGGCAAAGGGCGCCAAGGGGAGGGAAGTTCGCGCAAAGGGCGCAAAGGACCGCAAAGGACGCCAAGAGGGTGGGTCGGGGCGGGCGAGGGCGCGAGGGAACGCCGCGAGACGGAAGCCGGCATGACGCAACGCCGCCACCCGAGCGGAAGGGTCGTCCCGGGCTCCCCCGAGCCGCGGGTTTCGGCGAGCGGACACGCGGGGCCGGGGCATCTCGCGTTCCGCGCGGTGCGCCGCCTGGCGGCGTTCGACATCGCCGACTGTCCGTGGCGCAAGCCTGGCAAGAAGCCGCTGCGCGGGCCGGACCACGTCGTGACGATGGCCGGAGGGCCCGCGCGCCTGTGGCGGCTCGAAGGCCGCGCGCTTGCGCCCGTGTTGCTCCACGCCAAGCTCGTGCACGGCCAGGTCTGGCTGGCGGCGGGCGGGGCGAGGCCCGTGCCGCTGGCGCTCGCGGCCCCGTGCGACGCGTGTCACCGGCTGCACGAGTGCGCCGCGTGCTTCCTGCCGCTCGAACGGGCCACCGGCCGCAGCGGGCGGCAGGACTCCGATCAGCCCACGGGGGTCGTCGTGCCCGTGCGCGAGGTCTGGCTGCTCGACGACGGGGCGGCGATGCCGCAGCGACCGCCGCCGGCCGAGCCGGTCGAGGTGCTGCGGGGGCTGCGCCGGCGCGGACTCGTGCCGTTGGGCTACTCGCTGCCTTCGGAAGGGCGCCGGAGCGGCTTCCGCGCCGAGGTCATCGCGGCGGGCGCGGCCGACAACCCGCTGGGGGCGCGCCGGCACGAGGGAATGTCGCTGCAGGTGACCGAGTCGTGCATGTGCCGCTGCCTGATGTGCAACCTCGTCGGCTACTTCAAGCGTCCGCACATGCCGCTGCGTGAGGTGCTGCGGGTGATGGAGGAGGCCGCGCTGCTGGGCGTGCGGATGCTGGACGTGTTCGGCGGCGAGGTGACGCTGCGGCGGGACATCTTCGACCTGGTGCGCCACGCGCGATGGCTGGGCATGGAGTGCATGTTCATCACGACCGGGTACTACGTGACGCCGGCGTATGCGCGGAAGCTGCGCGCGGCGGGGGTGAACCGGATCGTGGTGTCGCTCGACGGCTCGCGGCCGGAGATCCACGACTCGATCCGCCAGCTCCCGGGGATGTTCGAGCGGGCGGTCCGGGCGCTGAGGGCGCTGGCGGCGACGAAGGGCCTCGAGGCCTTCGCGAGCACCGTGATTCTCGAACAGAACCTGCACGACCTGGTGGACCTCGTGCGCCTCAGCGGGCGCTTGGGGATCCGGTTCCACGAGTTCTTCCTGCCGATCAGCGGGCCGGTAGCTTCAACGCTGCCTCGCTGGCCGTCGCCCGGGCAGGCGCGCGAGCTGCTGGAGACAATCGCCCCGGCGCTCGAGCGTGAGGCGGCGCGGTGGGGAGTCCAGGTGGACTTCCGGCCGGAGTTCCGGTCGTGGCCGGCGCCGCGGCGCAGGGCGATCGAGCTGATTTCCTCGGGCTGCTACAACACGCACCATGCGAGCCGGGCGGGGCGCTGCCTGGCGGCCGGCTGGAACCTCTTCGTGACGGTGACCGGCGACGTCTACCCCTGCGACATGCCCTCGCTGATCCGCAAGGGGGGCGGGCTCGGCAACCTCCACGACGCGACGCTCCTGGACATCGTCACCGGACCCGCGATGGCGCGCTTCGAGCGCGACGCGGGACGCCACGACGGCTGTCGGATGTGCGTGGGTCGGTACGAGGCGGTGTGCGAGCCGGCGGCCCCTACTGCGACCCGGGGATGACGGGCGGGACCAGGAAGTAGACGGCGCGGCTGTCCAGGATCGTGATGTGGTCCCCCAGCACCTGGACCTCGGCGCGGAAGATCTGCGGCACGGGCGCGGCGGGGACGGTGTCGTTCTGCCGCGGGATGATATCGAAGCAGACGAACGTCCCGGGAAGGACGTCGGCGAACGAGTCGGGCCGGGTGTCGGCGTCGTCGTCGGCGACGGCGAGCCCGCCGACGCAGACGCGGGTCGCGTCGCGCGGATCGGCGACCCCGCCGACCGGGTTGGGCTCGAGCCGGTCGATGAAGATGGTGGCGTCGACGGTGTCGGCGGGGCCATCGTCGAGGTCGACGGCCCGGGTGGAGATGTCGAGCGGGACCTGACCCGCGAGCGTCTCGATGGCGGCGACGACCTGGTCGCCCAGGCCGGTGCCGGTGCCGCTGATGGTGTAGGCCAAGGGGTTGCCCGAGACGTCGACCGAGCCGGTGGCGCGGCAGGTGTCCTGGAAGCCGGCGAGGGTCGAGCCGGAGTTGACGCCGATGAACCGGGCGTGGATGGCGTTCATCGCGGCAACGGCCACGTCGAACGTCGGGTCCGGGCAGCCGGCGTAGCTTTCCGTGTAGAAGCTCTCGTCGCCGAACATCACGATGATCGGCACGGCGCCCGGGCGGAAGCACGGGTAGCCGATGGCTGCCGGGTCGGCGCAGCTCCGCGGCAGGGCCCTGCTCGACGGCCAGGTGCCGAGCGGACCCGCGTTATTGCCGGTGGACAGCAGCCACAGGGACGCGATGTACGGCTCGCGCGCGCCGTTGCAGGTGCCGGACATGGCGTCGAGGGCCGCCTGGGTGAGGGCCGGATCGGAGTCGACCGACTGGAGGTTGCGGATCCAGACGGGCGTGCCGCTGGTCGTGCAAGTCGCAACCACCGGGCAGAGGTCGAAGGTCCCGACACCGAACCAGGCGTCCGGGATGACGGCATCGACGCGCGGGACGATCGTGGTGCGCAGGGTGCTGCGCAGGTTGGCCAGCTCGCCGCCCATGGAGGCGCTGCGGTCGATCATGAAGTACACGTCGGCCTGGCGCAGCTCGGTGCCGAAGACGAGGGTATCGCGCGTCGGCTCGGGCGGCGCGGCGTAGGGCTCGAGGAACACGAAGTCGCCGCGCGTGCGCGGCGAGTCGTCGGGGGCGAGCGGGTCGCTGCCGTACGCGACCTCGATCATGTCCGAGACCCCGTCGGCGTCGGTGTCGACCGCGCAGCGATCGGTGCCGCCCGGAACGGCCTCGTCCGCGTCGGCGAGTCCGTCGTTGTCGGAGTCGGTGTCGCGGAAGTCGGGCAGGGGGTCGCCGTCGCAGTTCGAGGGAGGCGTGGAGAGGTCCGCATCACCGGCCTCGAGGGCGTCGGCCACGCCGTCGGCATCGGAGTCGAGGTCCAGGTAGTCGGCGACGCCGTCGCCGTCGGTGTCGAAGTCGGTCTCGTCGGCGTCGGCGATCGTGTCGGCATCGGAATCCGCGTCGAGGGTGTCGGGGGTGCCGTCGCCGTCGGAATCGATGGGCGGCGTGGCGGGATCGGAATCGCCGGCCTCGACCGGGTCGGCGATGCCGTCGTCGTCGGCGTCCCAGTCGCGGTAGGCGGGGCGCCCGTCGAGGTCCGGATCGGCCAGACCTTCGTCGGCGTCGCGGATGCCGTCGCCGTCAGAATCGGTGTCAAGGAAGTCCGGGAGGCCGTCGCGGTCCGAGTCGGGGGGCGGGGTGAGGGGGTCGGCGTCGACCGCCTCGACGGCATCGTCCAGGCCGTCGCCGTCGGAGTCGGCGTCCTCGGCATTGGGGACGGTGTCGCCGTCCGCGTCGCTCCAGCCTTCCACGTCGTCGGGGATCGTGTCGCCGTCGCCGTCCGGTGGTCCGCTCGACCCCTCGTCGGCGGCGTCGCCCGGCGGCGCCTCGCCGGAGTCCTCCGGGGACGCCTCGCCGGCCTCGTCCGGAGCGTCCTCGGTGGGGACGTCGGCATCCGGGGAGTCGGTGGTCGATTCCGGCTCGACGTCGGCCGCGACATCCGCGTCGGCGGTCGAATCCGGAACGTCGGCGCCGGAGTCGGTGCAGCGGTGGTCGAGGCAGATCTGTCCGGCCGGGCAGTCGCCGGCCGTCGTGCAGGCCGGATCGCCCGAGGGGGAGCCGCCGCCACAGGACAGGAGGAACACGGCCGCCGGGATCGCGAACGCCCTGCTCCACCGACCGCGACGTCTCATGGTTCACCTCCGATCGATCCGCCGAACGGCCGGCCTGCCTCCACCGAGCCTCACCGACGCCGTGGCCGCTCACGCGGCCGCGCGCCGAATCAGGATACGGGAAGACGGGGGGACGGTCCATCCGGCCGGAGCGGTGGGGAGGCGGAGCCGGGGGCTCGCGGCGGTGGCGCGCCGCGGTTGACTACGGCATCGCGGGCATGGGCTCGACGGTGATCGCCGGGCCGGGGTCGCCGGCACAATCGTCCTCGCTCGACGACGCCGACCCTCCGCCGCCGTACGCGCCCAGCACGTCGAGCCAGAACAACCCGCCGTCGGACGTTCCCAGGACCGTCACCGTCGCGCCGGCGCCGATCACCGTGAGGGGCTCCCCGGCGATCTCGAACGGGATCAACATGTAGAACAGCGCCCGCTCGGCGTCCGTCGCCGCCCGCGGCGCGCCGTCCGAGCCGGCCCGGGCCAGCACCGCGCGGAACCGGTCGGACTTGAGCAGCGCCCCGCGATCGGCGTCGAGAAACGTCCGGCCGTCCAGCTCCACGTAACCGTCGGCCGTCGCCACGTGCATCGTCGTCGGCAGCCCGATACCGGCCAGTGCCGGGTCGTCCTGCAACAGGGCCCAGAGCGCCGGTCCGACAACGATGGAGTCCGAAAACAGGCCGGATGCGGCGTCGATGTTCCCCGAGACGACCGCGACGACGGCCGAGGCAACCAGCGCTTCGTCGTCGGGCGACGGGACGGCGCGGCCCGGACCGCGCTCCGCGCCGGCCTCGGGCGTGACCACCAGCGCCGTGCCGCCGGGTTGCGTCCCGGGGCCGCCGGCAGCCGGTCCCCGCGCGGCGGGGCCGCACCCGCAGGCGAGCAGTACGACCAGCGGCCACCCGCAGACCACGGCCGGTACGGCGAGCGCGCGTTGCGGAAACTCGATCATGCCGCCTCCTCCTTCCTTCGCGATGACGGAACGTCCCGATGGACCGGACTGTACCACGATCCGCGCTTGCCGCGCCGCGCGACGCGGGATATGTCTGGCGACGTCATGGGCGCCGGACGGCACGACGACGCAGGCGAATGCGCCCCTCCCCCCGGACGCGGCGCGACGGCGGGCGCGGCGATGACGCTCGGCGCCGCCCTGCGGACCGTGGCGCGGATCCGGCCGCACTTCTTCAACTCGTTCTACCGCCGCGTGCGCGTGTTCCGCGAGGCCCCGCACGCGATGGGACCCGCCGCCACGGTCGACCTGACCCACGCCTGCTCGCTGCACTGCCCGTTCTGCATCGCCGCCGGCGTGCGGGACCGCTCCGCGATGCCGCTGGAGACGTTCCGCCGCGTCGCCCGCGCGCTGTCCGGCATCGACCGCCTCACGCTGCTCGGCGGCGAGCCGTTCCTGCACCCGCAAATCGCCGCCGTGTCCGGGCTCGCCTTCCGTGCCGCACGCGAGGTCGAGATCTTCACCAACGGGCTCGTGCTGGGCATGGAACCCAGGCAGGCCGGTGGCCGCATCCACGAGCGGCTCCGCGACTGCGGGGCGGAACGGCTCACCGTCGTGCTCTCCGTCGACCCCGAGCATGCGGGCCAGATGAAGCCCGGCCGGCTGGCGCGTGCCGTCGAATGTCTGCTGGAGGCCGAACGACAGCACGTCTGCCGCGCCCGCTTCAGCATCACCCACCCTGCCCTCGCCACCGGCCGCTACATCGATGCCGCGACCGTGCGCGACGCGATCGCCGAGGTCTCCCCCGCGCTGGGCGACCTGTTCGTCGAACGCCTGACGACGGGGGAAGCGCAGGACGCCTTCTACTTCAACCCCGTCGTCTGCTCGCGGCCGGGCGAGGGACGGGGCGCTGCGCCCGCGGCCGAGCTGCTGCGGCTGGAGGACCTCGTCTTCTCCCCGGAGCTGGCGATTACCTTCGCCTCGCGCTCCGGGGCGCCCATGCGCTCCGCGCTCGCCTCGGTCTGGTCCCGCGACCCGCCCGGGGCGACGAGGCTCGGCGATGCCCTCGGCTCCGGTGCGGGCCGCGCCGCGCTGCGCCTGGCGCTGGGCCGCGGAGCGGCGGAGCTGGCCGAGCGACCTGGCGACCGCCGCGGCGGGGCCGGCGGAGCGACTCGGACGGCCTCGTCCCGGGGCCTCGACCGCCGCTGGCTCGCCGCGTGGGACCTAGCGCAGGAGGACGGCGACGGCGACGCCCAGGCGCGGCTGCTGCGGGCGCACGACGCGTTCCGTCGGATCCTGGCCTGGGACGGCGGCGCGGCGGCCAGCCGCGAACGGGCCGGACAGGCGGCCGAATTCGTCGCCGCGGGGATCGGCGAGCGCAGCCTGCGCTGGGGCGGGGACGAGGGCGGGGGCCGGCTGGACATGGCGGTCTTCCGCGAACTGGCGGCGAAGTGCACGGCGGGGGCCTGGACGGCCGGGGCGCTGGCGTCGTGGATCGGCGGCCTGTTCCGCAACGGGACGGGCGGGCCCGCGTTGCCGATCTACTCGGGCGAGCGCGAGCTGCTCGGGCGCCGCACGCCGCTGGCGCCGGGCGAGGCGCGCGGCATCTCGCGGGTGCACCTGCCGCAGGAGCCGGGTTTCGGCGCGCGGGACGAGTTGGTCGTGCGGCCGGTGCTGGTCTTCCACCCGGACGACCGGGTCGAGCTGTCTTTCCCCGGCATCGCGGCGGCGCCCGCCGGCGCCCGCGTCTTCGAGACGTCGGCCTCGCGATCGCTCTGCCGACTGCTGGAGCTGATCGTCGTCGCCGCCGGTCCCGCGCTGGCGCGCCGGGTCGCCCGGAAGCTCGCGCCCGATCTGCGGGCGAGGATCGGCGCGGACCCGGTCGCGACCGACGTCCGCCCTGCCCTCCCCGGCGCGGGGGACCTGCTCGCCGCGTTCGAGGAGTGCTCGTTCGACCGCAACCGGCAGCTTGCGGACGAGGACAACGCGGAGCTGATCGCAATGGTCCTGCGTCACGCCCCGGAGCGGTTCTTGCGGGCCGAGGTCGCGAGGTTCGCCGCGCGCGCCTTCTCCTGGCTGGAACGTGCGGCGTACTCCGGCCTGTCGCGCACGACGAAGGCGCTGCTCTCGGGGGTCGAGGCGCGGGGCCCGGTGGGGCGCCGGCTGGCCCGGCTGCGGGGCTCGAGCCGCTAGCGCACGGCGCCGATGTGGCGGGATTCCCCTTCCGTGCAGGCGGCCTCCGAAGGGCGCGCGATCGTTGCGGTGCTCGGACCCGGCGTCCGGACACCGCCGCTGGGGCGGGGCAAAGCGCCCCGACGGCCGGGGGAAAAGCGTCGTCATTCCCTACCGCGGTCCCTGGCACGTCACCCGCACCCGCCGACGCCGGGGGGAGAGACCGCCGGAGGCGTTGACCGGATGTCGGAATCACAGAACCTGGATCGTTCTCCCGAGCCGAGCCCCGTGTCGGACCGGCTTCACCGGCGGGTGCTGGTCGTCGCGGACGAGCAGCCACTGCGCACGGTGCTCGACTCGCTGCTCGCTGCCGGCGGCCACGAGGTCCGCTCGGTGGCCTCGGCCTGCGACGCCTTGGCGGCCTTCTGGCAGGACCCGAAGGCTTTCGACGTCGTGCTCGTCGACCTCGACCCGTATCCTGACGGCGGCTTCGCGCTGGCGGAGTACCTGCTCAACTGCCGCCCCGGACTGTCCGTCGTCTTCCTCGGCGCCTCCGACGGCGACGTCGACCGGCGGTTCGCGCACGCCGGGCGGCAGCACCGGGTGCTGCGGAAACCTTTCGAGCCGGAGGATCTGATGGTTGCGGTGGAGGAGGCGGGAGCGTTGCCCGGTCGCCCCGACCGGCCGCGCGTTCCGGCGCCGGCGGCCGAAGCCCCGGTCCGACGCCGTCCGAACCTCGATTGCGCCCAGGTGCGCCGGTTGCTGCAACAGGCGGTCGTTACCGCCTGCGAATAGGAGTACACGATGGCCTTCGAGACCGGGGCCTGCGGCCCCTCGGATCACGTCCCTCCGTCTCCCGCGGCGGCATCCGAGACGCCGGCGCGGGGGTGGGTCCTGCTGGCCGAGGACGACGACGAGATGCGCACGCTGATGGCCGAGGCCCTGCGCGCGGGCGGGTACGGCGTGGAGGAGGCGATCAACGGCGCCGATCTGCTGGCCAAGGCCGGGCGCACGCTGCTGGGCCAGGGACGGCAGGAGATCGGAGTTGTCGTCACCGACATCCAGATGCCCGGCTTCACGGGACTCGAGGTGCTGGCGGCGCTGCACTCGGTGGCGCCGGGGATGCCGGTGATCGTCGTCACGGCGTTCAGCAACGCCGAGAGCCGCGCGGAGGCCCAGACCTTCGGCGCGCGCAACTTCCTTGAGAAGCCCCTGGACATGGACGAGTTGCGCGCCGCGGTGGATGCGGCGATGCCGGCGTCGAACCCCGCGAGACCGCGCCCGTAGTCAGCCCGCCGCCCCGCGGCCGCCCGCGAGCAGCCGGTCGATCACCGCCATGTCCGGCGGCTTGGCCAGATGGCAGTCGAAGCCCGACTCCAGCGCCCGCGCCGCGTCCTCGACCCCCGCGTAGCCGGTCAGGGCGACCAGCAGGACGCCGTGGAGGTCTGGTTCGGCCCGCATCGCCCGCGCGACCTCGTAGCCGTCCATCCCCGGCAGTCCGATGTCGCACAGCACGGCATCGGGGCGGAACGAACGGGCCTTGGCGATGCCGCCCGGGCCGTCGAGGGCGATCTCCACCTCATGTCCGGCGATGGCCAGCGCGTCCCGGAGGCTCTCCGCCGCGTCCTGGACGTCATCGATCAGCAGCACGCGCCGGTGGGTCGCCGTCGAGGGGGCGCAATCCTCCGGCTCGCAACCGGCCGCCGGTCCCGACGCCATCGGCAGGCGGACGCAGAACTCCGCACCTCGTCCCGGTCCCTCGCTGGCCGCCGTCGAGCTCCCGCCGTGCAGCTCGGCCAGGCCCCGGACCAGGGCGAGGCCCAGGCCGAGGCCGCCCGAGCTGCGATCCAGGGTGGCGTCGGCCTGCATGAACGGCTGGAACAGGTGCGGCAGCACGTCCCGCGGGATGCCGGCGCCGGTGTCCGTCACGCGCACGACCGCCTCCTTGCCGCCTTCGACGGCGAGGGACACGACGACCGCGCCGCCGGACGGCGTGAACTTGGCGGCGTTGTGGAGCAGGTTGCCGACGACCTGGGCCAGGCGCGTCGGGTCCCCGGTGACGACGATCGGCGTGGACGGGAGGTCGACGTCGAGCGAGATGCCGCGGTCGGCGAATTGCGCACGATGGTCGTCGACGGTCCGCCGGACGAGAGTGGACAGGTCGAGCCGCTCGGGCTTCAGCCGGACCTTGCCCCGGGCGATGCGCGTCACGTCCAGGAGGTCCTCCACGAGCCGTGTCAGGTGCGCCGCCTGGCGATCGATGACGTCCAGCGCGCGCCGGGCCTGCTCGCCCCCGGGCGGCGAGCGCCCGAGGATGTAGACCCCGTTGCGGATGGGCGCCAGCGGGTTGCGCAGCTCGTGGGACAGGACGGCGAGGAACTCCGTCTTGCGGCGATCGGCCTCCCGCAGCGCCTCTTCGGCGCGCCGCTGCTCGTCGTGTGCGACGTCGAGATCGAGGAACGCGGTCCGGAAGGCGGCGCACAGCAGGGCGACGATCTCCGCGCTGACGCAGAATGCACCGGTCGCGAGCAGCGCGCTCGGACTCCCCGACCACTCCCGGAAGGGGGCGATGAAGAAGAAGTTGCCGGCCAGGGCGGACAGGACCACCGCGAGCGTCCCCGGCACGAGGCCCGCGAACCAGGAGACGACGGCGACGGCGGTGAAGAAGAAGAGGTACGGCGCAACGTGCGGCCTGGGCATCACCAGTTCCTGGAAGAGGACCGTGAGGCCGACGACGACCGGCGCGCTGAGCAGGCCCAGAGGAGCCGTGATCCGCGGCGGTCGGGGGGCGCGCAGCGCGCGACCCACGCGCCGCCACCAAGGCGCTCGCTCCCTCGACGCGCCGCCCGTTGCCGCTACGGCTCCCCGTTCGATCATCGCCAACCCTCGGCCGACACCTGCACGGCGCCCCCGCACGCCGCTCTTCTTCCGGCCCCGCCGCGCGCGGACGATCGACCATAGGCGCTCGCCCGCGGGATTCGCAAGCGCCGGTCTACAACCGGGCCAGCAGTTCCTCCAGTTTCTCGAGGGACGGCGGCTTGGCGAGGTGCTGATCGAACCCGGCATCCATCGCCTGCCGCAGGTCCTCGGGCTGAGCGTAGCCGCTGAGCGCGACGAGGCGGACCATGCCGAGGGAGCGATCGGCGCGCAAGCGGCGCGCGACCTCGTAGCCGTCGATCCCGGGCAGTCCGATGTCGCACAGCACGACCTCGGGCCGGAATTCGCGCACGCCCGCGATGCCTGCCGGCCCGTCGAGCGCGATCTGGACCTCGTGTCCGCCCAGCCGCAGCACGTCGCGCAGGGTCTCGGCGGCATCGACGTTGTCCTCGACAATGAGCACGCGCCGCCGCACGCAGGGCACGGACGCCGGCACGGGGACGGGTCCGCAGGTCGCGTCGGGCACCAGCGGCAGGCGGACGGTGAACTCGGTGCCCTGCCCCGGTCCGGCGGAGGTCGCGCCCACCTTCCCGCGGTGCAGCCCGACCAGGCCCTTGACGAGCGTCAGGCCCAGTCCGAGTCCGCGGCGGGTGCGATCGAGGGTGCGGTCGGCCTGCGTGAAGGGCTCGAACAGACGCGACAGCAGGTCGGGTTCCAGGCCGACGCCCGAATCGCGCACTCGGAGCACCGCCTCGCCCGCGCCGCGGTCGGCCGCGGCGGAGACGAGCACGCGCCCCCCGCGCGGAGTGAACTTGACCGCGTTGACCAGGAGGTTGTCGAGCACCTGGGCCAGCCGCACCGGATCGCCGTCGACGCACGCCTCGCGTCCGGGCGCGCGCACCTCCAGCACCAGGCCCGCCTCCGAGAACCTCGAGCGGTGGTCCTCCACCACGCGGCCGATCACATCCGCCAGGTCGACGCGCTCGAGCTGCAGCCGGACCTTGCCGTTCGAGATGCGCGTCAGGTCGAACAGGTCGTCGATCATGCGGCCGAGGTGGCGCACCTGGCGGTCGATGACGCCCACGGCCCGCCTGGCCTCCTCGCTGCCCGGGGCGGCGTGCGCCAGGACGTACACGCTGTTGCGGATCGGGGTGAGCGGATTGCGCAGCTCTTCCAGCAAGCGCTGCAGCTCGACGTCCGTCGACGGGAGGGTGTCGGTCAAGGTCCGGCTACGGCCCGTCCCGGAGGGAGGGGTCGGAGGCGGAGAGGGCGGGCGGTCCGGTCCTCCCGAGCGCGATCGCGCGGGTGGATGGACCCCCCATACGGGCGTGGTCCCCGATTGCCGAGGGCGGGGCAAGCGTACCGGGCGATCGAGGGCGGGACAGGGCACGGGTGAAGTACCGCCGCTCGACCATCCGGTTCGACCACAGCCTGCGCATCCCGCTCGAGCCGCGGCCGTTGCACCGCCCGTCCTCCCCGCCTCCGATAATCGGCGGCCCCAACGCGCGGACTAGGGATGGAGGACCCGCTGGGAGCGGGCTTTCCCTGCGCGCCGGCAGCCACCGATGGCGAGACCGAAACTTCCTGCTCACGAGCCGAGGACGGCGGATGGCTCGCGAGGAACGCGACGCGGGACGAACCGGCGATGAAGAGCGGTTCGATCGGCGAGCGGAATGCTCCCCCCCATGACCGACCATCGTTCGATCCGCCGGCGGCAACGATGCCTCTCCCCCCCCGGGAGTCGCCGTGAACGGCGACGGCATCGCTGTCTCCCCCCAGCCGACGGATCCGGCGCCCGGCGGCGGCATCGCTGCCCCCCACCGCCGTCGAGCGCCGCGACGGGCAGCCGCATGGCTCCCCCCCGCTCGCTGGCGCTCGAACCACTTCATCGCCGGTCCATCTCCGCGTCACGGCCGACCCGCAAAGCGGAAGTCGTGCCAACGCGGAACTCGCGTCATTCCTGCCCTTCCGCTCGCGGGACCGAGGGACATCCCGCCCCACGCGCGGGAACGCGCGCGGCCGGGACCTCCGAAATCGAGCATGCTCCGCGGCATTAGCGCCGATCGGGCGACGCACGTGGCATTCTGCCACCCGGGGCGGGCCGCCCGCCGCGCTGCGCCCCCGCGCGGTTCGTCCCGGCTGGCGGTTGGCGCGGCCCGTTTCGAGTGTTACAAGGTGCGCGCGAAGCGACTCGTGGCGAGGAAGCGATGGACAGGGAACATCCGGAAGTCGAGATCGATCCGGGCTCGGACGGGACGGCGGCGGCCGCCGCGGCGCCGGAGCGGGTCCGCCACGCGGATCGGGTCGCCACGGTCGGCAAGGCGGCGGCCGGGTTCGCCCGCGGCCTTGCCGGGCCGACGGCCGCGATCGCGGAACGCGCGGGCCGGATCGCGTCCGGGGCCGTGCCTCCGTCGGAATTCGCGGCGGAGGCCCGCCGGATCGCGGAGCTGGGAGACGGCATCGTCGCGGACCTGCGCCGCCTGGTCGACTTCGTCCGCGGTCCCTCCCCCGGGCGCGGGCCGGTGGAGGTCGTCTCGGTCGTCGAGGAGGTCCTTGCGCTCCTGGCGCCGCTGGCCGCCGAGCGCGGAGTGAAGCTGCGCCGTACCGGCGAGAAGGGCCCCCTTCGGCCGCGTCTGGACGTGGCGGGCCTTCGCCAGGTCGTCGCCGCCCTGGTCCACAACGGCATCCAGGCGATGCCCGGCGGCGGCGAGCTTACGGTCGAGCTACGCCTGGAGGCGCCGGCGGGCGCGGAGGCCACGCTGGTGCTGCGCGTGCGCGACCGGGGCGAGGGCATCCCGGCGCAGGCGGGCGAGCGGATCTTCGACCACTTCTACACGACGCGCGACCCCGGCCGCGCTGCGGGACTCGGCCTCGCCGCGGCCCGGGACATCGTCGTGGGCGCCGGCGGCCGGATCGAGCTGGAGCCCGTCGAGGCGCCGGGGAGTTGCCTTTTGGTCCGTCTGCCGCTAGAGGCCGCGTCATGAGCGAGCGCATCCTGATCGTCGACGACGACGAGACCCAGTGCGACTTCTTGCGCGACGGACTCGGCTCCCGCGGCTACGAAGTCCGGACGTGCCTGTCGGGCGAGCGGGCGCTCGAGGCCCTGGCGGCCGGCGACGTCGAGCTCGTGGTCACCGACTTGAACCTGGGCGGAATGGACGGCATCGCCCTCTGCGAGCGGATCGTCTCGTCCGCGCCCGACGTCATGGTCCTCGTCGTCACCGGATTCGGCAGCATCCAGAGCGCGGTTGCCGCGGTCCGTGCGGGCGCCTACGACTTCATTCCCAAGCCCGTGGACCTCGAGGCCCTCGACCTCACGCTCAAGCGCGCTCTGCGCCATCGTGCGCTGCGGGTCGAGGTCACGCAGCTCCGCCGGACGGTGGCGGACGCGCAGGGCTTCGGCGAGTTTCTCGGGACCAGCCCGGCAATGAACAAGGTCTACGACCTGCTGGAGCGGGCGGCGGATTCCGACGCCACGGTGCTGGTGACGGGGGAGAGCGGGACCGGCAAGGAACTGGCGGCGCGGGCGCTGCACGAGCGCAGCCGCCGGCGCAACGGCCCGTTCGTAGCCGTCAACTGCTCGGCCATCCCCGAGACGCTGCTGGAGGGCCAGCTCTTCGGCCACGTCAAGGGTGCGTTCACCGACGCGAGGGAGAGCCGGACCGGCCTGTTCGTCCAGGCCACGGGCGGCACGCTGTTCCTGGACGAGATCGCCGAGATGCCCCTGGCCCTGCAGCCCAAGCTGCTCCGGGCCCTGCAGGAGCGCACGGTGCGGCCGATCGGAGGGGCCTCGGAAGTGCCGTTCGACGCGCGGCTCGTGGCCGCGTCGAACCGGGACCTGGAATCGGCGGTGGAGGAGGCGCGGTTCCGCGAGGATCTGCTGTTCCGCATCGACGTCGTGCGCATCGCCCTGCCGCCGCTGCGGGCCCGCGGCGGCGACTCGCTGCTCCTGGCGGGCAAGTTCGTGGAGCGGTTCGCGCAACGCGACCGCAAGACGATCGACGGCCTTTCGGCCAAGGCGGCGGAGAAGATCCTCGCGTACGCCTGGCCGGGCAACGTGCGGGAGCTGCAGAATTGCATCGAGCGCGCCGTGGTGCTCGCCCGATCCGAGAAGATCGACGTCTCGGACCTTCCGGCGCGCGTCCGCGAGTTCCGCAGCTCGCACGTCGTCGTGGCCGGCGACGACCCGAGCGAGCTGCCGCCGATGGAGGAGGTCGAGCGCCGCTACGTGCTGCGGGTGCTCCAGGCCGTCGGCGGCAGCAAGGTCCTCGCCGCCAAGGTCCTCGGGTTCGACCGCAAGACGCTGTACCGCAAGCTCCAGGGCTACGGGGCGGCCGGCGAGGCGGCCGAGCGGGACGACGGACGGGGCGAGCCTGCCGCCCGCGGCAATCTGCCCCGACGCCCTTCGAAACCCGTCTGAGCCGCCGCGGATCGCGGAAAACCTCCCGAACGATCTCCTGGTCACGGCGAAATGGGGCGGAATGCGCCATGGGCCGCGCGTTCCGGCGCAAGGATCCCCGTCGTTTTCCCCTGGCACGCCGCGTGCTTGCGTCCGACGAGCCGAGAAGACGGTCGCCAAGGCACGGGCCGTCGGGGAGGAATGGCAACATGGCCGGGATCGGCACGATCGTCCATTCGACCGCCTGCCGGTCGGATACCCGGACCGCGCTGGAGACGGATCTCGACCGCGCCATGGAGAGCGACGAGTTCGTCCTGCACTACCAGCCGATCATCGACCTGCGGACGGGCGAGATCCGCGCCGCGGAAGCCCTCGTCCGCTGGCAGCACCCGCGCCTCGGCCTGCTGGCCCCGGATTGCTTCATTCCGCTGGCCGAACAGACGCGGCTGATCGCCCCGCTGGGCGACGTCGTGATGCGCCGCGCGTTCCACGCCGCCCGCTCGTGGCGTCGCGCGGGCCTGCCACCGATCGCCGTCACGGTCAACGTCGCGCCGCAGCAGCTCGAGCGCCCGCAGCCGGCGTCACGGGTGGCATCCCTGCTGGCCGAGGCGAAGCTGGAGCCGAGTGCGGTGCTGCTCGAGCTGACGGAGAGCGCCGCGGTGCGCGACCTGGACGCGGCGGCCCGGGCGATGCACGAGTTGCGGGAGCTGGGGGTGCGGTTCGCCATCGACGATTTCGGCACCGGCTACGCGTCGCTGGACTACCTCCGGCGCTTCCCCGTCGCGGTGCTCAAGCTCGGCTGCGGCCTGGTCCGGACCGTGGTCGAGGACGCGGGCGCCGCGACGATCGCCTCCGCCGTTGTGACGCTGGCTCACGACCTCGGACTGGACGTGGTTGCCGAGGGGGTCGAGACGGCGGAGCAGTTCGAGTTCTTCCGCGACCGCGCCTGCGACATGATCCAGGGCCGGGGGAGCGGTGCGCCGATGCCGGACGAGCTGTTCCGCCGGCTGCTCGCCGGGGCGCCGGCCCGGGCTCCGGCGCCCGCCTTCGACGCGTGACCGCCCGGGTTGGTGCGAGGCGGACGTTCGTGCTACCGATGGCCTTCGCGGCCGCCGTGGCCGCCGGGAGCATCGGCGCATGACGATCGGCTCGGCGAACCGGAACCCGTCGCCCGCAGCGGCGCAGCTCCGCCACGCCGACCGCTGGGCGATCGTCGCCCGCCTGCTGCCAGGGATCGCCCACGACCTCAGCACGCCGCTCAACGTGGTCGTCGGCCGTGCGCGCCTGATCGCGTCCGGGTCGCTGGACGAGGCGCAGGTCGAGCGCAGCGCACGGATCGTCGCCGAGCAGTCCGCGAAGATGGCGGCGATTGTGGTTCCGCTGCTCGACTTCGCACGCGACGAGCCGGCCGGCGCGGCGGCCGTCGACCCGGCCGCGGCCGTCGACCGCGTGCTCGAGCTGCTGGCGCCGTTCGCGCACGAGCGACGGGTGACGGTGACCCGGGCGGGCGGGGGAGAGTCGATCCGGCTCCACGCGGATTGCGCCCTGCTCCGGCACCTCCTGGCCGCCGTCGTCGTCAACGCCATCCAGGCGACTCCGCGCGGCGGCGCCGTGACGATCGAGGTTCATCGGGAGCACGCGGCGCCGCCGGGCGACTCGAGCGGGGCGGCGGAGGAGGTCGCGCGGCTCGTGGTGCAGGACGGGGGGTCCGGCATTCCGCCGGCCGTGCTGCCTGGAATCCTGCTGCCGTTCGTCTCGACCCGGCCGCCCGGGGACGGCGCCGGGCTCGGCCTTGCCGTGGCCGCCGGCATCGCGCGGGAGCACGGCGGCTGGGTCGCGGCGCACTCCGACCCCGGCTGCGGCGCCCGGATCGAGGTCTTCCTGCCGTTGGCGCGGGGAACGTCCCGGGGCTGAAGCCCCGGGCTGCACCACGAAGCCCGCTTCGCGGGCTGGCCGGAAGGGAACTTGCGTCCTCTTGAAGCCTGCGGAGCAGGCTTCATGGTGCAGCCGGCGCCTTCAGGCGCCGGTCGGCGGCTTTTCGGATGAGCCCTACCCGGCGCAGGCCGGAGCCGATCCGGGGACCAGCTCGGCGACGGTCTCGCAGAGATGGACGGGATCGATCGGCTTGTCCATCACCGCGCGGACGCGAAGCCGGGCGGCCTCCGCCTGAAGCTCGTCGCTGCCGTTGGCCGTGATCACGATCACGGGGATGTTGATGCCGGCCTTGCGCAGGGCGTCGAGCACGTCGAACCCGGACCAGCCGGGCATCCCGTAGTCGGTGATCAGGACGTCCGGCCGGGGGACGGGGGCGTCGGCGGCGAGCGAGCGGCGGACGTAGGCCAGGACTTCCGCCCCGTCGCGCGCCTCGACCACCAGCAGGCCCGAGCGGCGCAGGACGAATGCGAGAAGCTCGCGCAGCTCGTCGTCGTCGTCGGCCAGCAGCACGCAACGCCGAGCCTGCGGGCGCGCGAGCGGCATCTTGCGGCCGGTCGCCGCGGCGCGGGCCCGGGTCGCCGCCCCACGCCGAACCGCCGTCACGGCCGGGCGGATCCGGGCGAGCGGCGTCCTGGCGGGCACGGGCCTACCTCTCCGGCGCCGGGGAGTTGAACGCGGGCACGAGCAGCAGCGGAACGGGCGCAGGGCCGAGCTGCAGCATCGCGTCCCGGGCGCCGAGACGCCGCGGGTCGAGCGAGCGCAGGGCGTTGGCGACGGCGAGCAGCTGCCGATCCAGCGTCGCGCGCGGTTCGCGGTTTCGTACCATCCCACCGGAGCTCAATTCGTATTCCATGGGTCCCTCCCGTGCTTCCGGGAGGGTGCGATGCAGGTGCCGTGCCAGGGCGAAACGCGCGTGATTCAGGAAGTGCGAGGGCGGAGGGCCCCGTAGCGTTCCGCCCCGTCGCCCGAAGTTGCCCCTGCACCGGCCGCCGGGGACGACAGGCACCAGGTCGGTACGCCGAGGCAGATCGGCCGCAAGGCGCACGCGTGGCACGCCGGAGAGAACCCCATCCCCTCCCGTTGCGTCGCACGCAGCGCTTCGCGGTAGATCGCTCGACCGGGCCACCGTTCGGCCGCGTCGTCCGCGACGCAACGCGGCAGGCCGTAGAAGTGCAGCTCGCACGACCGCGCGCACGCCGTCCCCAGCGCCGCCGCGAACGCCGCGATCGCCGGGACAATCGCCCCCAGAGGCGCCGCTTCCGCCGGCGCCGCAGCGTCGGGGCCAAGGGCGAAGTGCAGGTGGACGCGCTCCGCGCGCAACAGGCGCGCCATCGGCGCCAGCCGCGGCAGCGTCGGCGCCAGGGCGACGGTCGACAGCTCGAGCGCCACGCCGGCGCGCCGGAGGCGACGGACGGCCGAGAGCGACTCGGCGAAGGCGCTCGGACGCCCGACCAGCCGGTCGTGGACAGCCGCGTGGTCGGAGACGAGCGAGATGGCGGCGTGGGTCAGTCCGGCGGCCCGCAGGCGCGCCGCCCATCCCGGCGCGGAGAGCGCGTTGGCGGGACCGAGCACAACGACCTGCCGGTAGCCCGCGCGGCGCGCGGCGGCAAGCAGCTCCGGGAGGTCGGCACGCCTCGCCGGATCCTCGCCCGTCAGCTCGAGCCGCGGAACGGCGCGCCGGCCGCGAGGAACGTGGCGGCCCGCCAGCAGCTCGACGAGCGCGCGCGTCTCCGCCGGGTGCACCAGGCGCGGATCGGGGGCGGGGTCCTCCGCTTCGCCCGCCGCCGCGGCAGCCGAGGGGACAATTTCGCGCAGAGGCGCAGAGGCGCAGAGAAGGGAATCGCGGCGGCCACCGGCGTGCGGCGAGTCGCAGAACACGCAGTGCTGGACGCAGAAACCGCCGACCTCGAGGCGGTCGAGCGCGGAGGGGGGGGGGCGAGCGGACGAGCGGGCAGGCGGGCGAGCGGACGAGCGGACGAGCGGACGAGCGGACGAGGGGGCGTGGGGTCGGGCGGGCGGGGGGGCCGCGCCGTCGGCTTCGTCGAGCGCGGCGAGCCGTTCGCACAGGCGTCCCAGGTCGGCCAGCAGGCCCGGCGGCGCCTTCACCTCCTCGAACAGGTAGCAGAGGCACAGCGTGCGCGTGCGCAGGAAGCAGGGGCCGTCGAGCGCGCTGCCGCGGGCGGCAAGCCGCAGGCGGTACGGGCCACCACCCCGCCAGCGCAGGTCGACCTCGACCGCGGCGGCGTCGTGAACGACGCGGCTGGCGGCGACGGCGAACCCGAACCGATCCGCGCCGGCGAACAGGCGCGGCAGGCGCGCCGCGGGCGGCAACGCGCCCGAGACCGGAGGCGTCGGCAGATCCGGACACAGCACCTGCCGAGCGACCTGCGGCGGCTCGGCCGCTTCCGGCGCGTAGAAGCGGAAGTTCGCGGCGCACCAGCCGCAGGCGTGGCAGCGGTGGTCGCAGTGCGCCAGCACGTCGAAGGCCCCCGCCGGCTCGACGTACCACGGGAAGTACGCCCAGCTCGCCAGCGCGAGCGTGTCGCGGGCGTCGTCGACGAGCTGCCGGGTCGGCCAGTTGCGGCCGTCGAGCTTGACGATGTCGACGAGTCCCCGGAGGCGCGGCAGGAGCGCGGGCGGCAGCGTGATCGGGGCAGTGCGCCACGGCTCGCGTCGGATGTCCTGGCCGCAGCGGGCGGAGATCTCGCGATCCGCCTCCTCGCGGCCTTCCCGGAGGGCCGCGCAGGCCAGGTGGGCGGCGCAGCGCAGCGAGTGGATGGCGCAGCGGTTGTTGATGATGATCTTGAGGCGCACGCCGAGCGCCTTGAGCTCGGCCAGCTCGCGCGGGCGGCGCAGGAGCAGCTTGTCGGGGTGGATGATCCGCGCGCCGGCCCGCTCGACCCACGCTCGCGCCTGGCCGAGGCCGCGGATGCCGCAGGCGAGCGAGGTGCCGATCTCTACGTCGGGCAGGGCGGCATGGATGGCGACGCCCAGGTCGAAGGACGCGACGGTGACCGATGCCTTGCCGGCCAGCCGCAGCTCGGCCTCCAGGAATCGCAGGATGCGCGCCTCCCCGCCCGGGTAGTGCGGCGCGTTGAACACGTAGCAGAGGCCGGCGCCGTGCGGCGCGAGCGCCTCGCGCAGCCGCCGCCGCTCGCGCGCGTAACCGCGCGCGTCGCCGGCGAAGCTCTTGAGCGAGACCGCGACCTCGGGGGGGGGAGCCAGATATACGTCGTTGGTCGCATGGAAGAACGGCGCCATCCGCGCGAGGTAGTCCGGCTGGTGGTTGTACGGGAGCGAGAGGAGCATCCCGAGGTCGGTGAGTTGCGGGCCGGCGCCCATCGGGCGCGAGAGTAGCACGGCGGCCGCCCACCGCGCACGCGGATCGGGTACACTATCCGCGATGTCCTTTCGGCGCCCGCCGCGCGCGACAGCCCGATCCGAATCGCCGAGCGACGGGGCCGTCCTGCACGGACCGCTCCCGGGCCTCGCCGACCATCCCCTGCGCGTGGACTACGAAGCGCTGGCCCCGCCCCGCGACCTCGCCGTCAACGTCGCCAAACGGGTTGCGCGCACGGGCCGTCGCGGCGGCGGCGACGCACGGTTCCTCTTCGAGACGATCGCAGGGACGGTGACGCTTCCGTGGACGATGCGCTGCAACCAGCGCTGCCGCTACTGCGCGGTGCGGGGCGGCGGGACGCCGCCCTTGGATCCCTCCGAAGCGTACCTTGCCGCGCTGGCCGCGGACGCGAAGAAGGGGGGCTTCCGCAAGGCGTTCCTGGTCGGCGGCGAGCCGACCGTGCGCCCGGGGCTGGCGGCGTTCGTGCGGCGACTCCGGACGCTGGGCATGGAAGGCGTGGCGCTGGGCACCAACGCCCTCGCGCTGGCGAGCGTTTCCGCGACGGAGCGCCTGGTCGAGGCCGGGGTCGACGCGTTCTCGTTGTCGCTGGACAGCCCGGACGAGGCGGTGCAGGCGTTCCTGACCAGGAACCCCGCGAACCCGGCGCGAGTGGCGCGGGCCGTCGAGGCGATCGCGTGCCACGGGCACGTCGTGCTGCTCTTCTTCGCGCTCGTCTGCCGGCAAACGCTGCCCGGCCTGGTGCGGCTGGTGGAGCACGTCGATGCGGTGCGCGGGCGCGCGAGGGCCCGGGTCGCGCTGTGCCTCACGGGGCTCAAGCCGGTGGGCGCGGCGGCACGGCACCCCGAGCTGCACGCGCGCTTCTGGGAGATGCGGCCGCCCTGGGAGGCGGCGCTGCGGCGCGCGGACGCCCTGGGACTGCCGCTCCTCGACTTCAACCTGCCGGCGTGCGTCTTCCGGGGCAACGAGGATCGCCGCTGGGAGCACAACATCGAGGAAGCCGTCTGGAACGCGGACCTCGGCATCCTGTTCCGCGCTCCGGCGTACGAGCGCGACCACGTGCGTCTCCCGGTCTGTGCGCGATGCGTGTTCGAGGAGTGCCCCGGCGTGTACCGGGGCTACGTGGAGCGCTGGGGCGCCACGGAATTCCACGCGCGCCGGAGGCGGAGGTAGGCGCCTGCCCTGTCTCGGGGAACGGCACGGAGCCCGATCAGCCTTTTCGGAATCCGCCCGGCAGCGGTCCCGCGGCGGCCGCCGCGAGCCCCTCCGCGACGCGACCGCCGGCCTTCTCCAGCCGCTCGGCGATGCGTCCGAGCACCGCTTCCACGACGGCGCCGTCCACGGCGCCGTCCGCGCGGTAGTACAGGCCCATCCCGCCGGCCGCGCACAGGGGCGGCCGATCGGGGTGGACGGGGCCGAGCGTCACGCGGATTCGCGCGCCGCGCGGACCCCGGAGGTCGATGCTCGGCCGGCCCGGCGCGCCGCGGGGACCCGCGTCGTCGTCACCGGCGAAGAGCGGAGCGAGCGTGCGCAGGTGGTCGGCGCACCAGGAACAGCGGTGGCACTCGCGGTCGCAGGCCGCGATCCGCCTCCACGCCCCGGGCGGCTCGGAATACAGGTCGCTGGGGTGATCGAGCGAGCGCGCCTCGAGGTAGAGGCGCAGCCGCCGAAGCACCTCGGCGGTCTCCTGATCGCGCCCGCTGATCTTCACCTCCTCGACGAGCCCGGCGAGGTGGCGAAGGTGTCCGGGAAGGATCTCCTTCTGGGCGAGCAGCCAGGGCCGCGCGCGCCGCAGTTCCCCGGCCAGGCAGCGGGGCGAGGTGGCCCAACCGCGACGGCGGCCTCCCGGCCGGTCCGGGAGCACGTGGGTGAGCCGGAACTGACACCCGGGCACGCAGTCGTCATAGCTCACGACGCCCAGCCGCAGCCCAGTCGCTGCCAATCGCGCCAGCGCGTCCGGACGGCGGTTCACCTCGCGGCTGACCGTGAGGAACGTCGCCCCGACTTCGTCCCGCCACCAGCAGGCCTCGACGGGGGTGCGAACGTCCGCCAGGGTCGAGACGCCGATCGCCAGCCACGGCGCCGCCTCGCGCACGCGACGCGCGGCCGCCAGATCCGCGAGCGTGACGCGTAGCCGGTCGACCTCGCCGCGGAGCGCCGCCGCCGTCCGCGCGACCGCCCGGGAATCGACGGCCCAGCCGGGGACGTTGGCCAGCAGAGAGAGTCCCAGGCCCATCCGACGGCAGCGTCGCGCGACCCGCCGCAACTCGGCGAGGTAGGCCGCGGGCGACGCGGGGCCCCGGAAGGCCCGGCCGCTCGCCGCCGCCGTGGGGTGCACGGGCAGGTAGATCCCGGCCAGATGGGCCGCGACGGGCTCGATCGCGTCGAGCAGCGCGGGATCGTGGTTGTAGGGCACGGAGAGCCGGATGCCGGCGGGCAGCCCGACGCGGACCCCTTCGAGCGTCGCGGCGGCGATTCGCGCGCTCACGGCTTCTCCTCGGGGGGATCCACGGAATCCCCCGGACGATGCGGTCCCGCGAGGTACCAGTCGTGCTCCCGCTCGAACGCCTGGCGCGCGTCGCGCGGGAGCTCCGCCGCCAGTCGGGCGGCGCGCCGCGGGTCGGATTGGTTGATGAGTGCGAACACCCGGTCATAGAGCCGCACGTGGGCGCGGGACGGGAGCGCCGGCCACAGGTGCCCGTTCAGCTCGGACAGGTCCTTCCCCCGCAGGAACGGCTCGTGCCGGGTGTACTCGCGCGTTCCCGGCGCCGGACTGATCGGGAACGGCGTCGGCCGCCCGCCCGACTTGAGCACGCCGAAGTAGGTGCGGAAGACGTGGCGCCAGCTCTCGTCACGGAGCCCCACGACCCAGGTGCAATGGAAGCGCGAGGTGTCGAAGCCGGCCTCGCGAGCGAGGGCGACGGCGTCCATCGCGTCCTTCATGCGGTACGGCTTGCCGAAACGCCGCATCATCGCCGGCTCGGCACTCTCGAAGGGGATGGTCATCGCGACCACACCCGCGGCCCGCATCCGCGCGAGGATCCGCGGAGTCAGGCGGTCGGGCTGGATCCCCATCTCGAACTTGAGCGGCGCGGGCGCGCCCGCCGCGGCCATTCTTCCCAGGAACGACTCGAGCACCTTCTCCTGGAGCATCACGTTGGGGTCCCAGTTGGAGAACTCCGGCACCCCCCACCGCGCCCGGAGCCGGAGGATCTCGCGGGCCACCGCCGCCGGCTCGAAGATCACCTCCGAGCGGTGCAGGGCATTGCTGCAGTACGAGCAGCGGTAGCGGCAGCCCAAGGCGAGGCGGAAGATCCAGATCGGCGGGCGCGACTCGAGCAGGTCGATGGCCGGGAAGACGCCGTCCGCCGGTGCGTAGTAGCCGCGATACACCTCGTCCGCCCCCGACGCCCCCGCCTGCTCCGGGAACTGCGACGGGTAGAACCCGCCGAAGCGGATCCGCGCGCGGGGGAAGCGCTCCCGGCACAGCCGGATGACCTCGTGCGCCGGCTCGAAGTTGAACGCGATGCAGCACGTGACCCACACCTCGTCGGGCGCGGCGGTCCCGGCCAGCCGCCGCTGGAGCCAGCGCCTCGAGCGCCCGTAGAGGAAGACGTCCCGCCGCAGGCGCGTCGCGTTGTCGCCGGCCGGCTTGCTGCCCCAGCGCCTCGCGGGTCGCAGCGCCCCGGCCGCGTCCCGGTCCGGGTAGCCCATCAGGTCGATGAACTCGACGTCGGCCCCGCCTGCCCGCAGGTGCGCGGCGATCTGCAGCAACCCGAACGGCAGCGCCTCGGCGTACAACCCCACCTGCACGCGGTCGACCGCGAGCACCGGGGGATTGACCAGCAGGATACGGCGCCTCACCTTGCCTCCCTCCGCCGGGGCGGGTCGAGCAGCACGTAGTACACGCTGAGCTTGGACGAGCCCGCCACGGGGAACGAGATCCTCGTCGCCGTCCAGCGATGACCGGCGAGGGCCGTCCGGCGGAACCCATCGAACGCCTTCCCGACCGCCCGGCGGGCGAAAGCCCCTCGCACGTCGTCCCAGCCCAGGCCGTTGGCGCGGAGGCCGAGGTCGATTTCCGAGACCGGCGGACCGTCCGGCTCGCCTCCGGGACCCAGGCGGGTGATCAAGACGACGTCATCCAGCGCCGCCGGCCGCCCCCGGTCGGCCAGGTGCGCGAAGAGCCCCGCTCGCGGGAAGGCCCGTCGGAGACCGGCCAACGCGACCCGCGAACGCAGGTAGTACAGCTTGGCGCCGACCACGCCGCCCGCGCGGAAATCGATCCCGAGCAGGTGCAGCCGCTCGGGTGCGTCGGCGAGTCGCCGGGTCGCCGGCAGCGGCAGGCTCCTGGAAAGCAAACCTAGCTTCTCACGAGCCATTCCCTCGTGGAATTGAAGGTAGAGCTTCAAGCGCAGGTTCGCTCGCCCCGCGTCGAGGCCGAAGAGGATCTGGGCCACGAGCGGGGGACGCGCGAGGGCGAGCACCGCGTCCGCGACCCGGCGCGCGCCGGCGCCGAACGGCTCGACCAGCGTCCCGCACGCCTTCGCTTCGGCCCGCGCCCGGCCCATCCCGAACGCCGGGAACGAGTAGGAGAAGCGGTAGGGGGACGCCGTCCGTCCGCGCGCGGAGAAGGAGAACTCGAGGATGTCGGAGTAGCGTCGCATGGCGCGGGCGAAGTGTGCGAGGAGGTTCGCCTCCATCGCGGGGAGCGAGGCGCCGCGAAGGGCCGCGGCGCGCCGAAGGCCGCGAAAGTGCGCGCGAACGCGCTCGAGCTCGAGCTGCCGGCGGGGACGGAAGCAGCCCTGGCGGCCGGACGCGGCGGGCGAGCGTTCCGGACAGTCTTCCCACGAGTCGCAGACCTCGCAGGGCTCCGGACGTCGGCTCGCGAGGCTGGGCTCCCGGGTCATTCGTCTCATGACGTCGGCGCCAGGCCGCGGTTGCGCTCGGCGTCCGGCAGGACGAGCCGCCCCGGATCGAAGATGCCGGAGGCGTCCAGGAGCTGGTCCAGGACGCGTCGTGCCGCGGCTTCGCACGTCGGGCCGGACTCGGGTGCGGCGACCCATTCGCGCAGCAGCGCAGCGAGGGCGTCGGGCGCGTCGGCCCCGGATTCCTCTGGTCCGAGCAGGGCGTGGACCAGGGCGCCGCACGTGGTCCGGCGCCACTCGCCCTGGAAGGCCGTGCAGCGGGACGCGTCGCGGGCGGCCACGGAGCGGCAGAGCGGCAACGCCCAGTGGTCGGGGGAGCCGGGCACCGCAAGCCGGTCGCACCAGGATTCGGGGAGGCCGCGCAGGGCCACCTGCCAGATGAGGTCGGCGGCCGCGGCTTCGTCCTGCCAGCCGAGCGTCAGGGTCAGGAAGCTGCGCAGGCCGATCGTCCCGGGACGCTCGCGCGCCAGCTCCAGCAGGCGTACGGTGGCGCGGCAGTTCCCGGGGTCGCCGAACGCCGCGGCATCCGGGCGATCGCACTCCTGCGGTCCGGCGCGCAGGGCGCGGCAGAGCACGGCGACGGACGCCGCCTGGTGCAGGAGGACGGCGAGCGAGCCGGCACCGGCCCGTTCCCCGCCGTGCAGCGCGACGAGGCGGGGGACGAACTCCGCGGCAACCGCATCGATGACCTCGAGCGACAGGTCGGCGAGGATGCCGGTCGTCCGCGTCTCGAACTCGTCGCGCAGGGCGCTCAGCCGCTCGGTCGCCTGCGCGTGCCGGTCGGCCATCTCCCGCATCTGGCGGCGCGCGACGTCGCGTTCGGGCGGCTCGAGGCAGTGGCTGTTGTAGCCGGTGTCGAAGGCGTCGCCGGCCGGCGCTTCGGCGGCGTCGGGCGCCGGGCCGGCATCATCCGGCCCGGGCATTTCGCCGGTCTCGTCCGCGCCCGCGGCGCCGGTCCCGTCGCCTGGCACGATGCCGCCGGGCCGTTCGGCCGGGACGACGGCGTCGCCGGCGTCGCCCGAGGCCGCAGGATCGGCGGTCGCGTCCGGGGGCGGCGGCGCGCTCGGTCGGGCGCGTTGACACGCGCCGACCGCGACGACCAACGTCAGGAGTGCCCCGGACCAGCTCGGCGAACTTCGCATCGTCCCCGTTCCCCCGGAGGCGATGATAGCCCAGCGGCGCGGGAGCGCAAACCGGCCGTGACTCGTGGGGGATGCCCCCCGACGGTCAGAATGTGCTTGACGCCCGAGCCGCGGTTGGTACCATGCGCTTGGGGGGTTGTCGTGGGGTCACGGCAAGGTCCTCCCCCCTTCATCCCTCCGAGGTGGTGTAGCCGTTGCGTGAATCGCGGTCGTGCGCCGCATCCCCGCCCGAGTCCGGGTTCCCCGACGTCCCGGGGTACAGGCTGCGCCGGCTGGTCGGCGCCGGCGGAATGGGCTCGGTCTACGAAGCCGAGAGGCTGGTGACGCGAGAGTGTTTCGCGGTCAAGGTGATCTCCGGACACCTGGCGAGCGACCCCGACGGGGTGCTCCGTTTCCGCCGCGAGGTCAAGGCGCTGCGCGACATCCGGCACCCCAACGTGGTCGAGATCTTCGACTGGTACCTGCCGCCGCGCGGCGATGCGCGACGCCCGTTCATCGTGATGGAGCTGCTGCCTGGGGAAACCCTGGCTGCGCTGCTCAAGCGTGAACGATGCCTCTCGCCGTCCCGCGCCGCGGCGATCATGCTCCAGGTGCTCGACGGCCTGGCCGCCGCACACCGGGTGGGCGTCCTGCACCGGGACCTGGGACCGGCCAACGTGTTCCTGGTGCCGCGCCCGAACGGCGGCACGCGCGTCAAGCTCCTCGATTTCGGCCTCGCCCGCCCGATCGTCGGCGACGACTCCGTCGACACGGTCACGCAGCGCGGCACGTTCCTGGGCAAGCCGGCCTACGCGGCACCGGAGCTGTTCCAGGAGCTTCCGCTCGGCCCGCCGTCCGACGTCTTCTCGGCCGGCCTGTTGCTCTACCGGATGCTGGCCGGACGCTTGCCGCACGAGGCGGTTTCGGGCGAGATGCTGTGGGTCGAGCGGCTCGGTGATCGCCGGTCCGTCGCCGACTACCCGTCGCCCAGCAAGTTCGCGCCGCACCTGCCGAAAGCGCTGGCCGAGCTGGTCTCGCACGCCGTGCGCAAGCGGGTGGGCGAGCGCATCCAGACGGCCGGCGAATTCCAGCGCCGGCTCCTCGCGCTGGACCTGCCTGCGGCCGATGACGCGGCGGCTGCCGACGTGCGCCGCGGGATCGTCGAATCGGACGACGATCCGCCGTCGGTCGAGGAGCCCGTCGATTCCGCCTCGGCCGCGCGGGCCGCACAGGCGCGCGGCCGTCGCCTGTTGCCGCTTGCGGCCGGGCTGACCGCGACGGCGGCGGCCCTGGTGATCCTCGCGTTCACGTTCGGGGTGGTGCTCCGGCACGGGGGCCGGACGAGCTGGTCGGGCGGTTCGAGTCCCGGCCGCCTCGACGGCCCTGCAGCGGCCGCAAGTCCGTCCCGCCTCGAAGCGCCCGACCCCGTGCCGGCACGGCCGGCGCCCCGCGATTGCGGCCTGCCGGCTGGGGCGACGCCCCCGGCGGGACCGGTGACCCGTTCGCCGGCGATCGTGGGACCTCTTCCGGCGATCGAAGCGCTTCCACCGACCGGAGGCGGGGGCACGGCGAACGCGCCGGGCGAGAGGTGGGTACGGATGACGTTCGTCGACCTGCCGCGGCGCGCCATCGCGTTCGTCGGCGGGCGCCGGGCGGACGCGGCCGGCGTCGTGCTGGTGCCGTGGTCGGAGGAACCGACCGAGGTGCTCGTCGACGCCCCCGGCAGCGGGTATCGCACGTACGTGGGCCGGGTGCTGCCGGACCGGGATCGGTTCATCCGCCCCTTCGCGCACCGGCGTGGCGGGTCGCGTGCCGCGCGGCCGGCGCCCCCAGCCGTGGTGCGGGACGCGGCACTCCGCGAGAACGCGCCGTTGCCCGACTAGCCCGGCAGGCTCGCCAGCAGCTCCGCGATCTTCTCCAGGCTCGGCGGCTTGGGGATGTGGTGCGCGAAGCCGGCCTCCCGCGCCAGCAGGATGTCCTCGGGCAGCGCGTACCCGCTCAGCGCCACCAGACAGGTGCCGCGCAGCGTCTCGTCACCGCGAAGGACCCGGGCGACGTCGTACCCGTCCATCCCGGGCAGGCCGATGTCACAGAGCACCACCTCGGGCCGGAACTCGCGTGCCTTGCCGATCCCGTCCGGACCGTTGTTCGCGACCGCCACCTCGTGGCCGCCGAGCTGCAGCACGTCCCGCAGGCTGTCCGCCGCGTCGACGTTGTCCTCGATGATGAGCACGCGCCGCCGGCACGAGGGCCGGACGGCGGCTTCGGGCACGCATTCCGGACGAGCCGCGGGGTCGAGCGGCAACCGCACGACGAACTCGGCCCCCTTTCCCAGCCCCTCGCTGTGCGCGGTGACCTCGCCGCCGTGCAGCCCGACCAGGCCTTTGACCAGCGCCAGACCGAGCCCGAGGCCTCCCTTGCCGCGATCGAGCGTATGGTCGGCCTGGACGAACGGCTGGAACAGGCCGGCCAGGGTCTCGGGCGTCATCCCGATGCCGGTGTCGGTCACCCGCACCACGGCCTGGACGCAGGACGGATCGCTGGACACGTGGACGCGCGTCACCCCACCCCGCCCCGTGAACTTGGCCGCGTTCTGCAGCAGGTTGGCGACGGCCTGCGCGACGCGCGTCGGATCCGCGTTCAGGATCAACGGGCCGGCCGGGATCTCCGACAGCAGTCGGACCCCGCCGCGCTCGAACAGCGAGCGCTGGTCCTCCGCGACCCGTCGCACGACGTCGCACAGGTCCATCCGGTTCCGCCGGATCTGGATCTTGTTGCGCGAGATGCGCGTCACGTCGAGCAGGTCATCGACCAGGCAGGACAGGTGGCCGACCTGTCGCGCGATGACCTCCCTGGCCCGCTTCGCCCGGTCGCCGTCCTCGCCGGCGCGGTCGAGCACGAACAGGCTGTTGCTGATTGGCGCCAACGGATTGCGCAGCTCGTGCGACAACATGGCCAGGAACTCGTTCTTGCGCGTGTCGGCCTCGCGCAAGGCCGTCTCCGCCTCCACCAGTTTCCCCACGTCGATGACGTGGACGACGACGCCGCGGATGCGCCCGGCGGCGTCCCGGTCGGGCGTCAGCGTGGCGTACACCCAACGGCTCCCGCCGGGATAGGGCATTTGCCGCTCGTACGTGACCGTCTCTCCCGCCAGCGCGCGATCCACGTCCCGGCGCACCGCCACCCACCCCGCCTCACCCACGACCTCGCGCGCGTGCCGGTCGCGGATCCACTCCGGGCTGAGCCCGAACCACTGTTCGTAGGTCCGGTTGACCAGACGGTAGCGGTACTCCCGGTCGACGTAGGCGATGCAGGCAGGGATCGAATCAATGATGAGCTGCAGCAGCCGCCGTCCCTCCTGGACGGCCTCTTCGGCCTTGCGCGCCTGGGTGACGTCACGGAAGACGAGCACGACGCCGAGCGTCCGGCCGTCGGCGCCGCGGATCGGCGAGGCGCTGTCGGCGATGGAGAGGAGGCGGCCGTCGCGGGCGACGAGCGCGGTGTGGTTGGCGAGACCGGCGACGACGCCCGTCTCCAGCACCTTGCGCACGGGATCCTCGGCGGACGCCCCGGTCTGTTCGTTGACGATGCGGAAGACCTCGGCGAGCGGCTTGCCGGAGGCTTCGGCCTGGGGCCACCCGGTCAGCTCCTCCGCCACGCGGTTGAGCATCACGATGCGGCTGCCGGTGTCGGTGGCGATGACGGCGTCGCCGATGCTGTGCAGGGTCACGGCGAGGTGCTCGCGTTCCGCGGACAGGGCCTCCTCGGCCCTCTTCATCTCCTCGACGAGCCGGGCGTTCTCCAGCGAGATCGCCGCCTGCGCCGCGAGCAGCTCGGTGGTCTGGACCCCGGCGGGCGTGAACATCGCGGGCGCCAATCGATTCTCGAGGTACAGCACGCCGACCAGCCGTGCCTGCTTGACCACCGGCAGGCACAGCAGGGAACGAATCCCGAGGGCCTGCACCTGCGGGTTGTCCTTGAACTCGCCCTCCCGCACCGCGTCGGCCAGGACCAGCCGCTGGCCCGTCCGGAACGCGTAGCGCGCCACGGCCGTGCAGATGTCCCCCGCGTCCTCCAGCCGCCGGCCGACGATCCGCACCGTCTCGCCGCCGCCCGCGTGACCCTCGGCACGGACCCACAGGTGGTCCCCGTCGGCGACGAGCAGGTAGCCGTGCTGCGCGCCGGAGCTCTCGAGCACCGTCTGCAGGATGCGGCGCAGGAGCGCCTCCTGCTCGATCTCGGCGGAGATCGCCAGCGCCGAGCGCATGAGGTAGCCGACGTCGAGCTGCGGCAGGGCAAAGGCGTCCGTGGCGGGCGCCTCGACCGTCGACTCGACGGGTGCCTGGCCGAGGCCGGGACCGGGCGCCTCGCGCGCGGCGGGGGCCGGCGTGGCGGGCGCCGCGAACAGCTCCGGGTGGCGTTCCTGGACGCGCAGCTCCTTGCGCTCCGCGCGGCAGGCGCCGTAGAGCCGGGCCGCCTCGAGCAGGAACGGCCGGGCCTGGCCGCGTCCGCCGGCCAGCAGCATCTCGCCCAGGGATTCGTTGAGGTGGCCCTCCAGGAAGGTGTAGCCGTGGTCGTGGGCGCAGTCGATGGCGTCGAGGTAGAGCCCGCGGGCGCGCTCGAACGAGCCGGTCACGCGCTCGCGCTCGGCGTGGAGGAACGCCAGGTAGGGCTGGAGCAGCGGTCCGAGCGCGGCCCACGTCTCGATCTTGGCGACGAGCGGGGCGAGCTCGGCCAGCACGGCCTCCCGGCCTGCGTTGCCGGCGTCCGGCCGTCGTTCGTGGAGCTTGAGCGCGTTGAGCGCCTGGAAGACGTACCACTGCCGCTTGAGGACGTTGTCGGTGAGGCCGGAGAGGTAGCGGCGGACGCCTTCCAGCGCCTCCGTCGCCTGCTCGTGCTCGCCGAAGTAGTAGTGGCTGAACGCGAGGTGGGCGTAGTAGCTGCCGGCGGCGGCGACGTGGTTGTCCTTCTCCCACTGCGCCACCCGGTCGGCCATGGGGATTGGCGCGTAGCCCTTCTTCATCGGGGCGATCCAGCCGGCCTGCACGGCCTCCGCCAGCCGGACCGAGAACGAAAGGTTGTTGCGCTCGGAGAAGCGCTGGCACTCGCGCGCGGCCTCGTCGATCGCCGCGAGGTCGCGGCCCTGCACCTGGAGGTTCCACATGAGGGGACCGTAGGAGAGGCCGGCGTTGTACAGGTCGCCGCAGTTCCTGCCGCACTGGATGCCGCGCCGGCAGTACTCGACGATCTCCTCCGGTCGGCTGCGCGAGTGCATGTTGCACCAGACGATGCCGTTCATGCCCCGCGTCGCGCCGAACGTGTCGGGGTGGCGCGCCGACAGCTCGCGCGCCAGATCCTCGTAGCGGAAGGCCTGCTCGAACTCCTCCTGCTCGCCGAGCTGCAGCCCCATGATGCTGAAGGAGTAGATCACGGACTCGTCCATGCCACCGTCCAGGCAGTGCTGCGTGGACTGCACGGCGGAGAGGTAGAGCTGGGGCACGAGCCCGGACATGTACAGGTCCGGGATGAGCTCGCTGTAGAACGCGAGCTCGATCTTGCTCTTGCGATCCCGGGTGAAGGGCATGTCGAGGATCTCGCGCCACACGTCGGGATGGGCCGCCCGGATCCGCTCCAAGAGGCCGATGCGGCGCCGGTTCGCATCCTCGGGATCGTCGGGCAAGGACTGCTCGAAGAACGCCAGGCCGCGGTTCGCGGTCGCGATCGCCTTGATGAAGTTGCCGATCGAGGAGAGCGACGTGGTCTGCTCGGCCAGGGCTTCGGCCCGGTCGAGGTCGGTGCGCGCGTGCTGGAGCAGGGCGGCGAGCAGCGCGTCGGATTGCTCGGGGTGCCCGCACATCAACTCCGCCTTCGCCGCCTTCTTGTAGGTCCGGAAGGTCTTCTCGTACTCGGCCTCCCAGCAGTCGGCGGGGAGCAGGCTCTTGCTCTTGGCGAAGAACTCGTTGGCCGCGGTGGTCGCCAGCGAGTTGAGCGCCTTCTCGCCGGCGTGGAAGTTGAGGTCGGCGAGCCGCCACGACTCGGCGGACTCGAGCCGCTGGGGCCGGCCGAGATTGAGGTGCGCCGCGATGGCGAAGAGGTTGTCCAGGGTCTCCAGATCCGCGCCCTCGGGCACCGCGGCGAGCAGCTTCCCGCCGACGCGCCAGTGGATCTCGCGGCGCCGCTCGGCGGGGATGGCCGTGAGCACGGCCTCCTGCACGCGGTCGTGGATGAACTGGAGGTTGTCCCGGTTCTCGATCACCAGCCCCTGGGCCAGCGCGGGCTTGAGGGTCCGGAAGACCTCGAGCAGGGGCAGGTCCGCGACCCGCGCCAGGTCCGCGGGCGGCACGGTATTGCCCATGCAGGCGGCGGTCTCGAGCAGGTCGACGGCGGGCCGCGGCAGCCGGCCGATCTTCGCGCTGAACAGGGCGACGACGGTCGACGGCATGTTCGACTTGCGGATGCGCTCGAGGTCCCAGCGCCATTGCAGCTCGTCGTCGACGTACAGCAGATCCTCGTTGTAGAGGTAGGAGAGGCTCTCGCTGACGAACAACGGGTTGCCTTCGGTCAGGTCGGCGAGGAACGCCGCCAGCGCCTCGGTGTGCTCGAGCGGCGCGTCCAGGATGTAGGAGACCATCTCGTGGCAGTGCTTCGGCTCGAGCGGTCGCAGCCGGAGCTCCTCGAGCGGCCGGCGGTCCGCCTGCACCTTGGCGATGAGCCTGGCCAGCGGGTGGCCGGAGTCGACCTCGTTGTGCCGGTAGGCGCCCAGGAGCAGCAGGTAGGGATGCTCCTCCGGGTTGGCGAAGACGGTCTGGAGGAAATCGAAGGAGGCGACGTCGCACCACTGCAGGTCGTCGATGAACAGGGTCAGCGGGGACTCGGCCGTGGCGAGGCAGCCCAGGAAGCGATCGAAGAGGCCGTGGAAGCGATTGCGCGCCTCGACCGGCGGCAGCGGCGGAACGGCAGGCTGCGGGCCGAGCAGCGCTTCCAGCTCGGGGATGACGTCGATGATCACGCGACCGTTCGGGCCGACCGCGTCGAGGATGCGCTGCTTCCAGGCCGCGACCCGCTCCGGGCTCTCGGTCAGGAAGGTGCGGACGAGGTTGCGCAAGGCCTGGAGCAGCGAGCTGTAGGGGATGTTCTTCTGGTAGATGTCGAACTTGCCCGACGTGAAGTAGCCGCGGTGGCGGACGATCGGCTGCTGCAGCTCCTGGATCAGTCGCGTCTTGCCGATGCCGGGCAGGCCGGAGATGAAGACGGCGCGGAAGCCGCCGCGCGTCACCGGCTCGAACGCGTCCAGCACGGTGCACGCCTCGTGGTCGCGGCCGACCATCTTCGAGATGAACACGACGCGGCGGCTGCGATCCTGCGTGGCGAGCGCGAAGCGGCCGATCGAGCGTCCCGCGTCCCATTCGCTGCGGCAGCGGACCAGATCGGCGAGCAGCCCGCGGCCGCTCTGGTAGCGCTTCTCGGGGTGCTTGAGCGTGAGCTTGGCGACCAGCCGGCCGAGCGCCGCCGGAATCTCCGGATTGACCTCGTGGATCGGCGGCGCCTCCTCCGCCAGGTGCTGGTGGATCAGCGCCAGCGGATCGGTGGAGCGGAAGGGCAGGCGGCGCGCCAGCAGCTCGTAGAACACGATCCCGAGCGAGTACAGATCGGAGGAGAAGCCCACCACGTGGTGGATCCGCCCGGTCTGTTCGGGCGAGGTGTAGGCGAGCGTCCCGGAGACGAACGCGGGGTCGAAGATGAAGTGGCTGACGTCGCGCACGTCGAGCGGGGTGACGAAGCCGGTCAGGCGGATCTCGAGATTGTCCGGGCGGACGAGGACGTTGTGCGGCTTGACCCCGCCGTGCACGATGCCCGCGTCGTGCACCTTGTCCAGCGCGGCGGCGAGTTGGCAGGCGATGGCGAAGAAGGCGTCCAGGGAGACCGCGGTCTGGCGGCGCGCCCATTCGTCGAGCGACAGGCCTTCGAAGTAGTCCTGGACGATGAAGGGCACGCCACCGCGCAGCTCGAACATCTCGGCGGTGAGGAGGGACGGGTCGCGCAGCACGCGCAGGTGTTCGACCTTCTGCCGGTAGTGCGCGAGCTGCCGCTCGGTCGGCGCGCTGGTCTTGAAGACCTTGATCGACAGCGGGCGGTCGGGCGCGGTGTTGAGGAAGCCCCGGTACACGGCGGACTGGGTGCCCTCGCCCAGCTTGGCCACGAGTTGGTACCCGGGGATCGTGAGCATCGCCGCCTCCTCCCCCCGTGCAGTCTCGCGCGGGTTCGGCATCGGTGCGTACTACCGGGGCCCCGGGGATGCAATGGAATCGCGGAACCGCCGCCGACCGCCGATGCTAGTGGCACTCCTGGCGCCGGGTCTCGGTGTTCGTCCCGCAGAGCAGGCTGCTGCAGCCGGTGACCCAGGTGCCGTTGGCGCCGCAGGCCGGGGCGGACGAGCCCTGCCAGGCCAGGGTCGGCGTGCACGAGCCGCCGGAGGTGCTGCAACCGCCGCCGGTCGCGGTCCAGCGGCGCTCATCGGCGCCGCTGCAGTCGTAGTCGAACGTGGCGCCTGCGCCGCAGGTGTAGGAGGCGCCGAACCACGCGGTCTGGCCCGGGTGGGCGTTCGCGACCGAGTCGCAGCAATCGGTGGCGTCGGCGACGTAGCCGGAGGGGGCCGAGGCGGCGCAGACCGAGACGGTGGAGTCGCCGTAGGCGTCGGCGTCGGCGTCGCGGTACCAGGTGGGGAGTCCCGCGCCCGGGGTGCAGGCGCCGCCGCCGCAGACGTCGCCGGTGGTGCACGGGTTGCCGTCGTCGCAGGCCGTCGCGTTGTTGGAGAAGACGCAGCCGGTGGTCGGGTTGCAGGAGTCGTCGGTGCAGAGGTTCGAGTCGTTGCAGGTGATGGCGGAGCCGCCGCACGTCCCGTCCGAGCAGACATCGGAGCCGGTGCAGGAGTCGCCGTCGTCGCAGGCGGCGGTGTTGTTGGCGTGGGTGCAGCCGCCCGCGGCGGCGCAGGAGTCGTCGGTGCAGGGGTTGCCGTCATCGCAGTCGGGGCCGCCCGAGCCGACGCAGGCGCCGGCGCCGTCGCAGACGTCGGTGAGCGTGCAGGCGCTGCCGTCGTCGCACGGTCCGGAGTTGTAGGCGTAGTTGCAGCCGGTGGCGGAGTTGCAGGCGTCGTCGGTGCAGGCGTTGTCGTCGTCGCAGTCCCGCGGGCCGCCCGCGGTGCAGACGCCGGCGGCGCAGACGTCGCCCACCGTGCACTGGTCGCCGTCCTCGCAGGACGCGGTGTTGAAGCTGTGGAAGCAGCCGCGCGCGGCGTCGCAGAAGTCGTCGGTGCACGGGTTGTCGTCGTCGCACCCGCTGGGAACGGTCACGCAACCGCGCTCGTCCGCCTCCTCCGCCGTCGGATTGCAGGCGTTCGGCGTGCACGGGTCGCCGTCCTCGCACGTCGCGTCGACGGGCGTCGGCGCGCAGTGGTCGTCGTCCTCGTTGCAGTCGTCGGACGTGCAGGACCAGGCGTCGGCGCAGTCCGGCGCGGTGCCCGGGACGCAGCGCGCCTCGACGGTGTCGCAGGTCTCCGCGCCGTCGCACCACAATCCATCGTCGCAGTCGACGTCCGCGTCGCACTCGGGCGCGGCCACGCAGCCGCGATCCGCGTCGCACAGCTCGAAGTCGCCGCACAGGCCGTGGTCCGGCGTCGAGGAGCACGACGCCATGGACTCGACGCACGCGTCGGCGGTGCAGGCGATGCCGTCGTCGCACTCCGGCGGCGTCCCGGCCGTACAGGCGCAACCGTCGCAGGTCTCGAGCCCGTCGCAGAACAGTCCGTTGTCGCAGTCCTCGTCGGTCGTGCAGGCACACGCTTCCTCCCCGTCCCCGCCCTCGCCCTCGTCCGCGACGTCGGCGACCTCGCCGCCCCCGTCCACGTCGTCGTCGCCGGTGACGGCGCCGCCGCAGCCGCTCGCCGCCCCGGCCAGGAGCGCGGCCAGGGCGGCCGCCGCCACCGGCAGGAGTCGTCCCGTGGCTTCCCCGTTTCCCGCGGTTCCGGTGATTCTGCTCATCGTGCTCTCCTTGTCGCGGTCCCGTCGAACGGCCCGGCGACCGTCGCCGCGCCTCCCGGGTCCCGCGAGCGGAAGAGCGAGTTCCGTTCCAAGAGGGAAACGACGTGGTCCCGCCGCATTGCGCTCGTACTGTGCGCTGCGCCGGCGGACGCCCCTTGCGCAGGTGCGCAACGATGGTACTCGGCGGCGCCCTTGCCGGTGCCCCGCTCCTGGTGCATGCTCCGCACGTGACGCTCGAGGAGCTTCGCGAGGAACTGCAACGGATCAACCTGGATCTGCTGGAGCTGCTGAGCCGCCGCGCCCGGGTGGTGGAGCAGGCCCGGGCGGTCAAGGAGCGCGACGGGATCCCGGCGCACGTGCCGGAGCGCGAGCAGGCGATGCTGGACGCGCTGGTCGCGGCGAACCGCGGTCCGTTCCCCGACGAGACCGTGCGCCGGCTGTTCAAGGAGATATTCCACGCTTCGCTCGCGCTGCTGGAGTCGGGGCGGCGGCAGACGCTGAAGGTCAGCCGTGCGTCCGGCGGGTCGGCGCGGACCGTGCGGATCGGCGGCGTGACGATCGGCGGCGAGCCGGTGGTGATCGCGGGACCGTGCGCGGTCGAGGACGAGGCGCAGATGGACACGGTGGGGCGGCGGCTGCACGAGCTCGGCGTGCCGCTCCTGCGCGGCGGGGCGTTCAAGGCCCGCTCCTCGCCCTACGCGTTCCAGGGCCTGGGCCGGCGCGGGCTGGAGATCCTGCGCGACACGGGACGGCGATACGGCCTGGCGGTGGTGACCGAAGTGACGGACACGCGGCTCGTCGAGCTGGTCGCCGAGCACGCCGACGCGCTCCAGATCGGCTCGCGCAACATGCACAACTACGAGCTGCTGTGCGAGGCGGGCCGCGCGGGCAAGCCCGTGCTGCTCAAGCGCGGCTTGGCCGCCACCCTCGAGGAGTTCCTGTGGGCGGCCGAGTACGTCGTGCTGCAGGGCACCGAGCAGGTGGTCCTGTGCGAGCGCGGGATCCGGACCTTCGAGACGCAGACGCGGAACACGCTGGACGTCTCCGCGATCGCGCTGCTGCGCGAGCAGACCTGGCTGCCCGTGATCGCCGACGTGAGCCACGCCGCCGGACGCAAGGACATCCTGCCCGCGCTGGCGCGGGCCGCGCTCGCCGCGGGCGCCCAGGGCGTGATGGTCGAAGTGCACCCCTGTCCGGCCGTCGCCCGCTCCGACGCGCAGCAGCAGCTCGACCTGGACGAATTCGAGCGCCTCCTCGATGCCACCGGCCTGCGACGCAGGAACGACCCGTGAGCGAGGCGCCCCCGCGTGCGGGCCGCAAGGCCCTGCTCAAGCTCACCTACCGCTGCAACAACAACTGCGCGTTCTGCCACGCCGCGCCGCATCGCGGCGACGAGGCCGCTCCGGGAGCGCTGGAGCGCAAGATCCGCCGCGCGGCCGCGCTCGGCGCCGACACCGTCGTCCTGTCCGGGGGCGAGCCCAGCGTCCACCCGCGGTGGCTCGAGCTTGCGGACCGAGTGGCCCGCGCCGGCCTACGCCTCGGCCTGGTCACCAACGGCCGCATGCTCTCCTACCCGGGCCTCGTCGACCGGCTCCTCACGCGCGGCCTGGACTACGCGTACCTCTCGCTCTGCGGACCGGACGCCGCGCTGCACGACCGGCACGTCCGCACGCCCGCTTTCCGCCAGACGTGGGCGGCCCTCACGGCGTTGGCCGGACGAGTCCCGCTGGTTACCGCCAACGTCGTCGTCACCCGCTGGAACATCGACCGGCTGGGCGACATCGTGCGGGCCGTCGATCGGCTGCCCGGGGTGCGGCTCAAATTCTCCGCGGTCGAGCCCGCGGGCAACGTGCTGGACGACTTCGACGGCCTGGTGCCGCCGCTGGCGGACACCGCGCGGGCCGTGCGGGCGGCCATCGCGCAAGCGCAGGCGTCGGTCCCGGAGAGGCCGGTGGTCTGGGACGGCCTCCCGCTGTGCCTCATGGGCGACGCGATGGAGCTGGAGTGCGCGCTGCGCGAGGACGGCTTCGCGTTCCTGAGCGAGGTGTTCGAGCGGGACTGGTTCCCGGTCGACGACCGGCATCGGGGCTTCGGCGCGCCGTGCGCGGCGTGCAGCCTGCGGCGGCGCTGCCGCGGCGTTTTCGGCGAATATCTCGCGCGCCGCGGCGCGGCGGAGCTGCGGCCGGTCTCGCGCCCGGTGCCGAACTCGTTCAACTGGGCCTCGAGCGGGCCGGGGGAGCGTTTGTCGCTGCGCACGTGCCCGGTGCGCGCCGGGAAACGGGCGCCGCCCGACCCGGTGCGCGGGATCTTCGTGCGCACGGGACCGGGCCGGGTGCGACGCCACGAGACGACGACGCGGGATTTTTCCGACGAGACTCTGCGGACGGCGACGCGCGAGCAGGAGCAGGTGTACCTGGAGCCCTCGGGAGCGGTGCTGGTCACCGACTTCGCGCGGGAGCTGCGACGGCTGCGCCTGGCCGTGGCCTGCCGGCCCTGCCCCGCCCGGCCGCTGTGCGGAGGGGTCTTCGAGCGCGCGCCGGGGGCGTCGTTCCGGCGCGCGCGCGTGTTGCTGGAGCGGATGCTCGACTCGCTGTCGGGAGACGTGCTGGACGTGGGCTGCGGCCTGGCGCCCTATCGCGCGGCGCTGGAGCCGGCGGTGCGTGCCGGAAGGCTGCGCTACACGGGCCTCGATCCGCGGGGCGGCGCCGCGCCGCGGACGCCGGGCTTCGCGTTCGTCCGCGGAACGCTCGAGGGATTTCGGCCGCGGGGGGCGAAGTTCGACACGGTGCTGGCGTTGCGCAGCTTCAACCACCTGAAGAACGCGCGCCGTGCGATGGCGAAACTCGCGGCCCTGGCGGCGCCGGGGGGCCGGGTCGTGCTGGCGGAGGACGTGGTCTTCGGCGTGGTGCGCTCGCCGGGCCGGCTGGAGGCCGTCCTGGAGCGGGACGACCTGCCCTGGGAGCACCGGCTCAACCCGAGCATCGAGGAGGCCGCCCTTCTGGCGCGGGACGCGGGGCTGCGCGAGGTGTCGCGCGCGGGCACGGCGCAGACGGACAGCACGCTGTGGATTCTGGAGCTGGTGAAGGGCGACGGCGGGACGGCGCGCGGGGCGGCTACCAGGACCCGTGCGAGCCGTGCGAGCCGTGCGAGCCATGCGACCCGTGCGACCCGTGCGACCCGTGCGACCCGTGCGACCCGTGCGACCCGTGCGACCCGTGCGACCCGTGCGAGCAGTGGGTGAGCTCGCTGGGCTTCGGCGCGTTGGCGCCGCCGGCGGCGGCGGTGCGAGCGCCCGTTCCGCCCGTCTTGGGCGGGGTGCCGGGCGTCGCCGGCCTGACACCGAGCGGCTGGCCGTTCTGCGGCGGCGCAGGCGATCGGACCTGGGGGCCGGAGCCGAGAGCCAGCGCCTGGCGCGGGAGCAGGGCCGCGCCGGCCGCGAGCAGCGCCACCTTCCAGGACGAGGACAGGAGATCGCGCCGGGTCAGCAGCTTCTCCTTCTCCGTGAGGAACATCTCGGTGGTCTTCTCGGGCTTGGGAAACTTCGCGTCCGACATGCGCCCTCCCTGCACCGGCGCGCACGGTGATCCCCTCGCCTGGTCGGGACGGTCGAGCGACCGTTCCGTTGGTGGGCGAGGGGCATCGAGCGTACGCCCACGGTGCTAGGGTTCTACGGAATCGGTCCGCTGTCAAGGGTTCGGCATGCGGTTCGTGTTCGATTCGGCACTCGCCGGGGCGGAGCGGGCACGGTCCCGGGCGCGCAGGACGGCCTTGGCGAGCTCCCAGACGGGGAGCACGGCGAGCGACGCGGCGGCGAGCATCAGCCAGTCGCGGGGGCCGAGCGGCACGACGCGGAAGACGCCGTGCAGGCCGACCACGAGGTTGGCGAGGAGCTGCAGCGCGGCGGAGGAGAGGACGGCGATCCACAGGAAGCGGTTGGGCGAGAGGGACCGCGAGAACAGGCTGGCGCGGCGGGCCCGGCAGTTGAAGGCGTGGACCAGCGGCAGGAAGGCGAGGGAGAAGAAGGCCAGGGTGCGCGAGCCGGCCGCGGTGGCCGCGGCGGGCAGCAGCGACGGGGGCAGCAAGTACGAGCCGATGCCGACGGCGCCGATGAGCAGGCCGAAGCCGAAGAGGAACCACAGGTCGTCCGGGTCGAGCAGGCCGGCGGCGATCGGCCGCGGACGGTTCGCCATTTCGCCCGGCTCCGGCGGGTCGACGCCCAGGCCGAGCGCCGGGGCGCCGTTGGTCACGAGGTTGATCCACAGGATCTGGAGGGGGGTGAGCACGAGGAGGGAGGGGAAGAAGACGGAGAAGAAGACGGTGAGCGCGAGGCCGGCGTTGGACGAGAGGAGGAAGACGATCGACTTGCGGATGTTGCGCAGGATCGTCCTGCCCTCTTCCACGGCGGCGACGATGGAAGCGAAGTTGTTGTCGGTGAGGACCATCTTCGCGGCCTCGCGCGCCACGTCGGTCCCGCCCTTGCCCATCGCCACGCCCAGGTCGGCCTCGCGCAGCGCCGGCGCGTCGTTCACGCCGTCGCCCGTCATGGCGACCACGCCGCCGCGCTTCTTCCATGCGCGCACGATGCGCAGCTTCTGCTCGGCCGTCACCCGGGCGAAAACGCGCACCCGCTCGATCCGCTCCGTCAGCTCGTCGTCCGTCAGCCGCTCCAGCTCCTGCCCGGTGACGGCGAGGTCGCCTTCCTCCCAGAACTGCATCTCGCGGGCGATGGCGCGCGCGGTGACGGCGTGGTCGCCGGTGATCATCACGACCTTGATGCCGGCGTCGCGGCAGCGCCGGATCGCCGCCATCGCCTCCGGCCGCGGCGGGTCCTGCATCCCGATCAGGCCCAGGAACTCCAGCCCGCTCTCCGCTGCCTCCGCGTCCGCATGCGACTCGATGTGGCGGTGCGCGACGCCCAGCACGCGCAGCGCCTGCTCCGCCATCGCCTCGGCCCGCTCGTGGATCCTCCGCCGGTCCTCCTCGGTCAGAGTGCGGGAGCCGGGGCCGTCGCGGACCTGGTCGCAGCGTCCGAGGATCTCGCCGACGCCGCCCTTGACGTAGCTGGTCAGCTCGCCGGAGGGGCCGCTCTGGAAGATGAGGGACATGCGCCGGCGATCCGAGTCGAACGGGTTGCTGGCGACGAGGGACATCTCGTCGAGCACGCTGTCGCGGGGGACGCCGAGGTTGGCGCCGCAGATCAGGATCGCCACCTCGGTGGGATCGCCCTCCCCCGCCAGCTTCCCGTCGGGCCCCGGGCGCACGACCGCGTGGTTGGGCACGACGGACGCGCGGACCAGCTCGCGCAGGTCGTCATGCTCCGCCAGCCGGGTCGGCCGGCCGTCGAGCGTGAGGGCGCCGCCGCCGACGCAGGTCCCTTCGGTGAAGCCGTATTCGTGGCGCAGCGTGGCGATGCGGCGGACCTGCATGTCGTTCAGCGTCAGGGTCCCCGTCTTGTCGGTGCAGATCACGGTGGCGCTGCCGAGGGTCTCGACGGCGGGCAGCGAGCGGATGAGGGCCCCGCGTCGCGCCATGCGCTGCATCCCCAGCGCGAGCGTGATCGTGGTGATCGCCGGAAGGCCCTCGGGGATGCCGGCGACGGCAAGCGACACCGCCGTCAAGAGGAGCCCCCAGACGGTGAAGCCGCCGCGGATCAGGCCGAAAGCGAAGAGGAGGACGGAGAGGGCGAGGCAGGCGAAGAGGATCTGGCGCGAGAAGCGGGCGAGCCGCTGCTCCAGCGGGGATGCGCCGCCCGAGATCTCGCCGATCAGCTTGCCGATGCGACCGATCTCGGTGCCGACGCCGGTGGCCACGACGATCGCCCGGGCGCGCCCGCGCACGGCCATGGTGCCCATGAAGGCCATGTTCACGCGGTCGGCCAGGGTCGTGTCCGGCTCGAGCACGCGGGCGGCGTCCTTCTCGACGGGGGTCGACTCCCCGGTGAGCGGCGACTCGTCCGTGCGGCAGTCGGAGCTTTCGCCCAGCCGCACGTCGGCCGGCACGTGATCGCCGGCCTCGAGTACCACGACGTCCCCGGGCACCAGCTCGCGCGCGGGCACGACGCGTTCCTGGCCGTCGCGCACGACGCGTGCGTTGAAGGTCAGCATGGCCTGCAACGACTCCAGGGCGCGCTCGGCCTTGCGCTCCTGCACGTAGCCGATCGCGGCGTTGAGGACGACGATGAGCAGGATGGCGATGGCGTCGGAGTAGCGGGCGAGGAACCCCAGGGTCGGATCGGCGTGCCAGACGGCGGCGACGGTGGCGACGGCGGCGGCGGCAAGGAGGCTGAGGACGAGGGGGTTCAAGAACTGGGCGAGGAAGACCTTCCAGGCGGAGGGCGGCTTGCGTCGCGGCAGCTCGTTGGGGCCGACGCGCCGCAGCTCCGCGGCGGCCTTCCCCTCCCCGAGGCCCTGCTCGAGGTAGACACCGAAGCTCTGGGCGGCGGCGGCCACGGTACGGTCGTGCCAGGTAGGCGCCGGATCGGGCATCGGCGGGCTTGCTAGCCGATGGGGAGTCGGGAAGCAAGTCCGTCGGGGGGGCTTCCTTCCGGTGCGGGACCTGTTGTATTATGCCGCCCGTCGTTGGCACGGGGGTATCGGGGACCGGAAAACGCGATGATCGACGCCGAAGACCTCCTGACCCGCTTCCTGTCGTACGTGCAGGTGGACACCCGTTCCGACCCGCACTCGCAGACCACTCCCAGCACGCCCAAGCAGTGGGTGCTCGTCCGGCAGCTCGAGCACGAGCTGCGCGACCTGGGGCTCCAGGACGTGACGGTGTCCGAGTACGGCTACGTGCTGGCCACGGTGCCGTCGACCACGTCCAAGAAGAGCGTCCCCCGCGTCGCCCTCCTCGCGCACCTCGACACCGCCCAGGGCTGCTCCGGCCTCGCCCGGCCGATCGTGCACCGCAACTACCGCGGCCAGCCGATCGTCCTGCCGGCGGCGCCGGACCAGGTGTTGACCGTCGAGAACGAGGCGGGGCTCAAGGACAAGCTCGGCCAGGACGTGATCACGGCCTCCGGCGACTCGCTGCTCGGCGCCGACGACAAGGCCGGCGTCGCCGCGATCATGGCCGCGGCCCGCCACCTCGTGCGCCACCCCGAGCTCCGCCACGGCTCGGTGCGCATCTGCTTCAACCCCGACGAGGAGATCGGGCGGGGCTCCGAGAAGATCACGCTCGAGGAGCTCGCGGCCGACGTCGCCTACACCTTCGACGCCGACGATGTCGGCATCGTCGACTACGAGACCTTCAGCGCGGACAAGGCCGTCCTGCGCATCCACGGCGTGGCCGCTCATCCCGGCTGGGCCAAGGGCCTGATGGTCAACGCGATCAAGCTCGGGTCCAAGTTCATCGATGCTCTCCCCAAGGAGAAGTCCCCCGAGCACACCTCGGACCGCGACGGGTTCATCCACCCCGACGAGATGACGGGGGGGGCGGCCGACGTCGAGATCATGATGCTGCTGCGGGACTTCGAGGTGGAGGGTCTGGCGGCGAAGCGGAAGCTGATCGAGGACATCATCGAGAGGCTCAAGGCGGAGGAGCCGCGCGCGCGGTTCGAGCTGGAGGTGACGCAGCAGTACCGCAACATGCGCTACTGGCTGCAGAAGGACTTCCGCCCCGTCGACTACGCCCTGGAGGCGGTCCGGCGTGCGGGCTTCGAGCCCCGTTCCCAGGCCGTTCGCGGCGGGACCGACGGTTCGCGGCTGACCGAGCGCGGCCTGCCCACGCCGAACATCTTCTGCGGCTTCCACGACGTGCACAGCCCGCGCGAATGGATCACGCTGCAGGACATGACCAAGGCCGCCGAGACGGCGGTCCACCTCGTCTGCACCTGGGAAGAAAAGTCCTAGGCGAGGCTGGCGCCTCAGACCGACGAGTCCTGTAGCACGGGGTCGTGCGGGCTGTACCTTGTTCGCGAATCCGGCATGGGAGAGGTGGGGAGGCCGGCTGGAGAGGTGGCGAGGTGCGGTGGGGCGAATGCCGTGGCGCGGCGCCCCCTCGACTCCACGCAGGACCGTCGGGGCGCCGCGCCACGGATCCCTCCCGGCGGCTGCTCACGCCCGGCCTGTCCCTGCGGTGCGGTCAGAACCTGACCGATATTCCGATGCCCAGATCACCCGGGCCGGCGTCGAGGCCGACGTCCACGGGGACGGTGGCGGCGGCCGGCGAGTCGTCGCCGGCGAAATCGGTGAAGAAGGCGAGCACGATCGCGGCGGCGGCAAAGGCCCCGGCGACGGGAAGGAGGACGTTGGTGGCCGTCGCGAGATCCTGGCTTTGGGCCTTCGCTTCGACGCAGTCCGGAAACGACGGCCTGCCGTCGCAGGCATTTTCGTCCCAGGTCTCGTCCTCCGCGAGCTTCTGGCCCCCCGTGGTGGCGCCGGCCACTCCGACCGCCACCGCCGTTCCCAGCATTCCCCAGAACCACCCCTGATGGATGCCGTCCTCGGGCGCATCGGCCGGCGTGGGACCGGGCGGGACGGTCGTGAGGTCCGGAGGAGGCGGCGGTGGTGGCGGGGGCGGCGGCGGCGGTGGGACGACCTCCGGAATCGGTTCGAGCGCAAGAACCACGGTCGGCCGGTCACCCGAGACGACGCGCACGGACTGCGACGCGTCCCGGTAGCCGTCCAGCGTGGCGACGATCTCGTGGTGTCCGACGTTGACCGCGTACGGGCCCGCGAGGGGCGCAGTACCGCCCTCGTGGAGATGTCGATGGACCAGCCGGACGGCACCAAGCTCACGCTGCACGGCACCTTCCGTTTCACGGCCGACGGGCTGGACTACGTGATCGGCCCGGTCGGTCCCAACGGCGCGGTGGCAAACGGCATCCACTACGTCGGCACTCGCACCGGCGACCCGGACCGCGCATGGAGCCCGCCCCCGGCAGCCCCCTGATCCTGCGCCAGTCACGCGCGCCGGTCCCCGCCTCGACGACTTCCGTCTGGTATTGCATGTTTCGTATTTTTCATTTCCCTTTCCCCCGCCTTGTGCCTCGCGGAGTCGTCTCGTATACTGCTCCGCAGAGATGGCGAGGGCGGTCATGCAACATCGATGGACGTGGGCCCTTGGGGGACTGATCGCGGTTCTGGCGATCGCCGGCTGCGGCGCCGAGGCGGTGCAGCCCGTCGACGTGGTCGTCCATGACGACGGGGGCGACGGCGGAGACGGGGGCGACGGAGGCGCCGACGGCGATGCCGACGCCGAGGTCCGCGACGACGGCGACGGCGGAGGCGAGTCCGAGGCCTGCGTCTCCGTGCCGGAGATCTGCGACGGGCTGGACAACGACTGCGACACCGTCGTCGACGACGGCTGGGATCTGCTGACCGACGACGCCAACTGCGGCGGCTGCGGCATCGTCTGCGATCCGCTCCACGGTTCGGGCGAGTGCACGGCGGGCGAGTGCACGATCATTGACTGCGAGCCGGGTTGGGTCGATGCCAACGACACCGCCGTGGACGGGTGCGAGTACGAGTGCGCGGCCTCGACGACCGTGGAATCGCCCGACGACGGCACCTGCACCGACACGTTCGACAACGACTGCGACGGCCGCACCGACGACACCGACACCGACTGCTCGACCTGCGTCCCCGAGTTCTGCGACGCGCTGGACAACGATTGCGACGGCCTCACCGACGAGGACTTCGACATCGACTTCGACGCCATGAACTGCGGCGCGTGCGGCCACGCCTGCCCCGGCCGGCCCCACGGCGTCGCCACCTGCGTGCTGGGCGCGTGCGACTTCCACTGCGAGGCCGGCTGGGAGGACGCCAACGGCCTGCCCGCGGACGGTTGCGAGGCGACCTGCGTCCCGGGGGATATCCTGGACGAGGTCGCGTGCGACGGCAGCGACGACGACTGCGACGGCCTCACCGACGAGGACTACCTGCCCACCACCTGCGGGCGCGGTCCCTGCCAGCGCAACTCGATCTGCCACCGCGGCGACACGGCCTGCGAGCCGCGCGACCCGCCCGCGACGACGGACGCGACCTGCGACAACATCGATGACGACTGCGACGGCACGGTCGATGAGGAGTGGGCCCCCACCGGTTGCGTCGGCGCCTGCAACGACACGGCGGCGTGCGTCGAGGGCACCCCGCAGTGCGGCCCGCCGGCCGCCGCCGATGCGTCCTGCGACGGCATCGACGACGATTGCGACGGCGTGGCCGACGAGGACTACGTCACCTACACCTGCGGCCTGGGCGCCTGCCTGCGCTCCTCGATGTGCCTGCTCGGCATCGACCGCTGCCGCGAGGGCACCGCGGTCCCCGAGACGTGCAACGGCATCGACGACGACTGTGACGGGACGACGGACAACGAGCCGCCCTCCCCCGCGCTGCTCTGCGCGGCGGCGGCGAACGGCACCGCCGCCTGCACCGCCGGCACCTGCGTCATGACGTGCAACCCCGGCTGGAGCGACGCCGACGGCACCGCCTCCACGGGATGCGAATGCGAGCTGGAGGCGTCCGAGGCGACCGGGGGAGGCTCCTGCGGCGCCGCGATCGACCTCGGCCCCATGGCGGACGGCGGCGCGGACACCACGGTTCGCGGCAAGATCTCCCCGCCCGGCGACGAGGACTGGTACACGTTCACGGCTCAGGACTCCGCCGACGATACCTGCGACGCGTTCAACGTCGACGTGCGTTTCAACCCCGGCGGCAACCCCGGCAACGTCTTCCGCATGGATGTCTACCGCGGCGGCTGCACCAGCGTCGCCGAGTGCACGGACGCGCCCGACCGCTATTCCTGGTACACCGACTTCTCCGACCGCTCGGTGGCGTCCGATCCGCGGGGCGAGTGCCAGTGCCGCACGGGCAACACGGACGGCTACAACCTCTGTGCGGACAACAGCGCCGTGTTCCACGTCCGCGTCTACCGCGCTGCCGGCTCCGCCGGCGACTGCGCCGAGTACAGCCTGCGGATCACCAACGGTGTCTTCTGAACCAGCCCCCGAGCGGCGGCGCTGGGTGCGCCTCTGCTCCGCCTGCAACAACCGGTGCTGCTTCTGCCTCGACCGCCTCTCGCTCGACGGCGCGCTCCGCCCCGACGACGAGATCCTCGCGGAGCTGCGCGAGGGGCGGGCCGAGGGCGCCGAGCGGGCGGTGCTCAGCGGCGGAGAGCCGACGCTTCACCCCCGCCTGCCCGCGCTCGTCCGCGCCGCCCGCGACCTCGGCTACCGCTGGGTCCAGATCATCACCAACGGCCGGCGCCTAGGCTATCCCGCCTACCTGGGCGCGCTCCGCGACGCGGGGCTGTGCGAGGTGACCTTCTCTTTGCACGGCTCCTGTCCCGCCGTCCACGACGCGATCGTGGGGGTCCCCGGCGCCTTCGACCAGGCATTCGCCGGCCTGCGTGCCGCCCTGGCCGCCAGCCTCGTCGTCAGCGTGGACATCGTGCTCAACCGCCGGAATCTCGCGGACGCGCCCGAGCTGATCCGCCGCACCCTGGCGGCGGGCGTCCGCGAGTACGACATCCTGTGGCTGACGCCGTTCGGCGCGGCCGCCGAGAACCTCTCGCGGCCGGACCGGCTCTTCCTGCGGCCGGCGGACGCCCCCGCCGTGCACCGGGTGCTCGAGACCGCCCAGTCCGGCGGCGCCGTCGTCTGGACCAACCGCATGCCGCTCCAGTACCTGGAAGGGTACGAGGGCCTCGTGCAGGACCCCGCGAAGCTCGAGGACGAGCTGCGCGGGCGCCGCAATCTGCTCGAGGGGCTGCTCGCGGACGGCGCCCCGCTGCCGTGCCGGGACCGACGTCGCTGTCCGCGGTGTCCGTTCGACGCCTTCTGCGCGAGGCTGCACCGGGCGGTGGCGATCGCGCGCGGCGAGCAGCGGGCGCGGATCGTCCGCTGGGACCCGGCTTCGGAATCGCAGGAGGCGGCGCTACGCCGCGTCTTCCCCGTTGCGGGCGCCTGGCTGCGCGCGGACCGGCCGGCGGCGGATTGGCGGGCGGCCTCGCGGCGCGCGGCCCTCGCGGCCCGCGGACTGCGGCTGGAGGCGGCCCCGGCCGTCCTGGCGGCGTCGCTCGACGCGCTGCCGCCCCGGACCGTGCTCCACCTCCGCGCCTCGGAGGTCGCGCGCGGGCTGCCGGCTGCGCTGCGCGGGGCGCCCCACGAGCTGGTGGTCCCGCTCACGGCGCGTCTTGCACGGCAGAGCGACCCGGCGGCGTTCGGCGGCGGTACGGGACGCCTGGTGCTCGCCATGCCCGACGTCGCGACGGGGGAGCGCGACGGCTGGCCGTTCGCCTTCGGCACGGCGGCCGCCGTCCGGCGCTGGCTGCGCGCGGCGCGCGCGGCGGAAGGCTTCCCGCGGTGCCTGGCGGGCGGGCGACCCGTGCGTCCGCCGCCGGAAGCGTTCGATCTGGGCTGGCTCCCCGGGGATCGGATCGACCCCTACGCCGTGCTGCGCGACTTCGTCGCGGAGGCGAACCGCGCCTGGTCCCTGCGCTGCGCGCGATGTGCGGCGCGGCGCGCGTGTCCCGGCCTCCCCTGGGCCATGGCCCGCGACGTCGGCCTCTCCATCCTCCGCCCCCTCCCCCGGGCTTGACCCCGATCCGGGGTCGGGGAGCGGCCTGCCCGGACCAAGAACCAAGAACCAAGAACCAACAACCAAGAACCGCCTTCACCTTGCTGGCCACAGGCCTGCCCCGTATACTGCGCCGGAGAGAGGAACGGGGGGCATGAGGTTGTGCAGATGACTCGACGCTCGAGCCGGGCATGGCTGGCGCTGGTGCTGCCGATTCTCGGCTGCCCGGCCTCCGGAACCTCGACGCCGGAGACCGGTTCGGACGACGGGGCGACGGAATCCGCGGAGGGGGGGGACATCCCCGAGGCGGACGCGGACACGGACGAGGACGGGCCGGCGGACGCCGAGGACGGGTCCGGTCCGGAGGGCGACGCCGAGGTCGATGGATGCACGCCGGCGGCCGAGCTGTGCAACGGACTGGACGATGACTGCGACGGCCTGACGGACGAGGACTTCGACATCCTGGGCAGCAACGAGAACTGCGGCGAGTGCGGGGCGGTGTGCGTGCCGGCCCATGCGATGGCGGCGTGCGAGGACGGTGCCTGCCGCATCCTGGACTGCGCCGGCGGGTGGGTCGATGCCAACGGGGCGGCGGTCGACGGCTGCGAGTACGAGTGCCTGGAGACCGGACCGGAGACGACGGCCGACGCGTCTTGCGAGGACGGTCTGGACAACGACTGCGACGGACGGACCGACGGCGACGACGGCGGCTGCGCGCCCTGCGTGCCGGAGACGTGCAATTCCGTGGACGACGACTGCGACGGCCTCACCGACGAGGGAATCGACCTCGACTTCGACCCCCTGCACTGCGGCGGCTGCGGGCTGGCCTGCCGCGATTTCGCTCACGGCGAGCCGATCTGCGTGCTCGGGACTTGCGAGTTCGAGTGCGAGGCGGGCTGGAGCGACCTGGACGGGGAGCGTTGGAACGGCTGCGAGGCGTCCTGCACGCCGGCGCTGGACACGAGCGAGGTCGCATGCGACGGCGTGGACGACGACTGCGACGGCGCGACCGACGAGGACTACGCGTTCACGTTCTGCGGCGAGGGGGCGTGCCGGAGGCGGTCGACCTGCTTCCACAGCAGGGAGAGCTGCGAGCCGCGGGATCCGCCCGCCACCAGCGACGCGACCTGCGACCGCGTCGACGACGACTGCGACGGCGTCACGGACGACGACACGACCTGCGTCTGCTACTCGGACGCCGAGTGCGACGACGGGGACTTGTGCAACGGGATCGAGACGTGCATTCCCGGCGTGCGATGCCAGTCCGGCACGCCCGTGGTCTGCGACGACGGCGTCGCCTGCACCGTTGATCGCTGCAACTCGCTCGACGGGACCTGCAGCCACCTGCCCGACGGCACGCTGTGCGACGACGGCAATCCCTGCACGGGGATCGAGACCTGCCAGGCCGGCGTCGGCTGCGTCGCCGGCGCGCCCACGAACTGCGACGACGGGCTCGACTGCACGGCCGACGCGTGCCAACCCCTGGACGGCTCGTGCGCCCACTCCCCCTCCGACGCGGCCTGCCAGGACGGACGGTTCTGCAACGGCGCCGAGACGTGCAGCGCGACCCGCGGCTGCGTCGCCGGCACGCCGCCGTCCTGCTCCGACGGCATCGTGTGCACCGACGACCGGTGCTCGACGGCCACCGACTCCTGCACCAACACGCCGCTCGACGCCCGTTGCGACGACGGGCAGTTCTGCAACGGTCCCGAACGCTGCGACCCCGGCCTCGGCTGCAGCGCGGGGGCGATTCCGACCTGCGACGACTCCCTTGCCTGCACCTCCGACTCCTGCAGCCCGACCGCGGGGGGCGGAACCGGAGCGTGCGTCTTCCAGCCCCCGGACGGCGACGGCGACGGCTTCGCGCCGCTCTCCTGCCTGGGCACCGACTGCAACGACGCGAACCGCGACGTGCACCCCGGCGCGGCCGAGCCGTGCAACGCCGTCGACGACGACTGCGACGGGGCGACCGACGACGGTTTCGAGTGCGCGCAGGGCGCGGCGGGCTCGTGCACCGTCGGCGCGTGCTCCGGCGTCCGCAACTGTTCCGCCGCCTGCGCCTGGGGCGCCTGCACGGTCCTCGCTTCCGAGACGTGCAACAACGTCGACGACAATTGCAACGGCGCCACGGACGAGACCTTCACCTGTCGCCGCGACTCGACGCAGGCCTGCACCGTGGTGGTGGCCACCAAGACGTGCCTGGGGACGCAGACCTGCGTGGGGCCGAGCTGCACCTGGGGCTCGTGCGTGGTTCCCCTCACCGGCGGCAACGTCGAGACCTGCAACGGCATCGACGACGATTGCGACGGGGTCGTCGACGACGCGCCCGCCGCGCCCGCCGTGCTCTGCACGGCGGTTCCCAACGCCTCGGTCGCCTGCGTCACCGGATCCTGCCGCATCTCGACCTGCAGCGTGAACTACTACGACACCGACGGCGCCTACTCGACCGGGTGCGAATGCCAGGGTGAGACCGGGTTCGAGGGGACGCCGACGTGCGCGGGCGCGTACGCGCTGCCGGTGGGGACGTGCACGGATCCGAGCTGCGACTACACCTTCAGCGGCAAGATCCCCGTGGCGGGCGACATCGACTGTTTCACGTTCGTCGCAACCGACGCGACGCCCGCCGGCCCGAGCGACTCGTTCCACGCCGACATCCGCTTCATGGTCAACCCGGGCAGCCAGTTCCAGATGGACATCTACCGCGCCGGAAGCTGCTCGCCCGCCGTCTGCACCGGCCTGACCGGGACCGACGTCTACGCCTGGTACACCGACTTTTCCCAGGCTGCGGGAGGTTGTGTCAACCCGACGGGAACCTCCCCCTGCGGCGAGGGCAACTGCACGACCGGCAACACGAGCGGCGCCAACATCTGCTCGGACAATTCGGCCCGCTACACGTTCTGCGTTACGCGGCGAGGGGGCTTCCCGACGACCTGCGACGCGTATACCATTCGTGTCTCGAACGGGGTGTACTGAGCATGGACGCGAACTCCACGGGTTTCCGCAGGCCGCCGGCTCCGGCGGCCTTCCTCCTCGCCGCTCTCGTCGCCGCCGGGTGTGCGACGGGCGGCGACACGCCGGCCGAGGACGTCCCGCGGCGCGACGGCGACGGCGAGGGTGGCCGCGACGGCGACGCGGTGGGCGACACGTCGACCTGCCCCGACGCCTGCCCTGCGGGCCAGCACTGCGTCGACGGCCGTTGCGTCTCCTCGAGCTGCGGCGTCGACGGCTGCCCCGGCGGGGAATCGTGCTGCGAGGGCTTCTGTACCAGCACGCGCAACGACCCCGCGAACTGCGGCGAGTGCGGGACCGTCTGCTCGCCCCAGGGAGACAGCTGCCTGGCGGGAACGTGCTCCTGCAACGGGGCCGCGGCCTGCTCCATCGAGCGCTCCTGCTGCCCGGGCCTGGGATGCATCGACACGATGGCCGACCCGACGCACTGCGGCGGCTGCGACACGGTTTGCGACGCCACGGTCGAGTGCCTCGCCGGCACCTGCGGCGGCTCGTGCGTCACGGGCTGCCCCGACGTCCCCCACGGCACGACCGCCTGTGCCGGCGAGTCCTGCGCCATCTCGTCCTGCGAGGACGGCTGGGCCGATGTCGACGGCGTGGTCGGCAACGGCTGCGAGTGCCCCGTCACGGCCGAGCCCGAGGGCGGCGAGACCTGCGACACGGCCATCGACCTGGGCACCATCACCGAAGGGGGAACGGCGCTGCGTGCCGAGGGCAACATCGTCCCGGCCGACGACGACGATTGGTACCAGTTCCTCGCGGCGGACACGCCGGAAACGGACTGCGACGAGTTCTTCGTCGATGTGCGCTTCGAATCCAACCCCGGGGACCAGTTCGCGTTCAGCGTGTACGCCGGCGACTGCGCCACCAACATCTGCGCGGGCGACGTCCTGTTCCAGTACTTCACCGACTGCACCGGGACGAGGGACGGCGACGTCGTCGGCGAGTGTCCGTGCACGGCGACCAACACGCCCGGGCGCACGATCTGCGAGGACTCCTCCAACGTCTTCTACGTGCGCGTCCGCCGCGTCGGCTCCGGCGTCTCCACCTGCGAAGGCTACAGCCTGATCGTCACCAACGGCTCGTACGCCACGCCCGCCCCCCGCACCTGCCCGCCGTAGGGGGGATTTCGCGCAAAGGGCGCAAAGGACCGCAAAGCTCGCCAAGAGGGGGACTCCGGGCGAGAGGGGGGGCCCGGGTCAGGCGACCGTGGCAACGGCGAGCACTCGCCGGCGGATTTCCTCGGGATCGACGAACAGGGGGTACAGCTCGGATGACGAGTAGAATTCGTCCATCGAGTACAGCCCGGCGCATACCGGGTCCGCGGTGCAGACGGCGCAGCAGGCCGCCTTGCCGTGCACGAACGAGTCCGCGGCGAACCGCCCTTTCTCGTCCAGGAAGTGGATCACGCGGCCTTCGCCCTTCACGATCTTCCGCGTCTCGGTCGATACGTGCGCCCACTCCCCCAGGTAGCACAACGGCACCCGCTCGACCCGGAACGACCGTCCCGCGCGGTGGAGCAGGTCGAGCGTCCGGACGAGCGGCAGCTCCAGGTCGGCCAGCTTGGGCACGATCCAGGGGTTCTCGGCGACGCGGTTGGTGTGCGGGTCGAGGCCGTTGAACACGACGTGGCGCACGCGCGAGAACCCGCGCACCAGCCAGGCCGCCGTGCGTTCCAGGTGCGGCAGGTTGAGCGCGTTGAGCACGATGTTGACGTCGGTCGCCATCCCGAGGCGCGCCGCGGCGCGCAACGTCCGCGCCACGCGGGCACGGGAGCCCGGATGGCGGGCGATGCGATCCTGCACGGAGGCCAGGTGCGAGTGGAGCGAGACATGGAGGTGCCGCAGGCCGGCACGGCGGAGGGCGTCCAGCACGCCGGGGCGCGAGGTCTCCTGGCCGTTGGTGATGATGCGCGCGGCGAGCCCGGCGCGCGTCGCGAGGCGCACCAGCTCCGGCAGGCGGGGGTGCAGCGTCGGCTCGCCTCCCGTCAGCAGCACGCCGTCGTGCCCCGACGCGACGAGGTCGCGCACCTGTTCCCGGAACTCCCCGACCCCGACCAGCCGCTGGTTCTCGGGATTGGAGCAGAACAGGCAGCGCTGGTTGCAGACGCGGGTGACCTGGATGTAGCCGAGGACAGTCATGAGTCGTCTTGGTTCGTGGGTCGTCCGTTGTTGGTTATTGGTTGTTCGTTGTTGGTTTCCGGCTTGAGCGGCCCTGCTGCGGCTCTGCGGCTCTGCGCGAGATTCCCCGCGCGCTTGCCAGCACCTCACGGGCGGCTGCGTCGCGCCGCGCGTGGAACTCGGACCAACCGAAGCGCTCGGGGTACTCGCGCCACGGCCCTTCGCACACCGGGTCGAGGAGGCAGCGGCGGCACGGCGGGCCCTTGGCCTTGCCTTCGCCGACCCGGAACGCCCGGTAGTCGTCGATCGTGCCCTCGGCGTCGAACACCGCCGCGTCGGGGATGATCCACTCCGCCGCGTACGCCTCGCGCCCGCGCAGGATGCACAGCGGCACGGCCTCCGACATGGAGCGGATGCCCGCCGCGCCGGCGATGTCGAAGGCGCGGAACAGCTCGTCGCGCATCAGCTCCATGCGCGGGACGATGGAGGCGAAGTTGAGCGCCGCCGTGCCGACGGGATGGACGAACGCGAACTGCACCTGCGACACCCCGCGCTCGACCAGGAGCCGGGCGATCGCCGAGAGGTGTCGCCGGTTCGGCTTGGTCACGACGGTGTTGGTCACCACGGGCAGGCCCGCGGCCCGCGCGTTCTCGATGCCGCGGAGCGTGAAACCGAAGCTTCCGGAACGTCCGGTGAGGAAGTCGTGCAGGGCCGGGACGTGGCCGTGCAGCGCCGGCGAAACCTCGGTGACGCCCGCCTCGCGACAGCCGCGAGCGAAGGCGGGGTAGGCGAGCATCTGGCCGTTGGTCTGGAGCTGGATCAGGCGGTAGCCGAGCCGGCGCGCCTCGGCGACCAGCTCCAGGAAATCCGGGCGCACGGACGGCTCGCCGCCGGTGAAGACGATCGCGTCCGCGCGGCGCCGCGCCTCACGGAGGAGCTTCCTCGCCTCGCCCGTCGACCGATCCTTGAATCGCTCGCGCTTGTCGCCCTGGACGCAGAACCGGCAACGGTTGTTGCAGGAGAAGGAGAGCTTGACGTCTACGCGCTCCACGGCCGCCCGGGAGAGTACGCGGATCACGGCCGAAGGGCAACGGCGGTCCGACCGGCGCCGGAAGCGGGGAAGATCGCCGGCCGTCGATTCCCCTTGCCCGACGCGCGGCGTCGTCGGATTCTCCGGCCGATCGACGGGCGACGCGGCGCCGCCGGGGAGGCGAGGACCCATGAAGAAGGGAAGCACGACCGTGGTCGTGACCGGCGCGGGGGGGACCGTGGGGGCGCTGGTCGTCGAGGAGCTGTTGCGGCGCGAGGACACGTGCGTGGTCCGGGTCGACCGGCCGGAGAAGCGGCTGCCCGCGTTGCCCGACGACGCGAAGGGCCGGGTCGAGGACCGGCCGGGCGACCTGGGGGACGCCGCGTTCGCGCGCGCCTGCGTCGCGGGCGGCACGTACGTCATCCACACCGCGGCCGTGATCGATATCGGCCTCGACTATGCCCGGCTCAAGCCGATCAACGTCGATGCGGTGGGCTGGCTCTACGAGGGGGCGCGGGACGAGGGGGTACAGGGGTTCGTGCACTTCTCGTCCGGGTCGGTGTACCAGACGACGAGTGGGCTGATCACCGAGGACACGCCGCTGCGGGCCGACTCGGCCTACGAGCAGACGAAGATCGACTCGGAGGCCCTGCTGCAGGCGCTGGCGCGCAAGGGCGGGCCGGGATGGGTGATCCTGCGGCCGAGCCTGATCTACGGGCCGCGAGGGCTGCGTTTGGCCGGGCCGCTGCCCACGCTCCCCCCGATCTTCAAGCTGCTCTCCGGCGGGACGGCCATGGTCGGGCTGGCCGGCGGGCCGCGATCGAACTGGGTGCACGCCGAGGACGTGGCGCGGGCCGCCGTGTTCGTAATGGACCGCCGCGCGGCCTACGGCGAGTCGTACAACGTCTGCGACGACACGCCCCTGCCCTTCGGCGAGATTCTCGGCGCGGCGATCGGGGCGTACGGCTTCACGACCACGGCCAACCTCCCCCTTCCGCCGAAGCTCGTCATGCGCCTGCTCTATCCGCTGGTCAGCACGGACGCGTTCTTCAAGGCCCTCAACGTCGCCGCCGGCGTCCTGTGGACGGTCATCCGCAACCGCCACAATCTCACCGACGAGCTGGTCCCGCACGTCGACACGGCCACCGCTTCGTACTTCGTCCGCGACGTCGTGTTCTCCAACGCCAAGCTCAAGGAGCTGGGCTGGACCGTCAAGCACCCCGACATCCGCACCGCGTACCCCGACGTCCTGCGCTGGTACCAGGAGGCGGGCTGGGCGCCGCGCTACGAGCAGGGCTCGTTCGTCGAGAGCCTGGACGTCGGTTTCGAGTTCACCGCGACCCTCTCCGGCACCTGGCGGCGCACCGACGACCGCGCCGCGGGCGAGCGCAACTTCACTTTCACCGCCACGGCCACGGCCGACCGCCTGCGCGGCTTCGCGGGAGCGCCGGTGACACGGCTGCGCGGAACGCTGTTCGCGGAGGATCTCGCCGATGGCGTGCCAATCGAAGGCACGCTCGAGCTGGGCCTCTTTTCCCACCGGCGCATCGTCTACGAGTTCGAGTTCGACTCGCGAGAGGGCGGGCGCTTCCGCTTCCGGGGCCAGCAGGACTTCGAGCCCCTGCACCCGTTCCGTTCCTTGACCGAGCTGCCCGGCCGCATTCTCGACCCCGCCGGGCGCGAGCTGGCCACGGCACAGCTCAGTCTCGACCTGCCCAACGACCTGCTGCCGATGGCCCTCTCGCTCCGTCCCGTGTATTGAGCTACGCTTCGCCCATGATGAGGAATGCCGGAATCGGGACGCGGGCGGCGGCCGCTGCGGCGGCGCTGTTCGCCGTGCTGGTCACCCTGCCCGGCTGCGAGAGCGCGCCGGTCTCCCGTCCGACGTGCGACCCCGCCGCCCGCCAGGGAGGGGGCGCGCCGCGGCTGGTCCGCAACCTGTCGATCGGCAACACCGGCTGGTTCTCCTCGCCGGCGGTGGTGGACCTCGACGGCGACGGAGCACGGGAGATCGTCGCCCCGTTCTACGATATCGCCGTGTGGTCGGCCGACGGCGCGCTGCTCGACCGCATGGACGAGGGGACCTCGCACCACGGCCGCGTCTACGCGCCGGAGGTCGTCGCGGACCTGGACGGCGACACGATCGTCGAGATTGTCGTCGCCAGCGGCGACGGCGCGGTGACGGCCTACGAGTGGCGTGACGGCGCGATGCAGCTCAAGCCGGGCTGGCCGGCGTCCACGTGCGGCGAGCACGTCTGCGGCGAGAACCGCTCCCTCGCCGCGGCCGACCTCGACCTCGACGGCCGCATCGAGATCGTCGCCGGCACGTCCGAGACCGAGGACGGCGACGATTCCTCGGCGCGCCAGGAGGCCTACCTCTACGTCTTCAACCCCGATGGCACGCTCTACCAGCCGGCCGGCGCCTCGTGGCCGGCCTGGCCGCGCTACAACAAGCTCGACGGACCCGGCGGCGACGCCGACCGCAACTGCCAGGGCCACGGCGGCTACGGCATGTACGGCCTCAACATCGGCATCGGGAACATCGATGACGACCCCGAGCTGGAGATCCTCGGCACCTACGACAACCACCACATCCAGGCCTTCAACCCCGACGGCGTCGCGCTCGACACCGATCCGACGTACTTCACCAACCGCTCCAACGAGTGCGAGGGCGCGCCGCTCACCTGGGGCCAGTTCATCCGGTACCTCGACCCGCAGGTCGAGGAGGACCACTACCACCTGCACACGGGCGAGTGGCCGGGACCGGACTGGACCTACTGGCTGCAGTGGACGGCGTCGCCGCCCACGGTCGCCGACCTGAACGGCGACGGCTTGAACGAGGTGATCGGCTTCCCGAACGCGGAGAAGGACGAGCCGTACCACACGTACCACTACGCGCTGATGGTGCTCCAGGGGGACTACGCGGCCAACAACCACGCTTCCGGGCGGCGGCTGCCCGCGTTCGAGGTGCTGCCGCTCACCGAGGAGCCGTGGCAGGACGACGACTGGTACCCCGTGGCGGGGGTCCCGGCGCCGGCGATCGCGAACATCGACGGCGATGCGCGGCCGGAGATCATCGCGCCGATCAACGACGGCTACGTCTACGCCTTCGACGCGGACGCCCGCCTCCTGTGGCGGCACAACTACGCGCGAGGCGTCCCGTTCACCTTCGCCTCGGAGCCCGCCGTGGCCGATCTCACGGGCGACGGCCGGCCGGAGATCGTCTTCGGCGTCTGGGGCGACTCCGCAGGCGACGGGCGGCTGGTGATCCTCTCGGCCAACGGCGAGACGCTCCACGACGTCGTGCTGGAGAACCAGGAGTCCAACGGCAACGGCGTCGGCGCCATCGCCTGCCCGACGATCGCCGATCTCGAGGGCGACGGACAGCTCGAGATCCTGCTGCTCACGCTCGACCACGGCCTGGACGTCTACACCGTCGACGGCTCGTCGGCGAACTGCACGGTCGCCGGCGCCGACGCCGCGAGGTACCCCGGGCCGTGGACTACGGGCCGCGGCAACTTCCTGCGGAACGGGCTGGGGCCGCTGGGAGACCCGTGACGATGCGGCTCCCCATGGCGCTGCTGCTCCTCGCCTTGCCCGCGCCCGCCGCGGCCGACGACCTTCCGCCGCTGGAGTTCGTCGAGCCGCTGACGATCGAGGCGGGGCCGGTCATTTCCCCGGCGCCGGGGGTGGCGCCGGCGACGTACGTCCGCGCGTCGCTCGCGGCGGGGGGCGGCACCTGGAGCGTGGGCCGGGCGGACTACACCGAGGTCTTCGGCCGGTTCGTCGCGGGCGGGGCGTGGTCGCCGTGGTTTTTCCCGCGGCTGGAGCTGGGCGGGGACATGGTCTTCCTGACCGAGCAATCGATCCGGACGGTGGTGCCGCCGGCGATCGACGAGTGGGCGCACCGCTGGGATCTGGGCGAGCTGCGCGTGCGCGTCTCGGCGCTGGCCTGGGAGCTGGACACGGAGGACCATGACATGCAGCTCGGGGTCCGGCCGTACGTTCAGCTCACGCTGCCGACCGACACCTCGCGCTGGAGCGAAGGGCGCCGTTCCTCGCCGTTGCGCCGCGTGCTGGGCGACGCGATCCGCGAGCACGAGTTCGTGCTCACGGACGTGGGCGCCGCCGTGGCCTGGCGCTGGCGGTGGGTCAACGCCTGGCAGGCGCTGGGCTTCGTGTTCGGCGCGATCATCGATGCGGACTTCCAGTTCCTCCTGGCGTCCACGACCGGATTGGGCTTCGACATCCTGGATTCGGGGGTCGAGGTGCTGGTCGAGCTGAACTACCTGGGGCGGTTGACCGAGGTGGGGGGGGGAGCGGGGACGATGCACGCGTTGGCCGTGTCGCCCGGGGTGCGGTGGCGGACGGGGGACCTGACGCTGGGGCTCGAGGCCCGCGTCGGGCTCACCGGGGACTCCGCCGCGGTCTGGGGCGATGCGACGGGGGGCGTCACCTTCCGCTACGATTTCTGAGCGGCTGGAGCGTCGGGCGGCGCGGACGGTGCGGTCGAGGCATCGGCCCGGAAGGTCACGACCTCGAACTCGGGCGGATCGAGGATGGTCCGCTTGACCGTGCAGCTATCGATGGCGCGGACGATCGCCCCCTCGTACTTCTCGGGGAATCCCGGGGGCAGCGTGACTTCGATGCGGATCGTGCGGATGCGGCCCCGGTCGGGGCGATCGACGCTCATCTTGACGCCGAGACCGGCCGTGTCGATCTTGCGGACCTGGCAGAAGCGCAGGGCGTAGAAGCCGGCGCAGGTCGCGATCGAGACGAAGAACAGGCTGAACGGGCTGGGCGCCGCATTGGTACCGCCCTCGTCGAACGGCTGGTCGGTACGCACGGCGAAGCTGCCGAAGCGCGCCTCGACGGCCACGCCACCCGGGAAAGATACCTCCATCTCCATCGCTCGCGCTCCTGCCCGGCGCATCCCTGGGGTCGCCGGGCGACCCCGGCATCGTGAGTCCGCCGGCGGCCACCGTCAAGCACCTCCCTGAACGGGGCTTCAACTTCCTCTTGACATCCGACGGCCGACTGCCGTTATGGTCCGCGCGAGGAGTCGGGGGGCCGGAGGAGGGAGTCCCGGGGACGCGGCGCGCGTCCCGGTACATTCGCACCGGGGGATCACGTGGGGGTCGGGGGTCGACTGGGAGGACCACCATGGGAGACGGACAGGATGCCGGGAAGGGCTGGCGCGTCACCTTCGCCGGAATGGGCATCAACCTCGCGCTGGGTGTCCTGTACACCTGGAGCGTGATCAAGAAGGCGATTCCCGCCGATTGGGGCTGGGACGACGCCGACAAGGCATTGCCGTACTCGATCGCCTGCATCGTCTTCGCGCTGGTGATGGTGCCCGCGGGACGCCTGCAGGACCGGATCGGACCGCGCTGGGTCGCCACGGCCGGCGGCGTCTTCACGGGCCTGGGTCTGCTGCTCGCCGCGTTCTCCACGACGCTCGGGATGTACGTCGTCGGCTTCGGCGTGCTCGCCGGGATCGGCATCGGTCTGGGCTACGCGTCGGCGACCCCCCCGGCGGTGAAGTGGTTCCCCGCCAGGCGCACGGGCCTTATCGCCGGGCTGGTCGTGGCCGGCTTCGGGCTCGCGTCGGTCTACATCTCGCCCCTGGCCAACTACTTCACCGGCAACGACCTGGCGGGCAAGCCGCAGGGCACCCTCGCCGCCGCCGACAAGTCGTCCAAGGCCGCCGCCGCGCAGCTCGGTGCGGCCCGGTGGCTCGCCACGCAGGCCGAAGCGTCCCCGGACGGCACGATCGACCCGGTCGACGCCGCCGCCGGCGCGGCGGAGCTGGCGACCGCCCGGGACGCCGCGAAAGCCGCGCTCGAGGGCGCGAAGGCGCAGAAGGCCGCCGAGACCAAGGCGCTGTCGGCCGCTCTGGCGAAGGCCGAGGAAGCGGCGAAGGCGGGCGAGGCGGGACTGGCGCTCGTCCAGGCCGCGCCGTCGCCCATCGATCGCGCGACCGCGACCAGCCTCGTCGCGTCCAAGGAAGCCGCCAAGGCGGACGCCACCGGGAAGCTCCGCACGATCAAGGAGGGGAACATCCACAAGACGATGCTCTACTTCGGCATCGGCTTCCTGATCGTCGTCGTGATCCTGTCCCAGCTCCTCGTTCCGCCCCCGGCGGGCTACGTCCCGCCCGGCTCGCCGACGACCGCCGCCGCGGCCGCCGCCGTGATCAACATCGGACCGATGACGATGCTCAAGACGCCGCTGTTCTGGCTGCTGTGGCTCATGTTCGCCTTCGGTGCCGGCGCGGGCCTGATGATCATCGGCAACATCACGACGATCGCCAAGCTGGGCCATATCGAGGCCGGGTTCATCCTCGTCGCCCTCCTCGCCGTCGGCAACGCCTCGGGCCGCATCCTCGCCGGCATCCTGTCCGACAAGATCGGACGCACCTGGACGATGTTCATCATCTTCGTCTTCCAGGCCGCGCTGATGATGGTCCTGCGGACCGGCCTGTCCGAGATGACCACCTTCGTCGTCGTGTCGATGCTGCTGGGCTTCAACTACGGCGCTTGCCTCTCGGTCTTCCCCTCGGCGACCAAGGACAACTTCGGCCTCAAGAACTTCGGCGTCAACTACGGCCTCGTCTTCACCTCCTGGGGTGTCGGCGGCTTCGTCTTCCCGCTCGCCGCCGGCAAGATCTTCGAGACGGCCAAGGCGGCGACGGGCACGGGCAGCTACGACAACGCCTATCTCGTCGCAGCCGCCGCCCTCGCCCTTGCCGCGATCCTCACCTTCGTCACCCGCCCGCTCGAGAAGAAGCACAAGGAGACGTACGCGCCCAAACCGGCGTAGGGCCGGGGTGGGCGACGCCCGGGCCGCCGCCCGGCGAACCGGGGAATACCGGCCGCGGACCGGTGTTCGTCGGATCGACGCCGGCCGCGGGAGGCGGCCGGGAGTCCGAGGAGAACGAGGACGAGACACGCCCCCGCTTCTTCCCCGTGGACGACACAGGAGGAAGCCATGACACGCCCAAGCCGCTTTACCGTCGCGCTGGCCGTCGCGTTGATCGCGGTCGGCGCACTGGGACTCGCCATCACCTCGGCCCGCAGCCCACGGAAGCCGGAGAACCCGGCCGTGCTCGGGGCCGAGGTCGGTCGCTTGTACGACCGCATGATCCGGGAAACCGCCCAGGCCGTCTCGCAGGCGACCTCTCCCATCGCAATCCGGCCGCGAATTGATGCGATCCGGGCCCGCTACGGCAATCTGTTCGCCAAGCTGGGCGCCGAACGGAACGCGATGGGCCCGAACGACCGCGACACGGTCAGCAACGTCGCGTACACGACGATGCAACAGGCGCCCGAGCGGCAGCTGCTGGCGATCGAGCGCTACGCCGCCGGGCAGCGGGCGAGCGACCCGGGCCTCGCGAAGGAGCTGGACGACATGCTGCGACTCGAGGCGGTCGCCACCGTGGACCGCCCGGTGGCAGCCGCGCCGAGGACGTAGCAGCGGGTCGGCGAGCATCGGCGCGCTCCGACGTTTCCCTTCGAGTCGCCGCGGCGTCGCCCGGGGGCGAAGGCGCCGCCGCCGGGCCGCGGGCCGGCGGGCCGCCCCGCACGCGCGGCCCCTGCGTAGGCCGCTACGCGAGCCGGCGCGCGGTTCACGCGAATCCGGGTAGGCACACGTAGGACGAGGTCGCCCCACCGCCGAGCGGAAATCCGAGACGCGTTGCCGCACTGCGTCAATCCCGGCGGCGAAACGGACGCCGAGCAGGGGGTGGCACGCGTGCCGCACCTGCGGGGGCATTCGCGTTTGCACCGCGGTGTTCGACCGCGGAAGGAGGTGCCGCATGCCCGGACGAGCGAGCAGCCTGCCCTTCGCCGTGACTGCCTGCATCGGCCTCGTCGCCGCCGCGCCCGCGAGCGCGGAACCGCCGCCCACCCGCAACGTCGTCCTGCCGCCGGTGAGCGAAGACGGCATGTCCTTCGAGGCGCCGGGAACACCGCCGACGCTGCAGATGCACTGGGAGCTGCCGATCGTCTGCCTCCGGAACGGCTGGGGCGGGATCGTCCTGCGCTACCAGTGCCCGCAGGCGGCGGAGGGGGAGGACGAGGTCGTATGCCTGTACTCCGGGACACACGAGACGCGCGAGGACGGCGGCGAAGGCCCGGCACTCGAGCGGATCCAGGCATGCCAGCTCAGCGACACGATCCCGCCGGGAGGCCTGGCGGACTTCCTCGAGCAGCGCCTGCCCGCCGGCGCACGGCTCGTCCCGGCGCTCGCGGAATCGCCGCCGGGCTGGCGTCGTGACGAGCGGGGGCGGGTCTTCCAGGTGAATTTCGATCTCTATCGCCGCGTGTACCTGGGGACGCGCTGGATCCCCGCCCTGCTCTCGCCCGTCGGGATGGAGTTGGGCCGGGTCGGCCTGGAGCTGGGCTCGCGCATCGAGGTGCTCTCGGACGACCTGCGGACGCGCTTCCGATTCCAGCCGGTGACCGGCGAGGTGATGCTGAACCCTCTCGGTGTCAGCGCCACGCTGTTGCGCTTCGACGCAAGCCACGATGCCGATGACCCGTTGATCCGGATCACGACGTTCTGGGGCGCACCGGCGCGCCACGACCTGTACGCCGACATCGGCGGCTGGCTCGACGTGATGGGCGTCGAGTACCGGCCGCGCAACAGCATCGATGAGCTGCAGCTCCGCTTCGTCGCCGGCGGAGTCACCTGGGACCTCTGGCACTCGGCCGACATGTACAGCTACGTAAGGCTCCGACTGGGGGCCGCGTTCGAGGACCTGTACCTCGACCGCGACGGGGTGGGCAACCGCGTGGCCCTGGCGCCGGTCGCGGCCATGGAGGGGGACTTCACGTTCGACGACGACGGCTTCCACCACCTGACGTTCGTCTCGGCCTACGAGGCGCCGTTCGTCTGGCGCGAGGACGGCGACGCGCCGCCGACCTTCTCGCAGCGGTTCACGAACGAGGCGGCGTACGAGGTCATCTTCCTGGCGATCAACGACCAGCCGCTGACCTTGCGCGTGGCGGTGGGAGGAGGGTACCGGGACGACGTCGAGGAGGCGGCACGCGGCTGGGAGCTGACGGCGGGTGCGGGCCTGCGCTTCAGCTTCTGGGTGCCGGCGCGCGACATGGAGGCGCTGCGGGAGGCGCAGGCGCGGGGACAGGATTGACGGGACGGGCTGCCGGCTCGAGCCGTCCTGCCCTCGCGGCGTTCCTGGGCGCGGGATTCACCCTCTGCGCTTCCGCCGCAGCCGGGGCGCAGGAGGGGATCCCCGAGGTCGCCGGGCCGGCGGCGGATGGCCCTGCAGCGTCGGCCGGCGGCGCTTCGGGCGCGCTCGACGTTGCCGCAGCGGCGGACCGGGAGATGGCCTGGGAAATCGACGGAGAAGGCCGGACCTTCCGCGTCGGATTCGATCCGGGGAGCCGCTGGCTGCTGGGCGCGGGCTGGGCCCTGGGAATGTCGCCGGACGGCGATTGGGCGGGCGTCGCGGCGGGACAGGTCGAGACGGGCCTGCTCCTCCGCCACGTCCTCGTGGACCTCGAGGAGGAGACGGCGTGGAAGCTCTACCACGAGGTCTTGCGGGGCCGCCTGTGGCTCGGCGACCTGGGCGCCGCCCCCGTCCCGCGGCTCGACGCGACGCTGTACCGCGGTGCGTACCTCCGGTGGCAGCGGGACGGGTTCATCACCTTGCCGACGAGCCCGCCACGGCGGCTGCAGTTCCCGCTCAACATCGGCCTGGACGTCGTCGTCGGCCGGTTCGAGACGACGGCGCCGGCGACGGGGCTGGCAGCGCGGTTGGAGCTGCTCCGAGCGCACTTCCTCCTCGACGCCTGGCGCTCGCAGGTGCCTGGGCTCTACGCCCAGTTCGGCCTGGGCCTCGGATACGATCTCTGGCTCGACGGCAGATTCGGCGCCGGCGGAGAACTCGGCGTCGAGCACCTCGTATCTCCCGGAAGCGACTTCACGGCGGCGGTGCGTTGGGAGACGGTCGACGGCCGCCACGTGGTCGAGGCGGCGGGCGACTGCGGGGCGTGGTGGTCGGACCGGCGCGGCTGGGGCGTGCGCGCGGGAGCGTCGGCGACGTACGAGGTCATCTGGCTGGCGATCAACGACCAGCCGCTGTCGGCCTACGTCGAGGCGGCGTACCGCTACGAACAGCTCCTGCCCGACCCGTCGACCGAGCACGAGCTTCGCGCCACGCTCGGCCTGCGCCTTGGCATCCCCTTGACCGGGCGCGAGCCGGAGTAGACGGACGCTCAGGCCAACCGACCGCCCAGGCTGAGGCGGGCTGCCGTGCGGACGAGCCACTCGCCGTCGGGCACGCGGCCGAGGAAAGCGGCGTCGGCAGCCTCGAGAAAACCGCGCTCGATGTACTGCGCGAGCAGGCCGCCGGCGCGGGCGTTCGCGGCGGCCGGAACGCCGGAGTAGCCCGGGAACGGCCGCAGACCGAACCAGGACGCAGCGCGGGCGGCGGCCGCGAGCGCGATCGACTCCTGGGTCCGCCCCAGGCAGCGGGCCAGGGCCGCTACGGCCATGCGGGCGGGCTCGGGCTCGACCCGCGGGCAGGGCGCGACGCGGTCGAAGTCGTCGGCCACGGCCTCCGGCACGTAGTGCAGGGCGACGCTCGTCTCGAGGAAGCCGGCGTGGAACTCGTAGGGCACGAAGGCTTCCACCTCCCGCCGGACCGCCTCGTCCTCCACCGTGGCGAGCACCGGTGCAAGCAGCCCGGCCGGAGGGTCGATCAGCCCGGCCAGGAGGAGCGGCATGGGAGAGAACGCCCGCACGCCGGCGTCGCGCAGCAGGTCGACTCCCGCGAGCAACGCGAGGTTGTGGCGCGGGGCGCCGTGGAACGAGTGCACGACGACGCGCTGGGCGCCCATCGTCGCGAGCTGGCGGCAGACGCCGAGCACCAGTCGACGGAAGTCGTCGAACGAGACCGGCACCGAGCCCTCGTGCCCCACGGGATCGGCGCCCACGTCGAACTCGGCCCACAGCAGCTCGTCCCACGCCGGCTCCCGCGCGCGCAGGGCCGCGAAGAACGCCTCGCCCATGCGGCGCGCGACGAGGCCGTCGGTGCGCGCGGTCAGGTGCGGCCCGTGGTATTCGAGCGGGTTGAAGGAGACGAAGACCGGCAGACCGGCCGACAGCCGGGCCCGCCGCGGCCCGTCGAGCATGGCGAAGGGGTTGCGTTCGGGGACGTCGCTCATGCGGGGTACCGTAGCATGCGCGTTGGAGGAAGAAACGCCAGCCCGCGACGCCTGCCATCCGCGGCGGCGTGGTTATCCTGCCCCACGAGGGTACCGGACGGGTGCGGCACGGAAGGAGGACAACGATGCGACACGCGACGTTCGTTCCGGCGATCATGGTCCTGGCGGCGGTGGGGGCGGGATGCGGCTCCGCGACCGCGGGCGGCGCGCAGACCGGCCGGGGAGGTCCGGCGGCGCAGGAGTCGGGCGCGGCGGAACCGCGCGTGGCGACGGCGGAGCTGGCGGGACCCCCGGGCAGCCCGATCCGGGGCGTGATCACGTTCACCGAGCGTGGCGGCTCGGTCGCGGTGCACGCCGAGGTCACCGGCGTGCCGGACGCGGGCGAGCACGGATTCCACGTGCACGACGTCGGCGATTGCAGCGCGGCCGACTTCTCGTCCGCGGGCGGGCACTTCAACCCGGCCGCGGGGCCCCACGCCGGACCGCACGACGTGCCGCGCCACGCCGGCGATCTGGGCAACCTCACCGTCGGCGCCGACGGCACGGGCACGCTCGACCTGACCACCGGCCTGCTCACCGTCGCCGACGGACCGGACTCCGTCGTCGGGCGCTCTGTGATCCTCCACGCGGCCCGTGACGACATGTCCACGCAGCCGACGGGCAATTCGGGCGCGCGCATCGCGTGCGGTGTCGTACGCTCGGCCGGCCGGAATCCTTGACGCGACCGCCCGATCCCGGACAATCTCCGGGGCGACGGAGGGATTGACGATGGGCGACTTGACGATCGAACACCGTTTCACCATGCCCAAGGACGACGCACGCGCGCGCCTCCAGGCCCTGGGCGAGTACCTCCAGAACAAGCACGGTTTATCCGTAAGCTGGTCCGGCGACACGGCGAACGTCTCGGGCCGCTACCTGGTGGTCTCCATCGAGGGGCGACTCACCGTCTCGGAAGGTGCGGCCCGCTTCGCCGGCAAGGACCCCGGTTTCCTTTGGCGCGGCAAGGCCAAGGACTACCTCGAACACAAGCTGCGCACGTACCTCGACCCGGGGAAGACGCTCAACGAGCTTCCGCGCCGTTGACGACCTACCGAACCTCGAACTCCTCGTCGACCCGGTCGGCCAGCTCGATCTCGGTCAGCTCGCCGAAGTAGCGCTTGCCGTTGACGAAGAACGTCGGCGTGCGGTCGACCCCCAGCTCCTGGCCTTCCAGCTTGTCGGCCTCGATCTCCTCCGTGGGCGCCTCGTCCGTCAGGGCAGCCCGGTATCGCTCGAGATCCAGGCCCACCGCCCGCGCGACGCCCTCCAGCCCGGAATCCGAAAGGTCCGAGGCGGCGTAGAGCGCGCGGTGCATCTCCCAGAATCTCCCCTGGGCGGCGGAGGCGAGCGCGGCGAGGGCGGCCGGCACGGCGCGCTCGTGGCTGCGCACCGGGAACTGCTTGAAGCAGAACCGCAGCGTGTCCGACCGTGCATCGACGACGCGCTCCACGAACGCCTCGGCGCTGCGGCAGTACGGACACTCGTAGTCGCCGAACTCGACGAGCGTCACGGCGGCGGCTTCGGGTCCGCGGCAGTGCGCCTCGAAGAGGTCGAGCTCCGCCGGACGGGCGGGATGGGCCGAGCGCCTGCGGTTGGCGACACCCTCCGCGACCTGCGCATCGGTGTCGCCGGCCACGACGCGTCGTGCCAGGTAGCCCGCCAGCCGCCGGGCTGTCGGATCGGCCGGGTCGGCGGCGAGGCACTCGGTCACCGAGCCGCGGCAGCCGTGGTAGTTGGCCGTCGAGCCGGCGAGCGTCTCGACCCGGGTTCTCTGGTCGGCGCTGAGCGAGCCGACGTCGAAGCCGACGATGCGGTCCCAGGGGAATCCCTCCGCGCCGGCGGCCGTGGCGCACACCAGCGCCGCCGCCAGCACGATGCGCCACGGCTCAGGCTCTCGTCGCATCGGTCCGCCTCCTCGCCCGCCAGCGGCGCCGGAGGCCGTCGAGACCCACGGCGCCGTCGTCGAACAGCATCACGTACGCTCCGCCGGCCAGGTACGCCACGTCGCGCCACAGGGTGTCGGTCGCAAGCTCCTTCCCCGCCTCCGCAGCCGCGGGCGAGAAGCATCCGCAGCCGAACTCGGCGCGACCGCGCACGAACACGACGTAGCCGATCGCCGCGATGAACGTGAGCAGCATGCCGTTGACGACGACCGCGGACGCACGCGTCCAGAATCCCAGGAGCAGCGTCACCCCCGCCACCAGCTCGATGGCCGGCAGGGTGATCGCCATCAGGTTCACCAGCGAGAGGGGCAACATGTCGTACAGGGCAATGCTCATCGCGAACTCCCGCGGCTCCGCGATCTTGTACAGACTGGCGTAAACGAAAACTATTCCAAGCGCGGCACGCACCGGGACGCCGACCAGGGAGTGGACGGGCGACCCGGCGAAACGGCTCCAACCGCCGCTCACGGCGCACCTCCCGCCCCGTCCGGCGAGACCCCGCCGTCGTCGCGCTCTCCCCGCACCTCCCCCGCTTCCCGCTCTTCCCGCACTTCCCCCGCCCCCTCCACCGGCCGGCCGGCCGCCTCCCAGGCGTCGAGGCCGCCGTCGATGTAGCGCACGCCAGGCCAGGCGGCGGCGGCGAGGATTTCGGCCAGGTCCTTGCCCTCCCCGCGCACCGCGGCGCCGTAGACCACGATCGAGGAGCCGGGGATGCCGCGCAGCGGCGCCAGCTTCTCGTCGTCGGCCCCGCTCAGCATGCGGTACGGGATCGAGATCGCTCCCGGAATGTGCCCCCGGCGCCAGTTCTTGGAGAACCTGGCGTCGACCACGGTGAGGCCTGCGAGATCCGGCGAGAGGTCGAGCACGGTGGCGGCCGTCGCACCGGCCCGCGGCGCCTCCCATGGCCTCCCGTCCGCCCGCCAAGCCTCGCAACCCCCGGCCAGGTAGCGCGCCCCGTCGAAGCCGTTCTCCCGGAGCACGGAAGCGAAATCGCGGCCCGAGCCGATGCGCTCGTCGCCGCACACGACGATGCGGCCGCCCGGGACGCCCCGCAGCGGGCGCAGGTCGGCCTCGAGCGCCGCCTTGAACTTCGCGTCGCCGGTGTGCAGGGCCCGGTGCGGAATCGACAACGCTCCGCGGATGTGCCCGGCGAGGTACTCGCCCCGGGTCCGGGCATCGATGAAGGTCATCCCCCCGGCGTCGGCCGGAAGGTCGACCAGCGCCACCGCCGCGGCCTCCTTCACGTTCTCCGGGCACGGCACGAGGATGTCGCCGAGGTAGTCGGTATCGGCGACCAGCGGCAGGCCATCGGGACGGACGAGGTCGGCGGCGACGGCGATGAGCGACGGGACGACGACGAGCAGCGCGGCCTGCCCGGCGACTCGAGTCAGGCGCCGCTGGCCCCGTTCTCCGCGCATCGCTTCCATCCAGCGCATCCGCAAGACTCCTCGCGAGCCGTTCTATCACGAACCCCGGGGGGTGCAACCGCCGGCGGGCACCGGTCATTCCCGCTCCGTCGGCTTCGACTCGGACCCCATGCTGGGAACCGTGCATCCGCGGATCGAGGCGTACCTGGGCGAGTCGTGCGAGAACGGCGACCCGGTGCGGCGCGGGGGTTGACACGGAAGGTCCGGCATCCCCAGGATGCGGCCCCAGCCGGGGAGGCAGTCGAACATGAAGTCCATGATGAGTGGGGTGCGGTTGTCGGTGCTGGCGGCCACGGTCCTGGCGGCGGCCGGCTGCAGCGGTCACGCGCGGACGGTGCTGGACGAGATCCGGGGGGCCGACCCGGCGGGGCTCGCCGGACTGCTGGCCGGCGAGGGCTACTCCGTCGGGGCCCTGCGGACCGCGGAGCTTCCCGGAGGGGTGCGCGTCGTCGCCGTCACGCCCGAGCCGTCGGACGGCTACACGCCCCAGGTGACCGTCTTCCGTCTGGACAACGACCGACCGGTCTTCGAGACCGAGGCGGTGTGCGATCCGTTCCAGTGGACGACGCAGATCTCCGGCGACGTGTTCTACGGCCTCGATCCCGCGCCGATCACCTCGATGGCGTGGGAAGCCTGGGACGGCGGCGAGCGCCGCGACCTCGTCGTGGACATCTCCATGACCGCCCGGAACGACGGCTACGGCGGCACGGCCGCGAAGGCCGAGATGCGGGCGCGTTGCGCCTTCCGCAGCGTCGACGAACCCGAGGTCGGGGGCGCCATGGTCGCCGTCTTCGGCTGGATCGAGCACGCCACGATGGAGTCGGACTACGGCGAGATGCGCACCGAGATCCTCGAGGAGCACTCGATGCGGCCCGTCGAGGGCGAGCCCGACCAGTTCGACTTCCAGGTGCTGACCAAGACCGTCACCTGCAATCCGGACGAGTCCGGGCACCGGCTGTGCATCCCCGAGACCAACGTCAATATCCGCCGCTACGCTCTGGCCGGCGAGGGCATCGATGCCGTGTACGCGCCGCTCGGTGAGCTGGGCTACATGTACCGCTACGGTCCGCCCCCCTACCAGCCGCTGGGCGTCTACGGCACGCCGGGCGGGACCTACGGCGATGACAGCACCGGCACGTACACCGTCCCGGATTACGGCGGCTACACCGCCCCGGACTACAGCGGCTACAGCGACACCGGCATCGGGGTCTACGGCGACGATTCCACCGGAACGGACTACGGAGACGAACCCTCCGGAGGCGATTACGGCGACGAATCGACCGGCGAGGACTGCGGCGACGAGTCCGCCGGCCAGCCGCCTTGCCCGTCGGAAGAGGAAGGCGCCGGCTCCGACGAGTAGACTTCGATGGCGTCGTTCCGCGCGGTTGCGCGGAACGGCCGCCCCTCAGTCTGATGTCGTCGCTGCGCGACGGCATATCAGCCGCGAGGCTACTCCCCATCCAGCAGGTGCGGAAGGATCGCACGAAGGTCGCCTCCCGGGACGACGACCGAGGCAACCTCGGACAGGCGCGGGCTCTTGCAGTCGAACGCAACGGAGAATCCGGCGGTGCGGGCCGCGGCCACGTCGTTCTCGTTGTCACCGACGAAGGCGGCGTCGCCCGTCGCGAGACCTTCGCGCCGGCACAGCTCGATGATGCCGTCCGCCTTGCGATCGACGTCGTACGCGGTCGGCGTCCCGCCCTCGATCAGGCCATCCGCGTCGAACCCGAGGCGGTTGATCAGCACATGCTCGAAACGTTCGCCCGGCAGCGCGATCTCGAGCAGCAGATCGACGGATCCGGAGAGCACGGCGAGCTTCGCGCCTCCGCGGCGCAGGGCGTCGAGCGTCTCGCGCGCGCCGGGGACTGTGCGGATCGACGCGAAGAGCGCGCCGATGGCGTCGCGCGTCGCGCCCACGTCCCGCAGCAGCACGACGTCGTGGTGGAACCAGTCGGCATAGGCGAGGCGGCCTTCGCGGAACGCCTGGCGGGCGTTCTGGCGGGCGACGGAGTCGGTGCGGAAGTGGCGGTGGAGCGTGGTCCAGACGTAGTCGAGGCCGGTGACGAGGGTTCCGTCGAGGTCGAAGCAGATCAGCGGGTAGCGTGTGCGAGGCACTGGTATCGGGAAGGCTCCTAGCCGCAGCCCGGCGCGTACGGATCGTCTTCGCACGGGTCGTGCGGAGGAGGAGGAGGCGGGGGAGGAGGAGGAGGAGGAGGCTCGGTACCGCCTCCGGCATCCCTCGGCTCGGAACCGCCGCGATCGCGCCGGGCGGTGTCGCGGGGCGCACCGGCATCGCGCGGGGGCGGCGGTGCGCCCGCATCTTCCGGGGGCGGGGGAGCGCCGGCATCCACCGGAGGTGGAGGAGCACCCGCATCCACCGGAGGAGGCGGGGGCGGCGGGGGCGGCGGGGGAGCACCCGCATCCATCGGAGGGGGCGGGGGCGGCGGTGCGCCCGCGTCCGCCGGAGGCGGCGGCGCGCCCGCGTCGGCGGCCTCGACGACGACCTGCCGGAACTCGAAGCTCGTCAGGGCCGCTTCCAGGGTCTTCTGCGGCAACGCCCCCGGCTCCGTCGGGGCGCCCGCGGCCGGCGGGAGGTTCTCGAGCGCCACGGAGGCGAGGACGAGCGTCGTCGCCTCGTCGAGCTTGAGCACGAGATCGGCGGGGAACTTGTCGTTGGGCAGGGTCAGGGCGCCGGTCATGAGGAGCTGGCCCTGCACGGGGCCGTCCGTGACCTGCAGCGTGAGCGACTGCCCGGCCAGCTCGGCGTCAACGACGGCGACGCTGCCCTGGCACAAGGGCCGCAGCCACTTCTGCACGGCCGTACGCGCGTCCGCCGCCAGACGTCCCTCGGCGAGGCCGTTGATGGTGTCCATCGCCTGGCGCGTGAACGCGATCTTGAGGTCGATGCGAGTGTCGGTCGGCGGCGGCGGAGCGATGTCCTCCGGCTCGGGCGCCGCCGCCCCCTCGACCGCCGGGGCGGCGTCCGGCGGGGGCGGGACGTAGACATCCTCGACCACCGGTGGCGGTGCCGCATCGGGAATCGCCTGGGCGGACACGTCGCCCTCGATGGTGGTGGGCGCCTCGCCCTTTGAGCGTTGCTTGAGGAAGATGTAGACGGCGACGACGACGATGATCAGGACGAGGAGCCAGGTGACCCAGGCTCCGCGGCCCTCCTCCTCCTCGACCTTGGGCGGAGCCTTCTTCTCGGCCGGCTTCGCCTCCTTCTTCGCCTCGGCTTTCTTCACTTCCGGCTTCTTCTCCGCCGGCTTGGGTTCCTTCTTCGCCTCGGCCTTCTTCTCGTCCGGCTTCTTCTCGGCCGGCTTCGCGTCTTTCTTCTCTTCGGCCTTCTTCTCCGCGGCCTTGGCCTCCGCGGACTTCTCCTCGGTCTTCTTCTCGTCGGGCTTGGCCTCCGCGGGTTTCTCCTCCGCTTTCGCTTCGGGCTTTTTCTCCTCGGCCTTGGCTTCCGCGGGCTTCTCTTCGGCCTTCTTTTCCTCGGCTTTCGCCTCCGCGGGCTGGGCCTCCGCCTTCTCTTCGGCCTTCTTCTCCTCGGCCTTGGCTTCCGCGGGCGGGGCCTCCGCCTTCTTCTCCCCCGGAGCCGCCGCGAAGGGCTTGGGCGGCTCCTTGGGGAGGGTGATGGCGGGTGGGGCAGTGGGGAAGATCGGCTTGGGCGGCTCCTTGGGCAGTTCGGGCGCGGCAAGCGTACCGCCCGCCTCGACGGCCTCCAGCGCCTTCTCCTCGGCCTCGGTGAGTCCGTCGTCGACCACGGCGCCGCTGACGTCGTCGCCGCCGGGCGGTCCCGTCTCGAGGTCGACGACTTCCTTGCCGGCGACGACCTTCTCGATGAGCTGGCGGCTCTCGTCGTCGAGCTTGATGAACTTGATGCCCATGCCGGGCGGGCGATCGCGCGTGGCGTGGGACATGTCGCGCGTCCAGACGACGCGTCCGACGCCCCGAATCACGGGTTGATCCGTCTTGAGCTTGAATTCGAACTTCACCAGCGTGCGGACGGGAAGCGGTTCCTTGTGCTTGACGAAAATCCCGCCCCGGCTGATGTCCCGCGAGTACTGCTCGATGAATTCATCGATCGTCGCACTGCGGAACCGGAACTTGATGATGACGGGGGTGCGCTTGTCCTTCCGAACGTCGTCGCTCGACATGTTCAAGCCTCCGAGCTCGCGGCCGATCTAACCACAGGCCGCCTTGGGGGGCAAGCCCCGCGCGAGGCGGACGTTGACCCGGCCGGCGTCCCGACCGAGAATCGCGCCCGGAGGTGAAGGATGGGCCGGATTCCCCTGCTCGCGCTCGGCACCCTGCTCGCGTCCTGTTCCGGCGGCGACACGCCCTATGACGGGCCGCCCGTCGGGCTGCTCGACGATTCCCCGCTGCTGCCCTTCCCGTCGATCCACCTGATGGCCGAGGATCCCTCGTCGGCGACGGGCTGGCGCGTGGCGATTCCCGAGGGCCTGCTGCCCGTGTCCGACGAAGGCACGCCGCTGGACCTCGTGCGCTTCAACCACCGCGACGGCTTCTCCACCGCCCAGCCGCTGGTCCTGGTCCTCCCGGACGCGGACATCGACCCGGCATCGCTCCCCGGCGAGACGGACGTCGCGGGCAGCCTGGAAGCCGGAGCCTCCGTGAAGCTCATCGATGTGGAGACCGGCGAGCGGGTCCCGCTGTTCGCCGAGCTGGATCTCGCGCCGGAAGCGGTGTCCCCCGCGACGCGCGCGATGATCATCCGACCGATGAGGGCCCTCGAGTTCGCCACGCACTACGCCGTGGTGCTGACCACGGACGTCCGCCTGCGCGGCGGCGGGAACCTGCAGCCCCTGCCCCGCTTCGCCGCGCTGCGCGACGGACGCAGCCCGCACAAGGGCCTGGACGCCTGGCTCCCCCACTACGACGAGCTGCTCGACGCCCTCGAACGGCACGGTGTCCCGCGCGCGAGCATGGCCTTGGCCTGGGACTTCTGGACGGCCTCCGACGAGTCGATCCACCGCGGGTTCCAGACCGTCCTGGCGGCGACGCGCGAGGACATCCCCGACGACCCGGACTTCGAGCCCGTGTTCACGGCGGAGATCGAGGACGCCGTGACCAACCCCGACATCAACCCGCACGTGCTGCGCCGCGTCCGCGGGTCGTTCTCCATCGTGAACTTCATCGGTCCGGACAGGATGTTCGAGTACGACGCGGACGGGCTGCCGGTGGCCCAGTCCGAGCGGCTGGACGTGAAGTTCCTGGTCGTGGTGCCGAAGTCCGCGGAGACGGCCGAGGCGGGGACGTTCTCCGTGCTGATCTACGGCCACGGGCTGATGGACTCGCCCGAATGGCCGCTGGGCGACGACCGCGACGGCGACAGCGTGCAGCGGCTGGCGGACGAGATGCACTGGATCGTGATCGGCACCGAGTGGCGCGGCCTCTCGAACGAGCCGTCGCACGACTGGTCGCTCGACGAGGTGGACGCGGCGGAGGCGGCGGTCGACTTCGGGAAGTTCCCGTTGGTCACCGACCGGCTGCAGCAGGGCGTGGCCAACGCGCTCGCCCTGCCCCGCCTGATGCGCTCGCAGTTCCGCAACGCCGACTTCCTCCAGGCGCCCGGCGGCGGCTCGCTCGTCGACCCGGACCGCATGCTGTACTACGGCATTTCGCTGGGCGGGATCGAGGGCGCCACGTTCGTCGCCAACTCGGAGCTGGTCGACGTGGGCATCTTCCACGTTCCCGGCGGCGCCTGGACCACCATGCTCGAGCGCTCGAGCAACTGGGACGACTACGACACCGTCGCCCGGATGTGGACCCCCTCCGCGGTCGATCGCCAGGTGCTCTACGCGGCCACGCAGGACCTCTGGGACCCCGTCGATCCGATCACGCACATCACGCGGCTGCGGGACAAGACCGTGCTGTGGCAGGAGTCGATCGGCGACGCCCAGGTCTCGAACCTGGCCACCGAGATGATGGCCCGCTCGGTCGGCGTGCCGCTGCTCCAGCCGTCGGTCACGCATCCGTGCTGCATCGACGAGGCCGCGGCGCCGCTGCCGGCCGGGTCGTCGGCACTGATGCAGTACGACCCCGGCTGCGGCCGGCCCGACCCCGGCAACCGGCCGGCCGTGGACAACCACGCCCACAGCGCCGTCCGCAACCTGGACGAGACGCTGGACCAGATCCGCGCCTTCTTCGAGCCGGGGGCGGAGGGCACGATCATCCACCCCTGCACGGGCCCGTGCGTCTGGACGACCTGCCCCTAGCGAACCTGCGTGATCACGAACTCGACCCGGCGGTTCTGGCGGTTGTCGAGGATCCGCGCCCCGGGCGCGACGGGGTCTTCCTCGCCGAAGCCGATGGCGACGAGGCGACCGGCTTCGACTCCCAGGTCGATCAGCTCGTCCCGGATGCGTTCGGCGCGGCGTTGGGAGAGGCGCAGGTTCATCTCCGGGTCGCCCTGCGGATCGGCGTAGCCACGGATTTCGACCCTCGCGTACTCGGGGTGCGCGACAAGCAGTCGAGCGACGTCCTCGAGGACGGAGCGCGAGCCGAGGCGCAGCACCGCGGTCCCGAATTCGAAGTGCACGGTGTCCTCGAGGACGATGCGATCGGCATCGACGCGCGCGAGCGCCTGGTCGGGACACCCGTCGTCGTCCTCCACGCCGTTGACCACCTCGGCCTCGTCCCGGCAGCGGTCCTGCGCGTCTGCGATCCCGTCGCCGTCGTTGTCGAGGTCCGGGCAGCCGTCGCCGTCGGCGAACCCGTCCGGATCCTCGGGAGTCGCCGGGCACGCGTCGACCTCGTCCAGCACCCCGTCCGCGTCGTAGTCCACGGGCACGGCCGGCTGGTCGAGCCGCGGGAACATGGTCCCCGTGTCTCCCGCGACGGAGAGCGCGGTCGCGGCCGGCGGAGCGGGAGCGGCGGGCGCGCACGAGGCCAGCGCGAGGACGGCGAGCGGCGCTGCCAGCGCCCATGGCGGAGCGGTCCGGCTCACGTCCGGCAGACTATCACGCGCCGCGGGAGCGACGGTAGTTCTCCGAAAAATCGAGCCTGGCGGGCACGTGCGGTACAATCCCCGAATCGGGGAGGAGAGGCATGTCGAACGAACCGATGAGAGTCCACCTGCTGACCCGTGGCGCGTACTACCGGGGCCTGCTGCACTACTCGGACGTTCCGGCGGCGTCCCGGCCGCGTCTGCTCGACTACCTCAACTCGAAGGCGCGCGGGCGTGGCCCGGCCGGCGATCGCGCGTCGATCCTGCGGCTGGACGATGCCGAGATCACCGTCTACCAGGGCACCTCGAAGAGCGTGTCGCAGGCGGCAACCGTGTCGCTGGTCGCCACGGCGATCGTCGTCGCCTTCGACGAGACCCGGCGCAGCTCCACCTTGCCGCCGCCCACGTTCCCGACCGCCTATGAGCAGCGGATGGCGCAGGAGAAGGAGCCGGTGCTGGTCCTCACGCGTACGCGCCATCGGTTGCGCGGCATCGCCCGCGGGGGCGTGAAGCGGCTCGCCGCCCGCACGGCCGACGAGTCGTTCGTCGCCCTGACCGACGTGACGATCGAGGACCTGTCGATGGAGGGCCGGCAGCCTGCCGGCCTGCCGTTCGTCGCGCTGAACATGGACTTCGTCGAGGCGTTCTGGAGCGTGTGAGCCCGCGGCTCACGTGTCCGGCACGAGCGACCTGAGGCGCAACCGGATCGTCTCGACGTGCGTCGCCAACCCCTCGGTCCGCCCCTCCAGCTCCAGGCGCAGCACCATGCCGTCCGTCGTGGAGAACCACGTGTCGCGGCTGACCGTGCCGCTCTGGCTGCCGGAAACCCGGGTCTCGCGGTGCACGTGCCAGGCTTCGAGCGGGGTGCCGCCGACGTCGAGCCGCTCGACGCCGACCAGCGTATCCGTGGAAAGGAGGGTCTGTGACGCACCCATCAGGCCGCCCGTCACCGCCTCGCAGGCCGCCGTCCATTCCGTCCCCAGCGGAGCGGGGGCCACGACGTCGGGAGGATCGCAGGTCACGTCGGTGTGGACCGGCAGGCCGAAACGCACGCTGTCCGTCTCGCCACCCAACTCCTCCAGGTGCGGGCCGACGCCGCCGCGGAAGCGAAGCGTCGTCACGTGCTTGTCGAAGTAGCGCAGCGCGAGGCTCCAGCCGTCGTCGTCCGCCAGGACCGTGGCGGGCACCGTCGCCGGAAGCTCGCGGTGCTCCGCGCCCAGGATCGGCGCCGTCGTCGTCCACGACCCGGAGGCTTCGTACTCGTACACGCCCCCGCAGGGCGGGCCCAGGAGGCCGATCGAGCGGGGGACGGCGGGACATGAGGCCCCGACGGTCCGGCGGAACTCGTCGACAGCCTGCGCCGGGTCGGCGGCCGCCATCGGCGTGCTGCCCAGGAACATGCGCAGGGCCGCGTAGCCTCCCGCGGCGAGCACCGCGAGGGTGATTGCGGCGGATACGGCGGCGACACGGACCGTGCGGCGACCGCTCCGATCGGACGACGCCGCCGATTCGTCCGGCCGGGCGCCGCGCCGCGCCCGCGGAAGCAGGCCCAGCAGGAACGGCGCCGCGCCCACGGCGGCCCCGAGCACGAAGGCGACCAGCGGGCCGGACAACTCTGCGTGCATCCCGGGCCTCCGCCCCACGCCAGGGTCGGCACGGGGAACCGGGATGTCAACGGGGAAGGGAACCGGCGAACAGGGAACAGGGAACGGGCAAACGGGGGGCGAACGACGGGTGCGAGGTGGTGGTTACCTTGCGGAAGGGCCGGGCGGCGGGGGGGCCGTGCCGGGCGGAGGTGGGCCGTGAAGAACTGGGAAGTGCTGCTGGCCCTGGCGGTCGTTCCGCTGCCGCTGTCGCCCCCGGTAGCGGGAACGGAGCTGACGCCGATGAGCCGGACGCTGACCTCCGCGGGCTTCGCGGAGATCGGAACGACGGACGGGGTGACGGCGTACCAGGACGAAGCGTCGGAGATCATCCGCGTGGCGGCCGAGGGCGAGTTCGACTCGCCGCCGGAGAAGGTGCTGGAGGCGCTGCTGGCGTACGATCGGCAGCCGGGGATCGTGGAGCGGGTGAGCGAGAGCCGGGTCCTCGAGCGCGGCGAGAACCGGATCGTCGTGTACCAGCACCTCAACCTGCCGGTGGTGAGCGACCGCGACTACACGCTGCGCGTGCAGTGGGGGAAGGACGGGGACACGACGTGGCTGGTCTACAAGGCGGTCGGCGACGCCGGCCCGGCGGAGAAAGAGGGCGTCGTCCGCGTGCTCGATCACGAGGGGAGCTGGCAGCTCCAGCCGATCCGTGACGGGGCGGCGACCAAGGTGCGGTTCCAGATGCACATCGATCTGGCGGGGTCGCTGCCGCGGTGGATGGCGCGTTCCGGTGCCGCGGACGAGCTTCCGGCGATGTTCGAATCGATCCGACGGCTGATGGCGACGCCGTCCGGAGGATGAACCATGGGGGCACAGGAGATGTTGTTGGCCGGCGCGGCGGCGCTGCTGCTGGCCGAGCTGGCGCGGTCGCACCGCGCGCTGCGCCGGGCGCTGGAGCGGCGGCCGCCGCCCCCGGAACCGGCGCATTACCCCTCGCTCACGGTGATCCGCCCGATCAAGGGGCTCGACACCGGGGCTGAGGCGAACCTGCGGGCGGCGCTGGACAACGACTACCCGGGGTGGGTGGAGACGCTGTTCGTGTTCGACGACGCGGGCGAGCCGGCGCTGGAGCCGGCGCGACGGGCGATCGCCGAGCGCCGGGCAGCGGGCCGACCGTGCGAGGCGCGGATCGTCATCTCGGGAGAACCGCCGACGGGCCGGACCGGGAAGCTGCACGCGATGATCGCGGCAGTCCGCGAGGCGCGGGGCGCGCTCCTCGCGTTCGCCGACTCGGACACGCGCGCCGATCCCAAGGCCCTGCGCACCCTCGTCGCGACCCTCCTCGCCGCCCCGCGCGCCGGGTCCGCGTTCGCGCCGGTGGTCGCGGTCGAGGAGCCGGCGACGCTGGGCGACGCCGGCTACGCCCTGCTGCTCAACGGCCTGTACGGCCCCGTGGCGGCGGCGACGGAGCGGCGCAACGGCGGCGAGCTGCCGTTCGTCATGGGCCAGTACTCCGTGTACACGCGCGAGGCGCTGGCGGCGATCGGCGGCCTGGAGTGCGCCGAGGGACAGCTCGTGGACGACATGTACCTCGGCGCGCGGATCAAGGCCGCCGGCTTCCGCAACGTGGTCGCGCCCCGGCGCGTGCCCATCATCCAGCGCGGCCTGTCGCTCGGCGGGTTCTGGCGCCTGTACGTGCGCTGGCTCGCGTTCTCGCGCAGCGGACTGCCGGCGCTGGAGTTCAAGCTCCGCGCAGCCGTGCTGCCCATCCTGTTCTGGCTGGGCCTCGTCGTCGCGATCGTCGCGCTGTCGCGCGGCTGGCCGGTCCCCGCCGCGCTCGGCGCCCTCGTTCCCCTCGGCGTCGCCTCCTCGACCGGCATCCTGCACCGCACGATCGGCGGCGGGCGGCTGGGCTGGCGGGTCCGCGCGGCGCCGTTCCTGCTGCTGCTGGTCGCGCCGGTGGTCGCCGCCAGCGTGGCGCTGCGGCGCGAGATCGAATGGCGCGGACGCCGCTACCGGCTCGACGCCCGCGCACGGCTGGACGTGGAGCGCCCGGCGCCCGAGACGGGCGAGCCGGTGTGCTGGGAGGAGGCGCCCGACGGCGTTCCCGTGGAGGTCGCGTGCACCGGCTCGACGGCGGCCGCGGAGGCCCTGCGCCGGCGCTGGCGGACGAACCGGCCTCGCGGCCCGGCGTCATGACGCCGCTCGAGGCCGGGCTGCGCCGGAGGCTCGCCATCCCCGACGACGCCGCCCGCGTGCTGGTCTTCGGGGAAAGCAGCCACTGGGATCCGAACTGGCTGTTCACGTCCGAACAGTACTACCGCCTGCGCATCCGGCACATCTTCGAGCAAGTGCTCGACGAGCTGGAACGCGAGCCGCGGCGGGTCTTCGCGATCGAGAGCATGTTCTTCCTGCAGCGGTTCTGGCAAAGCCGTCCCGACCGCCGCGACAAGCTGCGGGACCTGCTCAACGAAGGCCGGCTGCGCCTCACGGGAAGCGGCATCACGACGCCCGACGCGACGCTCCCCGACACGGAGGCAATCCTGCGCGACTTTCTCCTGGGCCAGGAGTGGCTGCGGGAGAACGGGATCACGGCCGAACCTCGGGTGGCCTACCTGCCCGACGATTTCGGCTGCTCCCCTGCCCTGCCCTCGATCCTGCGCGCGGCCGGCTTCGACTGGACGGGGATCACGCGCATCGACGGGATGTATTTCGTCGGCACCGACTACCGTCGCCGCTCCGCCTTCCCCCTTCCGGGCTCTTCGGCCGAGCTGCTGCTGCGCCGGGAGCGGACGCAGGACTTCGTCTGGCGCGCGCCCGACGGGGCGGAGGTGCTCGCGCACTGGAACGCGTTCACCTACTTCCAGGGCGACATGCTCGCGCATGTCGGCGTCATCCGCTGGATGGGCATGGTGATGGGCCTGCCCTGGAGGACGCGGCGGCACGTGGCGCGGCGGATCCGCGGCTTCGTGCGGCAGCTCGGCCCCCAGGCGCTAACGCCCTACATGTTCTGTCCCATCGGCTGCGACTTCAACGGCCCGATCCGCGACCTGGTCGGCCTGCTCGACCGCCACAACCGCACGGCCTACCCCGAGACCGGCGTGTTCGCCGTCAACGCCGGCCTGGACGACTACCTGGCGCTGGTCGAGCAGCACCGCGAACGCCTCCCGACACTCGAGCTGGATCCCAACCCGTACTGGATGGGCTTCTACTCCAGCCGTCCGGAGGCCAAACGTTCGTGCAACCGCATCACACGCAAACTGGTGCTGGCCGAGCGGCTGAGCGCGGTGGACGGAGGGGTGGAGGACGAGTTGCGCAAGGGCTGGGATCTGGTGGTGCTCTCCAACCACCACGACTTCATCACCGGGACGTCGCCGGACCGCGTGTGGGAGAAGGAGCAGCGGCCGGCGCTGGAGGAGGCCGAGCGGCAGGCGGACCGGGCGCTGGAGAAGGTCGAGCGCCGCGTCGGCGGGGCGCCGATCTCGGGGCGACACGTGACGCCGTTATGGACGCTGGAGGGCGGGCGCCTGGAAGTCCGTTCGCGGAGCTATCGTGCCGTGCTGGACGAGTCATTGGGTGGGTGCTTCACGAGCCTGCTCGACGGCGCGGGCCGCGAGCGTCTCGAAGGGCCGGGCAACGACCTGGTCGTCTACCGCGAGAGCGGCGGATTGTGGCGGATGGGACACGAGTACCGCGGGGGGCGGTTCCGCGAGCGGCTGCGGGCGAGCGAGGCGCCGGCGCGGATCGTGGCCGAGGAGCGTGACGGGCTGCTGGAGGTACGCATCGATTCCGAGCTGGCCGGGCGTGCCTTCCGGCGCTGGCTGTGGTTCCGCGAGGACACGCCGGTGGTGCGCATGCGCCTCGAGGGTGCGGCGCGCAGGCGCTCGACGATTGCCTGCCGCTTCTCGACCCGGCTGCGGCCCGAGGTGCTGGCGATGGACGTGCCGGGAGGGGTGGCGGTGCGTCCGCGGATGAAGTTGCACGAGCCGACGTTCTGGCCGGGGCGAAGTTGGGTGCACGTGATGGGACCGGAGGACGGCACCGGACTGGCGGCCTTCCTCGGCGGCCCGGCGACTGCGGCGCTGGACGAGGCCGGGGCGGTGGAGTGGGTGGCGTTGCGCAACGCGCCGCGCGAGCTGGCCTGGGGCTTCCTCCCGGTCGCGTCGCACCCGGCCGGAGGGCTCACCGACGAGGCCACGGTATTCAATTACGCCGTGTTCCTGACGGAGACGGGCGACTGGCGCGCGAACCACCTGCCGCGGCTCGCGCGGCAGGTGCTGCACCGGGCGTGGCTGTTCCCCGGGCAGCCGGACCTCGACTCGCTCGCCGACGGACAGCTCTCGACGGGGCACGGCGAGGTCCTCGTCACGGCGATCAAGCGGGCGCAGCGCGGGTCGGGGTTGATCGTGCGCCTCCACAGCTACGCCGCCGGCGCCGCCGTCGCGCGCCTGTCGAACGGCTCGCGGCCCGTGCGACGTGCCGTCCTGTGCGACGCGCGCGAGCGGGATCTCGCCGAACTGTCGATCGACGGCGGCACCGTGGTGGTCCCCGTGGACGGCGCCATCGCCTCCGTCCGGCTGGAGTTCGGGGAGCGGGCCTCGTCCCCGGACCGCTAGGACAGCCGCGCAAGCGGCGCATGGGGCGTCCTTCCCCGGAACGCCGGATCGTCGGGCAACCGCACGGGATCGCAGGGTCCCCGGACGGCGGCGGTGCGGGCACGCCGTCGACCGCGGGCGCGGTGCCTCGTGCCGTGCCACCCGAAACCGAGCGATTCCGCGGGGAGCGACGCTGGCACGACTGTTGCGACGCGGACCGGCGAGGAGAGGTGAACGCCATGATGCTCCACGAATCGTCGGACGAGCGGGACTGGAGAACGGAGTCGCAACCCGGCGAAGGGACGGCCTCCGGAGAGCCGGCCGCAGCGCCCGTGGAGCCGGCCCGGCGCCGCATGTCGCGGCCGACGGAACCGCCCCGAGTCCTGCTTGCGGACGACGACGAGGAGACCCGGGAGATGCTGGCCACGGCCCTGCGGGAGTACGGCTATGACGTGACCGAGGCCCGGGACGGGACCGAGCTGGCGGCTTTCCTGACCTGGTCCCTGGTCGGCGGCGAGCCCGGCGATTCGGTCGATCTCGTCGTCACCGACGTCCACATGCCGGGCCTGTCGGGGCTCGAAGCCTTGGAGCAGATCCGGAATCTCGACCCGTCGCTCCGCGCGATCGTGATCACGGGCTTCCCCAACGATGCCCTTGAGGCGGACGCCCGGCGGCTCGGCGCCGACGTGGTGTTCGACAAGCCGTTCCTGCTGGACAACCTCCTGATCGCCGTGCTGTCCCTGGTCCCGCCGTTCGAGCCGAAGGGCTCCTGATCCGCCGTCGCGCTACGGCAGGTGGATCCTCATGCCGGACGTATGGCAGCTGTTGCAGTCGCCCGTCGTCACCGACGATCCCATCGTCACATCGTCCGGGCACCTGCTGACGCGGGCCGCCCCCGGGAAGCTCACGGCCGACGTTGACCAGAAGTTGCCGTTGTTGGCCGTGACCATGCGCACTTCGGTCCCGCGGGCGTCCGTGAATACGACGGTGGCGCCGCCGACTCCGGTGCCGCCGGACGCCGCGTTGTACAGCGTGCCGGCGATCGTCATCGGCGGGCTGGTTCTTCCCGGTCCGTGGCAGCTCAGGCAGGCGCGACCCGCGTTCATGCCGGACGATCCGGGCGAAACCGCTGCGATGCAGGTCGTACCGCTGTCCGTCGGGGCATCCGGCACGTCCGGCACATCGGCATCCGCATCCGCATCCGCATCCGCATCCGCATCCGCATCCGCATCGGCATCCGCATCCGCATCCGCATCCGCATCCGCATCCGCATCCGCATCCGCATCCGCATCCGCATCCGCATCCGCATCCGCATCCGCATCCGCATCCGCATCCGCATCCGCATCCGCATCCGCATCCGCATCCGCA
>JACRCX010000009.1 GCA_016218815.1 Deltaproteobacteria bacterium
CCCCCACCGCCCCCCCCCCCCCCCCCCCCCCCCCCCCCCCCCCCCCCCCCCCCCCCCCCCCGTCACCCCCGCCCCCCCCCCCGAGCCCGCCGGCCCCCCCGCCGTCGCCCCCCCCCGCCGCACCCAGGCCGGCATCCGTCCCACCGCCCGGCCGCTGCGCGACGGCGACATGTTCGCCCAGATCCTGGGCTACATGGGCGGCTTCGGCATCCAGTACGGCATCAACGGCGACGTCGACATCAGCGGCGGCCTGACGTTCTTCACCCTCGAGCTGGCGGCGAAATACGCCTTCTACCACAACGACTACATGTCCATCGCCGCCCTCGCGGAGATCGCCTTCCCCTTCTACAAGAGCTTCTGGCCCATGTCCGACCTCGGCCTCGAGTACATGATGTTCCTGGGCTTCGGCCCCCTCTTCAGCATCTGGAACGACCTCGCCGAGCTCGACATCGGCCTCCTCATGATCCCCGCCCTCCAGTGGCCCGCGGAGGAGTGCCAGGACAACCTCGCAACGGCCGCCGACACGACCGATTCGGTCTGCCACACGAAGCCCTTCGACACCGACTTCCTGGTGATGCCCTACATCTACGGCTCGATCGGTCTGGCCGGCTTCGCGCGCCTGATGCTCGGCTTCGAGCACTTCGCCGTGACCGCGCGGGATGATTTCGCCTGCCCGCAGAACAGCCCGGCCGATGCCGCCGGCGTGTGCCGCGACCCGTCCGGGACCGCCGTCTCCCCCGAGCGCAGCGACGGCAAGGACCTCAACATCCCCGCCCTGCTCCTCGGCATCCGCCTCCACGGCGAGCGCTTCATGGCCGACATCATGCTGCACTTCCCGATGAGCAGCGAGTGGTGGGACAACGACGTCGGCCAGTACATGATCTTCATCCCCACCGTGTCCTTCGGCTACCTCTGGTAGGGATCTAGACCGCCTCCCGCAACGCCTCCCAGAATTCCCCCGCGCTCCCGAACCGCTCCGCCGGACGCGCCGCCAGCGCCTTGCGCACGATGGCCTCCAGACTCGCCGGCAGCGACGGCACCAGCTCGCGCGGCGCCGGCAGCCGACCCTCGATGATCGCCGCGAACTGCTCCGTGTCGCTCGCGAAATGCTCGCGCTCGAACGGCTGCACCCCCGTCAGGCACAGGTAGAGCAGCAGCCCCGCACCCCACAGGTCCAGGTGCGCCTCGTTCGCCTGCTCCGCCGATTCCGTGAGGAACGGCGCCAGCCGCTCCGGCGGACACCACGCCAGCGTCCCCCACAGCATCCCCGGCCGCGTCCGCACGTCGTGCGGCAGCCGCAGGCGGTCGCCCCCGCCGCTCCGCGAGACGGCCGTCGCCAGCCCGAAGTCGATCAGCCGGATCGAGTCGGCTCCGGGTGCCGCCCGCGCCGACGGCTGCACGAACACGTTCGCCGCCTTCACGTCGCGGTGCACCACCCCCTTGCGCCCCAGATGCCCCAGGGCCGAGAGCACCGCACCCGTGATCGCCGCCGCCGTCCCTCGCTCGAACCGCCCCCGCAGCCGCACGATCTCCCCCACGTCCGTGCCGGGAAGGTACTCCATCACGTAGAACGGTGCCCGCCCGAACGCCGGCGGCAGGACCCCCTCGTCGAGCGCCCGCACGATGTTCGGATGCCGCAACGTCCGCAACAGGTGCGACTCGTTGAGGAACCGCTCGCGGACCTCCGCCATCTGCTGCGGCAACGGCGCGTCGGGATCCAGGAACGCCGGCGGCGCGCGGGTCAGCCGGTCGTGCAGATGCTCGACATCCAGCACCTTGATCGCCACGTCGCGCTCGCGCTCCTCGCCGATGGGGTCCGAGCGGCGGGCGCGGAAAACGACCGAAAACCCGCCCTGGGCGATCGGTCGCACGATGCGGTAGGCGTGCCCGGCGGTGGCGGCCATCGTTCCGGCCAGTTCCATCGCCGCTCGCTCGCCTTCCGGCATCGCGCGTCCCAGTAGCAGGTTCGCGGCGGTTTTGCTAACCTGCTCCCCGTGGACAAGGGACTCGCCATCGGTATCGACCTCGGCACCTCGACCTCGCTCGCCTCGATCGGCATGCCCGACGGAAAACCGCGGCTGCTGCGCGACCCCCAGGGGCACGGCATCATCCCCTCCGTGGTCTCCCTCCTGCCCGACGGCCGGATCCTCGTCGGCCAGCGCGCCAAGGACCGCATCGTCCTGGATCCCGAACACACGTTCTATTCCACCAAACGCTTCATCGGACGCGACATGCGCCTGGACGAGAACTCCTGGGCCGCTGCCGCCTACTCGTACCACGTCTCCGCCGGGGACAACGGCACGCCGTGCGTCGATGCCTACGGGCGCACCTACACCCTGACCGACGTCGCCGCGATGATCCTCACCTACCTGAAGAAGGTCGCCGAACAGGCCGCCGGCATGCCCGTCACCCGCGCCGTGATCACCGTCCCCGCGAACTTCAACGACGTCCAGCGCGCCACCACCCGCCAGGCGGGCGAACGCGCCGGCTTCGAGGTCCTCCGCATCATCAACGAGCCCACCGCCGCCGCCCTGGCCTACGGCCTGGAGCGCACCAAGGAGAACGAACGCATCGCCGTCTACGACTTCGGCGGCGGCACCTTCGATATGACCATCCTGGAGATGCGCGGCGAGGTCTACGAGGTCCTCGCCACCGCCGGCAATACCATGCTCGGCGGCGACGACTTCGATCGCCGCATCCTCGACCGCATGGTCCACTCCGTCCAGGAAGCGACCGGACGCCACCCCAACGAGAACCAGGCCTTCCACCAGAAACTGTTCCTCGCCGCCGAACGCCTGAAGTGCCAGCTCTCCGACTGGCTCGTCGCGGGCTACACCGAACGCGGCGTCGAGCTGGCCGGCAAGACCATCGACTTCCATTTCGAGCTCAGCCGCGACGAGTTCAACCAGGCGTGCGGCGACCTCGTCGATACCAGCTTCGACGTCTGCGACGAGGCGCTCCGCCTCGCCGGCTGCACCCTCACCTCGATCGACCAGATCATCCTCGTCGGCGGCACCACCCGCGTCCCCCTCCTGCGCGAACGCGTCACCAAGTACTTCCTCCGCCCCCCGCTGGCCAACGTCCAGCCCGATACCGTCGTGTCCCTCGGCGCCGCCATCCAGGCCTTCGCCCTCGGCGGCGGTCCCGCCATGTGGCCGCCCCCGGAACGCATGCCGGCGGCGATGGAACGCCTCGCCTCCTCCGCCGCCAGCGAGTCGACCCGCATGGTCTCCCTCGACGCACTCGGGCCGGGGCCCGCTTCCGGCGCGGCCGAGCCGCCGACTCGCTCGCTGCCGCTGTCCGCCGTCCGCGCCGCCGCCGAGGCCTCCCTGGGCGAGGGTCCGACGCGCGCCGTGCCGCTCTCCGCCATCCGGGCCGCCGCGGAGGCGTCGGCCGGGGGCGAGGGTCCCACGCGCGCCGTGCCGCTCTCCGCAGTGCGCGCGGCCGCCGAGGCCGCGGACGCGAAGGCGCTCGCCGATGCGACCGCCGTCATGGCCTCACGGACCGCCCCCGCCGACGGTGCGATGGACCCGGGCCTCGCCGCCGCCGAGGCGTTGCTCGCCGCGGAGGCGGAGGACGAAGCCAAGGCGAAACAGGCGGCGCACCTCGAGGACCGCGCCGTCCGCGCAGCAGACGTGATCCTCGAGAAGCCCGCCGTCCCCCCGTCCAAGGCCACCAAGCCCATGCTCGCCCTCGGCCGCGCCGCCGCAGCACCCAAGCCGCCACCCCCGCCGGTCTTCGCTCCCCGCCGAACCGAGGAGGCGCCCCCTCCTCCGCCCCCACCGGAGCCGCCGCCCCCCCCACGCGCCGTTCCGCCTCCGCTCCCGGGAATCTTCGGCGCGACGCCCCCTCCTCCACCCTCGGCCTCGGGGCGATTCCCGCCGATCCCCGGCGTGCCCGGCTTGCCTCCATCCCTCTCGGACGCCCTCGGCCTCGGCCCTCCGCCGCTGCCCCCAGCCGGGCTCGGCGCGTCCTCGCCGCTCCCCGAGGTGCTCGGAGGACCGCCCGCACCACCCGTCGCGCCCGGCCTGCTGCCCCCGCCACTGCCGCTCGACGCCCCCACGGCGCCTCCCGCGGCATACGAGCTGGACCTCGGCGCGGTCGCGCCGCTCCCGGCCGGCATGGACCCGCAGGCTCTTCCCGAACTGCGTGCCACGCTCGAGCCTCCCGCCGACCTGGGCCAGCCGGCAGGACGGTTGGGAATGCGCGCCGACGGTCCCCCGTTGCCGGATCCGTCGATCGCCGCCGCCATGGCCGCCGCGCCGCCCCTCACCCAGGAGGCAATGGCCTCCATCCTCGCCGGCACCGCCGCCGCCCCCAAGCCGGCTCCCGTGCTCCTCGACGTCACACCCATGACCCTCGGCATCCAGACCGTCGGCGGAAACGTCGAGGCCATCATCCGGCGAAACTCCCAGGTGCCCGTGGAGCAGAGCCGGCTGTTCGCGACCACCTCCGACGAACAGACCACCGTGGTGATCCGCGTCTGCCAGGGCGAATCGCCAAAGGTCGCGGACAATACCGTCCTCGGCGAAATGACCCTGCTCGACCTGCCGGCGATGCCGCGCGGCCAGGTCGTCGTCAAGGTCACCTTCGAGATCAACACCGACGGCATCCTGAGCGCGACCGCACTCGACAACCGGACGAAGAAGGCCCAGCGGGTCCGCATCACGCTCTTCGGCGGGGGCTAGGCGGGAGAACCGTGGCAGACCCTGCGTTCGGGCAATGGGCGGCGTCGGTGCATCGGGCCTTCGAGGCGCTCGACCAGTCGTCCTACTACCAGGTCCTCGGCGTGAGCTCCGCCGATCCACAGGAGTTGATCCGCAGGGCCTTCCACCGGCGGGCCACCCAGCTCCACCCCGATCGCCACCGCGATACGCCCGAGCCCGTGCGCTCCGAAGTCTACGCGCTGTTCAAGCGCATGACCGAAGCCTACCGCGTGCTCATCGATCCCGACCTGCGACGCTCGTACGACGCGGGACTGGCCGCGGGTCGCCTCCGCCTGACGGACGAGATCGACGCCGCACGCCCGAAGTCGGACGACGACACCCTCGGGACCCCCGCCGGCCGACAGCACTACCGCGCCGCCAAGGACGCCCTCGCCGCCGGCGACCTGCAGGGCGCCGAGCTGAACCTCTCCCTCGCGATGTCCTACGAACCCAACTCGCCGCTCCTGGCAAAACTGCTCGCCGACGTCCGCTCCCGCCGCTCCCTCCGCCAGACCGGTCGATCGGGGTGAGGCGAGGCTCGTCGCTCGTCGCTCGTCGCTGGTAGTCCGGACCACCAGCCACCAGCTACCAGCCACCAGCTACCAGCTACCTACCTGCCCGCCTGCACCACCCCGTGCGTCGTGATGTTCGGCGTGCCGTCCGCGGCCGCCAGCGAACGCACCGAACACGTGACGCCGTTCCACGTCACCGCCGCCACCCGCCAGAAGTCGCTCGCCTCCATCCCCCCGAGCCCGCCGTTGACCAGCGTCACCGGCCCGAAATCCACCGGCGGACCCGACTCGCACACCCCGCTCGTCGAGGCGCAGTAGATCCGCACGTACACCTGCGACGGTCCCCACCCCGCCTCGTCGTAGTAGTGCACCCCCACCAGGTACTCCGACCCGATGACCGGCTCGTCGATGTTGATGTTCTCCGGACCGTGTCCCTCGACGTCGTCCAGATCCAGCCGCGGGTTGTCCTCCGCTCCCGGCGCGTCCCACTCCAGCACCGCGCCGTAGCTGGCGTTGCAGTTCGCATAGTAGCAGTCCAGGCCGCTCACCCACGAGGTCGGGATGCTCTCGGTGCCGCGATCGAGGAACTGACCAAGGCCATCGTGCTGTTCCGCGACTTCGTCGACCTGCGCGTCCGGCTGGGCAACATGCTGACCGAGGCGCAGCGGGTGCCGGAGGCGACGAAGCAGCACGAGGAGGCGGTGCGGATCAAGCCCGAGTACCGGCAGGCGAAGATCCAGCTCGGCATCGCCCTCCTGAAGGCCGGCCGCAAGCCCGACGCCATCGCCCTGTGGTGCGCCGTCCTCGAGAAGGACCCCGCCAGCCGCTCCGCCCGCATGTACCTGCGCCTCGCCGGCGAGAAGGTCGACGCCGCGGAGAAGACCGGCGCCTGAAGGCGCCGGCTGCACCACGACGCCTGCTGCGCAGGCTGCTGCGTCGACGCCCCGTGCCGGGCACGCAGAAGTTCGCGAAAACGTCTTGCGACCCTGCTCAGCGCATCGTACCCTCATGTTGGCGTGCGTCGCGCAGGCAAGTCGGCTTTCAAAGGTGGCGAAGGCATGTCGCGGCGCGTCGCAGGAGGGGTGTCATGGCGTACGCAGTCGGACGAGGACGTATTAGCTCCAGTTGGAGGAGTGGGTTGCTCGGGCTCGTCGGCGCCTTCGCGGCTGCGGTCTCCTGCTGGTCAGATAACCCCCCCCCTCCGGCCGATGACGAAACAGGGAGCGGGCAATTCGCGTTGGGTGGGGGCTGCCGCACCGACGTGTCGATCGCCGATCTGAGCGTTACACCGTCGACCATCACCCCCGCCGACGGGAACGGGATCTTCGACGTCGCCGAGCTCGCCTTTGCGGTGGAGATCGCGCCCGGGCGCGGGGCGTGCGTGCTGGAGAGCCGGCGGTTCAACTTCTTCGCCTCGTGGTCGGCGTCGGTGCTCAGCAGCGGTGTGTCGGTGCGCCGATTCGAAGGGCGGGAGTACCTCGACTTCGAGGGATGCACCGCGGACGCCATCTCGATTCCCGTGCAGTTGGAGTGGCGGGGCGAGGGGGACGATGGCGCTTCGCTGCCGGCCGGGGCGTACGAGGTGGAGGCGCGCGGGCAGGTGGAGATGCAGGTACGGCCTGAAGGCCGACCGGTCGTCGTCCGGCGATCTCGCGTGGTGACGGTGCCGATCGCGGTTGCGACGGAGCCCTCTGCGGCGGAGATCCGGCTTGACCGGGTGGCCGAGATCAAAGCCGGGCTGTCGATCGGCGACCCGTCCGACCCGGATGCCGGGCCGTACGACGCGGTGCGGGTGCCGCGGGCCACGCTGGACGAGCTGGCCGATATTCGATACGCGCTCGCCGGCCGGACGTTGGAGGAGGAGTTCGTGCGACAGGAGGCGGTGGTCGCGGCGAACGAAGAAGTGGCCGTGAAGCCGGACGCCTCGCAGATCGAGGCGTGGCGTTCCGCGTTCGAACTCAGCCACGGGCGGCTTTCGGTGGAATGGTCGGCGCTCGGGGTGCCGGCCAATCTGACCGGTCTGAACGACGATCCCGTGGCGGGGACGGACGTTGAAGTGGCGACGGCGTGGCTGGCCGAATTTGGGAACGTCGTGGGGCCGCTGTTCCGGGCCGGTGCGGTCGCCGACGGACCGTCCGCTGGAGCCCTGCGGACCCTCGATGGCGCCGGTGCGCTCGGACTTGGCAGCACTCTCGCCGGCGATGCCCTGGTGCTCGCCGACGTAGTTCCCGAGGAGACCGGGTCCGCGGTGACGTTCAATCGCGTGGTGGTCGCGGACGGGGGAGCGGGCAAGGTGGTGTACCCCGTGCTCGGGGACTTCGTGACCCTGTTCGTCCTCAAGTCAGGCGTGGCAGATGGCAAGCTCGTGGCGCGCGTCTTCCGCTTGCGGGCGCGGTGGAGTCCGGCGCTGCCGCAACTGACGCCTTCGATCTCCGCTGCGAAGGCGAACGAGCTCGCCCTGGACGCCGCCGGGATCGCGGATGGCGAAGTGATCGCGCCGGCGAGGACCCCGTTCCTCTACGGGACGGGGTGGGGACGCGCGCGTCTGCTGTACGAGGTGCGAGTGCGCAATCCATACGGAACTGAACTGCGGGTGTTGTGGATCGACGCGGTTGCCGGGGAGGTGTATTGGGACCGGGACGGCAACCAGCGGGCGAGGTCCATCGAGTTCGCCGCCGACCCCATGCGCCGGTCCTGGCGGCCCGCAGGCGTTTCCTGGAAGCCGATGCCGTACACGAACGTGTATTCCGAGGACGCGGATCTTTCCGCTCCGCCCGGGCCGACCCGGCCGAAGGCGCTCTGCGTCACCGATGGGGCTGGGCGGATTCCGAGTACCTGCGCAATTGCGCCCGGCACGATGTTGCGCGTGGCGCTGCGGGGTCCATTCTTCGAGCAGTGGACCCCCCAGGAACGACTGGGCGACATCAACGCAGACCCGCTATGGCGCAGCCTGCCGTTCGAGTATGTTCCCGGAGCCGGGCCGATTCGGGTCAGCCCTGACCCGGCATATGTTCCGTGGTACTACAACGCGGAGGAGGAGGCGAACATCTACCACCTCTTCCACTACCTGCGGGGCCTGTATGAATCGTACTTCCTCGATACATGGGCTCGCGGGCCCGGTGGTCCGCCGACCTATTTCCGGACGTACGCAGCGCCGCATGGCTTGCACGCGCAATGCTCGGTCGATGAGCACTGCTGGACGTGTGCGCGCCGGGCGGGTACCCCACCGGGAACCTGCGACGGTCGCAATTTTGGATATCCGCCGACCGACAGAGAGAGCCTCTGCTCGTCGGGCCCGGGCGGGGATGCCTACTGCGGCACGCAGTACGGCGCCCACTACTGCCAGTTCCACGCTCCCATGGACGCCACGGGCACCTGTGCCAAGGACACCTGCGGCTCGGGCGTAACCGAGCCGAGCGCTGCGTTGTGGGGACAGTACGCATCTCCGGAGACGGTGGACGTCCGAGAGATTGACATCGACGCGTGCGTCCGCCACGACGACGCATGGAATCCAGTGGAGTACAACTGGGGGCTCATGCGGATCGTGTTTCATGAGTTCTCGCACATGGTGCACGGCAACAACGAGGGGTCGCGGGCGCCTCCTGGCAACTACTTCGGCTGGGCAATCAGCGAGGATCGCGGGAAGGTGGACGTGCCGGTGAACACGGTGAGCATCGAGGATCGAATCCGCGCGTGTTCACTGAACGTAGGCGCCACGTTCGGCGGAAACCCGCTGGCCGGAGTGGATGAGGACGGGTTGGCCACGTGTGCTGCGAGTCCCGAAGACGACGATCCCGAGGACAGCTACTTTTGCGACTCGACGCTCCCGGAGACGTGCGTGCTTGGTGGAACTCGCCATGACCCGATTCGCAAGTGCCACCATCGTGACTCCTCAGGCTTCGTTGCACCCGTTCCGGTGCCTGAAGGAATGGATTGGTTCGAGGGGATCATGGAGCGACTCGTCGTCCAGGCGGGCCGGTCGGGCGCCTTTCGGGAGCACGTGAACGTCCTGCGGGTCGGCCTCGCGCCGACGACCCGAGTGAGCAGCACGACAGATAGCCTCTATCGCTTCATGACCGACGGTTCCTTCGCGAACAAGTACGCATTCGAAATCTGGCGAGCCTTCAATCCTGTCGTCAGGCAGGGCCGGCGCGGGATCTACCTCGATGCGTTGGACGATCGCACATCGACGCGGGGTCGCGGGGAGGTGCGCTCGGCGTTCGAGTTCCCGTCCATGGCCACGCGAGGCAGGATCGACCACGGGTGGGACTCGGACTGGTTCGTGCTGCGCGCCAGCGCGAACGTGCGGGACCGAACGTATCGCATTCGCGTGCTGCCCGACGATCCACTTGCGACGGACACGGTGCTGGAGGTGTGGCGCTTCGACGCCTCAGACGGCGGTTGGCGGCGGATCGCCCGCAACGACGGGGTCCTGGGCGACGAGGTCTACGTGACGCTGAACGAAACCCCGGACGCGGTTCCACTGTTCATTCGGGTTGTTCCTCCGTGGGCGGTCACGATCGAGAGCTGGCTGTGGCCATACCGGGTGGACGCCTCTCGTATCGGGGGATACCAACTAGTAGCCTATCCGTCGGTCGACGACTACCCGGACCCGTCCTGGGGCTCCGCCGCAGCCATCGCGCCCCACCAAGGTCGTGCCCAGGGGCGGGTCGTGACGGGAGATCGCGACGGATTCGCGGTTGATGTGCCAGCGGGCGTCCGTCTCCTGGTTACCGTGAAGACCCCCGGGCTGACGACATCCGGTGTCCGCGTGTTTCGCCGGCGACAGGGCGAGACGAGCGAGGTGGAGGTGCCGCGGAGCCCCCTCGTTCCGGCGGGGTTGGGCGCGTGCGGCCCGGAATGCTTCGAGACGGAAATAGCCGACGCCGCGGGCCGGTACTTCTTCGCGGTCGATGGCGCGGATCTCTCGCCCGGGACGACCGCGCCCTACGTGGTGTGGACGGAGACCCGGGGGACAATTCCGCGCGACAGATGTCCGGCCGGGGACAGCGACACGTCAGCCGATTGGTCGTGCAGGATCTCCGATCTGGACGCAGGCGAATGGACAGAGCGCGCAGGCGTCTTGCTGGATTCCTCGGACCGGGACTACTACTGGGTCCAGGCGCGAAAGGGGGATCTCATCGGGGTGACGGCCGTCGGGTACCCAGGCGGGAGGAGGGATGCCGTGACCCTCTCGCTGCGTGCCGAGGACGCGACCGGCACCCTGTGTGCGGACGGGACTGACACCTTCGACGGACATTCCGAGGTACGCTCGCCGGACATCGCCGAAAGTGCGGTCGCCGCCGACGGGAGGCATCGGAGTGCCGGGGAGATGACGTTCGTCGTCCCCGCGGATCGTGTGGGCGGGGGCTACGAGATTGGATGGTACAGGATTGCGGTAACGCCGGTGCCAGGCATCGCCGCGTATCCCCAGCATTACAGCCTGGTCGTGCAGCACGGAGTCGAGGACGATGTCTTCCCCGACCCGTAGGGGCTTGTCGCAGGGCGCAGTTGGGTGCCCGCGAGGAGGCCGCCGATCCGACATGCGAGCCGTTCTGCTATCCGGGGCCCTGGTGGCAGCGGCTGCGGGTTGCGCGGATGGATGCGAGGGCACCGTCGATGACTTCCCGGACTACTTTCCCGAGCTTGGCGAGATCCCCGATGGCCACGTCTACTTCCTGTTGTCGTACGAACTTGGGGACTGCACCCAGGAGGCGATCTACGCGCAGGAGAATCGTATGGCTTGGCGTGACGACGCCGGGGTTACGCACGAGAGCGAGTGGCAGGAGTGGGTCTGGTTCGAGGGGCGCCAGTTGGCACCGGACGCCCTGGAGGCTCAGTACTTGAACTGCGCGTGTACCGACTGTCAGCCCGGCTGCAACGTCGTGGCGCCCGCGATCGGAACTGTGTTCGAAGTTGCGCCGAACCACGGGCTCCTCTTCGACTGGGACGGCCAGATCTGGTCACGCGAGCAATGCGACCCTGAAACGGCGTGCACGCTCCCTCGTCCCGCCGCTCCAGGTCGCTACACGGTGCAGTTCTTTGTCGGCTGGGCGTACCGGCACAGCCCCGACTACACCGACTACCGGATCGATGGGTCGTTCGAGGTCGGCACGGTGGAGTTCGAGTACCCCCGGGATCAGGTGGTGTGGTACGCCTACTCGTGTCCGGAAGGGCGTTCGGGGACGCGGTAGCCGCCCGGTTCGATCCGCCCCCCGTGCAGCGGGAGGAGTCACTGTGCAGGCGGCCTCTCCCCGACCACCAGCTACCAGCTACCCTACCGCCCCGCCTGCACCACCCCGTGCGTCGTGATGTTCGGCGTGCCGTCCGCGCTCGCCAGCGAGCGCACCGAGCAGGTGACGCCGTTCCACGTCACCGCGGCCACCCGCCAGAAGTCGCTCGCCTCCATCCCCCCAAGCCCGCCGTTGACCAGCGTCACCGGTCCGAAATCCACCGGCGGCCCCGACTCGCACACCCCGCTCGTCGAGGCGCAGTAGATCCGTACGTACACCTGCGATGGCCCCCACCCCGCCTCGTCGTAGTAGTGAACCCCCACCAGGTACTCCGAGCCGACGACCGGGTCGTCGATGTTGATGTTCTCCGGACCGTGTCCCTCGACGTCGTCCAGATCCAGCCGCGGGTTGTCCTCCGCTCCCGGCGCGTCCCACTCCAGCACCGCGCCGTAGCTCGCGTTGCAGTTCGCATAGTAGCAGTCCAGCCCGCTGATCCACGACGTCGCCGCCGGGTGCAGCAGGTGCAGGTCGACGTCCGTGGCATCGCAGCCGACGGGGTAGTCCGGCGTCGAGCACGACCGGTCCGGCGGGTTCCAGTACATCTCCACCCGCAGGCCCTCCGAGGGGACGGCCACCACCTCGAACGTGCACGACCCGCGGTTCCCGTCGTCGTCCTGCACCGTCAACGTGATCCCGAACCGGCCCGCGATGTCCGGGAAGAAGCTCGTCGTCGCGCCGTCAACAGGGGAGGGCGGATCGGCCGCCGAACCCTCCGGCAGCGTGCTCAGCTCCCAGTGGTACCCCACGATCGTCCCGTCGTCCACGCCGTTGCCCGTCAGCGTGATCGTGTTCAGCGGCACCGTGCACGCCTCCGCCGGGCAGATCGCGTCCGGACCGCTCGGCGTCGCGTTCACCACCACCTCGCACTCCGACGACAGACCTCGCAGGTTCGTCGCCGTCGCCCGCAGCACGTAACGCCCCCGCTTGTCCGGCGTGAGCGACGGGCTCGCCGCGTCCGGCGGCACCGGCGACGGCCCCGCCGAATCGGACGGCCAGCTCAGAAGCCCCCAGCTCCACGTGACCGCGTCGCCGTTCAGGACCGGGATCGCCGGAATCGCGAACGCCCGGCGCGTCGGCGTCGAGTACTCCTCCTCCGGACAGTCCAGCGGCGGGGCGCCGGTGGCCGTCACGTTCACCAGGCATTGGCCCCGGTACCCGTAGTCGTCGATGACCTCGAAGCGGACCTCGTACTCCCCCTCCACGTCCGCCGTGAACAGGGTCGATGCCGCGTCGGGCGGCACCACCGTCGGATGCGACCCCTCGGGCTGCGCACGGACGCTCCACAGGAATCCCACGATCGTCCCGTCGACGTCGTCGCCGTCCCCCTCCAGCGTCACCCCCACGCCTACCCGCGCGTCCGTCACGTCCGGCGGACACAGCGCCGTCGGCGGGTTCGGGACCGAGTGCACGTTGCACTGGCAGGTGTCCGCCTGGCCCGCCGAGTCCGTGATCTCCAGCCGCACCACCCAGTCGCCCAGCATGTCCGGCGTGAAGCTCGTGTACGACGTGTGCACCGGCGACAGCGTCGCCGTCGACCCCGCCGGCGACAGGCCGAAGAGCCACTCGTACTCGAGGTCGCCTTCCCGGTCGAAACCCCCGCCCTCGATCACCGTCAGCTTGCCGGGCGAGGTCCACAGCTCCGCGTCGGGACACCGCGCCGTCGGCGGAAGATCGACGACCTCCTCCACCTCCACCGCCTCCACCCCGGCATCCAACTCCTCCAGCCCCGTCTTCGCCCCGCACCCCGCCACGAGCAGGAGCAACAACGACAGTTGTGGTCTCATGCTTGTTTCCCCACCCGCGCGCTCGGAAGGACGTGCCGCAGCCCAGGGTCGGTCGGAAGCCGGCCGTAGCTCTCGACCTCCACCACCAACGCCGTGATGTTGTCCTTCCCCCCGCGCTCGTTCGCCATCGCCACGAATCGCCGCGCCGCCCGCTCCAGCCCCAACTCCATCACCTTCGGGATCTCGGGGTGCTTCAGGTAGCCGTGCAGCCCGTCGGAACACAGCAGGAACCGGTCGCCGGGCTTCACCGGGAAAATCTGCGTGTCGACCTGCACGTACTCGTGGCTCCCCACCGCTCGCGTGATGACGTTGTGGTCCGTGATCTGTCGCGCCTCCGCCAGCGTCAGCAGACCCTGCTTGACCTGCCAGTTCACCAGCGTGTGGTCGTCCGTCATCTGCACCACGTCGCCCTCGCGCACGCAGTACACCCGACTGTCGCCCACCTGCGCCGTCACCCCGAACCCCTCCGCGATCAGCAACGCCGAGATCGTCGTCCCCATCCCCTGCCGCGCCGGCGACTGCTGCGCGATCCCGAAGACCAGGAACGCCGCCGACTGGATCGCCGACTCCAGGAGCCGCGTCAGGTTCCGCGCCTCCTCGATCCCCTCGGGATGCTCGTTGAAACGCACGATCACGTCGACCCCCCCCGAAACCATGCTGTGGATCGCGTCGATCGATTCCTGGCTCGCGACCTCGCCCGCCGCATGGCCCCCCATCCCGTCCGCCACCACGAACAGGCCCAGCTCGTCCGAACGCAGGAACGAGTCCTCGTTGATCTGCCGGCGGCGTCCGATGTCGGTGGAAGCGTACGAGCGACAGTACATGCACGGCCCCTTCCTCGGTCCCCCCGGCGAATTGCGCCTCGCCCTTGCACGGGCCACCTGAAAACTAGCATATTCTGCCTGATGACGCACGCGCGCGACTCGGTTCGGTCGCTCGCGCAACCCGCACGCCTCGTCGAGCAGCTCGAGCGCGTGGCGGAGGCCGTGGGATTGGAGGTGCGCCGCGAACGGCTCGAGATCGGCGATGCACGCGCACCCGGCGGCTTGTGCCGCCTCGGGGATCGCCCGGTCTGCATCCTCGCCGATAACCTCACCGCCGACGACGAGGCCCTCGCCCTGGCCCGCGCCCTGCTCCACTTCGATCTCGACGCCGTCTACGTCGCTCCCGCCGTGCGGCAGTACCTGGAGGCCGTCGGAAAAGGGCAGGGGAAGGGGAGATGAGAACTGCAAGCCGCAAGATGCCCCGCCGCCTGCTCGACCCGTCTTGCATTTCTCATTGCATGTTTTGCATTTTTCATTTCCGCCTCCCCCCAGCCGCCCCTTCCCACCGGCCGGCGCCCCGTCGAGGTAGCCCGTGACGAACGAAGCCCGACAGCCCCCCGCGCGCCCCTCCGACCCCCCGCGCCCCTCCGCGTCGGGCGTCCGCCCCTCCGACCCTCCCCGCTTCGCCACCGATCCCCACCTCTCCGCCGTCCGACGCCCGGGACCCGTCGCCGCCCTGGACCGGATCCTGGGCGGCGAGCTCGGCGGGACCGTCGCCCTCGCCGCCGTGCTCGGCGCCGCCGTCGGCCTCCTCACCTGGGCCGTCCTGGTCGTCGCGGGCGAGGGCTGCCGCCTGGTCTGGGGCGGCGTCGAGATCGTGCCCCACCTGGGCGACCATCCCTGGTGGCTGCGCCTCCTGATCCCCGCCCTCGGCGGCCTCGCCTGCGGCCTCGTCGTCCGCCTCCTCGGCGCTCGCGACGCCGCCCTCAACGCCGCCGAGCTGATCGACGACATCGGCCGCCGCGGGGGTCGCGTCGACTTCCCCCGCGCCGTCGTCCGCACCCTGGGCTCCCTCTTCGTCGTCGTCGGCGGCGGCGCCGTCGGCCCCGAAGGCCCCATCGTCCATGCCGGCGGCGCCGTCGGCTCCGCCGCCAGATCCCTCGGCGTCGAGGGCCAACGCCTGCGCGTCCTCGTCGCCTGCGGCGCCGCCGCCGGCATCGCCGCCGTCATCGGCGCCCCGATCGCCGGAACCCTCTTCGCTGCCGAGGTCCTCCTGGGAGCGGCCCACCGCCGCGCCCTGCTCCCCATCGCCGTCGCCGCCGCCTTCGCCTTCGCCGCCCGGGCCGCCCTCCACGGCACCGGTGGCGCCGTCGAGCTGGTCGCCATCGATCGCTTGCCCGCCGCCCTCGGCCCGCTGGGCTGGGGCGCCGTCGCCTTCGCCGCCCTGCTGGGCATCCTCGCCGGCGTCGTGGGCGCCGCCTTCGGACGCGTGCTGGCCGTGACCGAAGAGGTCTTCGAGGCGGTCCCGCTGCCGTCCTGGGCGCTCCCCGCCCTCGGCGGCCTCCTCGTCGGCACCATGGGCCTCGTCCTCCCCCGCGCCGTCGGCCACGGCTACGGCGCGTCCCTCGCCGACCTCGCCTCCTACGGCCCCGGCGCCATCGCCATGGCGTCGTGCCTCGTCGCCTGGAGGCTCCTCGCCGCGTCGATTACCCTCGGCTCCGGCGGCGCCGGCGGCACCCTCGTCGCCACCCTCGTTATGGGCGGCGCCCTCGGCGCCGCCCTCTCCGCCGGCGCAGCCCGGCTCGAACTGGGCGATCCCGCTGCCCTCGCCGGCGCGTATACCATGCTCGGCGCCGTCGCCGTCCTCGCCGGCGCGACCCACGCCGCCCTGACCTCCGTCGCGCTGCTGGTCGAACTCACCCGCGAACCGGCCCTGCTCCTCCCCGGCATCCTCGCCGCCGGCGCCGCCGTCGTCGCCGCCTCCGCCGTCTCCAAGGAGACCATCCACACCCTCAGCCTCCGCCGCCACGGCGGTCGCTCCCGCAGGCCCGTCGGTGAGTCCTCCGTCATGGACGAGACCTCCGTCGCCGCCCTCGTCACCGCCGACGCCGACCGCATCGGCCGCGGCGAACCCCTGTCCAAACTCGTCCACAAGGTCCTCGACGGCGGCGCCATGGTCCAGCACGTCGTCGACGAGAACGGCAAGCTCCTGGGCACCGTCTCCCTCCAGGAAGTCGGCCCGCTCCTCCGCGAAGACGGCGTCGAAGGCCTCCTCCTCGCCTACGACGTCATGCGCGCTCCCCCCGTCTCCGTCACCCGCGCCGACTGCCTCTCCACCTGCATGGAACGCTTCGGCCACATCGACGCCGACGAACTCCCCGTCATCGACGGCGCCGGCGTCCTCGTCGGCCGCGTCACCCGCAAGGACGTCCTCTCCTTCTACGCACGCGAAGTCCTCGACCGCAAGGACAGCGGCATGAAGTTCATCGCCCGCTCCGACCACTCCTCCGCCACCTCCGGCAGCGGCACCGACGAACCCTCGGAACTGGTCACCGACTTCGTCGAGGTCCCGCCGGGTCACGCCGTCGAAGGAATGGCCATCCCCCCGGGCTTCGTCGGCCGTACCCTGATCGAGCTGAACTTGAGGTCGCGTTTCGGCGTGGCCGTGATTAGCATGCGACGTCGGTCCCCGGGCGGCGGACGCATCTCGCTCGTCGCCCCCGACCCGAGCATGCCGTTGCGGGAAGGGGACGTCGTCGTACTCGCGGGACCGAAGGAGCAGATCGAACGGCTCCGGAAGCTGGTCGGCGAATGAAACATAATATGTCTTATGCGACACGAAAGACCCGGCGGAACCGGGGGCGAGGCTGAACGATGGCAAAGGAACGGGATGGGAGACTGGACATGGCCACCTTGAATCCGATCTCGCCGGATGACTTCAAGTTCGGGGAGCGGCTGCCGATCCTGCCGATCCGCAACGCGCTCCTGTTCCCGACCGCGGTCGCGCCGTTCGAGGTCGGCCGCCCCAAATCCCTGAAGCTCGTGCAGGACCTCGAGAAATCCGCCGAGCCCTACGTCGCGATCTTCGCCCAGCGCGACCCGAAGACCGACGACCCCACCGCCTCCGAGCTGTATCCCTTCGGGACCGCCGCCCGCGTCCTCAAGGTCATCAAACACTCGTCCGGCTCCCTCAGCGTCATCCTCCAGGGCGGCGTCCGCATCCGCCTCGACGAGGTCGTCGCCCGCGAACCGTACCTCATGGCCCGCGTCTCCCGCCTCCATGACGTCGTCGTCTTCGACGTCGAGACCGAGGCCCTCACCATGTCGCTCAAGGAGTCGGCCAAGGAAGTCGTCGAGCTGACCCCCGAAATGCCCCGCGAGGCCCTGTCCCTCATCGACTCCATCGAACACCCCGGCCAGCTCGCCGACCTCGTCGCCGCCAACCTCGACATGCCCATCGACCAGAAGTCCGACCTCATCCAGACCGTCGACGTCAAGGAGAGAATTCGCAAGGTGTTGCGCGTCCTTATGCGCCAGGCTGAGATCCTCCGCATGAGGGAGAAGATCCGCTCGCAGGTCTCCGAGGAAATGAGCAAGACGCAGCGCGAGTACATGCTGCGCCAGCAGCTCAAGGCCATCAAGGAAGAGCTGGGAGAGGACGCCGATGAGTCCGGCGACCTCGACGGCATGGACGAGAAGATCTCCAAGATGGACCTCCCCGACGAGGCGCGCGAAACCTCCAACAAACAGCTCAAACGCCTCAAGTCGATGCAGATGGGCTCCGCCGAGTACACCGTCGCCCGCACCTACCTCGACTGGATCCTCGACCTGCCCTGGCGCAAGGAGACCGAGGACCAGATGGACATCCCGGGCGTGCGCAAGGTCCTGGACGAGGACCACCACGGCCTCGAAAAGGTCAAGAAGCGCATCGTCGAGTACCTGGCCGTCCGCAAGCTCAAGCCCGAAAAGAAGGGGCCCATCATCTGCCTGGTCGGGCCGCCCGGCGTCGGCAAGACCTCACTCGGTCGCTCCATCGCCCGCGCCCTGGGCCGCAAGTTCGTGCGCATCTCCCTGGGCGGCGTCCATGACGAGGCCGCCATCCGCGGGCACCGGCGGACCTACGTCGGCGCCCTCCCCGGCCAGATCATCCAGCAGCTCAAGAAGGCCGGCACGCGCAACCCCGTGTTCATGATGGACGAAGTCGACAAGATCGGCCACGACTTCCGGGGCGACCCCGCCGCCGCCCTGCTCGAAGTCCTCGACCCCGAGCAGAACGACAGCTTCTCCGACCACTACCTGGAAATCCCCTTCGATCTCTCCAAGGTCATGTTCATCACCACCGCCAACCTGCCCGATCCGATCCCCCCTCCCCTGCGCGACCGCATGGAGACGCTCGACCTCCCCGGCTACACCCGCCGCGAGAAGCTCGAGATCGCCAAGCGCCACCTCCTCCCCCGCCAGCTCGGCGAGCACGGCCTCGACGAGAAGAGGCTGATCATCCCGCCCGAGACCATCGAGTGCATCATCGACACCTACACCCGCGAGGCCGGCGTGCGGAACCTCGAGCGCTCGATCGCCGGCTGCTGCCGCGGCATCGCCGTCAAGATCGCCGAAGGCACGCTCAAGGACGACCAGCTTCCCGCGACCGTCCGCACCGACGACCTGCTCGAGTACCTCGGCCCCGCCAGGTTCACCTCGGAGATGGCCGAACGCACCGAGATCGCCGGCGTCGCCACCGGCCTGGTCTGGACCAGCACCGGCGGCGACATCATCTTCATCGAGGCCACCAGGATGCCGGGCAAGGGCAAGCTGGCCCTCACCGGGCAGCTCGGCGACGTGATGAAGGAATCGGCGCAGGCCGCGCTCTCGTACGTGCGCGCCAATGCCGAACGCTACGGGCTGGACGCGTCGATCTTCGAGAACAGCGACCTGCACATCCACGTTCCCGCCGGCGCCATCCCCAAGGACGGCCCCAGCGCCGGCCTGGCGCTGTTCGTGGCGTTGACCTCGATGCTCACCGGCGTCCGCATCCAGCACGACGTCGCCATGACCGGCGAAATCACGCTCCGCGGGCGCCTCCTCCCCATCGGCGGCGTCAAGGAGAAGATCCTCGCCGCCCACCGCGCCGGCATCAAGCGCGTGCTCCTGCCCGAGCGCAACGGCCCCGACCTCATCGAGGTGCCCAAGGAGGTCCGCGACGAGCTGGACCTGATCCAGCTCAAGTCCATGGAGGACGCCCTGCCGCTGGTCCTCGAGCCGAACGATCGCTTCCCCGCCCTGGGCAGGCCCGTCGCGCCCCAGAAGCCGGCCGCCGCCACCAAGAAAGCCCCCGGCCGCAAGTCCCTCCCCCCCGCCCCCCCGGATTGAACCGCCCCAGTAACCGAACCGCGGGCTTCAGCCCGCGGCTGTCGCTGCCGCTCGGTCGGAGGAGTCCGCTACGGAACGACGGGCTGGTCGGGAGTGCCGGGCATGAGAACGGCTTGGCCGCCGCCGATGCCGGTCGGGTCGGAGTCGTGACCGTTGGTCAGGATCTCCTCCGGCGTGAGCACCCGCCCGCCGCCGCACGAGCATGCGCAGCTCTCCTCGTCCGCCGTCTTGCACACGAAGTTGCCGCCGTCGAGCGGTTTGCATCGGCAGGCCGGGTCGGCACACTCGCAACCCAGGTCCGCGAGCTCAGGCGAGGAAGTGATGAGGGTCATGCTCGCCGTCTCACCCTCCCCCGGTGGCAGCACGGTGACCCGTCCCGGATAGATCGCTTCCCCTGCCGCCCAGGGCGGCGGCTCGTCCGCCGGGCCCGGCACGTGGGCCGGAGCCGTCGCCGTCTCGTTCGCCGACGTCAGACCCTGGACGGCCCGCGCCTCGTCGTTGCTCCCGTCGTTGCAACCCATCGCCGTCGCCAACGCGAGGAAGAACGCCGCGGCCCGCGGGCCCGCTCGCCGGCCCCAACCTTGGTGTTTCTCCACCTTCCCGCTCCCTTCCAGATGTCCGCCGCTACGGGCAGGACACCGTCAGGTCCCACATCCCACCCCCGACGCTCGTGTCCACGACGATGTAGTACGTCCCCGCCGTCACCGTCGCCGAGGCCGTCGTCGTGCTGTTCGCCAGGCACGAACTCATCAGGCACGCGTCGCTCAGGAGGTACACCGTCGCCCCCGGCTCGGTGTCCGCCGCATTCAGCGTCACGCTCAGCGTGCCCGCCGCCGTCACCGTCACCTGGCTGATCGCGTCGGCACCGGGCGCCGGGTGCGTTCCGTCCGGACAGACGATGTTGCGGTACTCGTTCGGCCGGCCCATCGTGCTGCCGCCCGTCGTCCCCCCGCACTCGATCGCGCGGTACGTCGGAATCTCGCTCTCGCAGGAGTCGGTCTCCTCCACGCAGATGTCGGTCGTGCAGACGTTCCCGTCGTTGCAGGGGCTGGTCCCCAGATCGCCGCGGCACCGCAGCACCAGGTCCAGGCCGCGGCGGCACGTCTCGCCCGTGATGCAGTAGAACGGATCGACGCACGACGAGCCCTCGGGCCGTTCCGTGTGGATGCACCCCTCCGGAACCTCGCACGTGTCGATCGTGCACGGCTCGTCGTCGTTGCAGTTCAGCGCCGTCGAGCTGTAGCACGAGCCGGAGAGGCAGGTGCCGAAGCCGGTGCAGATGTCGCCCGTGCCGCACGGCACGCCGTCGGTCCCCGGCCGGGCGCCGCAGAGGTGCGAGGTGGTGTCGCAGAAGTTCTCCGTGCACGGATTCCCGTCCTCGCACGCGTCGCCAACGTGACAGGTGAACGTGCACCCGGGCTCGCAGCCGTCACCCGCGGTCGAGTTCCCGTCGTCGCACTCCTCCCCGGTCTCGACCAGCCCGTTGGGGCAGACCGCCGCGCACGCGCCGCAGTCCAGCCAGCAGGTCTCGCAGGTCTCCGTGCCCGCGCAGTCCTCGTCCCCGCACCCGCCGCCGCAGCAGTCCGCCGCACAGTCGGAACACAGCTCCGGCGCCTGGCACGCCCCATCCCCGCACACCGGCGGACACGTCGGGCAGTCCTCCGCACAGTCCCAGCACGACTCGTAGTCCGGCTGACAGCTCCCGTCCCCGCAGCGCGGCGGGCACGCGCCGCAGTCCATCGTGCACGTGTCGCAGGACTCGCCTTCCTCGCACAAACCGTTGGGACACACCGCCGTCGGCGTGTCCTCGCCGTCGTCGCCTCCGCCGTCCCCGTCCCCGTCTGCGCCCGTGCCGTCGTCGTCGCCCCCGTCGGCATCCCCGTCGGGCCCGCCCCCCTCGTCGCCCGGGGGCACCTCCGCCTCGTCGCTCACGCCGTCCTCGGCCCCGTCTGCATCCCCGTCGGCGCCCCCTTCCGCATCCTCGCCGCATCCCGGAATGGCCGAACAGCTCCCATGCACGCACTGCCGGCACGCCCCGCACTCGCTGCTGCGCGAGCACTCCTCGCTGCACGAGACGCCCGTCGCCGCCAGCCAGAGCAGGCCGAGCAGCACGGACATCGTCGCCCGGGTCACCGATTTCACCGTCATCGCGCCTCTCCTCGACACCGCCCGGCTCCTCCGCCGCCCCGTCAGTTCACGAACTCGATCGTGTACCAGCCGCCGCGCGGCGTCGAATAGTAGGAATCGACCGCGAAAACGTAGGTCCTGGCCGGCGCGTTCTCGAGATAGAGCTCCTCGTACCCGCCGTCGCCGTAGACGTCACACCCGGCCCAGGCGCCGGCCGTCGTCCAGAACCATCCGTAGCCGCGGCACCACGCCCGGACGCTGGTCGGCGTGTAGGCCCAGACCACGCCGTCCCACAGGAACGAAGGCGCACCCGTCCACACGTCGCCTCGGATCCGCGGATACATGCGGATGCGCAGGTTGCTGGTCGATGTGGTCGTGCGCCAGTAGTAGACCTCCCGCCCCGGTCGCGCCGTCAGCGAGTTGTTCGGGTAGTCGTAGCTCTGGCCGTGCGCGGCCCACGGCCACGCCGGGATCGCAATCGCCCCACCCTCCCCCGCCGTCGCGGAGGTCGACCCCCGCATCAGGGCGTTGCTACCGTCGAGCGAATCCTGGATGCTGTCACCGTCCTCGTCCCGCTCCACCCGCAGCGTGTAGTTGCCGCAGCCCCAGTTGGGATAGGACGTGACTCCAAGCCCCGCCCACCACCCGGGACGGATGCGCCCGGTGGCGATCAGGCTGCCGCTGCCCACCGAGCCGTTCTGGTAGTGGAACGTGTTGTTGTCGCACGAGAACAGGTACCACGGGTCGCTGCACTGGTTCACCGCGAAGAACAGCGTGTTGTCGAAGCCGCTCGGCGTCACCGTCCCGTCCACCCACGCCACGTAGCCCCGGTTCAACGTGTTGAACGGCGCCGTCGCATGGTTGATGTGGTAGAAGTTGAAACGGTACGCCAGCGTGTAGGTGCTCTGGACGCAGTACGGCATGTTGGTCTGCCAGTTCGTCGTCGACGTACAGGTGTTCCCGAGCCACGTCCCGCCGAGCTGGATCTCCGGCAACGGCGGGTCGCTGCAATCCCCCGTGTTCGCCGCCCGACGGTCGACCCGGATCTGGTAGGTGTTGCCCGCGCCGACGCTGTCCGCGACCACGTAGTTGCGCCCGATCGGGAAGAACAGGTCGCGCTGGCACGCGTCGTCCCCGTCGTTGGCCAGCGAGCCGGCCCGCCACGTCCAGCACGACGCCGGACCAGCATCCGAACAGGAGTAGTAGTACCCACCCACGCCGCACCCCGCCGCGTTCTGGTAGTAGTACTGCACCGGGTTGAACGCCGCCGGACCCGCCACCTCGACCCGGTACCGGTAGCTCGCATACTCCGTCGGGACGTCGAAGTAGTGCACCAGGTCGGGGTCGATCTGGTCGCCGTTCGCGTCGCCCCCGCCGCAGGTCGAGGTGTAGTTGTCGTGCCCGCAGTACGTGTCCCCGGACCCCGTCCACGCCATCGAGGCCCCGCCGCCGCTCGGCGTGAGACCGCTGCCGTTGCACAGGTCGTTCGTCGCCCACGACGTGATGGGGTGCGTGCACGCGCCCGCGCCGTCGCACTGGTCCGCCGTGCACGCGTGCGTGTCCGCCGCGCACGCCGTGCCCAGCGCCCGGTTCGTCCACGCGACCCGACTCGTCGCACCCTGACACCACTGGCACTGGTTCGACGGATTGACCGTCCCCTCGGCGTAACACACCCCGCCAATCAGGCACCCCACGTTGATCTGCGTCGTGCACCCGACGGCCCCCGCCCCGCACGTTCCGTTGCACGGTTCGATGGTGCACGCGTAGGCGTCCGCTGCGCAGTACCCCGTCGTCCCCGATGCACGGCAGATGTCGGCCGGACACGCGGTGCCCGTGCCGGGGCAGTTCTCCGGCGCGTCGCACGAGCCGATCGAGGCCCGGCAGACCGTCGTGCCCGGCGCGTAGGCGTCCGCCGGACACGCCGCCGCCCCGCCCGGGCATGTCTCGGCCACGTCGCAGGCGCCCGCCGAAGCCCGGCACGGGAAGCCCGCGCCGCGAAACGCGTCGGCCGGACATGCCGCCGCCCCGCCGGGACAGTTCTCGGGTATGTCGCACCCGCCCGCCCCCGCCCGGCACACCGTCGTCGCCGGCTGGAACGCGTTCGCCGGACATGCCGCCGAACTCCCCGTGCAATTCTCCGCAAGGTCGCACACGCCGGCCGAGGCGCGGCAGGTGTAGGTGCTCGGTCGCAGGACGTCGACCGGACAGACCGCCGAGCCACCCGTGCAGTTCTCCGCAGGATCACACGCACCCGCCGAGACGCGACACGTGAACGTGCTCGGCTGGAACACGTCCCCCGGACACGCCGCCGTCGACCCCGTGCAGTACTCCGCCAGGTCACAGCCCCCAGCCGCCGCCGACCGACAGATGTAGGTGGCCGGCCGGAACGCCGTCCCGGGACACGTCGTCGACGTCCCGTTGCACACCCCGTCCGTCTGGCAGGCCCCGGCCGCTCCGGCGCAGATCGTCCCGGCCGCCGCCGGATTGCACGCGTCGGTGATCTCGTTGCACGACGCGATGCACCCCCCGACCGGACACCGCGCGCCCGCCCCGTTGCACGCCCCCGCACTGCACGTGTCCGTCAGCGTGCAGTACAGCCCGTCGTTGCACGCCGTCCCGCCCGGCTTGTTCGTCCACGCCGTCGCGCTCGTCGCCGGGTCGCACCACTGGCACTGGTTCGCCGGGTTCGTCGCCCCAGAAGCGTAGCACGCACCGCCGATCAGGCAGCCCGTCGACACCTGACACAGGTCCAGCGACTCGTTGCACGACTGGCAGGCGGCCGAACACGGGTTGCTCCCCGGCAGGCACGCCCCGGCGGCGTTGCACACCTCGGGCCCGTCGCACCACAGCCCGTCGCTGCACGATGTCCCCGCCAACGCGTACGTGCAGACGTCCGCCGTCTCGTTGCACCCCGTCACGCACCCGGTCACCGGACACCGCGCGCCCGCGCCGGTGCACGCCCCGCCGTTGCAGGCGTCCGTCAACGTGCAGTACTGGCCGTCGTTGCACGCCGTCCCGTTCGGCTTGGCCGTCCACGCCGACTGGCTCACCGCCGGCTGGCACGACTCGCACGGGTTGCCCGGATTCGTCGCGCCCGCCCCATAGCACGCCCCCGCGATGCGGCACCAGCCCGCCAGCACGTCGCACGTCGTCGTAGCCTCGTCGCACGTCTCGCACACCAGCGAACACGGGCTCACGCCCGGAGCACACGCCCCCACCGCGTCGCACGCGTCGACGCCGTTGCACCAGACCCCGTCGTCGCACGTCGTGCCCAACGGCGCGTTCGGGTTGGAACAGATCCCCGTCCCGCGGTTGCACGAGTCGTTCGTGCACGGATTCCCGTCGTCGCAGTCGCCGTCCGTCATGCACCCGCCGCAGCCGGGCAGCGGCGAACGCGGGAACGAACAGGTGCCGTCCGCATTGCACACGTTCATCGTGCAGTCGTCGCCGTCGTCGCACAGGTTCACGTAGACGCAACCGTCGACGCTCTCGTCGCACGAGTCCGTCGTGCACGACTTGCCGTCGTCGCAATTCACCGGCGCCGGCGACGGCTCGCAGTCACCCCAGCAGTTGCACGTCTCCGCCCCGTTGCAGAAGAACTCGTCCTGGCACGGCGCCGGGTCGTCGCAACACGACTCCTCCGCGAACGTCGCCCTCGCGATCTCCGGCGGGACCTCCCCCGCCGCCCCCACCGCGTCGCTCCCGCCGTCGCAGCCCGACCACCACCCCGCCAGCACCGGCAGCCACAGCATGATCCGGATCGAACGCCCCACGGACCCGCTCCCGTCGGTCGTCATCGGTCTCCTCCCTCTCGCCCCGGCACCTTCCGCCGCCCGACCCGTCGCTCGTCCCGTCACCCACCGCTGGTCCATGTCCGCCCTCCGCCGCGCCCGCTCGGCTCAGTCGATAAGCTCCGGGGGGAGCTCCTCCATCGACCGGTACTTCGTCAAATCCTGCCCGGCCGGCCCCGACCGCTCGTCCGCCAGGTTCTGCCGCACCAGCTCCATCAACGACTCGTTCTCGATCGTGATCCGCACGTCCCCGCCCACCGTCGTGATCGAGACGTTCACCTCCGCCGCCGGCGAACCCGGTGGCTTGGGGTGCTGCCGCGGAAACATGATCAGTCCGCCTTCCCGGTCCAGACAAGTCCGGCCGATGCAGCCCTCGCCCGTGCACCCCGGCCGCGGCCCCACCGCCCACGACCGGCACCGCGGCTGCGCTCCCGGTGCCGCCGGCACCGACGGCGTCCCCGGCTCCAGATACCGCGTGTAGAAGTCGATCACGTCGTCCAGCTTCGCTCGCCCCCGCACGTGCACCCACGCCGCCTCCGGTGTCTCCGCCGTCGTCGGATCCCGCGCGAATCCCTCGGGGATCGCCGTCGACATCACCGGATCCTTCGCCGCCTGCAACGGCTGCGGACCCGCCGGAGGCGCCGCCACCAACGGCACCGGCGGCGCCGCCACCACCACCGGCATCGGCGGGTTCGCCGGCGGACCCGCGTCCCGCCCGCACCCCCCCCCCGACGCAACCAGCGCCGCGCAAGCCGCCAGCATCAGTCCGCCCCGCATCCTCCGCGCCCTGCCCTCTCCCGGCCCCCACCTAGTTCCGTGTCCCTGGTTCCTAGTTCCTAGTTCCTAGTTCCCGTTCCCCGTTCCCTGTTCCCTGTTCCCTGTTCCCTGTTCCCTGTTCCCTGTTCCCTGTTCGCCCCGCCCCCTCCTCCCCGATCGACCTACTCAAAGACGGCGCCCCACGAGTCCGCGTAGTTGATGATCGGTGGCGTCGGGATCCGGATCGTCACCGACGGCACCTGCTGGTACGCCGGCTGACCCCCGCCCGGCTGGCGCTGGCTCACCTGCGCCACAATCTCGAACACCTCGTGCGACGAGCTGCCCAGCCCAGGCATCGGCGGCGACCCCACGCTCGGGTCGAAACACGACGGACGCTGCAACACCGTCAGCCCCGCCACGTACGTCTCGTCGAACGCCACGAACAGATGCTGCGTTCCGCCCGGGATGATCCCGTCCTCGTCCAGCCCCGACCAGTCACCCACGTCGTCCGTCTCCGCCTTGTCCACGTAGTCGAACTTCACCCCCCAGATGCGACCCTCGCCCATCTGGCACGCGTCGGCGGGATCCGACAGCGGCACGAACGTCGAGAAGTATGCCGTGTTGTTGAACACGATCGGCACCCCGGTCAGCTTCTCGCCGTCCTGCATCGCCTTGTCCTGGGCGCGGGGGATCGAGTCGAGGTCCAGGCAGGTCGTGCTGCCGTTGTCCAGCGGGCACAGCGTCCAGTTGTGGTAGGCCCGACCGATGTACTTGCCCGCGCCCGAGTCGAACTCGATGCGCTCGGTCACCGACACCACGTAGTTCTCGTCCATCCGGCCCGTGTCGTCGATGTCGCCCGTGCCGTACACGATCACCAGCCGGTTGTCCCGGTCCAGCGCGATCGCCGGCGGGAACGTCACCTGCGACCCGATGAGGTACGCCGGCGTCGGATCGGCCGGCGGCTTGTCCGGGTGCGGATAGAACAGGTCCAGCGTCCACTCCGCCGGGTCGGACGAGGCGAGGTCCGCGCGCCAGATGCGGCCGCGATCGTCGCCGACGAAGACCCGCGTCGTGACCAGCCCCGGGATCGCCCCGTAGCCCACCGGCGTCGTGATGAGCTGCGCACAGCACTCGGGCTTCGCCACGCAGTCCCCCGCGCACCCGTACGAGATCGGAAAGCGCGGCGTGAGCTTCCGGATCAGCCGCCCGCTCGTCGTGGAAACCACGTACAGGTCCGTCGTCTTGTCCACCGGCCGGTCCGGATGCCGCCCGCCCGAGAAGATCACCACCGAAACCTCACCGAGCTGCGGGCCACCCGACAGATCCTCGTCCGGCACGAACGCCGTCCCGATGAACGGCGTCCCGTACGTCAGCCCCATGTCCCGGTAGTCCGCCGGATCCGTCACCGTCGCGATGTCGTCGGTGTCCTGCGTGATCTCCCACAACAGCTCGGGATCCTCCGGATCGGTCACGTCCAGCGCGTAGTACCCGTAGCCGCCCTGCCGGTAGCCCCCGACCAGCACCGTCATCCACTTGTCGTTGAGCGCCGTCGTGCTCGCGCCCTTGAACACCCGCAGGTCGCGCACCACCGGGGAAAGGTCCAGGTTCGTCATGTGGCCCGTCTCGATCTGCTGGTGTACCTTGGGCAGCAGATAGTTCGGCACGTAGCCCCAGACCTCCTCGCCCGTCTCCGACGCGTCCGTCGTGTTGTTGGCGCGGAACGCGTGCAACACCCCGTCGTTCGTCGCCGTGTACACCATCTGCATCCGATCCCACTCGTCCTCCTGGAACTTGAAGTACGAGACGATCGGGATCTCCATGTTCGGCCGCCCCGCCACCGCCACCGACGCATGGTAGATGTCCGCCAGACGCCGGCCGAAACGGGCCGTCCCCGGACGGCCGTGCATGTAGTTGACCGTGTCCGTCACGAACGCCGGATCCGTGCACTCGCCCCCCTGGCAGCCCAGCTCGCCCGCGTCCAGATCCGCGTTCGTCGTGTCGAACGTCTCCAGCGCCACCGGCGCCACGAACGGCGGATTGCGCGGCCCCGTCACCGGAGTCGTCACCGTCTTCAACTGCCGGATGTCCGCCCGCGCGTCGAGCTGCGCCCCGAAGTCCGTGTACAACGACGCCGGCCCGGGCTTGACCTCCCCCGTCGCATCGCACACGTACGCCGTCCGCTCCAAAAGCCCCTTCCACGGCACGTCGCTCGACGGCAACAGCCCCGTGTTGAACTGGTACTGCACCACCACCGCCGGGTCGTCCGCCGAGACCTGGTTCGTCGTCGTCGCCAGCGTGCGCGACGTGACCCCCGTGCCCGAGCTCACGAACAGCACGCGGTCCAATGCCGCGATCAGCTCGTCCGTGTTGTTCGCCTCGATCATGTCGCACGGCGCCAGGCACCTCGCGTCGCCCGTCGGACATCCCTCGCACGCGATGTCGTGCAGGATCCGCCGGATCTCGATCCCCTCGCTCGACGCCCCCGGACAGAGCGAAAAGCCGATGACGTACAACGGCACCCGCAGCGTGAACGCCGTGTACAACGCCCGCGCCGCCATCTGCGACGTCAGGTACGGATTCCCCTCGCCCGAGTTCGGGTAGCCGTCCGTGATCAACACCACCGAACGCTCGCGGCACGCCGCATAGCGGTCCAACGTCCCGGGCTTGTTCACCGGGTTGTTCTCGAAGAAGTCCCGCACGTCCTCCAACGCCGCGGAGATCGGGCTGCCGCAGTACCGGAACGACTCCTCGATCTCCTTGCGCACCTCCGCGTTCAGCTCCCCGATCGGCTGGTCGTCGCCGTCCCAGTACACCAGGCCCCCGAAGATCTGCGGGTTGGCGACGTCCTCCTCCTTGCGGATGCCCACGTCCATCTGGATCCCACGGTAGATCCGCGGCTCGCCGTAGACGTTCTGGTAGGAATACATCGAGTCGATGTCGTTCGTCTGCGCCCCGTACAACGAGTCCAGGAACGCCGCGCCGAACCGCACCCGCTCCCGGTACCGCTCCAGGATGCCGTACGGGATGTCGCGCTTGCCGTACTCCTGGAACTGCGGGATCACCCACGGCGTCCCCGGCACCGTCGTCCCGTTCGGGATGAAGAACCGCGGATGGCCCGCCCCCGGCGCCAGCACGCACGCCGACGGCGTCTCCGGATTGCCGTCCGCGTCCGCCTGCTCCACGCACTCGCCCGCCCAGAACCGCCGGCACACGAAGCTCTCGTCCGTCACCGGCCCCAGAAGCGCGTCCTGCACCATCATCCAGCGCGTCCGCTTCGCCGGGTCGTTGCACAGCGGATCCGAGGAGATGCAGCACGGGACCTTGTGCTCGTGCTGCAGGTACTCCATCGACCCCGACGTATCCAGCAGCAACAGGACGTTGGGCGACGGCGAGAAGGTCGTCTCGAACGGCCCCGGCTGCGCCCGCGCCGCCGACGGCGCCAGCCCCAGCCCGGCGAGGATGACCACTGCCCCGACGCCCCAGACCCGGATGTTCGTGTTGTGCTTCGTCATGGCCCTTCCTCCCCGCTACATCGTGCAGTCCGTCGGTCCGATCACGGTGGTGGCCCGCATCACCGCCCGCGAGTCCCGACGACCGGCGGGACCCGTGGTCGCCGCCAACTCCGCCGCCGACGTGAACGTGTACCGCCGGAAACAGAAGCTCACCCCCTGCGTCCCAGACACCGAATAGCCCGCCGAATCCCCGTACTCGTACGGCCGGTTCACCAGCACGTCGTAGTCCGGCCGCAAGTCCGAGTAGCCCAGCGAACCCGGCAACACGCCCGTCTTGTCGATCAACGTCGCCGGCGCCCCCGCCACGCCCGTGTCGAACGACGCGCGCTCGAACGCATAGCTGTTGCGGCGCGTGCCCATCGTCATCCACTTGCGGTACATCGAATAGTTCAACGCGAACGTCCGCATCGAGACCATCGTCCCGATCTCCGAGACGTACGACGTCTGCTCCGCCGCCCGCAGGCTCCCCGACGTCGCCGTGTCCGTGCGCGTCCGCTCCATGATGATCGCCCCGATCAACGACAGCCCCAGCACCACCAAGAGCGTGATGATCAACACCAGCCCCGACTGCCCCCCCCCCTTCGCGCCCTTCGCATCCTTGGCGCCCTTTGCGCGAAATCCCATCATGGACCTCCGCCCGCCGCCCCCGACGTGATCCCCAGGTTGGCGTACGAGATGTTCGGCATCTCGACCTCCGTCGTGTACGTCCGCACGTGCGCCGCCCCGAACGTCCTCGTGTCCACGTCGAACGACCGGATCCGCCCCGTCACCCCGCTCCGCGGCTGGTGCGCGAACTTCGGATCCTCCATCCTCGTCCGCACCGTCAGCCGCACGATTGCCGTCCGGATCGCCTCGGGCTGCGCCGTCGCCGTCCCGTCCGGCGGGTTCACCGCCGCCCCGAGCTGGATCAACGTCGCCGTGTCCGCCGGCACGTTCGGATCCAGGCTCATGTCGAAGGCCGCCCCGCCCCCCCCCGCCGGCGGCTCCGCCACCCGGAACCAGATCTGCAGGTCCAACGCGTACGGCACCACGACCTCCCGCGACGCGTCGATCGACTGCCCGTCCTGGGTCACGAAGTACCGCACCAGGTCCGTGCGCCCCGCATCGGCCGGATCCACCTCGATCCGGTACCACACCCCGTTGACCACGTTCACCCTGCACCCCTCGCACCACCCCTCGATCCCGCACGGCTGCGACGGGCTGAACTGGATCGGCGCCGGCAGGACGTTGATCGTATGGCTCGCGAACCCCGAGACCCCGTCGATGCGCGTGAACTGCGCGAAGCCGTGCCGGTTCACGATGCGCAGGAACGCCGTCGTCGGGAACAGCGCCCCGAACTCGTCATCGCTCAACGTCAACGGTGTCTGCGTCGCCGCATCGCCCGTGCTGGGATCCGGATACTGGATCAACGGCTGCAGCTCCACCGACCCGCGCGCCGAGTTGATCGTGTAGGCCAGGTACTCGTCCGTGTTGAGGTAGTTGCCATAGAGCACGACGTCGTCGGGGTTGATATTGGGGTTGGAGATGATGTTCGGCACCTGGCCGCCCGGCGCCATGGTGTCCCCCCGATCGAACACCGCGCCCCCCGCCCCCTGGTGGAAGACGACGGGGTGGATCTGGACCGTGCTGTTGGTGCAGACGTTCGGATCCACCCGGCTGTTCGGCGTCGCCAGGAAACCGGCCCGCTGGATGTCGCCCGCGATCAGCTCCATCCCCAGCCGCGCCCCAAGCTGCGCCTGGGAGATACGCGACTGCTCGCGCATCGAATACTGCACCGTCGAGTAGTAGTAGTAGATGCCCGCCAGCGCCACGCTGGCCACCACGATCGACACCAGCAGCTCGACGATCGTGAAGCCCCGCCGCCTCATGGCGTCACCGCGTTCTGCCACAGCGTCGAGGCGAGCTGGACGAGGTGGACCTTGCTCAGGTCGGGGTCGCTGCCCGCCATCATCCCGATCGCCGGACACGTCTGCGCGACCGGGGTCAGCGAACCGTGGTTCGCCCCCTCCTTGAACCACAAGACCCGCACCTCCATCCGGAGCACCTCGTCCGGGATCAACACCGTCAGCCGGTACTGCACGCAGTACTCGGCGAAATCGCACGCGCCACCCGTGGGACAAACCTCCAGGTAGCGGTTGAGCGGCTGCGCCGGGACCGGTCGGTTGGGCATGATCGGCAGGGCCAACCACCCCGTGGTCGTGTTCGCCGTCGCCAGGCCGGGCGCGATCGGCGCCAACAGCGGCGTCCGCGCCGCCGTCAGGCTGGTCGCACCCTGGTTCCACAACCGCGACTCCGCCCGCGCGCTCTCCAGCCAGAAGTCGCCGACATAGGTCGCCGAAGTGATGTCGTTGGAGTCCGCGTTGCTCCGCATCAACGCGTGCTCGAAAGCCAGCAGCCCCAGCGCCGCCGCGGAGAAGATGACGATCGACATCATGATCTCGATCATCGTAAAGCCGCCGGCGGCCCGCGGCGCCGGACGATGCCCCGTCGCGCTCATCGCAGGTCCTCCACGATCCCGCCCTGCGGGACGTAAACGATCTTCGTCACCCCGACCGGCGTGCTGCACGCCGGCGGACGGCACTCGTAGCGGTCCAGCGTCAGCCGGATGCCGCCGACCACCGGGACCCACCCCAGCCCGCCCGCCTGCCGGAGCAGCCGCCCGCGGCTGTTCATGCACAACACGACGTCGTCCTGCGCCGTCCAGGCACCCCCCGCCTCCTCCTGGATCGCCGTCAGCACCACGCCCGTCTCCAGATAGCCGCCCCAGGCGATGTTCTCGCCCGTCAACGCCACCCCCACCACGCCGCACCGGTACTGCTGCGACGCCACCCACGTGCCGCACGGGTTGGCCGGATTGCTCTCCGCCGCGTCCGGCGTCAACGGATCCGTGGCGATGCGGTCGAACCCGGTGCAGCTCGTGTCCGGACTCTCGTCGACCCGGATGTTGAACGTCGTGTCCGTCGCCGCACGGTGCAGGATGATGCGGTGCGCCGCGTTGGTGCGCAGCGCGCGCGCGCGCGCCGAGGCGAACGCGTTGCTCACCGCCGTGGCCGCCGCGACCACGCGGTCCGTCCGCTCGCGACCCGAGAAGACCGGCACCGCGATGGTCGCCATCACCGAGACGATCACCACCACGATCATCAGCTCCACGACGGAAAAACCGCCGCCGCCGCCGCTGCTCTTCCTCCCCATGATCGCCTCCCTGCGCCCCATCACCCCAACCTCACGGCGTCACGCAGACCCCGTCCCTGCACACCTCGTAGTCCCCGCAGATGCTCGCGGCGGAGGAACAGGAGCCGCAGTAGTCGTGCTCGGTCATGATGTTCGCGCACGTCATCCGATCCGCGAACAAATCCGGACAGCACGCGTAGCCCGTCGCCGTGCAGTCCAGGTCGCACTCCCCGCAGTTCAGCTCGTTCGACGCCACGCACGAACCGTGGCAGAAAAGGTCGCCCATGGCGCAGGGCGTCGGCAGGCAGTGGCCGCCCACACACCACTCCAGGTTCCCGCACGGCGCGTCGCACGCCCCGCAGTGGTCGATGTCCGTCATCAGGTCGGCACAGGCACGCCCGCAGGCCGTCGTGCCGGACGAGCAGGCGTCCACGCAGTCGCCGCCCTCGCAGAGCTGTGGGCTCGTGCAGAGATCGCCGCAGCCCCCGCAGTTGTCGGGGTCGCTCATCTGGTCGACGCACGCGTCCCCGCATGCCAGCCCCGCGCCGGAACAGTCCAGCACGCAGAACCCGCCCGTGCAGGTCTGCACGTCGGTGCACGCCGTCTCGCAGTCGCCGCAGTGCAGGTCGTCCGTCTGCCAGTCGACGCACTCCGTCCCGCACAGCCGCAGCGGCAGGTCGCAGGATACGCCCTCGTCCCCGCCCTCCGGCACCTCGGCATCCCCGTCGGGCTCGACGTCGCCCTCCCCGCCGCCCTCGACCTCGGGCTCGACGTCCGCATCCGCATCCGCATCCGCGTCCGCGTCCGCATCGGCATCCGCGCCGCCGTCCGCGTCCGCGCCGCAGCCGGGGATCGGCTCGCAGCTTCCCCGCACGCACTGCTGGCAGGTACTGCAGTCGCTGCTTCGCTCGCACTCGTCGCTGCAGTCGATCGACGCCAACAACATCATCGCGAGCGCCGCCCCGGCCACCAGCCCCACCCGGAACGCCGTCCCGCTCCACGTACCCGCCATCCGTCCCTGACTCATTTCTCAACGACCTCCTGCAAGTCCCCCAACCGTCCTTCCACGCGCCTCTCGCGCCTCCCCGCACTCCCTACCGGCAGGTGGCGCTCAACCGGAACGCGCCGCGCCCGCCGCTCCGGCCATCGACCACCACGTAGTAGGTCCGCCCGCCCGTCACCGTCGCCGTCACCGTCGTTCCCGTTCCGGTCGAGGCCAGGCACGACGTCGCCGTGCAATGGTCGGAGAGGATCAGCGCCGCCGGCGTGCCGCTGAACCCGGACGACGTCAGCAAGACCTCCAGCGTCGTGTCTCCCGCCGGAACCGCGACCGCGTAGACCCGCTCGCCGCCGTCATAGCCGCTGCCGCATGTGCTGCCGTAGCTCGTGACGTCGTTCGGACCGGTCGCCGTGCTGTCGCGTACCTCTCCGCCGCACGCCAGTGCCGGCGGCGTCGGCCGCGGCGAGACCGCGTTGCAGGTCCCCCGGTCGCAGGTCGTCATCTCGCACAGGCTGCCGTCGCTGCACGGCGCATCGGTGCCCGCGGCGCAGAAGATCATGCTGCCCAGACCCTCGGCGCACATGCGATTCGTGGAGCCGACACACGGCACGCCGGTGTCCGTACACGCGGTGCCGGGCGCCGCGGACGCGTACGAACAGACGAAGCCGCCACCCGTCGGCGTGCAGATTCCGGTCTGGCAGCTCACGAAGGAAACGCAGACCGGATAGGGATCCCTCACGCACACGCCCGCACCGCAGACGTCGGTGCCGTTGCAGACGTCGCCGTCATCGCAGTTGGTCCCGTCCACCGCCGTCGTCGTGCTGCACGCGTGCGTGCTCTCGTCACACGAACTGAACGTGCAAATGCCGTCACCCGCCGGGCACGGCGATCCACTGCTCTCGCAGAACCCGGACACGCAATGCTCGCTCCCGTCGCAGTAGATCCCGTTGTCGCAGGCCGTCCCGTCCGGCGCCGGATCGGTGCGGCAACTGTCGGTGCCCTCGTCGCACCCTCCGCTCAGGCAGGCCGGTCCGCCCCCGCAGGGATCGCCCGCGGAAACGCAAGAGCCGCTCTGGCAGGACTCGAATCCGTCGCAGAACAGGCCGTTGCTGCACGGCATGCCGTCGACCAGCGCAAGATGCCGGCAGATGCCCTCGGCCGCCAGACACTCGTCCGCCGTGCACGGGTTGTCGTCCGCGCACTCCTCGTGCGTCGTGCAACCCCCGCCGTCGGCATCGGCGTCGGCATCGGCGTCGGCATCCGCGTCGGCCCCCGTTCCGTCGTCGTCCGCGTCCGCATCGGGCCCGGCGCCGTCGTCGGCGTCGGCCCCCGTTCCGTCGTCGTCCGCGTCCGCATCGGGCCCGGCGCCGTCGTCGGCGTCGGCCCCCGTTCCGTCGTCGTCCGCGTCCGCATCGGGCCCGGTGCCGTCGTCGGCGTCAGCCCCCGTCCCGTCGTCGCCGATCGCATCCGGTACCTCGAAAACGACGCACGAGCCCGACTGGCACATCTGCCCGGCCGGGCAGTCGGACGAATGCTTGCACTCGTCCGAGCAACCGACTGCCAGAACGGCGACGGCGAAGAGCGGGAGGACGGCCAGGAGCACTCCGTGGTTGATGCGCTTCATCGTGTCACCTCCTGCCCTACCTAAGGTTGACGGCGCCGCCGATGACGTTGCTCGTCCCGGAAACCCCGACGATCCCGTAGTTCGCCGCGGCCCAGCCGCTGTTGCCGGTGATGTTGCGGTAGATGAACGAGAATCGACCATCGATGTACAGGATCGCCTGGATGTCGACGTCGCCGCCCCAACCGTTGTAGTACCCGTTGTTCTCCCAGGAGACGACGGTCGCGGTGATCGTCTCCCCCGTCGGCGCTACCACCGGAGCGACCTGCCGGCTGATCATGCCCATCGTGCCGGAACACGAGCCGAAACCCCAATCGGAGCACATGATGAGGTCGGTCCAGAGGACGGAGAGGATCGGCTCGTACGTCACGTACATCTCGGTCACGTCCGCCGTGTAGTCCGCACACCAGTAGTCGAAGCACAGGCCGGCGCAGTCGGCCGGGTTGTTGGAAAGCCGGATGCGGCCGTTGCTGTCCACGACCATCCGCGTGTAGAAGGCCTCGCCCCAGCGGAAGTTGAAGCCGATGGGGTAGTTCACCGAACAGTCGTCGAAGTTCGGCGGCACCGTCAGCCGCTCCCACACCACGTTCCCCGCGGCGCCGCCGGGTGCCGCAACCCAGTTGCACCCCGGCAGGACGCTCCACGTGGCGGTGTACCCGTTGCCCGCCGCCCCGGTGGGCGTGAAGTCGATACGCGTACACTGCAGGTCGAAGTTGCCGCCACCCGAACTCGCCGGCCGCAGGTTCGGGAAGTACTCGTACAAGCCGTTGAACTGCGCCACCGCCGGCTGCGCCGTCAGCTCGTACTGCCCGCGCCCGCCGGCCGCCGCCCCGAGCGCCACCCAGTACTCGCGCGTGCCCGCGCCGGAGCCCAGCACGATGCTCGCGGGTCCCCAGCCGGGATAGGCGCTGCAACCGGCTCCGCCCGCATCGGTACAGTTGGCGATCGATGCATCGGGACCCAGGAACTGGATCACGCCGTCGAACGGGTTGGTTGCCGCGTTGCCGTCGTACAGGATCGCCAACTCGTCGTAGTAGAAGTGGATCGGCGGCGTCGCCGGCGTCGAAACGCGGAACGTCGCCTCGCCGTCCACCGTGCCTCCGGCGCTGACGAGGCACGAGCCGGCAACCGTGTAGTTCCAGGTCGCACAAGAGGAGCTGTATGTCGATGCGCAGATGTTCACCGGGCCTGTGCAGGTCGCCGTACACGTGATCTCCGAGCCCAGACCGCACCAGTCGTCGTTGGAGAGGTTGCAGCAGCCCGTGAGGCGAAGGTACGTGTCCCCCGAGAAACTGCCGCACGTCGAGATGACGTAGCTGTTGCCCGCCACCGCGTTGAACGAGTAGCTCGCCAGGCACGTCCCGCCGCTGCCGCCGCTGCAACCGCTGCCGGAGAACGGCCCGCCGCACGGCCCGTAGACCGGCCCCGTACCACAGGTGTGCGTCAGCGCCGCGATGTCCCCATACCCCGTGTTGTTCCCACGCCAACGCACCTGCTGCGCCGCCGCCGGCTGCGCCCCGGGGAACACGTTCGGCGACGCGTGATAGGCGTTCGTGCCCGCACACGAGTTGTTGTTGTGGCTCTCCCGCGCCACCGCCGTGTTGATCGTCCCCCGTGCCGCCCCCGAACCGTCCGACATCACCGACGTCGTCTGCGAGAAGCCGACCGGCACCGGATTGACCACCACCACGCCGCTGTTCGCCGGCAGCCCGTTGCAGGCCGTACCGGCATAGTTCGTGCCCACGAACCCCGTGGAACAGTCGTTGTTGCAACGCCACTCGGCCCCCAACGAACCGTCGCCGCACGTCGAGCGCGCGTAGACGAACGGATCCGGGTGCGGCGTCGCGCCGGCCGAACGCTCCGACGTCCGGTAGTGGTAGAGCTGGTAGTCCGCCGGCGTCGTGAACGAGTACCCGTACACGATGTCGTTGGCGGAAGCGGCGCCCCCGCCACAGCCCCCCGGCGCGTTCTGGTAGTCCGCGTTGGCGCAGAACGTGTCGCCGTCCGCGCTGCCGCCCACCGGGATCACGACGCTCCCGCCGCAGAGGTCGTTGACCGGAGCGCCCGCGGGCGACCACGCCGATGTGCTCGTCGCCGTCCAGCAACGCTGGCAGGAGTTCACCGGGTTCAGGTCCCCGTTGTTGTAGCACACGCCGGCGATGAGGCACGTGCCGGCGTTGAGCGCCGCCGTGCAGGTGTCGCTGGCCTCGATGCACGTGTCGGTCGTGCACCACAAACCGTCGTTGCACGGCATCAGGCCGCCGATGCACGTGCCGCCGCCGTTGCAGGTGTCGCTGCCGTCGCAGAACAGGCCGTTGTCGCACGAGAACCCGGCCGGCCGGAATCCGTTGCCCGGACACGCCGCCGCCGACCCCGTGCAGTACTCCGCCACGTCACACGGTCCCGCCGCGGCCCGGCACAACGTGCTGCTCGGCGAGAACACGTCGGCCGGACACGTGGCCGACGAACCCGTGCAGTACTCGGCAACGTCGCAGCCTCCCGCTGCCACCGAACGGCACAGGTACGACGACGGACGGAAGCCGGCGCCCGGGCAGACCGTCGTCGAGCCGTCGCAGAACCCGTCCATCGAACAGGCCCCCGCCGCGCCGGCACAGAACGTCCCCGCGGCCGCCGGCGAGCAGTTGTCCAGGATCTCGTTGCACCCGCCGACGCATCCCGCGATCGGACAGCGCGCGCCCGCACCCGTGCACGCCCCCGCGTTGCACGTGTCGGTCAGCGTGCAATACTGCCCGTCGTTGCACCCCGTCCCGGCCGGCTTGTTCGACCACGCCGTCCGGCTCGTCGCCGGATCACACCACTGGCACTGGTTCGCCGGATTCGTCGCCCCCGCCGCATAGCAGGCCCCGCCAATCCGGCAGCCGGCCGCCACGTCGCACAGGTCCACGACCTCGTTGCACGCCTCGCAGGCCAGCGTGCACGGGTTCGAACCCGGCAGGCAGGTCCCGGCCGCATTGCACACCTCGGGACCGTCGCACCACTGCCCGTTGCTGCACGACGTCCCCGCCAACGCGTACGTGCACGTGTCCGTGGGCTCGTTGCACCCCGTCACGCACGCGGTCACCGGACAACGAACGCCCGAACCGGTGCACACGCCGCCCATGCACGCGTCCGTCAACGTGCAGAACTGGCCGTCGTTGCACGCCGTCCCGTTCGGCTTGGCCGACCACACGCTCGTGCTGACCGCCGGCTGGCACGATTGACACGCGTTCCCGGGATTCGTCGCCCCCGACAGGTAGCAGACCCCGGCGATCAGGCAGTAGCCGGGCTGCAGCGGATACTGGCACGCGTCCGTCGCCTCGTTGCACGTGTCCGTCGTGCACGCAAACCCGTCCGGCGCGCAGACCCTCGCCGCCCCCGCGCAAACCCCGCCCCCGCACGCGTCGCTCACCGTGCAGTACTGCCCGTCGTCGCACGTGTTCGTGTTGTTCACGTACACGCATCCCGTCGCCGTGTTGCACGTCTCGTCCGTACAAACGTTGCCGTCGTTGCAGTCAACCGGGCCATACGTGCACGTCAGCGTCCCCGCGTCGCATACGTCGAGCGTACAGGCGTCCCCGTCGTCGCAGAACGCGTCGCTCGTGCACGCACACCCGGGGCCGAAAACCAGCGTGTGCGGACACGCATCCGCACCCTCGTCGCACGTGTCGTCCGTGCACGGGTCGCCGTCGATGCAGATGTTGGCCGACGGATCCGCCGCCTCGCACTCGCCCCAACAGTTGCACGTCTCGCGGCCGTCGCACCACAGCCCGTCCTGGCACGTCGAGTCGTCCGCACAACACGACTCCTCCGCAAACGTCGCCGTCGCGATCTCCGGCGGGATCTCGTCGCCCGCGCCCGCCGACGCCCGCACCGGGTCGCCGCTCTCCGTCACACAGCCGGGCAACATCACTCCGCCCGCCAGCGCACCCACCAACCCGGCCAGCATCGTCGCCCGAACGAACGCCATCACCCGGTTGAATCCCGCCACGACAGCCTCCCTTCCGACTCGCTCGCTCTCGGCCCGCCCCCCGTTTTCCGCCTCACCGACCTGCCCGAATCACGCCAGATCCCTCGCTCGATACGCACTTCCCCAGCAGTATCCGTGCCGCTTTCCCAACCGCCGCGCGGACTTGCATGACGTCGGCCGCCCATGAACCCGCAAGTTCTCACCGGCGCGGAGATGTGGAGGATACTCCTATCCTTCCCAACGTTTGTCCAGTAAGCGGACCACCGACCGCCACCGCCGCTCACCTTGCATGTGCCGACAACCGCGCCAAACAGTCGCGGCCCAAAGCCGTCCACCCACCACCGGCTATGAAAAAAGTATCGAGTCCGATAGTTTGTGCGGGGTGCGCTCGAAGATGCCTACCAGCTCGCGCGGCCCACCGCGTAGCCGAAATACGCGCTCCCCTCGTCGTCCGGATCACCCCACGAAACCCAGGGCGCGGTCCCCGGACCCGTCGACGATCCCAGAAACACGTACGCCCCGCCCTCCATCGCCGCCACCCCGCTGCCCAGCGGCTCGCCGACCAGCACGTCCGCCAATCCGTCCCCGTCGACGTCGCCGGCCGACCCGACCGCCGACCCGAAACGAGCCGACTCCTCCGGCACCGGCGCCCGAAGCTCCCGGTCCGCCGTGCCCGTCGTTCCGCCCACCGGCCCACCGTAGAAGTACACCGCACCCGCGTCCGCCGGCGGCCCGTCCTGGTACCGCGCCCCGACGATCACATCGAACACGCCGTCGCCGTTCACGTCGCCCGCCCCCGCCACCGCATACCCGAACTCCGCGCCGGAATCCCCCCCGGGACTTCCGAGCTGCGCGATCGAGGCGCCGCCGGGCGCCGTCGCCGAACCCCCCAGGACGAAAACACTGCCGTCGTTCGGTACCCCGTACGTCTGCCCCGGCGCGCCCACCAGCACGTCGGAGAACCCGTCGTCGTCCAGGTCACCTGCGGCAGCCAAACTGGAACCGAAGTACGCCACCGCCTGACTCACCGGGTCGTTCAACTCGATCGCCGCCGCCGGGTCGAGCCCCGTCGCGCCGCCCCGGAACAGGAATACCGCCCCCTCATCCACGGGCGGCACATCGCGGAACGGCGCTCCCACCGCCACGTCCGCGTAGCCGTCCCCGTCCAGATCGCCGGCCGAGCCCACCGCGAGCCCGAATTGCGCGCCGCCCTGCGCGGTCGAGGCCGACGCCCCGAGCACCGTGTCGGGCGCCAGCCCGGGGCCGGACGTTGATCCCAGGTAGACGTACGCCCGACCCTCGTCCGCCCCCGTCCCGTCCAGCAGCGGCGCCCCGACCACGATGTCCGCGAAACCGTCGCCGTTCACGTCCCCCGCGGACCCGACCGCCAGCCCGAACGCCGCCCCAGCCTGCCCGGCGGGACTGTCCAGGGTCAGGTCCGGAAACGCCGCCAGGCCCGCACTGCCCCCGAGATACAGGAACGCGGCGCCCTCGTCCGCGCTGCCCGCGCTGTAGGAATACGCCCCGACGAGCAGGTCGTCGAAACCGTCGGCATCAACGTCGCCCGCCGACGCAACCGAAACCCCGAAGTACGCGTCCGACTGGTTGCCCGGGCAGTCCAGCCGCCAGTCCGGCGCCGCCGGCGCCGCACCCGCCGTGCCGCCGTAGATGAAGACGCCGCCCTCGAGCGTCGCCCCGGCCGTGTGCGCGATCGCCCCGACCGCGGCATCGGAATACCCGTCGCCGTCGAAGTCCCCGGGCAATCGCCCGACGTCGACGTACCGCACCGGACTCCAGGTCGAACATCTCGCGCCGACGCACGCTCTCACGCGCCAGTAGTAGCGACGACCCACGGGCGCCGCGAACGACACCGCCAGCGCGTCGGTCGGCCGGAACTCCGTCGCCGCCAGCCCCGTGCCCGAAGCCTCGGGGCTCGGGAACCCGCACGACCGGAAACTTGCCCCCGGACAGCTCGCGTCGACCTGCACGTCGTACGTGATCGCACCACAGCCTCCCGTCGCCGGCGCCCAACGGAACAACGGCCGGAGCGTGTCGCGCGCCGCCACCGCCCGGACCGACCCGGTCCGGGCCCCGTTGGCCGGCTGCAGCGGCGCCGGCGCCGACGGATCCCCTGACCCAGGGCAGTCCAACGGACACGTGCACGGATTCTCGGTGCCGTTGCAACAGCCGTCCGGACACGCGAACCCGCCGGCCACCTCGTCCGTCAGCCCGTTGCAGTCGTCATCCTCCCCGTTGCAGACCTCGTCCGACGTCTCGCACACGCCCCACAAGCAATCGACGCACACCTGCGCCCCCACCGACCCACAGGACGTCGTGCACGCCTGCGACCCCGTTCCCTCGCACTCCTCCGGCGGCTCGACCACCCCGTTGCCGCAGCTCACTCCGGTGTCCTCCGCCGCCCCGTCCTCGCCCCCCTCCGCGTCCTCGCTCGCCACGTCGTCGGCGGGAAGCCCGTCGTCCGCCCCATCCTCGACCACCCCGTCCTCGTCCCCGTCCGCCCCGCCCTCCCCGTCGTCCGGAACGTCGAGGTCCGCATCCGCTTCCGCGTCCTCCGGGACGTCGATCCCCTCACCCGCCTCGTCCCCCCCCTCCCCGTCCGCCACGTCCAACGGCTCCCAGGAATAGATGAGGTTGCACCCGCTCGCCGCCACGACGAACGCCACCCCCCCCCACAACCACCCCTTCCCTCTTTGCGTCCTTTGCGGATCTTTGCGTCCTTTGCGCGAACTCCCCCCCCCAAGCGGATCGAGTTGACCCTCGTGCCCTTCACCGCGCATCGACGGCCCCCTCGCCCAGCGGCCCCACGTCGACCACCGCCTCCCCCTCGCCGGGCCCGCCCCCGAAATCCGTGAACAGGCCGAGCACCAGCGCGCCCACCGCCGCCACCCCCGCCGCGATGAACATCCCGTCCGCAACGTCGAACATCGTCTCCCCAAGGTCCCGCGCGTCCAGCCGGTCGCCGACGCTCTTGGCCGGATCCCCATAGTCGTCGTGCAGCGAGACGCCGTACCCGCCCGTCGCGGCGCCGGTGATCCCGAGCACCGCAGCCGCCGTGGCGACACCCCAGAACCAGCCCTGGTGCACCCCCGGGGCCGGCAGCACCGCCCGCACCCGCACCTCCGTCCCCTCCGCCACCGTGACCCGCTCCTCCCAGTACGCGCCGTGCGAGCCCTCAATGCGCAGCTCGTGCTCCCCGGGCCCCACGCCCGACGTGAGCAGCGGCGTGACCCCGATCCGCGTCCCGTCGACCAGCACCGTCGCACCCGACGGGTCCGATTCCACCCGCAACGACGACACGGCCGCTACCTCGATCGGCAAGAGCTCCAGCTCGAGCACCCGCGTCTCCCCCGCACGCACCACCAGCGGACGCTCGGCCCTCCCCTCCCCCGGGATCTCGACCGTCAGCGAATAGGAGCCGGCCGCGATGTCCTGGTCCAGCGGCGTCGTCCCGATCGAAGCGCCGTTCAAGAACACGGTCGCGCCCGGCGGCGTCGAGATCACCCCGACGTGGCCCAGCCCCAGCTCGGTGCGCAGGCCGACGACTCGCGCCTCCATCTGCGACCGCTGCTCGGCCGGAATGTCCGCCCCGCCCTCGCGCAGCCCCTGCACGTACGTCGCCAGCGCCTCGTCCTTCCGCCCCAGATCCTCGAGGCACAACGCCATGCCGTTGATCGTCGCCCAGTGCGGGATCAGCGAGTACGACACGCGAAGCTCCGCCAACGCCTCCTCCGGCTGGCCCGCCTCGTACAACTCGCGCCCCCGGCGGTAATGGTCGCCCGCCGCCTGGCGCACCGCCGGGTCCTCCGACGCCGGCGTCCCCGTCGTCTGCCCCGCTGCCTGACCCGCCGCCGACACGATCAGGAGGATCGCGAGAACCATCTTTCTCATGGAAATGGATTCTCCACGAAGGCCGGCCGCCCCGCGTCACGGCGTGTCGTCGGTCTGCCGCCGTCCCGGCCGGGCCGCGGCCCCGAAACGCCGGCGTCACCGCGGCCCGCACTCTCGCTCCCGGCGTCGTCCGGCGGCCGAGCCGCCGAGGGCTGGAGCTTCGCCTGCACGACGCGGTCCTCGCTGGGCACCACGTCGGTCCAGAACGTCGAGTAGCCCGGCGCCTCCACCGTCACGATGAACGGCAGGTTGGAACGCGCGACCTCGATCGCGAACGGAGCCGCCGCGACCACCGTCTCCCCGAAGATCGCCCGCCCACCCTCCGGCACGCCCTCCACTGCGACCCGGACCTTCGCCGCCACGACCGCCCCCACGCCCACCCCTCCCGCATCAACCGCCGACCCGCTTCCGCCGACCGCCGACTCCGGGCCCGATGCCGGTGCCGCGTCGGACGCGCCGCCCGACGCGACCTTCGTCGCCTGGCTCCCGCCCCCGCCCCCGCCCTTTCCGCCGAACGTCCCGCGCAGGTACAGCACTAACAGGACCGCCACGATGGCCAGCCCCACCAGCGCCCCGATCAACGGAACCGGGAGCCCCGACCGCTGCGGCAGCCGCGACGGCCGGATCGCGTCGTTCGCGACCGTCGAGAGCCGACTCGTCGAGGACGAATGCCCCCCCGTGGGCGTCGCCCCGGCGGCCGGCGGCGCCGACGTGCGCAACGGGCTCCCGGTGCTTCCCTCGCGCGGCAACGTCGGCTCCACGTACAAGAGGTCCGCCTGCATCTGCTCGACCGTCGCGTACCGCTCGTCGGGCTTCGTCCGCAGCGCTCGCATCACGACCTGCTCGAGCGCCGGCGGGACCCAGGAGGCAAAATGGCTCAGCGACGGCAGCTCGCCCCCCGAACGGATCTCCGCGAACCGCTCGACCCACAACGTCTGCTGCTGCGTGTTGCGGAACGGCAGCCGCCCGGCCAGCATGCGATACAACATCATGCCGCACGCGAAGATGTCGGAACGGGCGTCCAGCGGCTGCTCCAGGAACATCTCGGGCGCGACGTAGCCGGGCTTGCCCATCAACGTGCCCGCCGTCGTGAGGTTGGAATCCTCCTCGTCCCCCGGCTTCATCGGGCGCGCCAGGCCGAAATCGAGGATCTTGACCAGCGGCAGCTCCGTGTTCGTCATGCACAGGAAGATGTTGCTCGGACCCAGATCGCGGTGGATGACCCCCGTCCGGTGCGCCGCCGCCAGGCCGTCCAGCGTCTGCAGCATGATCTTGACCGCGATCGTCGGCCGCAGCAGCCGGTTCCCGCGCAAGCGCTGGTCGAGCCCCTCGCCGTCGAGCAGCTCCATCACCACGAACGGCTTGCCCTTCTCGTCCGGCCCGGGGAACCACCAGTCGAAGATGTTCACGACGTGCGGATGACGGATCCCCAGCAGCGCCTGGATCTCCCGCTCGAATCGGTTGAGGTAGGTCGGGTCCTTCGCGTAGTCCTCCTTGAGGAACTTGATCGCGTAGGTCTGGTGCGTCGTCACCTTCTCCGCGGTGAACACCGTACCCATCCCGCCCTGACCGAGCGGCTTGATGATCCGGTACCCGCGGCTGGCGGCCTCGTCGCTCATGAAACGTCGCGCGGCCGGCCCCATCCAAGCCGGCCCGCGGTCAAACAGTAGCACGCGCCCCGCAAACGCCACAAGACTCCGGTCGCGAACCATCGACCCCCTTGCGCCACTCCCCGCATCGTGCTGCACTTGTCCCCGCCCGCCACGCGGGCAAGGAGGCCCGGGTCCGATGCCACGACCACTCATCACCTGTTCCATCCTGGCCCTCGTCGCGCTCGCGACCGCTTGCCGCAAGGCGCCCCCTCCGGGCCCCCCGAAGGAGGACGCTCAGGCGATCCTCCGCGGCGTGCTCCAGGCTCTCGAACGCCAGGACTACGACGACGCGATGAGCCGGTTCCACGTCCCTTCGACACTTCACGCCGACGAGGCAAAGGAGGCGCTGGCCGGGTTCCTCGCGCGAGGGGAGATCTCCGGCCCAGGGCTCGATGTCCTTTTCGAACACGGAAGATGGGGCCGGCTGGCCGACCTCGTCGGTCGCGACAAGGCATCCCGCTTCGCCGAACGCGTGCAACTGCCCGTCGACGCGCTGTGGGGCTACTTCGGCCCCGACGAGAAGGGCCAGGCCATCTTCCTCTGGGGCACGAAGCTGGAACTCGTCCGCATCGACGACATCGGCAGCCTCGGCCCCCCGCCATCCCCCCCCGCACCGCCTTCGCCCTCGCCGGAACCCGATCCCCTCTCCCCCTCCCCCGACCAACAACCAACAACCAACAACCAACAACCAACCCCTCCCGCCGATCGCCCCGACGACGGCGTCGTCCGCCCCGACCTCGTCGCGGACTGGGTCGCCGCCGATGCCCCAAGGACCTACCTGCCCGACGATCTCCACCTGCTCGTCGATGGCGGCGACGACGTCTTCCTCCGCTACGGGTTCGTCTGGGCCGAGCGCCGGACCTACCGCCCCACGCAGCCCGCGAACCGCCGCGTGCGCGTCGAGGCCTACGCGTTCTCCTCGCCCGCCGGCGCCCTGGGCCGCTACGACCACGACTCTGCCGAAGGCGCCGGCGCACCGTGGTCCGCGGACCCCCCCCCGCCCGAGCTGTCCGGAAAGGTCGACGCCGCACGCCTCGACGCCGATCAACTCCGCCTCGCCCGCGGCCGCTTCCTCGCCATCCTGCACTACGAGGACGACGCCGAGACCGATGTCCCGACCCTGATCGCCGCCGCACGCGCGCCGCTCCTTGCCTTCGCCGCCGCCCTCGGAGAAACCCTCGGGGGAATGAAACCACCGATGGACACCGATGAACACCGATAAGGACAAGGCTTTGACGGGGACGACCGGTGGCGAAGAACCAAGAACCAAGAACCCACCACCCCCGCCGTCGAGGCGGTCCTTCCTCACACACCTGGCCGGCCTGGGCGCCGGGCTCGCGGGCGTCGGTGCGACGGGCCTCCTGTTCCACCAGGCCGAGGCCGACGAAGTGCGGCCGGAGGCGTCCGGCGAGGCGCGGACGTTCGACACGAGGGTCCCGGCGGACGCCGCGGCGCCCGTGCTCGTGACCGTGAAGGGCGGCGAGCGGGCCGAGGCGGTCCGGCGCGCGGTCGAGGAGCTGGGCGGAATCGGTCGCTTCGTCAAGCCCGGCGAGACCGTGCTCGTCAAGCCGAACGTCGGCTGGGATCGCCTGCCCGTCCACGGCGCGAACACCGATCCCCAGGTCGTCGCCGCCGTCGTCGAGCTGTGCCGGGGGGCGGGCGCTGCGAACGTGGTCGTGACCGACGTGTCGTGCAACGACGCCCGCCGCTCGTTCGATCGCAGCGGCATCTGGCGCGCGGCCGAGGACGCGGGGGCCGAAGTCCTGCTGCCCACCGACGGCGACTTCGAAGAGGTCGACCTGGGAGGGATCCTCGGCGTCTGGAAGATACTCAAGCACGTCGCGGCCGCGCAGCGCATCATCAACGTCCCGGTCGCCAAACACCACGGCACGGCCCGGCTCACCGCCGGCATGAAGAACTGGTACGGCGTCCTGGACGACGAACGACGCCCGCGCCTGCACCGCGAGATCGATCAGGGCATCGCCGACCTCGCCGTCGCGTTCCGCCCCACCCTGACGATCGTCGACGCCACGCGCGTCATGCTGCGCAACGGGCCACAGGGCGGCGGACTGTCCGACGTCGAAGAGCGCGACCTGCTCGGCGCCTCCACCGACCCCGTCGCCATCGATGCCTGGGCCGCCGGTCTCCTCGGCCGCACCGTCGAGGACGTCCCGTACATCACCCTCGCCCAGGTCGCCGGTCTCGGCACCGCGACCGTCGCGGACGGCGCCAAGAGGGAAATCGAACTGTAGGCTGCAACGCCGATGACGACGCCAGCCCCCAATCGGAAATGGAGCACCTGGGTCTGGGCCCGCCGCTCCGTCCAGATCCTGTCGTTGGGCACGTTCCTGTGGCTCGTGCTCGGTACGGACCTCTCCCCCGCACGGCCCGGCGACGCCTCCGGCCTGCCCATGCCCGTCCGCGTCTTCTTCGAGCTCGATCCCTTCCTCGCCCTGTCCACCCTGCTCGGCACCGGCATCCTCTACAAGGGTCTCGTCCTCGCCCTCCTCACCGCCGCCGTGACCCTCGTCCTCGGACGCGTCTTCTGCGGCTGGCTCTGCCCCCTGGGCACGCTGCAGCACGCGGTCGCCTGGCTGCGCCGCAAGCTCCCCGCCGGCCGCCGCCGCGCCCGCAATACGTGGCATCCCGCGCAGCGCACGAAGTACGGCGTGCTGCTCGCCGCCCTCGGCGCCGCCCTCGCCGGCTCGTCCCTCGTCGCCCTGCTCGACCCGATCGCCATCGCCTTCCGCGGCCTCGCGCTCTCCGTCATGCCCGCGGTCGGCCACGCCGCACGCCGGACGATGGACGCGCTGTACGCCGCCGACTACCCGCTGGCCTACGGCGGCGACGGCATCCGCTACCTCATCGCCCAGGGCTGGCTGCCGTACCGCGACGCCGTCTTCCAGTCCTCGCTGCTCATCGGCGGCCTGCTCCTCGCCGTGCTCGGCCTCTCGCTCTGGCGCCCCCGCTTCTTCTGCCGCTTCGCCTGCCCCCTGGGCGCGCTCCTCGGACTCTTCTCCCGCTTCTCCATCCTCTGGCTGCGCAAGGACCCCTCGCGCTGCAACGCCTGCCGCAAGTGCCTCGACCACTGCCAGGGCGCCGACGGCCCCGAAGACGGCGTCCCCTGGCGCAAGGCCGAATGCCACGTCTGCCTCAATTGTGTCGCCTCATGTCCCGAGAAGGCCCTGCAGTTCCAGTTCTCGGCTCGCGGTCTCCCGTCCCCCGATCCGAACCGCGCCCTTCAGGGCGCGGCCGCCGGTGAGGCGCAGCCGCGGGCTGAAGCCCGCGGTTCGGATGGGGAAGCCCGCTCCGCACCCGCGCCCGCCCCCCTCGTCACCATCGACACCCGCCGCCGCACCCTCGTCGCCGCCTTCGCCTCCGGCATCGTCGCCGTCCCCCTCCTGCGCACCTCGCCCCTCTTCGCCGGCGCGCCCGATCCGCTACGCATCCGCCCGCCCGGTGCTCGCCCCGAACGAGAGTTCCTCGCGCGCTGCGTGCGCTGCGGCGAGTGCATGAAGGTCTGTCCGACCAACGCCCTGCACCCCGCCGTCGGCGAGGCCGGCGTCGAGGGACTCTGGACCCCCGTCCTCGTCCCCCGCATCGGCGCCTGCCAGCCCGGCTGCACCCTCTGCGGCCAGGTCTGCCCCACCGGCGCCATCCGCCGCTTCACCTCCGAACGCAAGCTCGGCGCCGACGGTCACCCACCGCTGCGCATCGGCACCGCGAAGCTCGACCGCGGAAGCTGCATCCCCTGGGCCACCGGCCAGACGTGCACCGTGTGCGAGGAGTTCTGCCCGACCTCGCCCAAGGCCATCCGCCTCGATCCCGGCGAGACCCCCTCCGCCCCCCTGCTCCCCGTCGTCGTCCCCGAACGCTGCAACGGCTGCGGCGCCTGCGAGCACGTCTGCCCCCTCGCCCCCAGCCCCGCCATCGTCGTCACCGCCACCGGCGAGTCGCGCGCCGACGAGCACGACGTGCTGGGAAGGTAGCCTGCCTGCGCCTCCGGGCTCCTCGTGGCGCCATGCCGTGACCCGCACCTCCGGACCAACAACTCGACCCGATCAACCCGCGAACAACCAATAACCAGTAACCGCTCACCCTTTCGCCACGCCCAGCGGCTCGATCCTCGCCGCCCGCTCGCACAACCCCGCCCCCACCACCACGTCGACGACCTCGTCGACGTCCTTGTACGCCTCCGGCATCTCCTCGACGACCGTCGCCCGCGAGGCCGCCCGCACGAGAATGCCGCGCGTCCCCAGCTCCGCCGCGATGTCCCGCCCCCGCGCCTGCCGCTTGGCCTGCGCGCGAGAGAGCAGCCGCCCCGCGCCGTGGCAGGTCGAGCCGAACGATTCGGCCATCGCCCCCGGCATCCCGACCAGCACCCAGCTCGCTCGGCCCATGTCTCCGGGAACGAGCACCGGCTGCCCGACGCGCCGATACCGCGCCGGAATCTCGGGATGCCCCGCCGGGAACGCCCGCGTCGCCCCCTTGCGGTGCACGCACAGCCGCCGCGACGAGCCCCTCACGTGGTGCTCCTCCCACTTCGCGATGTTGTGCGCCACGTCGTAGACGGTGCGCGGCAACGCACCACCCTGCCCCGCGAAGACGGACCGGAACGCGCCGCGCACCTGGTGCGCGATGATCTGCCGGTTGGCGAACGCGAAGTTCGCCGCCGCCGCCATCCCCGCCAGGTAGGCCTCCGCCTCCGGCGTCCCCAGCGGCGCGCAGCAGAGCTGCCGGTCGGGAAGCGCGATCCCGTGCCTCGCCGCCGTCCGCCCCATCGTCCGCACCGCGTCGTCGCAAACCTGGTGGCCCAGACCCCGCGAGCCCGTGTGGATCGACACGACGAGCTGCCCGGCCCGCAACCCGAACGCCTCCGCCGCGTCCGCACGGAACACCTCGACGACCCGTCCCAGCTCCACGAAGTGATTGCCCGAGCCCAGCGACCCGAGCTGCGGCAACCCGCGCGCGTGCGCGCGCTCCGAAACCGCCGCCGGATCGGCCCCCGCGATGCGCCCGCCGCTCTCGATCGACTCGACGTCGGCGTCCGTCCCCAACCCCCGCTCCACCGCCCAGCGCGCCCCGTCAACCAGACAACGGTCCAGCTCCTCGCGGTTGAGCTGCACCGCCTCGCCGTGGGACCCCAGACCGCTGGGCACCGCCTCGAAAATCCGCTCGAGCAGCGTCGCCAGGGCGGGTCGCACGTCGTCGGCCTCCAGCTCCGTCGCCAGCAGACGTACCCCGCAATTGATGTCGTAGCCGACGCCGCCCGGCGAGACCACGCCTCCCTCGGCGGGGTCGAACGCCGCCACGCCCCCGATCGGGAAGCCGTAGCCGAAATGGAAATCCGGCATCGCCAGCGCCCGCCCGACCAGCCCCGGCAGGTGCGCGACGTTCGCGAGCTGCTCCAGCGCCGTGCCTTCGCTGCCCTCGGCCGCCAGCAACCGCTCGGACGCGAAGACGAGCGCCTCGGCGCGCATGGCCCCGGTCTTCGGTATCACCCACCGGAACTCGTCGACCCGCCGGATCCCGAACCGCGTCTTGCCCATTCGGACCCCCTCCGCCGCCGCGCCTCGGCCCGCGGCAGCATGAGGCTTCCTTGCGGTGCCGATCCCGGACTTGATTCGCGGGAGTCGGCGGGTCCCCGCGGGCCACCCAGCGCGACGCTCACTCCCGGTCCAGGTCGTACCGCCGCACGATTGCCGCCAGGAACTCCTCGACGTCGCCCAGTTCGTCGCGCGCGATGTCGAACACGCGCCGTGGGTCGACGTCGAGGTAGCCGTGGACCAGGCGGTTGCGGAAGCCGGCCATGTTCTCCAGTCGCCGGCCGAGCGCGTCGTCGAGGACGTGTGCCTCGCGCAGCACGGTGAACACGTCCCGGTAGTCCCCGGGTCGCCGCAAGCCCTCCCGCGAGATGACGTGATGTCCGATGTCCAGGCAAGCCTCGATCACGATCTGCAGCTCCCGCTCGGCGGCGTGCTGCTGGACGATCGACGCGAGGAACTCGTCCAGCGCGAGGCGTTCCAGGCGCCGCAGCCGGGCCAGCTCGACGCGGATCGTCGCCATCCGCGCGGCAAGGATGCCGCGATCGACGGTCACCGGAGGCTCCGAGTCGCCGCCTGCCGGAACAGGTCGCGATCGTAGCGCTCCAGCATCGGCGCGAAGTCGAGATACTCCTTCAGCGTCCGTGCCTCGAAGTCGCGCGCCGACTCCGGCGAACGGGCCCACAACAGCCGTGCCTCCCGTAGGATGCCGTGGCGAAGGGCGACCGGCAGGTGGTTCAGCGCCTGCACCGCGACCTCGTCGGTGCCGAGCACCTCCACCGCGCGGCCGGTCCACTCGAGCTGACAGTCCCACAGCCGGTCCGGATCGACCCCGCGATTGACGAGCACGGCGAGGTCGACATCGCTGAGCGCATCGGCTTCGCCCCGGGCGCGCGATCCGAAAAGCCACATCGCATCCAGCCGCGGGTCGCCGGCCAGCGCTTCCACGAAGCGGGCCAGTCGTTGGTCCACGTCGGTCGGCACGGATCCACCGAGCTTGATCATGATGCTCATGATGGTCCGCCCACGCGCCCTTGGCAAGGGAACGGCGCGGAATCGACTCCGGCGTCGGCTTGCCCCGGCGTCACAAGTCCAGCACCACGTGCGCCGTCCAGATTTCCGCCCGCCCCCGCCTCGCGCGGCGGCGGCACACGCGCAGGTCGTGGCGCGTGACCGCCTTCGGCACCAGGTCGGCCGGGAGGCCACGGCCGTGAAGACCCTGGCCGAACGCCGCCAGCCGCACGAAGCAACCGTCGGTCCGCACCGACACGCGTGCCGGCACCCACAGCTCCGCGTCGAGCCACACGAGCAGCTCCGCCAGCACGTTGGCCAACGCCTCCCCCCGGCCCGCCGCGTCAAGCCGCGACACGCAGCCGGGAAGCCGCAGCGTCACGTCGCGGCGCCCCTCCTCGCGTAGCCGGTCGCGCGGCACGATGGACCCGACCAGCCCGTGTGCCGCCTGCACGATCAGCTCCTCGAACGACGCCCCCTCCGCCCGCAACGCCATGTCGCCCCCGTAGTCGAGCCGCTCGGCCCGCACCGTCCGCGGCAGCACGAACGGGCCGCCGAGCAGCGCGGCGTCGGGACAGGCGGCCAACAGCTCCGATATCGTCCGCCCCAGCACCGGGTGCACCAGCCCGGGAACCAGGTCGCACAGCGGCTGCAACACGAAGCGCCGCTCCGCAATCCGCGGGTGCGGAACGTTCGGTCCCGCCGGTTCCCCCTCTGCGTCTCTGCGCGTCTGAAGTCCGGGACCACCTCCGACAACCGAACCGCACCCTTCAGGGCGCGGCTCGAGCGGAAGGGCAGCCGCGGGCTCAAGCCCGCGGTTCGGATCGGGAAGCACACCCCCCACCACCAGCAGCAGATCGATATCGATCACCCGCGCCGTCCAGCGCTCGCCCGCCCGCTCCCGCCCCATCGCCTGCTCGACCCGGTGCGCGGTCTCCAGCAGCAACGCCGGGTCAAGCCACGTCTCGACCTCCACCACCGCGTTGACGTAGTCCGGCTGCGGCGGACCGTGCGGCGCGGAGACGTACCCGGGAGAAAGCCGCAGCACCCGCACGCCCGCCGAACGGTCCAGCCGCTCGACCGCCTGCACGAGCTGCGACGCGGGGTCTCCAAGATTCGCGCCGAGGCCGAGCCACGCGATCAGGGTTCGTCCTCCCCGGTCGGCGCCGCCTCGGGGACCGCGGCCTCCGGCTCCGGCGCCACCGCCGCTTCGACCGCCGCCGGCGGCGTCGCGCGCGCCACGTCGGCCTCCCCCGTCTCCGCCTCGCGATCGTCGGCCACCGGCGACGGCAGCGGCGCCGCCGGACCGTGATCCTCGCGATCCCCGACGAAGATCTTCCGGCGCTTCTCGAGCAGGTCCTCGAAGTCCAGCGCCGCCGTCCGCACGGCCTGCACGATGCGGTTCACGCGCGAGGGGCGGCCGACCCGGTCGCGCAGCAGGATGTCGAACGGCCGGCGGGCCAGGCGGACCTTCGCCGCCTCGCCCTTCGGGGCCTGCGCGGGATCGTAGGCGTAGACATAGGAACAGTACATCGACGCGTAGTGCAGCATCTTCGCCTCGGCCACGACCTGCTCGCGCCGGCGCGCGTCGGCCCGCTCCCGGCGCTCGCGCTCACGCCGCTCCTCCCACTCCTGGCGCTCGCGGACCTGGCGCTCGCGCCGCTCCTTGCGCTCGAGATACGCCCGGTGCCGCGCGTCGAGGATCTCCCGGTGCCGCTGGTCGAGCGGCTCGAAGAGGCCCTGGAGGCGGGTTCGCATCTCCTTGGGCAGCAGCAGCTCGCGGAAGGCCTCGACCACCTTGCGGCGGGCGTTCGAGACGACGGCGAGCAGCTCCTTGGGGGCGTCGACGCCGACCTCGGCGAGCGCGGCGCGGAGGCCGAGGATGAGACCGTCGACGTGGGCGTAGCTCTCGCGGGCGACCGCCTCCCGCTGCTTGTACTTCGTCGCCAGGTCGCGGCGCGCCTCGTCGTAGCGCGCCATCGCCTCGTGCGCCTTCCCGGGATCCGCCCCGGCCTCCAGCAGGCGCTGGACGAGGTCGCGCGCGGCGATCACCGCGTCGGCCTTCTCGCGTCCCTTCGCCAGCGGGTCGTACGCCGCCACGGCAACGATGAACTCCTGGACCGCGGCCGGCAGCGCCATCGTGTGCGCGACCCGCGCCTCGTGCTGCTCCTCCCGCCGCCGGCCCAGTTCGCGCCGCCGCTCCTGCGCGCCCCGGCCCAGGTCGTCGACCTCCCGCTGCAGCGCCCGCGCCGGACCCCGCGCGATGCGCCCCATCCGCAGGTCGTGCTGGATGCGATCGCGCAAAGCCCCCGCCTCGCGCAGCGCGTCGGCCACGGCCTGCGGCGCCGCGTCCTGGCCCAGCGCCACGGCCCGCGCCCGGAGCTCGTCCAGCGTCGCGCGCAGGCCTTGCACGGTCTCGGCCTGCAGCGCGGCCAGCGCGGCGGGGTCGGGAGCGGTGGGAAGGCGGGAAGACATGGGGAAGTTATGAGTTTTCAGTCATGAGTCATGAGTCGACCCGTCCGGAACGCGATCCGGGGATTCCGGATGGTCGGCCAAGGCCTGCAGCGTCGACTCACCACTCATGACTCATGACTGCTTCAGGACGCCCAGCCCCTTCCCCACCTTCGTGAACGCGGCGATCGCCTTGTCCAGGTGCTTCTTCTCGTGGCCCGCCGAAAGCTGCACGCGGATGCGCGCCTGCCCCTTCGGCACCACCGGATAGAAGAAGCCGATGACGTAGATCCCCTCGGCCAGGAGCTGCGCCGCGAACTTCTGCGCCAACGGCGCGTCGTAGAGCATGATCGGACAGATCGGGTGCACGCCCGGCTTGATCTCGAACCCGGCCTTGGTCATGCCGTCACGGAAGTACTTCGTGTTCCACTCCAGCTTGTCCCGCAGCTCCGTCGTCTCCGACAGCAGGTCGAACACCGCGATCGTCGCGTAGACCACCGCGGAGGAGACCGTGTTGGAGAAGAGGTAGGGACGCGAACGCTGGCGCAGCAGCTCGACGATCTCCTTGCGGCCCGAGGTGAACCCGCCGGAGGCGCCGCCCAACGCCTTGCCGAAGGTCCCCGTGATGATGTCGATCTTCCCCACCACGTTGTTGTGCTCGTGGCTGCCGCGGCCGTGCTTCCCCAGGAAGCCCGTCGCGTGCGCGTCGTCGACCTGCACCAGCGCGTCGTACTTCTCCGCCAACGCGACGATCTGGTCGAGCTTCGCGATGTCGCCGTCCATCGAGAAGGCGCCGTCCGAGGAGATCAGCCGGTACTTGGCGCCCTGCGTCTCCCGGAGCTTCGCCTCCAGGTCGGCCATGTCCGCGTGCTGGTAGATGAGGCGCGTCGCCTTGCACAACCGGATGCCGTCGATGATCGACGCATGGTTGAGCTGGTCCGTGATGATCGCGCAGTCCTTGTCCAAGAGCGGCTCGAAGACCCCGCCGTTGGCGTCGAAGGCCGAGGAGTACAGGATGGTGTCCTCGGTGCCGAGGAACTTGCTGACCTTCTCCTCCAGGACCTTGTGGATGTCCTGCGTGCCGCAGATGAAGCGCACGCTGCTCATCCCGTAGCCCCACTTGTCCAGACCCTCGTGCGCGGCCTTGACCACCTTGGGGTGGGAGGAGAGACCGAGGTAGTTGTTGGCGCAGAAGTTGACGACGTCCTCGCCGGTCTTGACCTTGATGTCCGCCGACTGCGGACCCATGATGATGCGCTCGCTCTTGTAGAGCCCCTGCTCCTTGATGCTCGCCAGCTCCGTCTGCAGCCAATCCTTCATCTTGCCGTACATGTCGCTCTCCTTGTCCCCCGGAAGATCCTCGCCGGAACCCGTACCACAGCGGGGCTCGCCGCCGCAACGGGGATGGCAGGATCGCGGCCGGCGCTGCCCCTGCTGCCAGCTGCCAGCTACTAGCTACCAGCCGCGCCCCGGCGCCGCGCCGTCAGCAGATGCCGCACCGCTTCTTCGCCGCCGCCAGCTCGGCCGGGTCGGGGAACAGCACGACCTTCGCCGACGCCCGCGGCCGCGTCGTCATCGCCTCGAAGCCCTTCCCGTAGTCCTCCAGCGAGAACATGTGCGTGATCACGGGGCAGACGTCGATGCGCCCCGCCGCCAGCAGGTTGCGGTTGCGGTACCATGTGTCGAACATCTTGCGGCCGTTGATGCCGTGGATCTGGCAGCCCTTGAACACGATGCCCGCGCTGTAGTCGATCGGCAGCGGCGAGCTGGACGGGATGCCGAAGGCCGTCACGCGGCCCGCCTTGCGTACCATGCGGAAGCAGTCCACGATCGAGTCCTGCGAGCCGACCATCTCCAGCGCGATGTCCACGCCGTTGCCGCCCGTGTGGTCGCGCACGAACTGGTAGCGCTCGTCCGCCGTGGACCGGTTGGTGAACAGCAGGTGGTCGGCCCCGAGCTTCTTGCCCAGGTCCATGTTGAAGTCGTACTTGCCGATGAGGATGATCTTCGCCACGCCGCAGGTGCGCGCGACCGCCACCGCGAACAGCGAGATCGGCCCGTCGCCCGTGATGACCATCGTCTTGCCCGCGACGTCCGCGTCCTCGCCCAGCACCGCGTAGCACGCGTTGCCCATCGGCTCCTGGATCGTCGCCAGCTCCGGCGGGATGCTCTTGTCGTTCACCCACGCCACCGACTCGGGCACCGCGAAGTACTCCGCGAACGCCCCGTCGCAGTCGACGCCCAGGATCTTCATGTGCTCGCCCACGTGGAACGACCCGAGCAGCGCGGTGAGGTCGCCGGGATCGTAGATGTGCGTCTCGGCCGAGATCGAGTCGCCGACCTTGATGCGCTTGACGTGCGCCCCGACCTCGACCACCTCCCCCGCCACCTCGTGCCCCAGCGTCTGCGGCAGCCGCGTCTCGCCGATGCGGCCCTGCGCCCACGGGTCCCACTTGTAGATGTGGACGTCCGTCCCGCAGATCGAGGTCGCACGCACCTTCACCAGCACCCAGTCCGGCGCAATCCTCGGGATCGACACCTCGCGCCATTCCGCGCCGAGCGCCGCCTTCGTCTTGACCACCGCCCTCATCTTCTCCGCCATCTTGGACCTCTCGCCCCCCGACCTCCCCACCTCTCCAGTCGGCCTCCCCACCTCTCCTTTTCCGGCTTCGCGAACGAACGCTACGCCGAGCGCGCTGCCGCACGGTCGGTCAGTCGAAGGCCTCGGCCTCGCCTCAGAACATCGCCGTGACCGCGGCGGACACGTCGAACACCGTCGTCTCCTGCACGCGGAACCGGTTGCCCGGTGCGTCGATCGCCTCGCGCGTCATCGGGTTGTACTGCCCGCTGCCCGGAGTCCCGCCGCACGTCCCGCCCGCCTCCGAGTTGCACTCGTCCGTGAACGTGATGTAGTGCTCCTGGTCGTGCGCGAACCCGACCCCGACGACGAACTTCACGTACTTCGCCGCCTGGATCCCCACCGTCAGCCGCCCCATGAACGTCGCGTAGTTCTCGATGTCCGTCATGCCGCTCCAGCGGTAGAGCGCGTCCCGGCCGTAGGCCGTGTCCCACGCGTTGATGAAGACGGTTCGCGGGTCCGAGAGGCTGACCGAATCGTAGCACGGCGAATCGCTCCCGTCCGCGTTGTGGTGCGAGTACGTCAGCCGGCAGTCGTCCGATGACCCCAGCGCGTCGAACAATTCGGAGAAGGTGCGACCCTCGCTGTGGAACGTCCCCGAGATCTCCAGCCCGATCCACAACTTCTGGAACCGCTCCAGGTTCTCCCACGGGATGATGTCCATCCCGAACATCAGCGTCCCCTCGACCGGCGGCATCGTGTTGATCTGGCCGTCGACCGGGTTGTCGAAATGGTGGTACGTGTCGTTCTTCGGGATGCCCACCAGCGCGAACAGCCCCCCGAACGGCTCGATGTACTGGAACCGCCGCGACAGCGCCATGCCCAGCCGGATCTCCGTCAGCCCCCGGCTCTCGCCGCCCCCGCCGTCCTCCGCGCTCGCCGCCTGCAGCAGCTCGCCGATCCCGAACCGCCCCTCGACGTTGAGCACCCAGTTCGGCTCCGTCGGGTCGCGCTCCTGGTTGAACGGCGCCCACGACAGCCCCACCGTGAAGTAGTCGATGCCGCTGCGCTCCGGCGACTCGAACGGCAGCGTGAAGATCCCGCCCAGGATGTTGTCCACGAAGGCGTGGTTCGTCCCGGCCTCGTAGTCCAGGCTCCGGTTGTCCGAAAGGATCAGCGGCCAGCGCGTGTAGAACTGGAGGTCGTGGTACAGGCCCAGCACCAGCAGCAGGTCCAGCGTGTGGACGGTCTGGGTGTACCGGGCGATGTCGATGAAGTCGACGAACTGGCTGTACGCGCCGTCGTCACGGACGCCCCCCACGTTGCACAGCGTCGGATTGCGGCACTCGCGCGTGATCTTCGCGCGCCGCAACGAGTAGTCGTACGCGACCGACAGGCTCAGGTCGAACGGGTCGTCGCCGTCGAAGGCGTCGATCACGTCGACCACCTCGCTCGGCGAGACGAAGTGCACGAAATCCCACACCGCACGGTCCGCCGCGCTGTGCTCCGCCGCCCGCTCGCCGGTCGTCGACTCCGTCGTCGCCTCGGCAGCGGCCGGAGTCGCGCACACGAGCAGCAGGGGAACGATCAGCCCGCACACCGGCGCGATTATGCTTCGCATCGCGTCCACCCTCATGCCGCGCAAGCTAGCAGCCGCCCCTTTCGGGTGTCAAGGGAACGCGCCTACTCCCCGAAAACCTCGATCGTGTCGATCGGGATCTCCTGCGGCGCCGCCGCCTCCCGCGCCTGCTCCAGGTCCCGGTTGGTCGTGCGCAGCCGCGCCGACAACACCTGCAGCATGTTCCACAACACCTTCTTGGCCAGCTCGCTCTCCTTGCGGATCAACGTGAAGAACATCTTGCGGTCCAGCCGCAAGAGCAGCGTGTCGTCCACCGTCGTGACCGACGCCGAGCGCGGCGCCTGATCGATGAGCGCCATCTCGCCGAAGTGCGCCCCGGGCCCCAGCCGCGCCAGGTCGCCCTCGCCGCGGTGGATCCGCACCTGCCCCGACAGCACCAGGAACAGGTCCGCCCCGCCGTCCCCCTCCACGAAGATCGTTTGCCCCTTGCCGAAACGCACCGTCTGCATGTTGACGAAGACCTTCAACAGGTCGCTGTAGCCCAGGTACTTGAAGAACGGCATCTTCGACAGCGATTCCATCCGGAAGTTGAGGTCGCGGAACCGCTCCTGCGCCACCCCCTGCACGTCGACCACGCGCACCACCACCGAGGTGATGTTGTCCTTCCCCCCGCGCTGGTTCGCCAGTTCGATCAGCGAGGGCGGGATCGACTTCACGTCCTCCCGCGCCATGTACGCCGGCAGCTCCTTCGCCTGCAGGTACCCGGTCAACCCGTCGGAGGCGAGCAGGAACTGGTCGCCCGGCAGCACCGGGAAGGAGAACGTCTCGACGTCGACCCCCTCGTAGACCCCCACCGCCCGCGTCACCGCGTTCTTGAACTCGACCGTCGCCGCGTCCTCCGGCTTCAGGCGCCCTTCCTTGATCAGCGCGTTGACCAGCGAGTGGTCCTCCGTGAGCTGCTTCACCTCGCCCATCCGGAGCTGGTAGATGCGCGAGTCCCCGACGTGCGCCACAAAGCCGAAGTGGTCCCCCAGCAGCAGCAGCGAAAGCGTCGTTCCCATCCCCCGCTTGCTCTCGTCGGCCTCGGACTCGTGGAAGATGGCCGCCGATGCCTTCTTCACCGCATCCTCGATCGTCCGCAGCATCCGACGCTGGATCTCGTCGCCCCCCGGCGTGTCGTGGGACACCGTCCGCGCCAGCTCCACCAGATCCCGGTGCGCGATGAGGTAGTCGTGCACCGTCTGCACCGCCAGCGTCGAGGCGACCTCGCCCGCGGCGTGACCGCCCATCCCGTCCGCGACGGCGAACAGGTTCAACGTCTTGTCGACGAGGAAGTTGTCCTCGTTGTGGTCCCGCACGCGTCCCACGTCGCTGGCGGCCCACGAGGCGACCTGCTCCACCACTGCCATGCCGCTCCTCCCTCGTCGCGCCCCCGCGCGGCGCGTCCGGCTTCCGCCGCCGGAACCGCGTGCCGCCTTCGCGCTCGCGGCCGCATCCTATTGCGCCGCCCGCCGGTCGGCAAGGAGGAGTGCGGAGGAGGGCGCGTCCCCCCGGCTGGGGGTGATGTGCCTGGAGGCAGGGAGGGGAGAGAGGAGGTCGCGGAGATCCGACTAACCGCTGAGACGCTGTGGACGCTGAGACGAACGCTGAGAAGACTGGGCTGGGGACGGGAAACGTCCCGCGACGGCGGCCCCGGATTCGGATGCCCGTGGCGCGGCGAGGCGCCGCGCCACGGACTCTCCCGCCGCCGGGTAGAACGGTGGACGGTTTCCGGACAAGAACGACACGCGCGTACCTCGCGGTGAGCCGCGTCCCTTGCGCGGCGCCTCGCCGCGCCGGTATAGTCGATCCTTGCGCAGCAGGCGGGGGGGCGCCGGGGAGAGAGCGGACCATGGCGATCGAAACGGGCGAGATCAACGCCTTGCTCGGACACGGCACGGACTTCACGGGCAAGCTCACCTTCGAAGGGACCGTGCGCATCGACGGCCGCTTCCAGGGCGAGGTGCTCACCCACGACGTGCTGATCATCGGGGAAGGGGCCGAAGTTCACGCGGAGATCGACGTGGGTACGCTCATCGTCAAGGGCGGCGTCGTCGTCGGCAACATCCGCGCCCGCGACGCCGTCGAGATCCACGCCCCCGGCCGCGTGCTCGGCGACATCGCCTCCCCCTCCCTCTACGTCGGCAAAGGCGTCGTCTTCGACGGCCGCTGCCAGATGCGCGGCGACGACGGCGAGAACGTCTGCCGCCCCGAAGGCCCCGGCGTCGACTACGTCGGCGCCGACCCCGTCCCCCCGGAACTGCCCTCCCCCACCGCGTCCGTCCCTCCCCGCACGACCTACTCCTCCGCCCCGCCCATCCCCGTCGCCGCCGTCCCCCCCCCGACCCTCCAAGCCTGGCCCCCCGTCCAGATCGTCCCTCCCATCCCCGCCGGCAAACGAAGATAGTTCCTGGTCGTTTCGCCGAGTCGTCATTCGCCCGACCTGGAACGCGCTGATCGCAGGGCTCGTGTTCCACCATCCCATTCCGTGCTCGAGCCGGAAACCGTCCACCGCTCTACCCGGCGGCGGAGGAGTCCGTGGCGCGGCGCCTCTCGCCGCGCCACGGCATCAACACCCCGGACCTCCATCAGGAGTCCCCCTCCTTGCCTGCCCTTCCCCTGCCTGCCCTTCCCTTGCCTTCTCAGCGTTCCTCTCAGCGTCCTCAGCGTCTCAGCGGTAAGTCGGCCGGTCTCCGCCCCCTCCCCTCCCCTCCCTGCCCCCTCCGCTCGCTCCACGCTTGACCTCGTGCCCCCGGATCTGCTACGAGCGGCCCCAATGTTGAATCTGGCCTCCGCCGTCTGGGCCTCGGCCCGCTCCATCGTCGACATCGACGCCACTCTCCTCGTCCAGCTCGGACTGTTCCTCCTCTGCTTTCTGTTGCTTCGGGGTCTCGTGTTCAAGCCGCTCATTCGACTCGCCGACGAGCGGCGGGCGCAGACGACCGGGATGCGCGAGGAAGCCAAACGCCTGGACACCGACGCCGATGGGCGCACGAAGTCCCTCGCACGCTCGCTCCAGGATACCAAGCTCGACGCGCAGGCCGAACGGGAGAAGATCCGGCTGCTCGCCAAGCAGCGCGAGCAGGAGATCCTGCGGCTGGCGAAGGACGAGGCGGCCCGCACCGCCGACGCCGCGCACGCGTCCGTCGAGGCGCAGCGGTCGGGAGCCGAGCGCGAGGCCTCGGAGCAGGCGCGCATGCTGGCCGGAGGGATTGCCGCACGGCTCGCCGGTCGGCCGCTGTAGTCCGGGACGGGTCGGTCGACATCCCGGGACCGAGGGGGTTTAGGGGGTGGAGGTGCACGTGGTGCACGGATTCCCACGGTTCGCGACGTGGCTCCTGCTCGTGGCTGGGCTCTCCTTCCTCCCGGCTCTCGCCGCCGCCGAGGCGACCGGGACGCACGCGGCCCAGGGGCATGCGGCCGCGGCGGAAGGCCACGGCGGCGCCCACGCCGACCCCCACCTCAAGCTCAACTGGGTCGGCTTCGGCGATCGTCACACCCCCGCCATCATCGCCCTGATCATCAACTCCGCCCTCCTCTTCTGGCTCCTCGTGCATTTCGGCAAGGCCCCGGTGAAGGGTTTCCTGGTCGAGCGGCGGAAGAAGGTGGAGGAGGAGGTCGACCAGGCGTTCGAAGAGAAGGTCCGGGCCGAGGGCAAGCTTCGCGGCGTCGTGCTGCGCACCAAGAACCTCGACGAGGAGCTGGCGCAGCTCAAGGAGGACCTGCTGCGCGTCGGCCATGACGAGCGCGATCGCCTGATCGCCGACGCGGGCGCGCGGGCGGAGAAGATCCGCAAGGACGCGGACGCGGCGGCGCGGGAGATCGAGCGTGCGGCCGCGCGCGAGCTGCGCGCGCAGATGGTCGAGCAGGCGATGGACGCGGCCGGCAAGTCGCTGCGCGAGCGGCTCGGGCCCGCCGACCAGACGCGGCTGGCCGACGATTTCGTGCGCCGGCTGCCGGCGCAGGGAGTGCAGGCACGATGATCACCGGCTCCGTTCCCGTGCGCTACGCCCGGGCGCTCTTCGCGTTGGCCGAGGAGAAGCAGAACCTGCCGACGCTGCAGCGCGAGTGGAAGGACCTGGCCGAGACGTTCCGGGAAAGCCCGACCCTCGGCCCCACCCTGGCCAACCCCCACCTGCCGCTCGACCAGCGCGAACGCGCTCTCTCCGATCTGCTCGACCGCCTGCCCGCCTCCCCCGCGACGCGCGGCGCCGTCCGCCTCCTGCTGCAGAAGGGCCGCATCCTGATGCTGCCCGACGTGGCGGGAGCCTTCGAGAAGCTGGTCGAGGATCGGACCGGGCGGGCGCGCGCCACGGTGACCACCGCGGTGCCGCTGTCCGAGGACTTCCATCGCGGCCTCCAAGAACGGCTGGAGAAGGCCAGCGGGCGCAAGCTCGCGGTCGAACGCAAGGTGGACGGCGAAATCCTGGGCGGGGTCGTGGCGCGTGTGGGCGACGTCCTGTACGACGGCTCGCTCCGCTCGGCGCTCGCCCGCCTGCGCGAGAAACTGCTGGCGGGCGGAGACGCCCCGCAGGCGTAGGGAACGAGGTAGCGGCGAGGCGCAGCGAGCGCCGCGAGGCGCGAAGCAAGCCCGCCGGACGCTAGGATGAGGTGATCGATGCAGCTCAGAGCGGAAGAAGTCAGCCGGATCATCAAGAAGCAGATCGAGGAATTCGATCAAAAGGTCGAGATCACCGAGACCGGGACGGTGCTCCAGGTCGGCGACGGCATCGCCCGCGTCTACGGCCTGGACAACGTCATGGCCGGCGAGCTGGTGGAGTTCCCCCACCACGTCGTGGGCATGGTCCTGAACCTCGAGGAGGACAACGTCGGCGTCGTGCTCTTCGGCGAGGATCGCGAAATCCGCGAAGGCGATACCGTCCGCCGAACCGGCCGCATCGCCGACGTGCCCGTCGGCATGCCCACCGTCGGCCGCGTCACCAACGCGCTCGGGATCCCCATCGACGGCCTGGGCCCGATCGAAGCGACGGAGCGGCGGCGCGTCGAGCTCAAGGCGCCGGGCATCGTCTACCGCCAGCCCGTCAAGGAGCCGCTGCAGACCGGCCTCAAGGCGATCGATTCCATGATCCCCATCGGACGCGGCCAGCGCGAGCTGATCCTCGGCGACCGCCAGACCGGCAAGACCGCCATCGCCATCGACGCGATCATCAACCAGCGCGGCCACAATGTCTTCTGCATCTACGTCGCCATCGGCCAGAAACAGTCCACCGTCGCCCAGGTCGTCGACAAGCTGCGCAACGCCGGCGCCATGGAGTACACCACCGTCGTCTCGGCCACCGCCAGCGACCCCGCCCCCCTCCAGTTCCTCGCCCCCTACACCGGCTGCGCCATGGGCGAGTGGTTCCGCGACAACGGCAAGCACGGCTTGGTCGTCTACGACGACCTGTCCAAGCAGGCCGTCGCCTACCGCCAGGTCTCCCTCCTCCTGCGACGCCCCCCGGGACGCGAGGCCTACCCCGGCGACGTGTTCAACCTCCACAGCCGCCTCCTGGAGCGCGCGGCGAAGATGCACGAAAAGCAGGGCGGCGGCTCGCTCACGGCGCTGCCGATCATCGAGACCCAGGCCGGCGACGTCTCGGCCTACATCCCGACCAACGTGATCTCGATCACCGACGGCCAGATCTACATCGAGCCCGACCTGTTCTTCGCCGGCGTCCGGCCCGCGATCAACGTCGGCATCTCCGTCTCCCGCGTCGGCGGCAACGCCCAGATCAAGGCCATGAAG
>JACRCX010000110.1 GCA_016218815.1 Deltaproteobacteria bacterium
CGAATCGTGCGTATCTGGGCGCCGCGCCCGACGCCACGGCGGCCGCGGGCTGAAGCCCGCGGTTCGGATCCGGAGCCCGGCCCGCCGAACCGCGCGCCTCAATTCTTAGCCGGATTCCCCTCCGTGGAAATCCAGGCTAGTCAGGAGTGGGTCGAGAAGATCGGTGACTGGCTCTGCAGGATGCGCGAGAAGTTTCCGGATGTTCGACCCATCCCAGCAGTTTCGGACGCCAAGCGGAAGGCCAAGCGGAACCGGCGAGGATGAGCCACGAGCAGGGGCCGCTGGACAGCTTCTGTCCGACGTGTCGCCGACGTTCCCCCACCGGCGGCCCCATGCCGTCCGTCCCACCACCGACCAGACCCAAGCCCAACACGTCCTCGTTTCTCGACGCCCAGGCTCCGCCCCTGCGCGACGTCGCCGCCACGTTCCTCGCCGTCCCCACGCGAATCCGGTCCGTGCGGCTCCCGCCGATCCCCCTGCACGCGCGCGGCCGAGCGATCAACCTCGGACGGGTCAGCGTCGTCCATGGCGTGTTGGGCAGTGGCCAGACGGCGGTCCTGCGCGTGATCGAGGCACGCGCGGGGCACCTTCGCGAGATGGCCGCGATCGCCCCAGGCCCGGTCGACGTCGACCGCCTGTCCGGCGGCGAGAAGATCGCGGTGACGGGGCTGCTTCTCCTGGACGCCCTCTCCGCCGATGGCTGGTTGCTGATCGACGACGCCCTGGAGTATCTCGACGAGGACAACTTCGACCTGTTCGTCGCCGCCCTGGTCGCCTCCGGGGAGCAGGTGGTCATCGTGGTGAAGCGCCCCGACGTGGAACGGCTGCGGGGGACGGTCAGCCGCTCCTGCCGGCTCGTCGACATCGCCGATCTTCGCCCGTGGTTCGGCGCCGGGGCCGTGGAGGGCCGACGGCCATGAAGCTCTCGGGCTTCCGCGTCCACCAGCCCTGGCCCCGCGTCGAGGTCTGGGAGTGGTGCGAGATCCGGGTCGAGTTGGACACGGTCGTGAAGCACATTCTCGTGTCGGTCGTGCCGGAGGCTCCGTCGGCCAACCGACCGCGATTCGATGCGGCCTGGCTGGCAGGGCGATCCAAACCCGTCGCGTTTCGGATGCCCTATGGGGAAACCAGGAGCTACCCCAGGGCCCACATCGTGACCACCAGCATCTCGGATGCCGAGGAGTTCCTCGTTTCGGCCTACATCCCCCAGGGCGACGGGACGATCGATGCGCTCCTCCGCCAGACGGCGGCGGAGGGCGCCGGGCCCTCCGCCGCTCGTAGCCGACTCGACGAAGCCCTCTGGGCCTCGCCCACCACGCGCACGACTGGAGCCTCGGCCCGCGACGGAGGCCAACTGGTGCTGTTCGCCCCGAGCCGCTTTCCGCTGCTTTGGTGCAGCCCGGACGGCCGGGACCGTCCACCCGGCTTCCGCCACCTCGCACCGGAGGGCGAAGTCGTGTTCGACCGCGGCACCCGGCCGCTGCTCACCTGCGACGTCGAGTTCTCGGTTCACGGTCGGCCCGTGCCGCGCGCGGCGTGGGTCCCGCTCGAACCGGGCCCGAAGGTCGCGAAGTGCGGGTACTGGGACGGCCACCGCGCACGCCCGGCATCGGCGCTGGACGACGTGCCGTCCGAATTGATGGGCAGGCTGGAAAGCTCGGGCACATCGCTCCGGGGCGCGACACACGATTCGTCGGCGAACACCGGTGGTCCCAGTTTCCACGCCGACCTCGAACCGCGGTTTCTGCTCCGCGTGCCGCCGCATTCCGGAGGTTCCGGCACGCGCGAGAGACGACTGCCACGCGGACCGCTCCGCGCGGCGGCGGTGCTCCTCGACTCGCGCTGCCCCGTCCCGCTGCCGCCCGCCGGCCACGGCCTGCCGTTCGTCGAGGATCCGGTCGTCGCGCGGTTCGTCCTCCTCCGCACCACCAGCCAGGGCGCGTACGTGCCCGACGCGCCGCCGCTCTCGGCACCGGCGCGGTTCGCGCCCGGCAGCGTGCTCGTCGGGACCCTGCCGAACGCCCAAGTCGCCGGCGGGGACAGGTTCTGCTCCCCCGCCTGAGCGTTTGGACTGACACTTTTCGTGCTACACGCCCACCATAGAAAGGCGTATCGCACGCAAAACATGATTCACTGGTTGACGTCGTTGTGGTTCACGTGCATAATGCCCAATGGAGTTGGGCTTGTTGCACATGAACAGTAATCCAGAAAAAACGCTTGGTACCCAGGCCGCCCGGCTCGTGACCGAGCTGCATGAGCGAGGGAAGACGCTGTTCTCCCACGCCGAAGTCGAGGAGATCACGGGGCTTCATTCGAAGTCGGCGCGGAACTTCGTCGCCGCTCTGGTCCACCGCGGCATCGCGACCAGGTTGAAGCCGGGGCTGTTCATTCTCGTGCCCTTCGAGTTGGGGCGCGAGCGCGAGTACCTGGGGAACCCGCTGGTCGTCGCGCGCGAACTGGCCAACGGCGGCAGCTACTACATCTCGCACGCCTCGGCCATGGACATCCACCGGATGGTGACGCAGCCGCAGTTCGTGGTGTGCACGACGTCCCCCAAGGCGATTCGCCCTCGCACCGTGCTTGGCACCGAGTTCCGCTTCGTGCGCTGCAAGCCCGAACACCTGTTCGGAATCACCGACCACTGGGCGACGAAGACCGAGCAGGTCCGGGTCAGCGACATCGAGCGGACCGTCATCGATGGGCTCAAGCAGCCCGAGCTTTGCGGCGGCTTCACGGAGGTCGCCAAGGGATTCTGGATGCGCCGCGAGGACGTCGACACCGGCAAACTCGTGGCGTACGCGCTCCGCCTCGACGTGGGAGCTGTCATCCGCCGGCTCGGCTACCTGCTCGAGACGTTCGAAGTGGATGCCCGACGGGAATTGAAGCACCTGCGCGCGCGGCTGACGGCCACCTACGCGATCCTGGACCCGCTCCTCCCCGCCGAGGGGAAGCTCATGGCTCGCTGGCGGCTCCGGCTCAACGTGGCCCGCGACGAAATCGACGCCGTGGTGAGGACGTGAGCCATGATCCCGCAACGGAACCTCTCGCTCCTCTCGAACCGCCTCGCCCGAGCGGGCGGGCGCCGCATCCCGGAAGCTGTTCTCGAACGCGACTACTGTCTGGCTTGGTTCCTCATCGGTCTGTCGCGTTCCCGACTGCGCGAGCGGCTGGCGTTCAAGGGCGGCACCGCCCTCAAGCGCTGCTACTTCGGCGACTACCGATTCTCGGAGGACCTCGATTTCACGCTCACCGAGGAATTGGCCCTCGAACCCATCCTCCGCGGGTTCAACGACGTCTGCCGCGAGGTCCAGCGCGCCTCGGGCGTCGCCTTCCGCCACGCCCGCGTCGATCGCAAGCAGCACCAGAACAGCCACACGTTCTACCTGGCCTACGAAGGCCCTTTGCCGGCCGCCTCCCCGAAGGAGGTCAAGGTGGACGTCACGATCCGCGAGCGGCTCGTCTGCGACCTGGCGCCACGCCCCGTCCTCCGGGGCTATGACGAGTACGCCGACCTGCCGGAGGGCAACACGATTCGGGCGTACGCGCTCGATGAGATCGTCGTTGAGAAGGTGGTGGCGCTCACCGACCGCGCCCGGAACGAGCCGCGGGATCTGTACGACATCTGGTACCTGACCTCGAAGCAGCACGTCGATTTCGCGATGCTGGTGACCGAGTTCGACGCCAAGCTGGAGTTCCACGGTCGAACCAGGGATGGGATTGGCGAAGCGCTCGCGAAAAAGGAGGCGCGGTACAGGACGCTCTGGAGCGCACGGCTCGGTGCGCAGATGTCCGACCTTCCCCCCTTCGATGACGCCTACCGCGCGGTCTGCCGGACCCTGCGCGCGGCAGGAGTGACGGATCGCTGAGCGCCTCACCTTCACCGGATTCGCCAGCTTGACCGTGCTGTCAAGTATGGCTGTTTAGTCATGTCGGAGGGGGGTTCGCCAAGGACAGGTTCTGTCCCGACCCTCCCGTACAACCCTCCCCAGCAGCGAGGAGGGCTTGGACATGGCCGACCGCAGCAACGCAGCGCCGATCATGAAGGACGAGCTCGAGATCCCGGTACCAGGTGACGAACAGGCACGCCGGACGAGACCCCCGCGTCCCGTGGAGCTTCGGCCGGACAGGCGGGGGCGGAAGCACGAGGCTCCCGGCCTCCTGCGCGACCTGGGCTTCTTCGGTCTGGAACAGATCGAGGTGTCGATCCTCGCCGGGCTCGTGACCGGCGATCCGGTGCTGCTCGTCGGCGCCCACGGCGCGGCAAAGACCGCGCTCGTCCGCAGCCTGGCGACCCAACTGGAGCTGCGCTTCTGGGCCTACGACTCGTCCAAGGCCCTGTTCGAGGACGTCATCGGCTTCCCCAACCCGAAGTCGCTGGCCGAAGGCGCGGTCGACTACGTCGCGACGCCGCTCTCCGTCTGGGACAAGGAGTTCGTGCTCCTCGACGAGATCTCCCGAGCCTCCCCCGCGATGCAGAACAAGTGGCTCGAGCTGGTCCGCTCCCGCCGCATGATGGGCCGCGAGGTCCCCGCCCTCCGCTACATCTTCGCCGCCATGAACCCGCCGGAGTACCTCGGCGCCAACCCGCTCGACGAGGCGCTCGCCGGCCGCTTCGCCTTCGTGATCCCCGTCCCCGACGTCATGACCATGAACGACGCCGATCTCGCCGCCATCGTCGAGACCGCGATGCCGGACGACGCCCCGCTCTGCCCGACACTTCATCGCGTGAACCCAGCCCAGCACGGGGATGACGAGCGCGCCGGCAGTCGCCGGCGGTCGAAGCGCACGGTCGCATCCCTGTTGGCGGCGGCGCGCGCCATGTTGCCCGCGGTCGCAGGAAAGCACGGGGCGTTCGCCACCCGCTACACCTGTGCCGTCGCCGGCGAGCTCCTGGGGAAGAAGCTGCGCCCCGATGGCCGGCGCCTCGGAATGCTGCGGCGCAACCTGCTCGCCGTCCTCGCCGTCGAGCGCACGATGGGAAGCTTGCGCGCCGACTGGATGGAGCAGATCTTCTTCCGCACGCTCGAGCACTCCCTGCCCTACCGCGCCATCGGCGAGACGCCGACGACCGAGACGCTCTACCCGTGCCACGCGCTGGCCTGGCGCACGGCCCGTGACGGCGCCGACGCGGCCGGCGTCTTCGCGCGCGTGGCCGGGCGGGGCGACCTGCAGCTCATGCTGCACGCCTATGAGAAACGCCTGGACGAGCTGTCCGAGGAGGATCACCACCAGACCCTCAACACCATCCTCGAGCGGATCGAGGAGGCCAAGGACGCCGACCTGGCGATACCGGTCATGGCGCTCTGCACGTTCGCGCGGCTCGCGGCGCTCTCTCCCGCCCGCGTCCCGGCGGACGTGACCGTGCGGGCGCTCGAACGCGTCCAGAAGCTCGCGGCCTACGGCCCGGCCGGCTGGGCCGCGTACACCGACGTGCTCGACCGGCGCAACAATGTCGTGCCGGCCCTGCAGTCCGCCCCGCAGAGCTTCGCCCTCCGCGTCGCCGTCGAGTACCAGCGCCGCAACGACGACGATCCGTGCGATCACGTCGACCCGGATGCGGCTCGCGCGCTCTTCAGGTCCCTGGTCGCATCGCCCGCGTTTGCCGGCGCCGCCGCCAGCCCGCGCCGTTCTCCCGCGACCCGCCGTTGCCGGCGCAGGAGGTCGCCATGAGACTTGTCGGCTACCGGCCGCACGCGGTCACACCCGGAGTCGAGCTTTGGGAAGCGCGCACCTTCCACGTGCCGCTCCAGCGGGTGCTGGAGCGTCGCCTCGTGTCGGCCGAGGGCCGCGCATGGCTCGACGAGTTGCACCCGCACGACCGTGGTCACGAACGCACGCTGCCCGAGAAGCACGGGCCCGTCGGCTGCCGGGCGGCCGATGGCACGGAGAAGCGGTTCGAGCAGGGTCTCGTCGTGTCGTCCAGCTTCTCCGCGCTGCTGGAGTTCCTCACGACGAGCTACCTGCCGCTGGCCGACGGCCAGTGCGAGCGCCTCTGCCGGCGCGCCGCGGCCGAGAAGACTCCGCACGACGCGTTCCGCCGCGAGATGGAACAGCTCGTGATCCGCTCCCAGGCCAGGTGGCACCCATCGCGGTTGCGGCGCAACGAGAGCGACGCGTCCTCACCCATCCTGCTCCTGGGCTCGGCCGAGGACGTTCCGGGAGACCGCTTCGAGACGTCGACCGGCCTCGGCGTGTTCCTCGTCGAGGACTACCTCGTCCTGGCGCGCGACTTCGTCGTTGCCTACCGCGGTCTTCCGGTCCCCCGCCGGGCGTGGGCGATGATCTCGCGGCACCCGACGGAACCCGTTCTCGCCTGGAACGGAGCGACCGTCCTGTACGCGCCCCAAACGCGGCTCCTGCCCAGCGGGTTCCTGGAAGAGCTGGACCGCGACGGCACGTCGGTCGCAGACCTGCCGGTACCGTGCATCGGCGCGCCGGAACTGGAGGTCCGCTTCCTGCTCGGCGTGCCGCCCGACGACGAGCTGGCGGCGGTCAAGGAGAAGCTCCCGCGCGAGCCGGCGCTGCGATGCGGCGCGTTCCTGTTCGACTCGCGGTCGGCGGTCGCGCTCCCGCCGGATTCGACCATGATCCCGGTCGTCGCCGACCTGGCCCAGGTGCGCTACGTCCTGTCGCGTACGACGCCGACCGGTCTGTACGTCCCGACGGCCCCACCGTCGCCGTCGCCGGTCGCCGGCAAGGGCGGGCGCGTGCTGCTCGGTGCGCTGCCGAGGTTCCCGTCATGATCGCCGAGCGGTTCATGTCCTGCGCGCTGGCTGCCGCGCGGGGCCTCGAAGACCGACGGGTGTACCGGGTGCTGATGCTGCTCTCGCGGGGCATCTCGGTCGAGTCGTCCGAGGCGGCGAAGACGGCGCGCATCGGGGTCTCGGGCTCGGGACGGTTCCGGATCGAGGTCTCGCCGAGCTTCGTGCGGCGGTACGTGCGGACCGACCAGGATGCGCTCTTCCTGCTGCTCCACGAGCTGATGCACCGGGTCCACGGCGATTTCGCCTGGCGGCCGCCGTCCGGCGACCCGTCCCACGAGGCGTTGAACGTGGTGCTCGACCTGTTGGTGAACGCGCACCTGATGCGGCTCGCGTTTCCGGTGTCGCCACCGATGCTGTCGCGGCTCTACCCTGCGGACCGCTTCCCGTGGAACCTGCTGCTGCCGCCGAACGCCATGGCCGAGAAGGGCCGGCGGCGGGATCGGCGCTGGGATTCGTTCGCGTGCCGGCACGACGCGCTCGTCCGGTCTTATGCGCATCCGGAAAAGCGCGCGCGGCTGGAGGCGGTCGCGGAGGAGCAGTTCCGCCGCTCGGGAGCTCCGGACCCGCCGCGGCTCTCCCGCCTCTACCTGAGCGGCTGGCTGGGCGACATGCCGCGGACGATGTTCCTGCAGGAGGCGCTTCCGTTCCTGGAGCGGGAGTTCCCGTCGATTCGCGCGCTGCTGTCCCAGGTGGTGGTCCTGGGGAACCACGACGACGGACCGTGGCTCGACGAGGCCCGCGAGCTGCTCGGACTGGGGCCGCAGGCGGGGCACGGCGATCGCATCGCGGACGAGTCCCTGGGCCGGATCGAGTCGGCCGAGGACCGCGCCTTCTTCGAGGCCGTGCGGCGCGCGATCTGCCGGGACGAGCGGCAGCCGACGGTGCGGGTTGGAACGGTGCCGGCGCCGGGCGTTATCGGGGACCTCGGTCGGCGCGAAGCGATCTTCCTGGCGTGCGGGGTGATGCCGGCTTTCTACCGGACGACGGCCACGGCTCCCGAGGACTCCTACGATCGGGTCCACATCTACCTGGACGTGTCGGGATCCACGGCGGACTGGCAGCGGCTGTTCTACGGGCTGACGATGCGACTCGGCGATCGGATCGGGAGTCCGATCCATCTGTTCAGCAACGTGGTCGAGCCGCTGACGATGGCGGAGCTGGCCGAGGGCGTGTCGCGCACGACGGGCGGCACGGACTTCGACTGCGTGATCTCGCACGCGTTGGATCGGGACGTCTCGCGCATCCTGGTCGTGACGGACGGACAGGCCGGCCTGGACCCCGTCCTGCGCGCTCGTGCCGCCGCGCGCCGCCTCCAGGTCTTCTCGGTGCTCACCAGCGACTTCCACCGGGACTCCCCCATCATCCAGATGGCGCAAGAGTGGTGGGTGCTGCCCGAGGGCATGAGGTCCGGGCAGCCGCCTCGCCGCCGGCATCGCTGACCACCCGCGGACCTTCGCGAGTGCCGGCCGGTCGGTGCTTCCCGGCCTGCCCGTCCGTTCCGCCTCCGTCACCGCGCATCCGCTCCCTACGGTCGCGGTTCTGTTGGCTGGATTGCTTCCCCATCGGTGTCCATCGGTGTCCATCGGTGGTTGCTTTTTCCCCCCCCCTTGCACCCCGGCCCGACTCGGGCCAAGCTGGCGCCCGAGAGGGAGTTCGAGCATGTCCAAGTGGCGAGCGATTCGATGGGCATCCGTGGCGGTGGTGGCGGTTGGGTGCGCGGCGGGAGAAGCGGACGACGGCAGCGATGGTGGCGGGGCGGTGTGCGGCAACGGGCTGCTGGAGAGCGGCGAAGCCTGCGACGACGGCGGTCTGGTCCCGGGAGACGGGTGCAACTCCGTGTGCCGCACCGAGGCCGGGTGGAGCTGCACGGGCCAGCCCAGCGTGTGCGTTTCCGGGCCGATCTGCGGGAACGGCGAGATCGAGGCGGGCGAGGAGTGCGACGACGCCGACATGACGGCGGGCGACGGCTGCGATGCGGCCTGCGACGTGGAGACGGACTGGAGCTGCGCCGGCCAGCCCAGCGTCTGCACCTACGACGTGGTGTGCGGCGACGGGGCCATCGGTGGCACCGAGACGTGCGATGACGGCGACACGACCGCGGGCGACGGCTGCGGCGCGACCTGCGTCCCGGAGACCGGCTGGACCTGCACGGGCGCGCCGAGCGTCTGCACGCGCGACCCCTTCTGCGGCGACGGCCTGCTCAACGAGGGCGACACGTGCGACGACGGCGGGACGGAAGCGGGCGACGGCTGCGACGCGTCGTGCCAGGAAGAGACGGGGTGGACGTGCACGGGGGAGCCGAGCATCTGCGTGCTCGACCCCGTGTGCGGCGACGGCGTCATCGGCGGGGCGGAGACCTGCGACGACGGCGATGCCGAGGCGGCGGACGGCTGCGACGCGTCGTGCCTCGTGGAGACGGGCTGGACGTGCGCGGGAGAGCCGAGTGTCTGCACGCGCGACCTGGTGTGCGGCGACGGCTGGCTCATGGGCAGCGAGACCTGCGACGACGGCAACACCAGGGGCGGCGACGGGTGCAACGCCCTGTGCAGCATCGAGCCGGGCTGGGCGTGCGACGGCGAGCCGAGCGTCTGTGCGCCGGTCCTGCGGTGCGGCAACGGGACCCTCGACGCCGGCGAGGAGTGCGACGACGGGGACTCGACGGCCGGAGATGGGTGCAGCGACGCCTGCGTCGTGGAGCCGGGCTGGGTCTGCTGGGGCACGCCGAGCTGGTGCGTCGAGCTGGCCGGGAGCTGCGGCGACGGCGTCGTCGGGACGGGCGAGGGCTGCGACGACCACGGCACGGCGCCGGGTGACGGGTGCAGCGCGACGTGCACCGTGGAGTCCGGGTGGACCTGCATCGGTTCGCCCAGCAGCTGCACGCGGCTCGGCGTCTGCGGCGACGGCGTCGTCGGGGCGGGCGAGGGCTGCGACGACCACGGCACGGCGGCGGGGGACGGTTGCAGCGCGACGTGCACGGTGGAGTCGGGCTGGACTTGCACGGGCTCGCCCAGCGTGTGCACGCGCGTCGCGACGGGCTGCGGCAACGGCACAATCGTCTCGCCCGAGCGGTGCGACGACGGGAACACGGCGGCCGGCGACGGCTGCAGCGGCACCTGCACGGTCGAGCCGTATTGGCGGTGCAGCGGGGCGCCGAGCGCGTGCGCGCGCGTCCGGATCCTCTACGCGCCGTCCAACCCCGATGACCCGACGTACCGCGCGAACATCGCCGCGATCACGGGCGGCGCCGTGGACTACCTGGACGTGACGACTTCGACCCCGGCGCTGGCAGCGTTGACCGCGTACGACTGCGTCTACACGTGGTCCAACGCGACCTACTTCGACGCCACCGCCTTCGGCGACACGCTGGCCGACTACGTCGACGGCGGCCGCAACGTCGTGCTCGGCGTCTGGGCCACCTACCTTCTGGGCAACCACCTGTCGGGCCGGATCATGACGGTCGGCTACAACCCGGTGAACTCGCCCAGCGGGAGCAACCACTTCGCGTCGTCGAGCTACCTGGGCGACGGGACCACGTTCCTGCACCGCGACGTCACAGCGTACGAGTGCCAGTTCCGGGACTACCTCGCGCTGCAGGGGACGGGGCTGCAGGACGGCAGCTACGCCGACGCTGAGCTCGCGACCGCATACCGGCCGGACTTCCGGGTCGTCTACCTCAACGGCTCGGGCGCATCGGATCTGCTCTGCACGGGCGACTGGCCGCGCCTGGTGGCCAACGCCTGCTCGGCCGCCTACCAGTAGCCGAAGCCCCCCGTTCAAGGCCCTTGCTCTGCAGCGGCGGTCTGGACAGAATCGCGCCCGGCGTGGGGAGGGGAGGGGGCGAGGAGAGGATTCGATGGCGAAGATCATCCTGCCGCGGAAGTTCGTGAGCCAGTACCCGCACAAGTTCGCCCTGGGCAAGAAGCGCTACCTCTCCGGCCAGCGCATCCTGCCCAAGCCGCTGACGGGCAAGGAGCCGCTGCCCGAGCTGATCGACGGCGTCTTCCTGGCGTACAACGCGGCACGGCTGCAGGAGGCCTGCCGGCTGTTTTCCGAGAAGATGCTCCGCCTCAACGTGACGGTGGGGATGAGCCTGGCGGGGGCCCTCACGCCCGCGGGGCTCGGCGCCTCGTGCGTCATCCCCCTCATCAAGGCCGGCTTCGTGGACTGGATCGTCTCGACGGGGGCGAACCTGTACCACGACATGCACCACGCGATGAACCTGCCCTTGTACCGCGGCACGCCGTTCGTGCGCGATCCCGAGCTGCGCCGGCTGGGCGTGGTGCGCATCTACGACGTGCTCCTCGACTACAACGACGTCCTGATGCGGACCGACGACGTGCTGCGGCGCATCCTGGCGCAGCGCGAGTTCCAGAAGGAGATGGGCACGGCGGAGCTGCACTGGCTCCTGGGCAAGTACTGCGCGGAGTTCGAGCGGCAGACGAAGCTCAGGGACGCGTCGGTGCTGGCCGCCGCCTACCGCGCCGGCGTCCCGTGCTTCTGCCCCTCGCCCGGCGACTCGACGATCGGCATGAACATCGCGGGGCTGGAGCTGCGGGGCAGCAAGCTGCGCGTGAACCCCAGCATCGACGTCAACCAGACCACGGCGATCGTGCTCGACGCGCAGCAGCGCGGGCGCAAGACGGGCGTCGTGCTCTGCGGCGGCGGGTCGCCGAAGAATTTCACGCTCCAGACGGAGCCGCAGATCCAGGAAGTGCTGCGAATCAAGGAGTTCGGGCACGAGTACTTCCTGCAGATGACGGACGCCCGGCCGGACACCGGCGGGTTGTCCGGGGCGACGCCGCACGAGGCGGTGAGCTGGGGCAAGGTGGACCCGCGGCGGCTTCCCGACGCGATCGTCTGCTACATCGACTCGACGGTCGCGCTCCCGCTCCTGACGCAGTACGCGCTGGCGCGCCGCAAGCCCCGCCCCTTGAAGCGCCTCTACGGCCGCCTGCCGGAGCTGACGCGGCGGCTGACGCGCGAGTACTTCAAGCACAACAAATGACGGAGGGGCGATGATCAAGCCGGGGACATTGACGAGGCTGGCGGCGAAGCACGGCACGCCGCTGTTCGTGGTCGACCACGACGCGGTGCGCCGCAACTACCGCACCTTCCGCCGGCACCTGCCGCGCGTGCAGGCGTACTACGCGGTGAAGGCCAATCCGGCGCCGGAGATCGTCGAGACGCTGTTCGACCTGGGGGCGAGCTTCGACGTGGCGTCGCTGCCGGAGTTCCTCATCGTGCACGAGTTCGTCAAGGGCATGCCGGCCCGCCAGCGCCAGGAGTTCATCTGGGACAAGATCATCTACGCCAACCCCGTCAAGGCCGTCGAGACGCTGGAGGAGCTGGACCGCTACAAGCCGTTGGTGACCTACGACAACCAGGAGGAGGTGCGGAAGATCGCGCGCCACGCGCCGCACGCGGGGCTGGTGCTGCGGGTCCGCGTGCCCAACACCGGGTCGATGGTCGAGCTGTCCTCGAAGTTCGGCGCCTCGCCCGCGGAGGCGGTCGACCTGATCGAGGCGGCCCACGCGGCGGGCCTGGTGGTCGAGGGCCTGAGCTTCCACGTGGGGAGCCAGTGCACGAACTTCGACAACTTCCTGCAGGCGCTGCAGGTGAGCGCGACCGTCTTCGAGGAGGCCTGGGCCCGCGGCTTCCGCAAGATGACGATCCTGGACATCGGCGGCGGGTTCCCCGCGCCCTACGACCGGCACGTCAAGCCCTTCCGCGAGCTGGCCCGCCGCCTGAACGCCGAGTTGGACCGCCTCTTCCCCCCGCCGATCGAGATCCTGGCCGAGCCCGGCCGCTTCCTCGTCGCGACCGCGGCCACGCTGGTCGCCCGGATCATCGGCAAGGCGGTCCGCGACGGCAAGCTCTGCTACTACATCAATGACGGCATCTACCACACGTTCTCCGGGATCCTCTTCGACCACTGCCAGTACCACCTGAAGTCGTTCCGGCCGGGCCCCACCGAGATCTGCTCGGTGTTCGGTCCGACCTGCGACGCGCTGGACACCGTCTCCCTGGCCGAGGACCTGCCGCCCGACCTGGAGACGGGCGACCTGCTCTTCAGCGAGAACATCGGCGCCTACACCCAGGCATCTTCGACGTACTTCAACGGGTTTCCCCCGGCCAAGATTCTCCACGTCAACCGGTAGCGGCGGAGGGCGGCAAGTGCGGGCCCTTCGACTCGCCGCGCCCCTCGACAGTCTCGGGGCAGGCTTCGCTCAGGACGCCTGCGGCGGAGTGTGCGCCGGCATCCTCCTGTTGCTCGCGGCGGTCGTCGTGCCGTTCGCGGGCTGTCGGGGGCGGCGCGCGGCGCCGGACGCGTCGCCGGCGGCCGGCGAGGCGGCACCGGGGGGGGCGCCCCACGGCCGCCTCGTCCTGCTGGCGTTCGACGGCATGGACCTCGGGGCGCTCGAGCGGTGGACGGACGAGGGGCGGCTGCCGAACTTCGCGCGCCTGCGCGCGGTGGGGGAGTTCTCGCGGCTGGAGACGACCGAGCCGCCGACGGCGGAGGCGGCGTGGACGGCGCTGGTGACGGGGCTGGGGCCGGCGGAGTCCGGGGTCATCGGCCCGGCGCGCATCGACCACCGGACCCGGACGACCCTCCCGGGCGCGGTCGAACTGGACATGTCGCGGGCGCCGCCGCGGGCGGCGACGCGCCGCAGCGGCGAGGCGTTCTGGACCGAGTTGGCGCGCGGCGGTGTGCGCGTGCGGGTGCTGTGGGCGCCGTTCGAGCTGCCGCCGGAGCGCATCGAGTCGGGGGAGGTCCTGGCCGGTCTCGGCGTTCCGGATCTGGGCGGCTCGGCGGGTCGGAGCACGCTGCTGGGGGCATCGTTTCCCGAGGGCGTGGCGGGGGGCGGCCCGATCGGGCGCGTCCGGCTCCTGCCGTCCGCCGTCGGCTGGGCGGCGGCGCTGCCCGGCCCGCCGGAGGCGGGAGGCGGCCACGCGCGCACGTCGGTGCCGGTCGAGGTACGGCGTTCGGCGGACGCGTCGCGGATGGCCGTCGCGCTGCCGGACGCGGAGGCCGAGCTGCCGCTGGGCGCGTGGAGCCCGCGGATGCCGGTCCGCTTCCGCTCGGGTGACCTGCACATTGACGGCCTCGCGCGCTTCCTGCTGCTCGACTCGTCCGACCTTCCGCTCGTCCTGGCCGCGCCGCTCGAGCTCGACCCGGCCGCGCCGTGGTTCCCGATCTGCGAGCCGCCGGACTGGGCGGGGGAGCTGGCCGCGCGCTACGGCCGCGTTCCGACGCTCGGTACCCCCGGCGACCTGGCGGCGCTCGCCGCGGGCGCGCTGCCGGAGGAGGCGTACCTCGAGGACCTCGCGGAGGATCTGGCGGCCCGGTCGCGAATCATCCTGGGCGAGCTGGACCGCGGCGGGTTCGACTTCTTCGCCGCCTTCGTGCCGTTCGTCGAGCGCGTGACGCTCGGCCTGCATCGTCTGGCCGATCCGTCGCATCCGGCGTGGGACGAGGCGCGGTCGCTGGCGCCGGCGCCCGGCTTCGGCGGGGTCCGGCTGCGGGATGCCGAACTGGCGGCGTACGCGTTCGTCGACGACCTCGTGGGGCGCGTCGCCGACCGCCTCGGACCCGACGACGTGCTGCTCGTGCTCTCCGATCACGCGCCCGGCGCGTGGCGGCGCTCCGCGCACCTGGGCGCCTGGCTGCGCCGCGAGGGGCTCCTGGTGCTGCACGAGCGGGACGCCTTCGCCGGAGCGGCGGAGTCGCAAACGTTGCCCGGGCTGGACGACGTCGACTGGTCGCGGACCCAGGCGTACGCGCTCGGCGGTCCGTACATCCAGCTCAACCTGGAGGGACGGGAGGAGGGCGGCGCGGTGGAGCCCGGCGAGCGCTACGACGGGGTGGTCGAGCGGATGGTGACGAAGCTGGAGGGATGGGTGGACGAGGGCGCCGGGGGGACGGCGGTGGTGCGCCGGGTGCTGGTGCGGGGTCGCGAGCTGCGCGGGCGGCGCGAGGACGAGCTGCCGGACCTGGTGGTGGTATTCGCCGACGGCTATCGCGAGGGCGAGGAGACGATCGTCGGGGAGATCGACGACGAGGTGCTCGGGCCGAACCGTTCGGTCATCGGGGCGGACTACGGGTCGGGGGACGCATCCGAGCGGCGCGGGTTCCTGTATTCCACGCGGCCGCTCGTGCGCGGAAACCCGTCGATCGGGGACCTCGGCGCCTCGGCGCTCGGTTTCTTCGGTGTCGCCGGCGAGGGGCACGGCATGGGCATGGATTTCTGGAGATGAGGGCCCTCCCCCCGCAATTGGGTGTTGGTCGGCGCGGCGGAATGGCCTAAACTGCCGCCGGTGCGCCGGCCGCGAAAGGCCGGCGGGAGGTCGGGAACGTGCGGAAGCCGACCGTGATCGTTTGTCTCGTGGCGTCATGCGTCCTGGGCGGGGGTTGCCTGATGGGCAAGGACCCGAAGCTCAAGGAGCCGTTTTTCGAGAACTTCGATTCCGGGCGTCTCGATCCGCAGGTCTGGCGCGCGACGCTGGACGTCTACGAGGTGCGGGACGGGGCGTTGTACGTGGAGGGGGCAAAGAAGCACCCGCTGTGGCTGCTCAAGCGCATTCCGTGCGACGTGAAGATTGATTTCACCGCGTGGTCGGAGACGTCGGAGGGCGACATCGAGGTGGAGGTGTTCGGGGACGGGCGCTCGAGCGCGGACGAGGAGGGGGGGTACGTCGGCAGCGGCTACATCGTCAAGTTCGGCGGCTGGAACAACAAGACCAGCGTGATCGCGAGGCGGGACGAGACCGAGGCGCGGTTGCGGGAGGATGACGAGAAGAGGGTCGAGGCGGGGCGCCGGTACCAGTGGTCGATCCGCGTGCGGGGCGGGACGATCGATTGGTACCTGGACGGCAAGCCGTTCCTGCACGCGGAGGATCAGGATCCGCTGTGCGGGCCGGGCAACGATCATTTCGCGTTCGACAACTGGTCGAGCAAGGTGCACTTCGACGACCTGTCGATCGTCCCGCTCTGAGGCCGCAGGATGGACGCGCAGGAATACGCTGCGCAGGTCGACGACCTGGAGAAGAAGCTCGAACGGCTGCGCGCGCTGTACGAGCAGTACTTCATGGGCATCGAGAGGCTCGAGCCGTCCATCATGCGGCACGACGTCGAGAAGCGCTTCCGCTTTCTGCGCAAGGAGCGCTGCAGCAACACGGCGGTCCGATTCCGATTCCAGACGCTGATCCAGCGCCACACCACGCTCATGGCGCACTGGCAGAAGGTCTGCCGGGCGATCGAGGAGGGGACGTACGAGCCGCACATCCAGCGCGCGCAGCGCCTGCTGGCGAAGCAGGCCGCGCTGGCGGGCGAAGCGCCGCCGCCGCCGGCCGGGAAACGTGCCATCGCGAAGACCGCACCGCTGGTGATCGACGTCGATGTCGCCGACCTCGACGTCGAGGAACCGGGCGGCGCCGGCGGCGAGGACGCTGCGCCGGCGGTCCCCGTGGCCGCGCCGGCCGCTGCGGCGGCCGTGGCGGCGGGGCCGGAACCGTCCGGGCCCGTCGCACCCGTGACGCGGGTACGCACGCTCGACGCGCTGCGGGCCCTGCTCATGGACACGTCCGAGCTGGCGGCCCGGATCGAGCTGCCCGGTTCGTCGCCGACCATCCCGGCCGGGACGGTCCGGCCGGCCGGGGGCGAGGGCGGCGGGAAGGCGAAGGAGGCGGGCGCGAAGCCGCCGCCGAAGCGGGCGCCGGTTCCGCAGGCGCCGGCGATGCGTCCCGTCGTGGTTGCGGCGGCTCGCGCCGGGCCGGCGGCGGAAGACAGGGCCGAGACGATCCGCGCGGCGTTCGCCGAGGCGGCGAGCCGGGCGTCGTCGGCGGTCAAGGTTCCCTCGGCGGAGGCGATCCGCAAGTCGCTGGAGAAGGAGACGGAGCGGCTTTCGCGCAAGCATCCGGGCCAGAGGGTCGAGTTCCGGGTCGACCTCAAGGACGGCAAGCCGCTGATCAAGTCGTTCGTGCTGCCGCCGGGAAAACCCTGAGCACGGCTACCGCCCGATGACGCCCTTGGCGTGCTCCGTCTGCGGCGCCGCCTCGCCCCAGATCAGGTGGCGGGCGACGATGAAGTCCAGGAGCGTCCAGAGGAACATGACGGCGGACAGACCGAGGGCGGCCCAGAAGGCGGGGCTCCCGGCGGCGCCGTGGTCGAGCCGGAGGACGCCTGCGCCTGCGGCGGCCAGGACGACCGCGCGCAACGGGAAGATCCAGGTGTGCGGCTCGAAGTTCTCGTGGCAGCGCAGGTTGTCGACGGCCCCGGTGGCCAGCTCGGTGGAAAGCAGGACGACCGCGAGGGTCGCGATCTCGGGGCGGTAGTGCGCGAGGAGCGGAATGCCCGCGCCGCAGACGACGGTCCACAGGATTCGTCCGAGGTCGTTCAGGTGGTGCCCCTTGCCCTTGGCGAGCAGATCCCAGGCGCCGCCGAGATAGTCGATGGCCGAGGCGACGGTGAACAGGACGATGACGGCCCAGTACACGCGGGCGGCGGTGACGGGATCGAATGCCAGCCGGAGCAGGAACGCCACCACGGTCAGGCCGCAGGGCACGAAGACGAACGGGCTCACGCGACGGGTGGCGGCATAGCGCCAGACCGCGATGCCGACCGCGACGGCGGCCAGGGCTCCCTGCGCGAGCCGGATTTCCCGATCGGAGGGCAGGTAGACGACGGCGAATACCATGAAGCCGCCGCCCATCTGCACCGCGGTCTTGAGCTTGGCCAGGACGCTCGTCTTCACGTGCCGCCCGCGGAGGCTCATGGCGCTGCGCAGCGACGTGATCAGGAACTCGCGGAGCATGATCACGACGACCACGGCGGGGTGGACCAGGTCGAGGATGATCATCGGGATGAGGGCGGCGGCCATGAAGACCTTGTCGGCGACGGGGTCGAGCAAGGCGCCCAGGACGCTGGTCCCCCACTTGCGAGCCATCCACCCGTCGAGCAGGTCGGTGAAGCCGAGGGCGACGAACAGGACGACGGCGGCCCACATCCAGGGCTCGGACGTGTACAGCACCATCGCGCAGGGCACGGGCAACAGGACGATGCGCAGGAGAGTGACCTGATTGGCCGTGATCAGCGGACCCTTGCCGATCGCCATGGCGGCCGCATCCTGGGAGGCGGTCCCCGGGAAGTCAAGCGATTGCGGGGTTCAAAGCGGACCCAAGAAATTCCGTCCGGTCGCAGTCCCATCTAGGGAGCGCGATGCAGGTGGGGGGTTGATCGTGGCCGACCGTGCGGAGTAGTATCTGCCACCCTGTTTGTGGGTGCGGGTCGACAGGCTCGCCCTCTTGGGCAGGAAAGAAGAGGATCCATGAAGATCACGTGCCCCAGTTGTTCGGCCCGCTACTCGATCGACGACGCGAAGGTGAAGGGCAAGGCGTTCAAATTCACCTGCAAGAAGTGCGGGCAGACCCATGTGTATCGGGACACCCCGGATGGTGCGGCCGCCGCCGTTCCGAGCGCTGCCGCGGCGCCGGCCGCCGCCGCTCCCGCTCCGGCCGGGGGCGAGGACGAGGCCGTGTGGTTCGTCGCCGTGGGCGAGGAGCAGCAGGGCCCGTACACGACGCAGCAGATCCGCGATTACATCCAGACCGATCAGCTCGATCCTGAGTCCTTCATGTGGAAAGAGGGGATGGAGGACTGGCTTCCCGTGCAGCAGGTGCCCGAGTTCGCCGACGCGGCCCCGGGCGGTGCGGCTCCGGCGGCTCCGGCTCCATCGGCCGGCTCGCCGTTCGGCGGGCCGACGGCGGACGAGGTCACGGTCGCGTCCCCCTTCTCCGCGGCGGCCCTGGCGCAGGGTGACGCAGGCGACCTGTTCGCTTTCGGCGGTGGGGCCGCGGCTCCCTCGCCGGCGGCGAAGGCCCCCGGCGGGCCCGCGGATCCCAGCCCGTTCGGCGCGTTCGGCGGCGGTGGCGGCGGAGCCGCCGCGGTCGCGTCGCGCGGCGGCGCCGATCTGTTCGGCGCCAAGGCCCAGCCTTCGCCGTTCGAGACCACCGGCGAGGAGCGCGAGGAGGACGTGATGATGGGCGCCGCGGCCGCCGCGGCGCCTTCGCCCCGCGTCGACGCCCGCCAGATGATCGGGCAGCGCAACGAGAACTCGGTGCTCTTCTCCCTCTCCTCCCTCCAGGCGCTCGGCGCCGGGAAACCGGCCGCCGCTGTGAGTCCGTCCGCCCCCCGCGCCGCCGGCTTCGCGTCGGGCGAGGGCTCCGGCCTCATCGACATCAAGGCCATGGCCGGCGCCGTCGTCCGCACCGAGGAGAAGCACGACGATCTGTTCGGGTTCGGCGGCAGCGGCGGCATCGGCGCTCCCGTTGCCGTGCCGATCCTGACGCGTCCCATCCGCCACGAGGAGGAGTCGAAGAAGCCGATGTTCATCCTCATCGGCGTCATCGGCTTCTTCGTCGTCGCCATCGTGATCCTGCTCGTCTTCCTGCTGGGCAAGAAGGACGAGAAGCCGACCGCGCCGACCCAGGTGGTCCTCGCGGACGCGGGACCGGGCATCACCGCCGAGGACCTGGAGCGGATGAAGCGGGAGGCCGTGGAGGCCGCGCTCATCGCCGCCGCGCAGCAGCGCGCGGAGGCCGGCGTCACGACCCCGGAGGACAGGGACGCCGGCGGCACCGCCGCGGCCGACGCCGGTGCGCCGGACGGCGATCCCAACGTCAAGGTGGAGGACAGCGGACCGGATGGCGGCGAGCCCGAGCCGTCTGGCGATGCGGGACGGAATCCCCGCCGCGACGGCCGGGCGACGACGGAGCGCGACGGCGGCGGCCCCGGACCGGTCGAGCCTCCGCCGCAGCGCGACGTCAGCAGCCCTCCGCGCGACAGCCGGCTGGTCACGTCTCTGGATGGACTCGGCGTCCGCCGCGACGCGGGCAGCAGCAGCGAGCTGCCCGCGACCCCGGACCGCAATGCGGTCAAGCGGCAGCTCGACAGCGTCAACGGCGCCGTCCGCGCCTGCGCCGGCGGCCAGGCCGGCACCGCCAGCGTCGCCCTCGTCATCCAGGGCTCGACCGGCCGCGTCTCCCGCGTCAACGTCACGGGCGACTTCCAGGGCGCGGCGGCGACCTGCATCGGCAACGCCATCCGCGGCCTGACCTTCCCGCAGTTCGCCAACACCTCCCAGGACGTGAACTACCGCTACACCTTCTAGCGAGCGGTCGAGCGGCAGAGCGGTCGTGCGGTAGCGCCGGTCCTACTCCCGGATGATCACGACGGAGCCGGGCGTGATGTTGCTGGCGATGACCCCGTGCCATCCCTCGGGCACGCGCGGCGAGGACCACTCGAAGATCCACTTGGCGTCGATCGGGCTCATGTTCACGCAGCCGTGGCTTTTGGTCATGCCGAACCGGTTGTGCCAGAAGGCGCCGTGGATGGCGAAGTTGTTGTCGAAGAACATCGTCCACGGCACGTCCTCGATCGAATACGCTCCGTCCGCCTCGGTCACGCCGTCCATCGTCGCCGAGACGTGCTTGGACAGCAGCGTGTAGTGGCCCGGCGGGGTCTCGAAGCCGTCCTTGCCCGTGGAAACCAGCGCGGCGAAGACGGGGCGTCGGCCCTCGTAGGCCACCAGGAGCTGGTCCGAGAGGTCGACCTGGATCCACTTCCCGTCGGGTTCCACGCCCGACGGCGGATCCTCCTCGGCCGCCACGCCGAAGTTGTGCGAGCGCACGTAGTCGCCGTCGGCGGTGATCCAGTACTCGGCCGAGCCGATTGTGTCGAGCTCGCGGAGGAAGCGGTACGCCTGCCGTGGGATGCGGCCGGACTCGGCCAGCGTCCGCCCGCCGCCGGAGCGCCGGTAGGTGCTCGGCCGCCCGCGCCCGACGAACCCGATCGGCAGCGGCATGTCGGGCTGGATCACCAGCCCCTCGTACGACGGCAGATCGACGTCCATCACGTACTGCACCGGCACGTACAGCCCCCGGATCGTGCGGTAGAAGCGCTCGCCCGCCGCGGACGTCGAGCGATCGATGGAGACGAAGAACTCCTTCTCCAGCCACTGGCCGACGAGGCCGCCGACGCGATCGGCATCCGCCTGCGGGGTGCCCGGCGCCGGTCCCGCCAGCGAGTAGACGACCTCGGGCGCACCCGCATCGGGCACGTCGGGCGCGGTTGCCGCGTCCGGCGCGGGAGCGACCGGGACGACGGCCTCGACTTCGTCGGGGGTCTCCGTCCCCGGCAGATGCTCGAACTCCGGCTCTTCGGCGAGCACGGGCTTGCGGTTGGGATCCGGCGGCGGCTCCTCGCCGTCGGGCTCCCCGGCATCCAGCTCGACCAGTCCGGTCCGCCCGTCCTCGGTCCCCGCAGCCGCCGCGGCCGCCGCGGCCGCCTCCGCCGCCTCCGCCGCCTCGTCCGCCGCGATGAGCTCCTCGCGGCGTTGGCGCACGAGCGCGAGTTCCTCGGCCGTCGGCAGCCGGGTCAGGGCGTAGGTCCGGCCGTGCCGGTTCTGGCCGTAGCGATACGGGAGCACGGCGCCTCGATCGGGCGGATGCGGAACGTCGCTCTCCTGCGGCGGCTCGACATCGACCTTGAGGCTGGTGGAACAGATGAACCCGTTGGCCGTGCAGGTGACGTCCTTGTCGGCCAGCGGATACCAGTTGCCGCCCACGCAGCCGCGGCCCCGGTCGACCTTGAGACCGACACGCACCATCGTGCCCTCGCGCAGGTAGCCCAGCCGCGTCGAGCCGGAGTCCGGCTTGTGGAACACGGGCGAGATCGAGCCGGTCACCAGGGCGTGCAGCGGGAACTGGATGTCGCACAGCTCGTCGGGGGTCAGCTCCGGCGGGGAGTCCTGCGGGTCGGCGTCGGGCGCGAGGACGAGCGGCGCATCGTCCGCGGGCGCTGCGTCCGGCGCCGGCACGTCCTGGCTGCCGGGCACCGGGGGAACGGGGACCAGGCGGGCGTCGCTCCGGGCGTCGGGGCGCGACGCCACGGCGGCGGCGGCGTCGCTCGAGCCGTCCCGTCCGGCGGCGCGCGGGGGTTGGGTGCATCGCGCGGCGAGCGCCAGCACCAGGATCACGGCGGTTCCGGCCGCGGCCCACACCAGGCGGCGCCATTCCGGAGATCGTCGGAGCTGTCGAAGGGTTCGCAGGCTCATGAGTCGTCCACGGGCCGCCCGCCCCCGCCCGGCGACACGTCCGCCGAGCGACCGGGTCGCCCGGCGCTGAACATACGTTGGTCGGCGCCGGCGCACAACTTTTCAACGGGGCGCCGGTCGCCGAAGTGGACAGCGGGACGTGCCGCGGGGTAGGGAAGTCGGACATGAAGCGACCGATCGGAGCGCGACGACTGCTGGAGCTTCCCGCGTACGCCTTCGCGGAGATCGACGCGCGGGCGGCCGAGCTGCGGGCGCAGCGGATTTCCGTGATCGACTTCGGGGTCGGCGATCCGACGACGCCGACACCGGGCCCGATCCGGCGGGCCTGCCGGGACGGGGTCGAGCGGTACGCCGACGCGGGCTATCCCGCCTACGCCGGCTCGCCGTTCTTCCGTCGGGCCGCGGCCCGTTGGCTGGAGCAGCGCTTCGGCGTGTCGCTGTCGCCCGAGACCGAGGTCACCGCGACGATCGGCTCGAAGGAGGCGGTCTTCCACCTGCCCGCCGCGCTCGTCGACCCGGGCGACGTCGTGCTCCTGCCGTCGCCGGGGTATCCGCCGTACGCCGTCGGGACGCGGTTCGCGGAGGCGACGCCCGTCGCGTACGGGTTGTGGCGCGAGCACGGGTTCCTTCCGGACCTGGAGAGCATTCCGGCGGAGGTGCTGGCGCGCGCCCGGCTCTTGTGGGTCAACTACCCCAACTCGCCGACCGGCGCGTGCGCGACGCGCGACGAGCTGGCGCGCCTCGCGGAGTTCGCGCGACGGCACGACCTGCTGCTGGCGTCCGACGAGGCGTACGTCGACCTGTGGTTCGGGACCACCCCCGCCCCGTCGATGCTCGAGGTGGCGCGCGAGCGGGTGATCGCGTTCTTCTCGCTGTCCAAGCGCAGCGCGATGACCGGTTACCGCGTCGGCTTCGCCGCGGGCGATCCCGAGCTGGTCGGTGCGCTGCGCCGCCTGAAGACGAACCTCGACTCCGGCACGCCGACCTTCGTGCAGGCCGCCGCGGCCGAGGCGCTGGCCGACGAAGGCCACGTCGAGGAGATGCGCGAGGAGTACCGGCGCAAGCGGGACGTGCTGTGCGAGTCGCTCGAGTCGCTCGGGCTGCCCCCCGCGCGCCCGGCGGGGACGATCTACGTCTGGCAGCCGCTGCCCGAGGGGCTGGACGATCGCGAGGCGGCGCGACGGCTGCTCTCCCCGGAGATTGCGGTCGTGGCGACGCCGGGTTCGCTCATCGCCCGCCCGCTGGACGACGGGCGCAACCCCGGGGCCGGGCATCTGCGCTTCGCGTTGGTCCCGACGGAGGCCGACGTGCGGCAGGCCGCGGCGCGACTGACGCGGACGGCGTGGTTGACGGCATGAGCCGGCGGGCTGAGCCTCGTCGCTATCGCAGAATCTCGCGCGCCAGCGAGGCGTCGGCGTGGGTTCCGGCGGAGACGATCAGCAGGGCGAGCAGGGCGGCGGTGATGATGACGTAGGCCAGCCCCCAGCGGACCATTTGGCCGCCGGTCATCGGCACCACGCGTCCCAGATCCCTCAGATGCGTCGCCTGTCGCCGCTCCAGCTCGAAATACGCCTGGTCGGCCTCCTCGGAGATGCTGGGGCGCGCCAGGCCCTTGAGCGTCGCCAGTCCGGTCGGCGACAGCCGGGCGACGCGGGGCGAGGCGGCGATGCGGCGGAAGCGCAGGGTCGTCAGGGTCTGGCCCGCGAAATCGAACAGGCCCATCGCGCCGACGATCGCCAGCAGGGTGATGTCGAGGGCCCAGGCGAGGAGCAGCGCGACGACGACGACGACGATGGAGACGGCGACCCCGAAACCGGTGCTGAGCGAGTAGCCGATCGCCGAAAGGACCCGGCCGCCGTCGAGCGGATTGATGGGGAGCAGGTTGAGCAGGTTGAGCAGCGCGCCCCAGGAGACCAGGACGCCGAGCAACGGGTAGGCGTAGCCGGTGGCGGCATCGAGCACCGCGACCAGGGCGGTGAAGGCGAGGCCGGTCAGCGGACCGGCCAGGGCGATGACGGCCTGCTCGCGCCGCGTGCGCCACAGATCCTCGGGCACCGTCGCGGCGCCGATCATGGGGATGAAGTACACGCCGCGGATCCTCAGACCGGCGTGGCGCATGGCGAGGACGTGCCCCAACTCGTGGACCACGATCGACACCGTGATGCCAACCGCGAATTGCCAGGTGAACAGGACGGCCGTGAGCGCGGCGGAGGCCAGGACGAGTCCGGGCTTGAACGCCTTGAGGGCGAGGGGAATGCCCTTGGCGAAGGTGGAGCCGAGCTTGGCCGCCAGGGCGAGGAGGGCGCCGACAGAGATGCGGCGCCGCTCGCCGCTCTCGCGCGAGTCCGAGCCCTCGACCGCCGGCGGAGCGGCATCCGCCGCGGCGGGCACCCGCGGATGCTCCATCAGCACTCCCGGCAGGTAGCGCTCGTCGTCCGTCCGGTCGGCGAGCACGGCCAGGAGGACGCCGCTGTCGGCGACGTCGGTGATCGGCTTGGGGCCGTCGAGATCGATGCGCACGGACGGCGAGCCCAGGGCGGAGAGATCGGCGAACAGGATGCGCTCGGGCCCGCGACTTTCCAGCACGATGTAGCGCAGGCGGACGGCGCGCTCGCGCACGCGGACCGGCGTTTCCGCCAGGTCGATCGAGTAGAGGTCGCCCCAGGCGATCGTGGTGCGTCCCCGCGGATCCAGCCGGTGCACCCCCTCGGCGTCGACGCGGATGCCGTAGCTGCCCACCCGCAGACCCCAGGCCACGGCGTAGTACGCCAGGGCGACGGAAAGACCCGCGACCAGGGCCAGTCCGAACGGGATCCGGGCGACCAGGCCCGCGGCCGCGGCCGCAGCCACGAACATCAGGAGCGAGTTGAACGCGATGCGCCTCGCGTTGGCGCGAAACGTCATCGGCGGCGCCTCGGGCCTCACGACCTCCTCGGCCGTCGCCACATCCCCGCCCGCCGAGCGTCCCACTTCCACGTCGCGATCCGTGCCACACGGCGGCGGCGAAGTCCACGCCGCCGCACGCCACGACCGTAACCACCGGCATCCCGGCGGTCACCCCGGGAAGGCACCGGGCGGGAGCTGTGAGCTGTGAGCTGTGAGATCGTCCTATGGGCGAATCTGGGTGCCGTGCGCCCCGGCCACCGCCTCGGCCAAGTGCTCCGGGGAGGTGACGACCGCGCGCTTTCCGCCGGCCTCGAGGAATCGCGCCACCGCCTCGAGCTTGGGGCCCATGGAACCCGCGGGGAACTGGCCTGCGGCCAGGTGCCGCCGCGCCTCGGCCAGCGTCAGCTCGGACAGCTCGCGACGGGAGGGCTTGCCGAAATCGAGGCACACGCGGTCGACGCCGGTGGAGACGACGAACACGTCGGCGCCGAGCTGCGCGGCGAGGAGGGCGGAGGCAAGGTCCTTGTCGATCACCGCCGCCGCGCCGCGGAGGTCGCCGCCGGCGTCGCGCACGACGGGGATGCCGCCTCCCCCTACGGCGACGACGACGTAGCCGTCGCGGACCAGGTCGCGGATCGCGTCCAGCTCGAGGATCTCCCGCGGCTCGGGCGAGGCGACCACGCGCCGCCAGCCGCGGCCCGGTTCCTCCTTGACGTCCCACTTCTCCTCCGTCGTCCGTTTCCGGGCCGTGGCCTCGTCCATGAACGAGCCGATCGGCTTGGTCGGGTCGCGGAAGGCGGGGTCGTCCGCATCGACCCGCACCTGGGTCACGACGGAGACGACGCGGTGCGGCATGCCGCGGCGGCGGAACTCGTTGCCGAGCTGCTGCTGGATCATGTAGCCCAGGGCGCCCTGGGTGTCGGCGCCGATGCTGTCCAGGGGGACCGGGTGCAGCTCGCCCAGGGCCAGCTCGACCCGGCGCAGGATGAACCCGACCTGCGGCCCGTTGCCGTGGGTCAGCACGAGGTTCCATCCTTCGCCCAGCAGCTCGGCGACGTGCCGGCAGGTCTCGCGGGTCACGTCGAACTGGTCGCTCACCCGCTGGTGCTGCCTGTCGCGGATCAGCGAGTTCCCGCCGATGGCCAGGACGGCGAAGCCCTTTGCCCGTGTCGTCATCGTTCTCCTCCGTCAGCCGCGCAGCGCCTTGAGGAAGCCGCGCGCGAGCACGACCGCGCCGACCGCGAGCCAGAGCGTGGCCCAGAACGCCGCGGGCAGGCCCACCACCTGCGACATCGTCCGCGCGTCGCTCGGCCCGTCCACGTAGTACAGCGCGCGGATGTCCAGCACCGCGTTGAGCCCGGTCTGCAGCGCGAGCAGCAGCAGCGCCCAGCGCACCGCCGCCGGAGGCCCCTTGGCCGCCAGCCCACCCGCGGCCGCGGCCAGGACCAGCACCATCGTCACGCCGAACCCCGTGCGCACCCACAGCGCCAGCGTGACGAGCAGCACGGCGGCGACCACGCCGAGCACGATGCGGTGCAGCCTCGGACGGCGCGCGGCGGCCAGGAACCCCGCGGCGGCCAGCGCCGCCCCGAGGTATCCGGCGCTGGTGGTCAAGGCGCGCGACGTCGTCCCGAAATCGCCGACGACATACCAGTAGGTCGCCAGGCCGGACGTGTCGGGGCGAAGGAGCAGGCCGTCGACGCGGGCACCGAGGATCGTCGCCACCAGCGCGTGCGCCGTCTCGTGCACCCAGGTGGTGAAGATCGCGAGCGGGTACAGCACCGTCTCGCCGTGCGGGACGAGGTTGAGCGTGGTGACGAGGATCGCGGCCCCGAGGAAGGCGAGCGGCCCGACGGTGACGGCCGCGGGCGCGGCCTTCGGCGCCCCCTCCTTCATCCCCGCCGGCTCCCGCCGCGGCCCCTCCCGCCGCGCCGCACGAGCTGCTCGTACACGACGTAGGGCGTCTTCTTCATGCCGAGCTTCTCGTACGTCTGCTGGGCGGAACGGTTGGTGCGCGCCGCGTACAACCGGAGGCCGCGGACGCCCGGAGCGTTCTCGGCCAGCACCGACACGGCGGCGTGGAGCATGCGGTAGACGCCGGCGCGGCGGAAGGCAGGGCGGACGAACACCGACTGGATCCACCAGAAGTCGCCGTCCCGCCAGTCGGACCATTCGTGGGTGACCAGGAGCTGTCCGGCGGGCTGCCCATCCAGGTCGGCGACGAGGTAGAAGCCGCGGGCCGGATCGCGCAGGACGGCTCGCGTGCCGCGGCGAACGACGGCGGTGTCGAGCCGCTTGCGCTCGGTCTCCCAGGCCATCGCGCGGTGGTTCTCGGCGAGGAACCCGAGGTCGGCGGTCTCGGCGAGTCGGATGCGCACGGCGTGTCGCTCGGAGCTGCGGGATACCCGTCGTCGGTTGCTGGTTGTGGATGCCATGGCGCGGAGTCTCGCACGGCCCGCGGCAGCCGACAAGCGAGCGGTTGGGAAGGACAGGAAGGAACCACCGATGGACACCGTTGGACGCCGATGAAGGGAAGGGAGAGGGCCGACCGATCGGGTCGTGATATCATGCGAGGCGAAGATGCGGGGCCGGTGGGCGAGCCGGAGGCGGGGCGGCGGTGGAGGCGCGATGGCTGGACGACTACGACGGATGTGCCGGTGGGCGGCGGTTCCGGCGCTGCTGATCGTGCTGGCGCCGCGGCCGGCAGCGGCGATCACGTGGGATACGTGGATCAGCCCCGGCGTCAGCCTGTGCTGGACCTTCGGTCGCGGGCTGACCTACGGCCTCGAGCTGAGCGTGATCTGGGTGCCGTCGACGTGGGACGACCTGAAGGAGGTGCCGCTGGGCACCGGCGTGGTCCTCAACCTCAACACCGACTTCGACGACTTCTTCCTGCTCCGCGTCGGGGCGGAGTGGGTCGGCCCGGCCATCGGCCTCGAGGTCGGCCCGTCGCTCGTCACCGACGAGAACGGGGCGCACTTCGGGCTGGGCTTCACGCCGTGGGTCAGCGTGTACACCATCCCGTTCTACACCGGGACCCTGATCTTCGACGACTCGCCGAACATCCACCAACTCGGCATGTACCTCAAGCTGCACATCAACACGGACGGCGACTTCGGCACGCACCACGACTGGGACGACTGAGCGTCTTCCGTTTTACCCAGTTATCTTGGGTGGTTGACGGAGACCACAGCGAATCGGCGGCAGCGGCCCCGGGAGCATCTTCGGTCGTGTTGGGTGGTTGTCATTTTTCTTGTGGACTTTCTACCGACATGTGTTATGGTACTCCCCGTTTCCGGTCCGTCCGTGCCCGGTGAGTGTTCGACGCACCGTTTCGCAGGATCGACGAGCGGGAACACATGACCGTTCCCACCCGACGATCGGTCACGTTTTCAGACAAGCCGGGGATCGTCGGAGGAGTCCGACGGATGGAGGAGTAGCCATGAGGTTGTTCGTTGGCAGTCTGTCGTTCGACACGCGTGAAGATGACTTGCGGCAGGCGTTCGCGGCGTACGGAACGCCGACTTCGGCCACGGTCATCACCGATCGCGAGACGGGCCGTTCGAAGGGCTTCGGGTTCGTCGAGTTCGCGAGCCCCGAGGAGGCCAAGAAGGCGATCGAGGGTCTGAACGGCAAGGAACTGCAGGGCCGGAC
>JACRCX010000111.1 GCA_016218815.1 Deltaproteobacteria bacterium
CTTGAGCTGGGCGGCGGTGAAGACGGGGCCGTCCTTGCAGACGTAGACGGGGCCGATGTTGCAGCGGCCGCACTTGCCGATGCCGCACTTCATGCGGTTCTCGAGCGTGGTGAAGATGCGGTCGTCGGGGAAGCCCAGCTTGGCGAGCACGGGGAGGGTGAACTTGATCATGATCGGGGGGCCGCAGACGACGGCGTAGGCGTCCGCGGCCTTGGGGGCCGCCTTCTCCACGATCGTCGGGACGAAGCCGATCTGGCCTTTCCAGTCCTTCGTCTCGCCGCCGGGATCGACGGTCTGCCAAAACTTGATGTCGGTGCGCTTGGACCACTCGTCCAGCTCGCGCTTGTAGACGAGGTCGCCGACGCTGCGGGCGCCGTAGACGATGGTCACGTCCTTGAACCTGTCGCGCAGGTCGAGCGCGTTCCAGATCACGCAGCGCACAGGGGCCAGGCCGATGCCGCCGGCGATGAAGACGATGCTCTTGCCGGCCCACTTGTCGAGCGGGAAGGCGTTGCCGTACGGGCCGCGAAAGCCCATCGTGTCGCCGACGCCGAGCTGCCGCATCGCCGTCGTGACCTTGCCCACCTTCTTGAAGCTGCACTCGAGGTAGCCCTTGCGCGTGGGCGACGAGGCGATGCAGAAGGTGCACTCGCCCGAGCCGAACACGGAGTACTCGCCGAACTGGCCGGCCTGGAACGCGAAGCTCTCGGCCGCCTTCGGATCCTGGAAGCTCAGCTTCAAGGTCCGGGTGTCGATGGTCTCGTCGACCACCTCGTCGACGCGCATCAGGTGCGGCTGGTAGACGTTCATCGGGCACCTCCCGGCGGCGGAATGAGCGCCCCGGCGGCGGGCCCGGGCGCGGGCGCGGGCGCGGGCGCTGAGGCCGCGAGCTTCTCCAGCGCTCCGAGCAGCTCGGGCAGGTCCATCCCGCCCGGGCAGGCGCGGGCGCAGCGGCCGCACCCGGTGCAGAGCAGCTCGCCGAAGCGCTCGGGGTAGATGCGGAACTTGTGGTTGAGCCGCTGTCGGATCCGCGCGTTCTGGTCGGGGCGCGGGTTGTGGCCCGAGGCGTGGAGGGTGAAGACAGGGGTCTGGCAGGTGTCCCAGTTCCGCCGCCGCGCGCCCTCGTACAACCCCTCGGGCTCGTCGACGATGTCGAAGCAGTGGCAGGTCGGGCAGACTGCGGCGCAAGCACCGCAGCCGTGGCACCGCAGCGCGATCCCCTTCCACATCGGGTGCTCGAAGTTCGCCTGCAGCCAGCCGCGGATCTTCTCCGGCGTGGCCTGCAGGTTCTTCGCCACCCGTTCCCGCGCAGCCGCCCGGATCACGTTCGCGCTCCCGGTGTCCCGGCCCGCGCCGAAACGCGCGGCGTGGCCGTCGACGAGGGCCCGACCCTTCGGCGTCAGGACCTGGACCTCGTACCCTTCCCCGTTCGCCGCGAGCAGGAGGTCGGCGCCCCTCACGGCGTCGGGGCGGAGGCCGACGGCGGTACAGAAGCACGAGCCGTCCTGTCCGTTGCAGGCGAGGGCGACGATCGTCGTCGCCTCGCGCCGGCCGAACCAGGGGTCGTCGCGGTAGTCCCAGCCCATCACCTTGTCGAGAGCCTGGACCGCCGCGGCGTCGCACGGGAACGCTCCCAGGATCACCGTGGCGACGTGCGCTGCGGGCGTTTCGAGCAGTTGCAGCGCCTCTCCCTCCCTTCGCCACCGGAACAGCTCCTCGGTGGGCGGGAGGAAGAACTCCTTGAGCGAGCGGCGGGGTAGCGCGGCACCGAGCTTCGCCTCGGCGAAGCTCGCCAGCCGTCGATACTCCGTCTCACCCTTGCCGGCGTCGACCGGCGCGACGACGCGCGTTCCGGCGCCGAGCAGCTCGGCGACAAGCTTCTCCAGGTCGCCACGCGCCAGGAATCTGGTCGTTCCTCCCACTCCCTCCCCCAATCTGTGTTCATCTGTGGCCATCTGTGGCTTCTCTTTTCCCACGCTCATCGGATGAACTCCTGCCCGTCTTCGGGCTTCCAGGCGCCGATCGGGGCGGGCACCTGGGGATCATCGGTGGTCCGGTAGCCGAAGCGGCGCTCCACCACGGCGGCGACCTTGCGGCCGATCAGGTTGAGCGGAATGCCGGCCGGGCAGGCGCGCTCGCACTCGCCGCAGTCGACGCAGCGCCCGGCGAGGTGCAGGGCGCGGGTGGCGTGCCAGGCGAGGTTGGCGCGCGGGTGCGGGGAGCTTTCGATCCAGGGCGGGTCGGTCTTGTCGGCGAGGCAGCGCTCGCAGACGCAGAGCGGGCAGACCTGGCGGCAGGCATTGCAGCGGACGCAGCGCGACAGCTCCTCGCGCCAGAAGGCGAAGCGAGCGGCGTGGTCCAGCGCCTCCAGCTCGGCGATGCGCGCAGCCCGGCGCCCGCCGCGCGACGGCAGCGAGGGCGGCAGCTCGCCCAGGACGTGGTCGCAACGCGCGGGATCGCGGACTTCGCAGCCGACGCAGCGGTCGGCCAGGTTGTCGGCGGTGAGCGGTCCGACGCCGGTCGGCGTGTCGTGGACGCCGCCGCAGCGGATTCCGATGAGCACGACGTCCTCGCGCCTGAGCTGCGTCTCGCGCAGCAGGCCGGCGACGGCGCGCACGTCGCAGCCCTTGACGGCGACGGCGATGCGGCCGAAGCCGCGCAGGTGGGGCCGGCGGGGCGAGAGGTACGCGGCGAGGTTGTGCACGCAGCGGTTGTCGGAAATGAGCTTCCCGGCGTCCTTGGGATCGGTGACGAACGAAGGCCGGGCGCCGCGCGGGCCGGCCTCCCAGCCGATCACGAGGCCGACGGTCTTCTCCGTGAGAAGCTTTGCGGCGAGGTCTTGCAGGTCCCTCATGGCGTCCTCCCGGCCAGGCCGTGGTAGGCGGAAAAGGGCCCCATCCGGCGGATGCGCTCGGTCGTGTCGTTGACCACCTCCGACCACTTCTTTCCTTCCGAGGCCGAGACCCAGGAGAAGGTGATGCGGTCGGGGTCGATGCCCAGGAAATCGATCAGGTCGCGGAAGACGGCGAACCGCCTTCGCGCGTGGAAGTTGCCGGCCGTGTAGTGGCAGTCGTTGGGATGGCAGCCGCTGACGATCACGCCGTCCGCTCCGCGCTCGAACGCCTTCAGGATGAACAGCGTGTCGATGCGTCCGGTGCAGGGGAGGCGGATGATGCGTACGTTGGGCGCCATCGGGATGCGGCTGGTGCCGGCGAGGTCGGCGCCGGTGTAGGTGCACCAGTTGCAGACGAAGGCCTGGATGCGGGGCTCGAAAGTCCCCGCGGTCGCGTCGATGCCGGTTGTTGCTTCGCTCATGACATGCCCCTAGAACGCGTTGATGGCGGCGTAGATCTGCGGGTCGGTGAACCCCTCGAGCTCGACGCTCTTCCCGGGGCAGGTGGCCTGGCAGGTGCCGCAGCCCTGGCACACACCCCGGTTCACCGACGCCACGACCTTGATGAGGTTGCCCTTCTTGTCCCGGATTTCCTTGCGCTCGACCGCGCCGTAGGCGCAGACGCGCAGGCAGTGGAAACAGCCGGCGCAGGTCGCCTCGTCGACCCGCGCCACGATCGGCTCGCGCTCCAGCTCGGCGTTGGAGAACAGCCCGAGGACCTTGGAGGCGGCGGCCGAGGCCATGGCGACGGAGTCCGGGATGTCGCGCGGGGCCTGGCAGGCGCCGGCGACGAAGATGCCCGCCGTGTTCGTCTCGACCGGGCGCAGCTTCGGGTGCGCCTCGTTGATGAAGCCGTGGCGGTCGTAGGAGACCGAGAGCTTCTGCGCCAGGGTCTCGATCCCCGGTTGCGAGCGCATGGCGGTGGCGAGCACGACCAGGTCGGCGTCGATCGTCACCGGCTCGCCGGAGAGCGTGTCGAAGCCCTGCACGCGGACCACGTCGCCGTCGCGCTCGAGCCGCGATACGCGCCCGCGGATGTACTCGGCGCCGTCCTCCTCGATCGCGCGCCGCACGAACTCCTCGTAGCCCTTCCCGCCCGCGCGGACGTCCATGTAGAAGACGACCGCGCGCCCGTCGTGCACCTTGTGGCGGTAGAGCATGGTGTGCTTGGCGACGTACATGCAGCAGATCTTCGAGCAGTACTCGATGCCCTTGGCCGGGTCGCGCGAGCCGACGCACTGGAGGAAGACGATGGTCCGGGGCTCCTTGCCGTCCGAGGGACGCTGGAGCTTGCCCGCCGTGGGGCCGGAGGCCGACGCCAGGCGCTCGAACTGGAGCCCGTCGATCACGTCCGGGATCTTGCCGTAGCCGTACTCGCCATAGCCCTTGAGGCCGTCGGCCTCGTGGTCGCGGCCGATCTCGTAGAGCTGGAAGCCGGTGGCGACGACGACGGCGCCGACCTTCTCCGTGACGAACTTGTCCTCCAGGTCGAAGGTGATCGCGCCGCGCCCGCAGACCTCGAGGCACTTGCCGCAGGCGAGCTTCTTGAGGCCCTTGACGATGCCCTTCCAGCGCGCGCAGTGCCTGGCGTCGATGACGGGGATGTTGGGCACGGCCTGGGGGAAGGGCACGTAGATCGCGCTGCGCTTGCCCAGCCCCGCGTCGAACTCGGACGGGATCTTCTTCTGCGGGCAGGACGCCTGGCACTGCCCGCAGCCGTTGCACTTGGTCTCGTCGAGTCCCCGCGCCTTGCGGCGGATCTTGACGGTGAAGTTGCCGATGTACCCCTCGACCGCCTCGACCTCGCTGTACGCCAGCAGCTTGATCCGCGGATGCTGGTAGACCTCGACCATCCGCGGCGTGAGGATGCACTGGGAGCAGTCGAGGGTCGGGAAGGTCTCGGAGAGCTGGCTCATGTGGCCGCCGATCGAGGGGCCCTTCTCGACGAGGACGACCTCGCGGCCGCCGTCGGCGATGTCGAGCGCGGCCTGGATGCCGGCGATGCCGCCGCCGATCACGAGCGCCCGGCGTTCGACCGGGATGCGGATCGGCTCGAGCGGCGCGTTGCGCTTCAGCTTCTCGACGATGGAGCGGGTGATGTCGATCGCCTTGGCGGTGGCGGCGGGACGGTTTTCGTGGATCCACGAGCAGTGCTCGCGGATATTGGCCATCTCGCACAGGAAGGGGTTGACCCCCGCGCCGGCGGTGGCGCGCCGGAAGGTTTTTTCGTGCATGTGCGGCGAGCAGGCGGCGACGACGACGCCGTCGAGCTTCTTCTCCGCGACGGCCTGCTTGATCAGCGCCTGGCCGGGGTCGGAGCACATGTATTTGTAGTCGATGGCGTGGGCAACGCCGGGGAGCGTCCCCGACGCGCGCGCGACCTCGGCCGCGTCGACGGTGCGGCCGAGGTTCTCCCCGCAGTGGCAGACGAAGACGCCGATGCGCGACATCACGCCACCTCCTGCTTCGTCTCGGCCGGCTTTTCCGCCGGCGCGGGCGGCGCCGTGACCTTGGCGACAAACGAGCCGGTGCCGACGAAGTGGCGCCCGAGGCCCAGGGCCTGCGGGTCCAGGCCGAGTCCGAGTCCGACGACCTGGGAGAGGAAGAGGATCGGGAGGCCGAGGGGCTCGGGCAGCGTCCTGGACATCGCCTTCTGGCGCAGGTCGAGGTTGGAGTGGCACATCGGGCACCCGACGGCGATCGCTTCGGCGCCGGCCTTCTTGGCGTCCTCGAGGATCGCGCGGCCGAGGCGGATGACGGAGCCGGTGCGGGAGAGCGAGAAGCCGGCGCCGCAGCAATCGACCTTGCGCCGCCACTCGACCGGCGTCCCGCCGGCGGCGGCGATCACGGCTTCCATCGAGGACGGCTGTTCGGCGTCGTCGAAGCCGCTGACCTCGGTCGGGCGCACGAGGAGGCAGCCGTAGTAGGCGGCGACGCGGGCGCCGCCGAGCGGCCGTTTTGCCTGCTCGCGGATCTTCGGGGCGAGGTCGCGGAGCAATTCGGCGATGCTCACGACCTTGACGGCGTTGGTGAACGGCCGCTCGAGGATCGCGGCGACGCGCTCCAGCAGCGCCTTGTCCTTCGCCAATTCGTGGCGGGCCGAGGCCAAGCGCGCGTAGCAGGCGGCGCAGGGGGCGAGAACGGTGTCGAAGCCCTGCCGCTCGGCCAGCGCCAGGGTGCGGGCCGGGAGGGCGACGGAGAGCAGGTGGTTGGTGGCGTGGGCGGAGGTGGCGCCGCAGCAGGCCCAGTCGTCGATTTCGGCCAGCTCGACGTCGAGCGGCGCGGCGATGGCGCGGAGGCTCTCCTCGCACTCGCGGGCGGTGGCGTGGAGCGAACAGCCGGGGAAGTAGCCGAGCTTCACGGCCGCACCTCCTTTCCTGCCGCGGCGGCGCAGGCGTCGAAGATGCGGCGCACGTCGCCCACGCCGGCGATGTTGCGGGGGGAGAGGGCGAGCTTGCCGCGCTTCATGGTGGCGGGCATCTTGCCGACGTCGGCGAAGAGCTTGCCGCTGCGCAGCTTGAAGCCGGCGATCATGCCGAACTCGAAGATGCGGCCGTGGCGGCGGATCTGCTTCAAGAACGACTCGTGGAGGGCGCGGATCGCGCGCGGTGGGGCGCCCTCCCCGCTTTCCAGCGCCAGCTCGCGCAGCGCGTCGATAATCCGCGCCGGGCCGACCTCGTTGGGGCAGCGGGCGGAGCAGGTCTCGCAGGTGAGGCAGAGCCAGATCGAGTCGTCGGCGAAGAGCCGATCCCTCCGGCCTCTCTGGACGAGCCGCAGGATGTCGTGCGGCCGCAGTCGGGTTTCCTCGGCCATCGGGCATCCGGCCGAGCATTTGCCGCACTGGTAGCATTTGGCGGGGTTGAGCCCCGTCCGCCGCCGAATCTCGGCGGCGAGCGTACTCCGTCGTGTGGACGCAGGTCCGGCCATGGGAACCTCCACTCCTTGTCGTCGTGGCGGGTGCCCCTGGGAAGGGCATGAGGGCGGGAAGCGATCCGCCGCCGCGACGTCCACCCCCGTGGAACCCCCGATTCGGCGTAGCACGGGGTCCAGGGGGTGGCAAGAGGGAGAGCGAGCGGCCGAGCGGTCGAGCGGTCGAGCGGCGCAGGGACCGACGTCCGCTCGGGAGCAAGAAACCACCGATGGACACCGATGGACACCGATTCCCGGGAGACGGAGAGCCGGAAACGGTGCGTCACGCTGTCGACCACCCACCTGTACTAGACTGCGTGGGTCCGGGGAGGGGAGGCGGGGAAGGCGGAACTCGTTGTCGGAGCAAGACCGGCGATCGGCGGTCGTGGTTTCGTCGCTCGCGTCGTTCCTGCTGCCCTTCATGGGCGGGGCGTCGAGCGTCGCGGTGCGCGCCATCGGGGACGAGTTCCACGCGGACGCGGCGACGCTGAGCTGGTTCGTCACGAGCTTCCTGGTCGTCTCGGCGATGTTCCTGTTGCCGTTCGGGAGACTGGGGGATCTGTGGGGGCGCAAGCGCACTTTCCAGGCGGGCGGCGCGCTGTTCTGCGTCGGCTCCGTCTTGTGCGTCGCGGCGCCGTCCCTGGCCCTGCTGATCGCGGCGAGGGCGGTGCAGGGAGCGGGCGGGGCGATGCTGGCGGCGACGGCGCCGGCGATCCTGATCTCGGTCTTCCCGCCGCAGGAGCGCGGCCGGGTCTTGGGGATCAACACCGCGGCCGTCTACACGGGGCTGGCGGCCGGGCCGGTGGTGGGCGGCGTGCTGACCAGCCTGGCCGGGTGGCGCTCGATCTTTCTGCTCGGCCTGGTCGCCGCGGAGCTGGCGTTCCTGCTGACGCGGCTGCGGCTGCGGGGCGACTGGGCGGAGGCGAAGGGCGAGGGGTTCGACCTTGCCGGGGCGGCGCTGTGCGCGCTGGGCCTGGGCCCGCTTTCGGTCGGACTGACGCTCCTCGAAAGCTGGTGGGCGGCGACGTGGCTCGTGGCGGCGGGGATCGCGGCGCTGGTCGCGTTCGTGTGGCACGAGTCGCGGACGCGGCAGCCGATCCTGGAGGTCGGCCTGTTCCGCCACAACCGGCTGTTCGCGCTGTCCAACGTCGCCGCGCTCATCAGCTACGCGGCGACGTTCGCCACGACCTACCTCCTGTCGTTGTACCTCCAGGTCGTGCGCGGCCTCGGGCCGCGCAACACGGGTTTCGTGCTGTTGACCGCACCGGTCTTCCAGGCCGTGCTGTCTCCCTGGGCCGGGAAGCTGTCGGATCGGGTCGCGCCGCGGATCGTGTCGTCGATCGGCATGGGGCTGTGCGCCGCGGCGCTGGGCCTGTTCGCGCTGGTCGATGCGCGGACGCCGCTCGCCCTGCTGATCGTCGAGATCGCCGTGCTGGGGGTGGGCTTCGCGCTGTTCTCGTCGCCGAACATGAACGCGGTGATGTCGTCGGTGGAGCGCCGGCAGTTCGGGGTGGCGGCGGCGACCGTGGCGACGATGCGCACGGTCGGGATGACGCTGAGCATGGCGGTGGTGACGCTCCTGCTCACGGCCCACCTGGGCGGCCGCGAGATCACGCGGGAGGTGGCGGGGCCGTACGTCGACGCGATGCGCCTGTCGTTCGCGCTGTTCGCGGGACTGTGCGTGCTGGGAGTGCCGGCGTCGCTGGCGAGAGGGAGAGGGCGATGAGAGGATCGGTTGTTGGTTGTTGGTTCTTGGTTCTTGGTCCGGAGGTGCGCAGCCGACATCCGCGAACGGCTTGTCTCGAACACGGAATGCCGACGACCACGACCGCGTCCACGACGACGACCACGATCACGACGACGACTAGGAGGGGATGGGGGTTTGCTGCCAGGTGACGCGCTTGATGCGGACGCCGAGGGCGCGCAGCTTGTCCTCGAGGCGCTCGTAGCCGCGATCGATCTGGTCCACGTTGCCGATCTGGCTCGGGCCTTCGGCGCAGAGCGCGGCGAGGACGAGCGCCATGCCGGCGCGGATGTCGGGGCTGACGACGGTGCCGCCGCGCAGTGCGGAGGGGCCGACGATCACCGCGCGGTGCGGGTCGCAGAGAATGATCTGCGCCCCCATCGAGATCAGCCGATCGGTGAAGTACAGTCGGCTCTCGAACATCTTGTCGTGGATCAGCACGGTGCCGCGCGCCTGCGTGGCGACGATCAGCGCGATGCTAAGCAGGTCGGCGGGGAAGCCGGGCCACGGAGCGTTCTCGATCTTGGGGACGGCGCCGCCCGCGTCCGGCTGGATGACGAGGTCCTGCTCGTCCTCGACCACGAGCAGGTCCTCCTCGTAGCGCATGCGCACACCGAGCCTCTTGCGGAAGACCCAGTCGACCATGCGGAGCTGCTCACGGCGCACGCCCTTGATGCGCAGCTCGCCTCGGGTCACGGCGCCCAGGCCGACGAAGCTCCCGACCTCGATGTGGTCGGGCGAGATCGTGAACTCCCCGCCGCCCAGCCGGTCCACGCCTTCGATCGTCAGGATGTTGCTGCCGATGCCCTCGATGCGCGCGCCCATTCGATCCAGGCAGCGGCAGAGGTCCTCGACGTGCGGCTCGGAGGCCGCGTTGCGCAGGACCGTCGTGCCCTTGGCCAGGGTGGCGGCCATGACGGCGTTCTCGGTGGCCGTGACGCTGGCCTCGTCGAGGAGCACGTCGGCACCGCGCAGGCCGGCGGGGCCGAGCCGAAGCTCGCCGGCCACCTCGGCGGCCCCCAGCGCCTCGAGCGCGAGGAGGTGGGTATCGATGCGACGTCGCCCGATCTGGTCGCCGCCGGGCGCGGGGATACCGACGCAGCCGAGGCGGGCGAGGAGGGGTCCCAGGAGGGTGAGCGAGCCGCGCAGGCGCGCGAGGAGGGACGGCTTGGCGCACGCACGCTGGACGTCCTTGGCGCAGAGGCGGACGCTGTGGTCGGGGCGGGCGTCGACGGCGACGCCGAGCTGGCGGAGGATTTCGAGCAGGGTGGCGATGTCGCCGATGCGCGGGACGTTGTGCAGCGTGAGCGGCTCGTCGGTGAGCAGGCACGCGGCGAGCAGCGGGAGGGCGGCGTTCTTGTTACCGCTGGGCGTCACCTCGCCCCGGACCGGCTGCCCCCCTTGCAGGATGAATTGTTCCATCGCGGGCCTCCGTCGCAAGCGAGCAAACCACAGATGGGGGGAGTTGAACACGCCGCGCTTGACCGCGCCGGCGCGGAGATCCAAGGTGGCACGGGCTGGGGTGCCATGGGCAGGGGCCGCCTGCCCGTGAGGGAGGGGAAGTCGGAGGATCACGGTGGACGAGATTCGCAAGTCGTTGTTGGAGGCGCTGACCAAGGCGATCGACTCGGAGTACGAGGGGTATGGGTTCTACCTCATGGCCTCCAAGGCGACCGAGGACGCGCTGGGGCGGGAGGTTTTCGGACGCCTGGCCCAGGAGGAGCAGGCGCACGCGGCGTTCCTCAAGGCGCAGCACCGCTCGATCGCCCAGACAGGCAACGTGGATTCCCGCGCGACGCTGGGCAATCCCTACGCCGTCGCCGGCGGCAGCCCGATCTTCTCGCCGGAGCTGCGGGGACGGATCGGCGACGCGCACTTCGAGATGAGCGCGCTGGGCGTCGGCATCCACCTGGAGCAGAACGCGATGGAGTTCTACGCCCGGGAGGCGCTGACCGCCCCGGACGCCGCCGTGCGGGCGTTCTTCCGCGAGCTGGCGGAGTGGGAGGCGGGACACTACCGCGCCCTGCTGGCCCAGCAGGAGGAGCTCCAGGAGGACTACCGCACCCGCAACGGCTTCGAGCCTTTTTGAACGGCCCGCGTCTCTTGATCGTGCGGCGGCCTGTCCGGACGGGACGAGGGGAGGCGGAGAGGTCGGCTGGGGAGGTGGGGACGGGCCGGGCGCGGCTCCTGCTCACTCCGGCCGACGCAGGAGTGCGGCGCACGCGGGATCGTCGACGGGGGCGAGGGTTTCGGCTTCCACGAGACAGCGGTACTTCGCGCAGGCGGCGCCGTCGCACCACAGCGCGCCGTCCGGGCTTTCGATGAAGCTGCCGTTGGCGTCGAGGCCGAGGATCGGACCTTCCGCCTCGAGCGTCGCGGAAGCCATCGCGAGGTTGCCCTGGCGCAACCGGTGCAGGTGCAGGCTGACGCCGCGGCCGTACCCTCGGGCTTCCCGCGCGCGGCCGAGCGGCAGGCCGACGTAGGTCCCGTCGGCCGGGTCGACCCGTCCCCAGGCGAAGTCGGTGACGCCGACCGCGCCGCCGACAATGATGCCCGTGTCGGTCCAGTCGATGTACGCCGAGACCGTGCCGAAGCGGTCCTCGTCCCACGGGAACTTCGAGATGACGTCGAGCGTTGTCGCGTCAAGGACGTAGAGGCCCGCCGCGTCGTCGCGGGGCCAGGAGTCGACCCCCACGAAGACACGGGCGCCATCGGGCGAGAGCGCGGCGCTCGAATTGCGGCTGTATGTCGGCGGCGGGGAGAACTCGGCGAGGACCGTGCCGCGGCTCGCGTCGATGAGTCGCACGCCGAAGTGGGGCTCGCCCAGGAGCCACCGGGGCTGGCCGTCGCGGCCGGCCCATCGCACATACTGCTCGATGCTCCCGAAGATCTCGACGTCGGACCGCGCCCAGTCGTTTCCGTCCACGCTTCCCACGTACAGCCGGCGCCCGCCGGAGCCGTCGCGCAGCACGGCGAGGCGGCCGCCGGGAGCGGAGAAGATCTGCCACTGCGCATCGTCGGGCGAGGAGCCGCGAGGTCCGGGCAGGGAGGCGGATTCGAGCGTCGCTCCGCCGTCCGTGTCCCACCGTCGCAGCACTCCTTCCTCGTCGACGGCGCCGATCCAGCCGCCGTCCGCGTCGGCCACGGGGTCGATGGGGTGCGTCCGTCCGTTGGAGTCGACGAAGACCGACACGGGCATGGCGTCGATCCGGTGCGGCGCCTTCGGCTCCGTCCAGTCCCAGAGGTACAGCCCGAAGTCGGCGTGGTAGAGGATCCGGCCGTCCGGAAGCGGGACCCAGGGATCGGCCAGCCGCAGGATCTCCTCGTGCCCTTCGTCGGGCACGGCCGGGCAGCTCGCCTCCCGCACGCCGACGCGGCTCGCCACCTGTTGCCGCCGCTGCGGCGGCTCGACAGGGTCGAAGCCGACGACCACTTCGTCCGTGCGGGCCTCGATGCACTCCGCCCAGAAACTCTCCGACTCGGTCATCGCCGGCGTCTCGAACACCTTGACCGACTGCGCGTCCGCGGCGCTGCCCGCGGGCCGGGCGCGGACCGTGGCGTACAGCCGTCGCAGGTCGGTGGACCAGAGCAGTCGCCGATCCGCGCCGAGCGGGATGGCCGGCACGTCGCCGGTCATCGGCGTCCCGTCCTCGAGCGCGAGGGCCACCGTCGCCGTCCCCTCCGGCGTGCGGCGACGGACGAAGCAGCGATCCGGGCCCGCGACGACGTCGAGGACGAAGCCGTCCTCGCGGGTCGTCCACAGCCAGCGCTGCTCCGCCAGGTCGTAGGCGCCGATCACGTTCCCATCGACGTGGCGTTCGGCCAGGCACAGGCGCCGGAACGACGGGTCCAGCCCCACGTGCCAGACGTCGCCCGCAAACCGCTCGGAGAACCAGACCTCCCCTGTGTCCGGGTCCGAGACCAGCACGGCCAGCGAGTCGACATCGACCGCCCGACGCCCCTTGCCCTCGACCTCGACGACCACGCGCCGCGCAAGTCCCGGACGTTGGCGCACGATGCGCGGCGGGTAGACGGGGCCCGCCGGCGCGGCATCCGGGGCGGCGGCAAGGGCGCGCTCCCCTCCCCCCGCGTCGGCCCCGGCTGTAGGCACACCGGCATCTGGCGGCACGGTCCGCGGACAAGCGGACGGGAATAGCGACAGCAAAGCGATTGCCACCGGAAGCACGGAACGAATCGGTTTCATCGGCCCACCCCCGAGCTTCCCCCCCTACGCCGCGTCATAGCGCGACCCGGCGGTGCGGGGGAAGGGCGGGAAGGGCGGGGAGAGCGAGGGAGTCGATCGTTGTTGGTTGTTGGTTGGTCGAACGGGTCGAGTTCTTGGTCCGTAGGTGCCGACAGGAAGACCGGACGCGAGCGGGAAGATCGGCGGCTTGCTTGATGGCTTGACATGACGCGAGGTGGGATCTCAGGTTGGGCGGCCGGGCGGCGCCTGCCGTGGGCACGATGGGCGATGTTCAAGAAGCCGAAGAACAAGTGGTACGCCTTCGTGACGGCTCGCGAGCGCGGGATCGTGGCGTCGTGGGAGGCGTGCGAGCCGAAGGTGAAGGGGAAGCCCGCCCGCTACAAGGGGTTTCCCGATCGGGGGTCCGCGGAGCGGTGGCTCGCGGGCGGGGCGCACTACGAACAGGCCGACCGGCCGGCGAAGTGGTACGCATGGGTCGTCGGCGACGAGCGCGGGGTCTGCTCGACGTGGCCCGAGTGCGAGCGGATCGTCCGGGGGCGCCGCGCGCGGTACCGCGGCTTCGACGACCGGCAGGCGGCCGAGCGGTGGCTGACCGAGGGTGCTCCACAGCGCGACCAGTCGCGGGACAAGCGCGAGGCGCTCGACGCGCTGCCCGAGCGCGCGGTGTTCTTCGATTCGGGCACGGGCCCCGGTCGAGGGGTGGAGGTGAACGTCACCGACCGCGAAGGCGTGCCGGTGGCCCATCTGGCGGTGCCGGAGGAGGGCGAGCTGTCGCCGCAGGGCACGGTGCTGCTCGGGCGGAAGCGGACGAACAACTACGGCGAGCTGTACGGCTGCTTGTTGGCGCTGCGGGTGGCGGAGCGGCTCGGCGCGCGCCACATCTTCGGCGACAGCCGCCTGGTGCTCGACTTCTGGTCGCACGGGCACGTCACGGCCGAGAAGCGGGCCAGCGATCCGGCGCTGGCGGCGCTGGCGGCGCTGGTCCGGGCGGCGCGCGCCGCGTTCGAGCGGGAGGGCGGTTCGCTGGCCCACGTACCCGGCGGCATCAATCCCGCCGATCTGGGGCATCACCGGGATTAGCGGCAATCGCCGTCAGCGGCCTCAGAACTGGTGCAGTCCCGTCCCGTCCCAGCGCAGCACGGCGATCGTGTTGCAGTAGGTCCCAGGGCGGTGACGGTTCGGCTCCGCTACGGCGAGGAACACCTCGGTCGCGGAGTTGCCCCAGAGCGCGACCGGCCGGACGCCTCCCGCGCAGAAGCCTTCGGTGTCCAAGCCGAACGGCCAATACCCGAGCACTTCGACGCGCGTCCCGTCCCATCGCGCGAACTGCGACTCGGTGACGAAGTACAACACGCCGGCCGCGAGCGTCATGTGGTATCTGTCCATCACGACCTCCCTCTTCCCCGTCGCGCGCCGCCGCCCGAACCGATCACTCCACCGCCACATCGTCGCGCGCCGATCCCAGCACGTCGGTGACGAGCGACAGCGTCGCGAGCGGCCGGGCGATCCACGGCTCAAGCACCCGGACCTCGGCGTGGCCGCGGACGGCGTAGTAGGTCCGCCCCTGGACGTCGACGTCGCACCCGACCTCGAGCGCCAGATCCGTCGCGCCGAACATCCGCCAGCGCAACCCGGCCGTCGCCCGCACCACCCCGATGACCTCGGTCGATGGCGCCTCCACCAAGCCGACCGCTCCCGCGGCCAGCGTCGGCGTCGCGCGGACGACGTCGAGCCCGCCGCCCACGGCCGCCGTGAACGCCAAGCCGTGTCCCAGCGGCAGGCGAATCGACAAGAGCAGCCGGAAGACGGCCTGGTCGAGGCGCACGCCGATGGGCACCGCGGCGACGTCCAGCGGACTCCTGGCCTGCGCATCGAGACGCAGCTTGGCACCCAGCGGAGCGTGGACGAACCCGAACGCCACGGTCGCCAGCGGCCCGTGCGCGACCCACACCGCGGCAGAGAAGCCGGTCAGCTCGTAGCCGACTCCCAGATCCAGCAGGAGCGTGGGCGGCCCGGGCGCGGAGTCCGCGACAGGAATGGGAGGCGGCAGAGGGGGCGGAGGAGGAGGAGGGGGGGGCGGCGGCGGCGGCTCGGGCGCCGGGATGCCCAGTTCGACCCGCACTTCCTCGCGGGTCTGTTCGAGCGGCGCGCCGGCGAGCAGGCCCGCGACGCCGGAAGCGAGCATGTGCGCCAGCTCCTCGCGGACGACCTCGTCGATGCCTTCGCCGGCCGGGACGCGGCGCACGCGCACGCGCTCCCAAGCCGCGTCGACGAGGTACATCGTCGCCTGCCGCACGCCGTCCGCGTCGGGCTCGGGCGCCAGATCGATCCAGGCGCGCGCGACGGCGGGCGGGGCGGCGGGATCCGGGGTCACGATCGCGCCGGGGTCGAGGCGCTCGGCGCGGGAGGCCTGCAGGTCGACGTCGAGCCGCCGGAGCAGCTCGCGGGCGACCTCCTCGATCGCCGCGGCGTCTTGCGCCGTCCCGGCGACGACCAGGTCGACGACGCCGGCCGCGGGCGCCGGCTCCGCGGCCGGCGCCGCCAGCCCCATGCTTCCCGCCAGCCAGAGCAGGAGAGCCACGATTCGCCCGTCTCCCGTTCTACGGAAGCGCCTCGATGCGTCTCCGCGCCCGGTCGGCATGGGTCGACTCGGGGAACTCGGCCAGCAGGGCATGCCAGGCGGCCCTTTCCTCATCGGTTCGGCCCAGCCGGCCCAGGGCCAGCGCGCGTCCCACGAGCGCTTCCTCGGCCATGGTACCTCCGCGGGCAGCGGCGAGGTAGCTGTCGAAGAGGCCGAGCGCGCGCTGCGGCTGGCCGAGCACTTCCAGCAGCAGCGTGCCGTAGGTCACCCGCGAAAGCAGCTCCTCGAGCGAGCCCGGGAACAGGCGGCCCAGCTCGCCGTAGGCCGCGGCGGCGACTCCGTAGTCGCGCGAACGGCGCGCGGCGTTGGCGCGCGAGAACAGGGACGCCGCGTCGCCGTCCGGATTCGTCCCGGCGTTCGGGGCGGGCTCGACGGCCGGCCGCGCCGGCGGCCGGGAGGGAGGCGGCCGGACCGGCTCCACGGCCGGTACGGGCTCCGCCGCGGAAGGGGACGACGGCCCGGCCGGCGCGGGGTCGGGCGCCGCTCCCCCGGGCCCGCGGGTCCCCGCCGCGGGGGAGGAGAACACCGTGGAACCGGCGAGGCCCGACGAGCCCGGGGGGCATGCGGCCGGCGTCGCGGCGCCCGAGTCACGGCGGGCGATGACGACCAGCGCGTACCAGGCGGCCGCCGCCGCGCCGACCGCGGCCGCCAGGAGGACGGCCGCAACGAGCAACAGGCGGAAGCGACGCCGCGAGCCCGCCCAGCGGATGCGCCTCGCGGGCTCGGGCCCGGGGCCGACGCGCCGGTCGGCCAGCGCACCCGCGGCCGCGGCCGCGGCCGCCGCGTCGTCTGCCGGATCCTCCCGATCCAGCTCGCGCGCGAAGTCCTCGACCACCGCCCGCTCGAAAGCGCACGGATCGCAGGCGTCCAGATGCTCCTGCAGCCGCGAGCGGTCGGCGGGTGCGAGCACCGCGCCGCGACGCCACGCGTCCAGCAGCTCCTCGGGGTGCAAATCCACGCGATTCATCCTGCGTTCCTCAGGAGGCCGGCCACGGCCGGGTCCTCCGCGATGCGGCGTCGCAACGCCTCCTTGGCCAGTCGCAGCCGGCTGCGCACGGTGTTCTCCGGCGCGCCGGTCGCCTCCGCGATCTCGCGCAGCGTGCAGCCGAGCACGAAGCGCAACGCCATCGACTCGGCCTGCTCCTCGGGCAACGTGTCCAGCAGCGCGCGGAGCGCGGCGCGGCGCCGCTCGGCCGCGACATCCTCGTCGCCGCGCGGCGGCGCCGCCTCCGCGGCGGCCGTCTCGACGGCCAGCGCGCCGACCGCGCTCCGCCCGGCGTGGAGGTGCCGCCGTGCGCTGACGGAGACGTGCAGGGCAATGCGGCAGGCGAAGTGCAGCACGCCCGACTCGCCGCGGAACCGCGGCAGCGCCTGGACGAAGGCGACCAGACTTTCCTGCGCGGCGTCCTGGGCCTCGGCGTTGGACGCCCCCAACACCGTCCGCGCCACCCGGAACACGGCGGGCGACACCGACTCCACGATCCGCCGGGTCGCCTCCGCGTCGCCGGCCGCCGCCTCCCCCGCCAGTTCCCTCAACGAATCCACGTGAACCTTCTCCGCGCCGCGTCCCGCCGCCCCGCGGGAGCGGCATCGCTTCCGTCCATCGGCACCCTACCCTGTCGTCCGGCGCCGCCCAACCCGATCACCGGGGGGACCGCGGTTGGTCGAGGAAGCCGCGCGGGCGCCCGAATCCGGTCCCGAGAGGCGGGATTGGCGGCCACGCGGGTGCTTTCAGGCGCCGGCCCGGATGGCCGCCGCACGACGGCGGAACCATTCGGCGTTCTGGTCCAGCCCCATCGCTTCCAGATGCACGGCCAGCGCATCGTAGCGGGCCAGCACGTCGAATCCGAGGTTCCACTGCAGTTTCCGCAGGCAGTCGGGACACAGGTGCAGCGGCTGCCGGCGGGGACGGCACGGCGCGGGGGGCGTTCCCGACGTTGCCGGAGCGTCGCGCCGCCGACGAGGCGACGTGTGCGCCGCCCGATCGTGTGCTACAGGATCGGTGTCGTGATCGCCTTCTTCCCGCCGACCGCTCCGGCGCTCGCGCGACGCGTCGCGGCGCTGGCCGCCCTCCTCCTCGCCCTGCCCGGCTGCGGGGACGTCCGCCCGGGCGACGGCGGCGTCCCGGACGCCGCCGGAGACGGCTCGGAGGAAGCGGGCCCGGACGGGCAGCCGGAAGACGCCGCGGTGGAGGAAGGCCCGGACGCCGCGGAGGTCGCTGACGACGACGACGGCGGGAGGGACGGCGTCGATGCCCTGCCCGAAGGATGCGTGCTGGACGAGTGCGAGTGCCTGTGCGCGGCGAGCGGCCTGACGACCGGGCCGTGCTGCGACAGCCCGTGGCTTGGATCGATCTACTACTGGTACCCGATCGGCCCCGACGGCTGCCCGCATTGCGAGTGCGGGATGCACCGCGAGCGCGAGTGCATCGAGGGCTGCGTGCAACTCGGCCCGCGCGGCGAGCCCGCCTGCGTCGAAGATCTCTAGCACGCTCCGCCATTCCACGACGGGCAGTCGTGGGCCGCGGAGGTCCCGGACGTCAGGCGGGCCGCGGCGCGAAGTCCGCGACGCCCCCCGCGGCCGGCTCGTCCAGGCGTTCGGGCTCCTCCAGCAGGCGGGTCATGCCTGCGGCGAGCTGCGCGGCCTGGGCGCCGTCGAGGACCCGGTGATCCATGGTCGCGGTAAGGGTGCACATCGGGCGCACGACGACCTGTCCCTCGCGGACCACCGGCCGGTCCTCCACCTGGCCCACGACGACGATGATTGGGACCCGGGAGAAGGTGACCAGCGGCACGAAGGCCGACTTGATGCCCATCATGCCGATCGAGGTCACCATCGCGCCGCCGAAGGGGTCGCGCGGCGTGGTCGGCACGCGCAGGTTGAGGGTGTACTGGAGCCAGCCGACCAGGCGCAGCATCCAGCGGGCGAGGAAACCCGGCAGGCGCAGCAGCAGCGAGCGCGTGCGGGCCATCTCGCCGTCCTTCTCCGAGCGCACGGCGGCGGCGCGCTCCCGCAGTTCCTTCGCGATCACCTCGACGCGCTTCGTGTCGGCCTGGCGGATCGTGGCCCCGGAGAGGTCGACCCGTCCCGGCTCGGTCTCGCTGGGCATCGCGACCTGATGGAACACATCGACGTCGTCGCGCAGCCAGATCCGCCGCCGCCGGACCAGCACGTTGCAGTCGGGAAAGCGCCGCAGCAGCAGCGCCAGCGCCCGGCTCACGGCGTGGGTCATGGTGCACTTGACGCCGCTCTCGGCGGTCCGGCGGTCGAGGAAGTCCCGCAGGCGGCCTACGTCGATCTCCAGCGTGCCGTGGATCGTCGCGTTGTCGGGCGTACGCCAGGCCTGCAGGGAAATCTTCCGCCACGCCGTCGGCCGCTTGAGCCATCGCCCCCGGACGTTCATGGGATCGGTCCCTACCACCGGGTCATCGCGGCGGCAAGCGTGCGGAATACGTCAGAACACGCCGTACACGGAGACGTGCAGCTCGGCCTGGCCGGTGTCACCCGCGCTGTCCGTGGCGACGAGGCGCAGGGTCCAGTACGACTCGTAGATGTCGTACTGATCGAGCCGGACGGTGAGGCAGCCCATGGCTGGTGGGGAGCCGAACGAGACGAACTCGCCACCGTCGGCCGATCCGGACCAGACCAGGCTGTCCCCCAGCAGGTCCCCGTCCTCGGGGTCGATCCCTCGGCCGCAAATCGAGGCGTTGGCGTAGTAGCGGCTGGCCGCGGCATCCCACTGGTCACCGAGGTACCGGTAGCCTTCCGGCGGGCTGTCAATCACGACCGTCGGCGGGACGTTCCCGGGCGGGTCCGCGACGACCTGGATCACGACCGAGTCCGAGGCAGAGAGCTCGCCGTCGCTCGCGCGCAGCTCGATCGTCCGGTCGCCCAGCGCGAGGGTGCCGCCGGCGAGGAACGCGGCGTTTCCCGTGGCGGCGGGCGAGCCATCGACGAACCACTGGAGCCGCGACGGCGGCAGGGTACCGTCGTTGGGATCGTAGCCGGTGCCCACGAGGGAGACGGCGGAGCTGGCGTAGGCGTCGGAGCCGTCGACGGGTTCGAGGACCTCCACGGCCGGCGGGTTGTTGACCACGACGACCGTGACCTCGTCGCTCGAGGAGTGTCCGGAGCGATCGGCGGCGGTGGCGGTCACGCGGTGCGTGCCGTAGGACAGGTTCGTGCGGCCGATCTCGATGCCAGTGCCCAGGACGCCGTCGCGATCGCTGCGCCAGGTGAGGGTGGGCGTGACGTCCCCGACGTCCTCGGCGTCGGCGCGGAACACGATCGAGGTCGACCGGCCCGGGAAAGAGGCGCCGTCGGCGGGAAGCACGATGCGCACGAACGGCGGGGCGTCGCCGAGGGCCGCGACCACGGCGGCACGGGCGTCGATCCAGCGGTCGACGCGGGAGTCGCCGCGCGTGTGGGCGGTGCGGACGAGGATGTCGGCGACCTGGCCGGCGCTGAGCGAGGGATTGGCGGCCCAGACCAGGGCGGCGACGCCGGCCGCGAAGGGGGACGAGAAGCTGGTGCCGCTGACGACTTGCGCGGTGTTGGCGGGCGCGACGGGATCGGGGCCGACCCATTGCGTGAAGGGTGCGAAGAGCGAGACCCCGCCGTGGCCCCAGTTCGAGCCCGAATCCGACCGGGGGGAGTCCCAGGCCATCCCGCCGATGCAGGTCACGCCGGCGTTCTCGCACGGCGTGTACAGCGTGTCCTCCCAGCAGAAGACGAAGCAGTCCTCGCTGTCGACGTCGGCCCCGTCGTTGCCCGCCGCCGCGAAGAGCAACGAGCCGCTCGCGCGCACCAATGCCGTCGCCGCCTCGAACGGCAGCACCGACCAGGAGAACCCGGCCGGCACCGCCGCGCCGTAGCTCATGTTCATGACGCGCGCGCCGGCCGCGCGCGCCTCGGCCACCGCCGCGATCGAGGTGAAGAAGTCGTAGAGCGTGAACACGAGCACAGCGTCGGCGATCGGCCCCGCGGGGCCCGCCGCGCCGAACCCGTCGTCCGCAGGCGCCATCGCCGAGCTGACCACGTTCGTGCCGTGCCAGGGGCAGGGCCCCCCGCCGCAGCCGATCAGGTTGCTCGTGCCGATGGCCGCGACGAACGGGACGTTGCTGACGGCGGTCCGCGAGACCGGGAAGTCGCCGTTGGGCTGGAAGCCCATGTCGAGCACCGCGACGCGGACGCGGTTGCCGAGCTTCCCCGCGCTCTCCAGCATCCGCCACGCCTCCGCCACGCCGATGTCCTGCGGACTGCCCGTCGAGTGGCTCGGCCAGGCGAAGGCGTTCGGGTCGTAGGCGGTCGCGCCCCACGACGCGCCCGCCGGCGCCTCCGCGGTCCGTCGCGCGCGCAGATCCGCCCCCCGGCCCACCCAGTTGACCCCGATCAGGATGCCCCTCGCCGCCTCGCGAGCCGCGGCCGCCAGGAGCCTCAGCCCCGCCTCGCTCGACACCCGATGCGCACCGCGCGCGCCCGCATCCAGCGACCGCAGGTCCTGCGCCAGCCGTGCCGGATCCGCGTCCGAGGGATCGATGCGCACGAGGACCTGCCGCGGGAGGCCGCCGCCCAGGCTCGCCGGATCGATTTCCGACACGACCTCGCCGTTCCAGCGCTCCAGCAACGCCGCCAGCACAGCACCGTCGTCGCTCGAGAGCCACAGCTCGTTCGCCACGAACTCCGCCTGGTGCCCCTTGTCGTCGGCCAGAGCCGCGACGGGCCGTGCCGCGCCGTCCTCGAACCCCGGCAACTCCGCAGCTGGCGGCACGACCGAGGGATCCGCGGTGAATGAAGGCAGCGGGAGCGGGTCTTCCCCGGTGTCCGCCCCCCCTCCGCCCGAGGTCCCGCAAGCCGGCAGGAGTGCCGCTACCGTCCACAGCGCGAGCGCCCGCCTCTGTTGTCGCATGATTCCGCTCCTTCCCGCGGGCGCGCAGTCAGACCTGCTCCCGCCGGGCGCGAGCGGTGCGGAATCCGTGCCTCGACCCCCGCGACGACGGTTTCGCCCTGACAACGCGGGTTTTCCCACTCGCCGCGATTATCGGTGACGCGAGACGACGGTCCCGGCGGGAGACACCCGGTTCATCGCGAGGCAGCGGGCGGGAGGATCGGAGCCGGCCGTCCGGATTGCGGCGCAAAGTCCATGGCGGTGGACCGGAAGACTCGTGACCGAGTGGCTTGCCCCCCGGGCGTCGGGCGCGTACGCTCCGGGTGAACGGGGTTTTGGAAGCAGGAAGACGGGGTTGGGAGGGACCACCAATGGTCAGGCAAGCCGGCGTCGTGCTCGGAGCGGCGTCTGCCGCCATCGTGGTGGGCTGGCTCGTCGCGGCCCCGCCCACGGGCTGCTCGGGTGGCGACGGTTGTTCGTCGCACGCCGAGTGCGATGACGGCGTGTGGTGCAACGGCGCCGAGAGTTGCGGCCGCAGCGGGCGCTGCTTCCAGGCGCCGTTGGGACCGTGCGACGATGGGCTCCGCTGCAACCGGGACGAATGCGACGAGGCCGCCGACCGGTGTCTCCACACGCCGGTCGACGGCGACGGTGACACCCAGCTCGACGTCCGGTGCGGCGGGGCCGACTGCGACGACGAGAACGCCGCCGTCCACCCGGGTGCGGAGGAGTTGTGCGACGGACTGGACAACGACTGCGACGGGGCGATCCTGGAGGATCGCGACGGGGACACGAGCTGGGACCCCGCACGCTGCCCCGCCGAGGGCGACGACTGCGACGACGCCGATGCGACCCGGCGGCCCGGCGCGGCGGAGGTCTGCGACGGCGCGGACAACGACTGTGACGGGACGATTGCGGACGAGCCGGACTCGGACGGCGACACCGCGGTCGACGAGAGCTGTGCCGGCGGAACCGACTGCGACGACGAGGACCCCGCGGTCCGGCCCGGGATCGCGGACGTGTGCAACGACCTGGACGACGATTGCGATGGCAACCCGGACGAGGGCTACCCCTGCCTGCGCGGGGATCGGGTCGTCTGCATCACGAGCTGCGGCTCGTGGGGGAGCGGCCGCTGCACGGACGAGTGCGTGGCGCCGGCGCCGTCTGCCTGCCGGGCCCCGGACGAGGCATGCGGCAACTACCGGGACGACGACTGCGACGGAGCGATTGACGAGGACTGCGGGACGGCAGACGGCGGGTGCACGCCGAACCTGGAGATGTGCGCCAACCTGGCGGATGACGATTGCGACGGGCTGACGGACACGGACGATCCCGAGTGTGATCGCTGCCCCATCTGCCGTCCCAACACGTTCCGCAACTGCCACGTCGAGGACCCGTGGGGCTGGGGCATGCAGGTGTGCGACGACGACGGGCTGGGCTGGGGCGAGTGCGTGGACGACGTCGCGCCGCCCGGCTGCCCGGCGTTCGGGCGGCTCGGCTGGGACGCGAGCTGCTGCAACATGTCGGGCGCCTGCTGCGAGGACACGCTGGACGCCGACGGCGACGGCGATCGCGAGGACTCCTTCGGGTTCTGCTCGCCGCCGCCCCCGTGTCCCTGAGGACGCGCCCGGCCGGCCGCCGGCGCGTCCTGGTCCGGCTCGTCACACGAACTGCAGGACACCCAGCGTCGCGGCGGAACCGAGCACCGCGACGGTGCCAAGAAGGAACGCGAACGGATGGCGGTCGATGATCCGCGTCAAGGCCGTGCTCGTGCGTTTCGCAAACGTGATCGGGCACTGGATCGGGATGTCGCCCTCGGCCCGCCGATCGAGCCGATCGATCATGGCCTGCGCCGACGGGTATCGGCGATCGGGGTCCTTCTCCAGCCCCCGCTTCACGTACCAGCGCAGGTCCATCGGAACCGTCGGCTGCCCGGGCGCGTCCGGTGCGCCGCGGACCGAGATCGGTCGCTCCTTGACCCCCGCCAGCACCTCGTCCAGCGTCCGGCACCCGTCCAGGTAGTGTCGCAGGAACAGGAACTCGTACAGCAGCGCGGCCAGCGAGTACACGTCGCTCCGCTCGTCGACCGGCTCGCCGCACGCCTGTTCCGGCGACATGTACAGCGGGGTGCCGATGAGGGCGCCGAGTTGCGTGCGGAGGGCGTGGGACGACTCGCTGCACGTGCCGGCGGGCTGCTCGCGCACCGCGTCATCGATGCTCGGACCCTCCTCGCGGATCGGTTTGGCGATCCCCCAGTCCATCAGCAGCACCTCGCCGAACCGCCCCACCATCACGTTCGCCGGCTTGATGTCGCGGTGCACGATGCCTCGTGCGTGCGCGAACGCCACCGCTTCGAGCAGTCCGCGGAAGATCTGCACCCGCCGCTCGAACGGGTACAACCGGTGCGTCTCCCGGTCGCCCCGCCGCAGCTTCTCGATCAGCGACTCGATCGTCTCGCCGTCCACCAGCTTCATCACGAAGTAGTAGTCGCCGCGCTCGTCGATGCCCACGTCGTGGATCGGGATGATGTTCGGATGCTCGAGCCGCCCGATGATGCGGATCTCCTCGACGAACCGCACCAGCGCCTCGGGGGACATGACCTCGCCGCGGATCTTCTTCAGGGCGACCTGGCGTCCGATGTCGTTGTCGGCCGCGGCGAGCACCTCGCCGGCGCCCCCCTCCCCCAGCGTCCGCAGCACCTCGAACCGGCGCCGGCGGTCCTGGATCAGCTCGGGGCGATCGCCCACGAGCTGGACCCGGGGCAGGATCGTGGTCCGGGCGCCGGCGACCGTTTCGCCGGGCGCCTTCGACGCGCCGGACGGCAGGCTCGACACGGCCGGGGACGGTCCGCCGGTTGCCAGGAGCGTGCGCTCCTCGCGCGGCGGGTCAATGACGGTCGCCGCATCCTCGGGCGCAGGCGAGGCCTTCGGCGCGGGCCGGGACACCGGCGTGGTCGCCGCGAGCGTGACGCCCGTCTCGATCCCCGGCGGTACGGTGGCCGGGGCCGCACCCGCCGCGGGCTTCGGCGACGGTGCCGGCGACGGCGCGGGGACGGGGGCAGCAACGGCAGCCTTGGATCTCGGGGTCGTCACGGCCGAGTCGACCGGCATGTGCGGCGCGGCCGGCCGCGCGGGCGGGGCGGCGACGGGGCGAGCGGGGAACGGGGACTTGGCGGCGTTCATCGCGACTCCTTCCGCGGCGACCCGCGGCGAACACAGCCTACCGCGCGGCGCGACGCTGACAAGCCCCCGCGGCGGTTGCCCGAGCGGAACTGCACCTTCTCTCATGCCGGGTTGGTCGTGCGGCCGGGCGGGGCGTTACAGCACGCCGGGCGCGCGGGCCGGGGCCGGACGACGCACCGGCTTTCCCGTTGAAAGATGTGGACATCGGGGGCTGCGGTGAGCATCTTCGTTCCCGGGGTGGGCCCCCGCGGGAGGACGAAATGGGCGGAGCGATGGCAGGGTCAGGCACAGGCTCGTTGCCGGCGGACGGGGAGGCGTTCCTGGACGCGCTGCGGAACCTGGCGCGCGGCTTCATGGAAAGCCGCGCCTTTCTCACCGCGTTCGAGCTGGACGTCTTCACCGGCGTGGGCCGTGGCGGCACCGCGCCCGAGATCGCGCAACGCATCGGCACGGACCCGAGGGGCACGGCCGCCCTCCTGCACCACCTCGTGGCGGTCGGCCTGCTCTCCAAGGAGGGCGGCACGTTCCACAGCAGTCCGGCCGCGCGCAAGTACCTGGATCGCGGCTCGCCCGAGTGCGTCCGGGACGGCTTCCTCCACAGCGTCCACCTCTGGAACCGCTGGTCCGGGCTGAGCGAATCGGTCCGCAGCGGCCTGCCCGCTCCGCGCGACGGGAAGTGCGCCCCCGACGAGGCGACCGAGACGTTCATCGCCGCGATGCACCAGAACGCCTCGGCCCGCGCCCCGCAGCTCGTACGGGCCGTCGGGACGGGCGGCGTGCGCCGGATGCTCGACGTCGGCGGCGGCTCCGGCGCCTACTCCATCGCCTTTGCCAGGGACAGCCCGGTGCTGCGCGCCGAGGTCCTGGACCGCGAGGACGTGGTGTCGATCGCGGAGCGCCATGCCTCCGGGGCCGGGGTCGCCGATCGCGTGACCGCGCGGGTGGGCGACATGTGCTCCGACACCTTCGGGTTCGGCTACGACCTCATCCTGCTCTCCGCCGTCTGCCACATGTTCGGTCCCGACGACAACGCGGACATCGTCCGCCGCGCGGCCACCGCCCTGGCTCCCGGCGGGCGGCTCGTCGTGCACGACTTCGTCCTGGACCCCGACCTGGCAGGCCCGCGCCCGGCAACGCTCTTCGCGCTCAATATGCTGGTTAACACCGCGCGCGGCGGGAACTACTCTGCCGACCAGTACGCTTCGTGGATGGCCGCCGCCGGCCTCGTCGACGTGCGTCACGATCCGCTCCCGGGACCGACCTCGATCGTGGTCGGCCGCCGGCTGCAGCACGGCGAAACGCGGCGTACGAGCCCCCCGCCGAGCGGCTCGTAGCTCGTGGCTTGTCGCTGGTGGTGCGAACCGGCCCCCAGTCCCCGCTCTACGAGCAGGAGCCCAGGATCCCGCCTTCGCAGTCGCCGACCCGGATCGTCGCGCTGCCCGGCCCCAGGCCGCACCATTCGGGCGACGCCACCGGAAGTCCCGTCACCTGGTAGGGCGACTCGCCGTCCCGCAGCCAGTAGGGGTGGTCGAGCACGAAGCGCCAGAGGAAGGAGTACGTCGATTCGCCGGGCGGCGGAGCGAACGGCGGCTCGGCGTGCGAGCAGTTGTGGACGCACTCGACGAAGAAATGCCCGTCCGCGACGAGCGCGTCCTCCAGATGCCGGGACGTGGTCTGGAACTCCAGTCCGCAGAAGTCGGTCGGGCCGCCCCACAGGATCAGCGCCGGCAGGTGATGTTCCGCCGGAACCCAGCCGCGCACCGGGTTCAGCCAGTCGCCGTCCGCGCCGACGCCGCCCGAGAGCGAGAGGAAGCTGGCGAGGATGCGCGAGCGCCGCGGCGCGAGCTGCGAGGTCCACAAGGCGCCGGCGCTCACGCCCACGCTGCTGATGCAGCTCCGGTTGACCGCGAACTGCTCCGCCACGCACGCCAGCATGTCGTCGAAGAACCGCACCTCCTCGTTGACCCGTCCCTCCACGTCCCAGAAGCCGTACGGCCACTTGAGCGGCAGATCGCCTTTCGCCTCCGGAGCCACCGCCAGGAAACGCTGCGCGTCCGCCGCCGCCTGCACCTCTCCCTGCTCCATGAAGTCCGCGGCCTCGCCTCCCAGCCAGTGCCACAGGAAGACGACCGGGAACGACTCGCCCGGCGCCGGCGACGACGGAATCACGAGCAGGAACTCGCGCGCGGCGCCCGTGCTGGTGATGGTGTTGCGGCCGGACACGAGCGTCGGGCAGTCCAGCGAGTAGGTCGGCAACGGGTCGGGCAGGTCGGCCCCGGGGGGCGGTTCGTCGGCGCAGGTCACGACCCGCGGCGCGACGTCCTCGACGTCGGCCTCGGCCGCATCCTCGTCGGGTGCGTCGGCCTCCTCCGCCGCGTCGTCGACGGCCTCGGCGACGTCCCGCGACTCGCCCGCGTCGTCGACCGCCTCGTGCCGGTCGGCCGCATCCCCGTCGGACGTCTCCGCCGCGACGTCGACCTCGAGCTCGTCCGCCGCGACCTCGGCGTCCGCCGCGGTCGAGTCGCCGCAGGCGGCGAGCCCCGCGCCGCAGATGAGCGAAAGCGGCAGGATCGACCATCGAACCAGGGAAGTCCTCATGGTGCCCCTCCCTTCTCTCCGGCAAATGGTACGCCATCCCGGCGGGCGCGCCAACCGCGGCGTTCACCCGCCGTACTTGTGATAGGCGGCGCAGGCGCCTTCGGAGGAGACCATGCACGGTCCGACCGGCGCGGCGGGCGTGCAGGCGCCGCGGAAGAGCGGACACTCGGGCGGAACGATCACGCCGCGCATCACCAGGCCGCAGGAGCAGCCCTCGGGAAGGTCGTCCGGCTCGGGCGCGGGCAGGCCGAACTTCCGGCGGGCGTCGAGCGCGGCCCATCCTTCGCGCACGTTCAGGCCGGTGCGCGGGATGACGCCGATCCCGCGCCAGGCCGCGTCGCCGACCTCGAAGATCTCTTCCAGGAGCGCGAGCGCGGCCGGATTGCCGTCCTCGTGCACGGCGCGGGGGTAGCCGTTCACCACCTCGTGCCGCCCATCGCGTACCTGCTCGACGATTCCGGCGACCCCTTCCAGGATGTCGACCGGATCGAAGCCGGCGATAACGCACGGCACCTTCGCCGCCTCCGCGACCGGGGCGTAGGCCCGCACCCCGATGATCGCCGAGACGTGGCCGGGGCAGAGGAACCCTTCGATTCGCACGTCCGGCGCCGCGCACAGTGCCGTCATCGCAGGCGGGACGAGCTTGAACGACGGCAGGACGGAGAAGTTGGCGACGCCGCCCTCGCGCGCCGACTTCATCGCCGCCGCGATCGTCGGGCTCGTCGTCTCGAAGCCTACCCCGATGAACACGACCTCCGTCGCCGGTTCGTTGCGTGCCAGCTCGACCGCGTCGAGCGCGGAGTAGACGATGCGGACGTGCGCACCGGCGGCACGGGCGGCATCGAGCGTCTCGCGGCGGGCGCCGGGGACGCGCAGCATGTCGCCGAACGTCGTGACGACGGTTCCGGGGCGTCGCGCGAGGTCGATTGCCTGGTCGATGTCGGAGCCGGGGGTGACACAGACCGGGCAGCCGGGGCCGGAGAGCAGGCGGAGGTCGGGGGGAAAGAGGGAGCGCAGCCCGTGCCGGCCGATGGCCATCGTGTGCGTGCCGCAGACTTCCATGATCCGCAGCGGCCGCGCGACGGCCTCGCGGATGCGCCGCACCGCGGCCTCGACCCGCACGCGCGCCGGTCCCGCGCCGGTCACGGCGCCCCCGCCGCCCCGGGCTCGTCCGCCAGCAGTTCCTCGAACAGCCGCAGGCTCTCCAGCGCCTCTTCCTCGTCCAGCGTCTGGATCGCGTACCCGGCGTGTACGAGCACCCAGTCGCCGACGCGCGCGCCCGGCACGAGCATCAACCCGACGCGCCGCTCGGCCCCCCCGAACTCGGCGAACCCGACGTCCCCCTCGATCCGCGCGATCCGGCCCGGAATGGCCAAGCACATGGCGACGGTCCTCCGCCCCCTCCCCCGGCGGAATGGAGGGTAGTACAGATTCGGCCGGCAGGGGAGTCGCGAGTCGTAAGTCGACTCATGACTGTCGACTGTCGACTCCTATCTAGAATCGGTATCCCGCGTAGCCGCCGAAGGTGAGGAAGAAGGAGTCCTCGAGCGGGTAGGCGTCCTGGGCCACGAGCATCACGTGCCCGGTGATGTCCAGGCCGGCCTCGAGCGCCCCGAACGGCAGCGGGTACTCGAAGATGAGGCCGGCCACCGCCGCCGCGGTGAAGCCGAAGGTCGAGTCGCCGGAATCCGGGTCGAGGGAAGCCAGCTCGAGGCCCGCGCCCGCCGTGGGGTGCAGGTGCCCGTGCCGGTTCCAGCGCCACGCGAAGCCCAGGCTCGTCTGGATCAGCTCGCCCGTGCCGCAACGGTCGCCCTCGGCGACGCAGGCGCCGTTGGCGTCCAGTTCGCCCCATTCCAGCCCGGTCGCCACGGAGACGTCCAGGTTGACGGATACGGGGTCGAGGATCAGGGCGAGGTGCGCGCGCGGCGCCTGGAGCAGCGACTCGCGCAGCGACGGCATGTAGAACCCGCCGTAGCCGGCCCCGACCTCGACCAGCCCCAGGTCGTCGAACGGATCGGGCTCGAGCGGCGCGACGTCATCGACCCGCACGTCCACATGGTAGTCGTACGTCACCACGGGATCCACCGTCTGGTACACGTGATAGACCGGGGTGGACACGTACGTGACGGTGCTCCAGTCGTCGCTCGGGTAGATCTCCACCGCTCTCGCGCTCGCTCCCGCCAGCACGATCGCGGCGGCCGCCAGGAATGCCTTGCCCATCGTCTCCCTCCTCCTCTCGCTCATTCCTCGAAGATGTCTTCCAGCTCGCCGGCCGAGACGCTGCTCCGCCCCGACGCGGACAGGATCACGATCGCCTTGCCTTCGCCCGCCCGCAGCGTCACGTCCTCGCCCAGGCTCAGGACCTCGCCCAGCTCGGGATGCGCGGCAAGGAGGTCGAAGTAGGCGCCGGAGAGGTACTGGATCTCGAGCGTCTCCGACGCGCCGGAAGCGCCGTCCTCGACCCACGCGCCGCCGCTCTGCACGAACAGCCGGCCGGCGACATAGCGGGTCACGCCGCTCGTCTCCTGCCGATCCGCCTCGCGCATGTCGCGCAGCTCCTCGGACATCCGCCGCCCGGCCTCGCCCTCGGCCGCCTCAGTCCCCGTCTGGCCGGCAGTGCCAGGCAGCGTCGAGAGGGCGCGGTAGCGCTCGTAGTCGGCGCGCGTCCCGCCCATCGGCGTGGACGGCGGCGCGGCAGACGGCGCGGCGACGCTCGCCGAGTCGGCCCAGCCGCCGCCGTAGCCGCCCCAGTCGCCGTCGTCGGCCCCCATCGCCTCCGGTTCGGCCGGCCCCTCGAACATCCACTGCTGCGTCTCGTCCACGGCCCACGGCTGCTGGCCGCGCCGGGCGGTCGTCACGGGGACGTCCTCGGTGACGAGGAACGAGGTGTACGGCGTGACGATCCCGTAGCGCCGGCCCAGCGTCACGACCTCGTCGACCAGCTCGGACTCCTCGCCGTTGAGGCGGATGTTGTCCAGGAGGTAGCCGACCTTGCGCGTGGCCCACATGTGGGCGAGGAAGTCGTTGTCGCTTTCGCGCTCCGGGAAGCCGACGTCGTAGCTGAACGTCTTGGTCTGCGCGCCGACCTTCCCGCCGAGGACCACCTCGGCGTCGCCGTCGTCGCGGTACCGGCCCAGGAGCAGGAGCTGGCCGCCGTGGAACAGGTCGGGCATTTCCCGCGGGAAGACGTCGTAGATCTCCGCGTCGCCGTCGACCTTGACCACCAGGTCGGCCATCACGGGGAAGGCGATCTTGCCGTAGAACCCCGAGAGCTTCTGCTCCAGCTCCTCGCCGCCCTGCGCGTACTCGCTGGCGCCGCGGTTCTCCTGGGAGATGCTGTCCAGGAAGTTCGCGTTGACGTCCTCGCCCAGTCCGAAGACGAAGATCCGAGCCCGGTGCTCGTTGGAGCGCTTCACGTCGTCCACGATGCGGTCCGTGTCCGTCTGGCCGACGGTCGGCATGCCGTCCGTGAGGAAGACGATGATGTGCGGCACTTCCTCCTCGTCGGGCTGCTCGAGCGCGGCGGCCAGGGCGTCGGAGATGGCGGTGCCGCCGAGCGCGCGCATGCGGTCCACGAACTCCTTCGCCTCGTCGACGTTGGACTCGGAGGCGCTCACCGGCGCCTCGGAGAACAGGTCCACGTCGCTGGAGAAGCGGATGATGTTGAACAGGTCGTCGCTGCGCAGGTGCTCGAGGCAGAAGTTGAGGGCGTCCTTGGCCTTGTCCATCTTGTCGCCGGACATCGAGCCTGAGGTATCGATGACGAAGGTCACGTGCTTGCCCATGATCTCGTCGTCTTCCAGGTCGTTGCGCGGCGTGACCATCATCATGAAGAACCCGTCCTCGCCCGCGGGACGGTGCGTCAAGAGCGAGAGGCCGACGTCGTCGGAGGACACGGTGAAGAAGAGCTGGAAGTCCTTCCCCAGGTCCGCGTGCTCGCGCTCGAAGCCGGCGGTCGCATGGTTGTCGTCCCGGCGGTTGATGTCGATTTCGTGCGTCGGCGAGTAGATGGTCTGGATGGGGATCGCCGAGTCGATGCGCGCCGTGAGGGTGAAGTCGCGCATCGTCTGTGCCGACTCGCCGGATGTCTTCATCGGGTAGACGTAGCGGTAGACGCCGCTTTCGAAGGAGAGCACCGAGGTGAACTCGATCTCCACCCGCTGCTCGCCCCGGGCCGGGATCGGGAACACCCGCGCCTTGAACAGGTTGCCGCCCATGTACTCGATGAGCCCGGGGTCGCGCAGTCGCGCCACGATGTCCTGGTAGATCCGGGCGGCCGCCTCATGCTCCAGGACCTCCCCCTCGGTCCGCTCGCCGTTGATCCAGAGCGCGAACTGGGACACCGACGAACCCGCGGGAAGCGGGAAAATGTAGGTGGCTTCCAGGACTTGGTCGGTATTGTTCTGGAAGACCTGGTCGACCTTCGTCACCGCCGCCCGATCGGTGATCTGCACCTCCACGCGGTGGGACTCGATGGCCATCGGCCCGTACGACCTGTCGGTCGGGATGAGGATCCCGATCGCCGAGGCGGCGCCGGGCAGAAGTGCGAGGGCCAGGGCCAGAACTCCAAGGATTGTACGCCGCATGTTTGTCCTCCCTCCACGAGGGATTGCATCGACGGCGACATCCTACGGATGTTCCGCGGGGGTCGATCTACGAGGGCGGCTGGTGGGGCTACGCGTTGCGGCGGAAGAACTTCTTGTCGATGACGATGGAGAGCGGTGCGGCGACGTAGACAGAGGAATAGGTGCCGACGACGATGCCGACGATCATGGCGATCGAGAAGTCCTGGATCGTCCCGCGCGCGAAGAAGGCGACGGCCAGGATGGCGAGCACCGTGGTCAACGAGGTGAGGATCGTGCGGCTGAGCGTTTCGTTGATCGAGACGTTGATGACCTTGGACAGCTCGCGCTCCTGGGTCTTCTGGATGTTCTCCCGGATCCGGTCGTAGATGACGATCGTGTCGTTGATCGAATAGCCGACGATGGTCAAGACGGCCGCGACCGTCGTCAGGTTCACCTCCATGCGGGTGAAGGTGAAGAACCCCAGAGTGATGATTGCGTCGTGGAACAGGCAGAGGACGGCGCCGGGGGCGAATCGGAGGTCGAAGCGCAACGCGACATAGATCAGGATCAGCAGGAGCGCGATGAGCACGCTCTTGATCGCGTCGTCACGGAGCTTCTCGCCGACCTTGGGACCGACCCACTCCATCGACAACACGTCGGCCACGCTTCCCTTGCCCAGCCGCTCCTCGATGCTCTCCACGACGTCCGGTCCGAAGCCGCGCAGGTTCACCTGGTAGCCGTAGACGCCGTCGCGTTCGTCGATCGACACCGGACAGACCGAAGACCGGCAGCGCACCAGGAGGTTGATGTCGCGGTAGCGCGTGTCATTCAGGGTCGCGGCCAGCCGCTCGCGGTCCAGCGGGGAGACGCTATCGATGGTGAGCGCGATGGGCGCCAGGACGACGTCGATCTTCTTGAGGTCGCTCGCCGCGGCGACACCCGCGGCCTCGATCGCCCCGCTGACGATGTCGCGTACCGCGCCGATGTCCTGCTCGTTGAGGTTGACCACCGGCGAGAGCTGCACTTCGTAGCGGAACAGTCCTTCCGGCGTCTTCGTCTCCGTGATCGCCGCACTGTCGGGGATGAGCTGGCCGATCATGTCGGACATCTTCCGGCCCTCGAACTCGATCGGGGCCAGAAGATCCCGCATCTCCTGCGGCTCGAACGTGCGGTTGACCAGGATGTCGACCTTCGCGCCCGAGGCGTCGACGATCACCTCGTCGACCCGCACTGCCGCGGGTTCGGCCGCCGCGACCGGCGCGGCCGGAACGACCGGAGCCGCCGGGACCGCGGGAGCGGCGTCCGCGGCGCTCGCGACCGCCGCTTCCGGAGCCGCAGCGGCATCGGGGGCGGGCACGGACGGCTCCGCATCGACCGCGGCGACCGGGGCCGCCTCCGCGGGGCCGGCATCGCCGGCCGCGGGTTCGACCACGGCACCGCCGTCAGCGACCGCCGGGGCCGCATCTTCGCCCGCGGGCGGCGCGACGGCGGGCTCCGCACCCGTCGTTGTCGGCTCCGCACCCGCCGTCGGCTCCGCGCCGGTCGTCGGCTCCGCACCCGTCGCCCCGGCGTCGGGAGTCTGCTTGGCGGCCGCCGCGACCATGGAAACCAGGCCGCGCAGCGGGGTTGCGTACGAAGGGGGCGCGGACGGAGCCGCAGGCGCGGGCGCCTCGGCCGGCACGGGCTCCATCACCGGCGTGGGCGCGGGGCCGGCCTTTTCGATGGCGCTGCGGATCGCCGCGGAGAGTGCGTCGCGCGAGGCGTCGGACGGCGCGTTGACGCGGACGCGGATCAGGTACGTGCCATCCGCGGCCTGCACGACCTCGGGGCTCTCATAGCCCTGCTCGCCGAGCGCGCGCTTGATGTCGGCGCCGGAGACGCCTTCCTTCATCTTGACCTGGAGCGAGGCGCCGCCGGAGAAGTCGATCCCCAGGCGCGGACCGGGCCAGACGAAGAGGCCGAGGAGGCTCACGGCCACGGCGGTGGCCGAGGCGGTCACGGCCAGGCGCGTCTTGCCCATGAAGTCGATGTTGATACCGGGCTTGATGAACTGCATGGCGTCACACGCTCAGCGTCGCGGGGCGCTTCTTGTGGGTGATGTAGTCGAAGAAGAGCCGCGTCACGAAGATGCCCGTGAACATGCTGCTGACGATGCCGATCATGAGGGTCACCGCAAAGCCCTGGATCGGCCCGGTGCCGAACTGGAACAGGACGACGCCGGCGAAGAACGTGGTGATCTGGGAGTCGAAGATGGTCCAGAACGCGCGTGCGTAGCCGGTGTCGACCGCTGCCCGCGGCGACTTGCCGGCCCGCAACTCCTCGCGGATGCGCTCGTTGATGATCACGTTGGCATCCACCGCCATGCCCATCGTGAGGACGAAGCCGGTGATTCCGGGCAGCGTGAGCGTGGCGCCGAGCAGCGCGAGGGCGCCGATCATGAAGAGCATGTTCAAGACGAGCGCGATGTCGGCGAAGACGCCGGCCATCTTGTAGTAGACCCCCATGAAGGCCACGACGAGGAACAGGCCGACGCCGGCCGCCATCAGGCCCTGGCGGATGGATTCCTTGCCCAGGCTCGGCCCGATCTTGCTCTCGGCCGCGGGCGGCTGCTTGAGCGGCGCGGGGAGCGCGCCCGCCTTGAGCACCGTCACCAGGTCCTCGGCCTCCACCTTCAGCTCGCTGGGACCGCCCGCACCCAGGGTGATGCGGCAGGTCCCGCCCTTGATCGGCTCGATGATCGTCGGCGCCGACCGGACGATCCCGTCCAGCACGATCGCCATCTGGTTGTGGACGTTCTTTTCGGTCGCGGTGCCGAACTGCTCTCCGCCCAGCGAGTCGAAATCCAGGATGACGTAGATCTGGTCGCGGATGGCGTCCGGATCGTAGCGCACGGCGGCGTTGACCACCCGGTCGCCGGTGACCATGATTTCCGGCTCCAGGAGGTACGTGCGCCAGCGGTTGGGCGCCTGGTTGGGCTGCCCGGTCTTCGACCCGAGCGCCGGGCCTTCCTGGGTGCCGACGTAGACCCGGCTCCACTGCGACGCCTTGACGGGGTCGCGCTGGACCGCGCCCGACGCCAGGAACGCCTCGATGAGCTGCTGCAGGATCTCCCGGCCGCTCTGCGACTCCGTGTCCTGCGCCTCCAGGTGCCGGCCGCCCCCGCGCGTGTACAGGCTGACCTTGCCCTGGAATCGGGGGTCCTTCATGATGAAGTCCGTCACCGAAGGGTCGACGTAGGATTCGCGCGAGACGATGCGGAACTCGAGCGACGCGGTCTTGCTGATGATCTCCTTGACCCGGTTGACGTCCTCGATCGAACGCTGCGGGACCTCGACCACGATGTCCATCCCCTGCGAGGCGATGTTCGGCTCCGTCAGGCCGTGCTGGTCGACGCGCTCGCGGATGACCTTGAGCACTCCGGCCGAGGAGACCTCGCGCTCGTTCTCCAGCACTTCCGACCGCAGGGTGAACAGGCACCGCAGCCGCGCCTCGTCGCACCCGTCGAACTTGAGCACCCGCTCGAAGTTCGAGGCCAGCTCGTCACCCTTGGTGAAGGGCTCCTGGAAGTTGAGCGCGAACCGCCGGTTGCCCAGCCGCTCGGTGCGGACCTTGTCCTCCGCCACTCCGGCGTCGCGGATGGCCCACTGCCGGGCGGAGATGGCATATCCCTCCGTCCGCCGCGAGTACGCCTTGCCCACGTCGATCTCGTAGACCAGCCGTACCCCTCCCTGCAGGTCCAGTCCCAGCAGGATGTGGCTCTTCGTGTTCACGAACGTCGGCTGCCACTCCTCGGGCATCGAGCCCAGGGCGAAGTAGGCCGCCGCCAGCACGAGCGCGATCGTGAACCCAACCTTCCAGTACCAGATCTTTTCCACGGGCGCCTCTCAGCGGTTGTTCAGCGACTCCAGGCTGGAATCGGCCTTGCCCGCCACCTGTGAACGCAGCACCTTGATTCGAACCTTCTCCGAAATCTCGATCACGGCGATCCGGTCGTCGATGCCGGTGATCGTCCCGAAAATCCCGCCGTTGGTCACGACGCGGTCGCCCTTCTTGAGCGCCCGCAGCAGGTCCTGGTGTTCCTTCGCCTTCTTTTGCTGCGGGCGGATGAGCAGGAAGTAGAAGATGCCGAACATCACGGCCAGCATCCCGATCTGGGGAGCGCACCCCATCAGGGAAAAGGACCCCGACTCCTTCTTCTCCGGCTCCTGTCCGGCAGGGGCCGTGGTCCCGGGCGGAACGGCAGTACCCGGCGGAACGGGCCCCGCCGCAGGAGCCGTCGTCGTCGCCGGGGCACTCGCACCCACCCCCGCCGGCTCCTCGACCACCGGAGCAGCGGCAGCCGGCGCGCTCGAACCCGTCGCCGCAGCAGGGGGCGCCACGACGGCGCCCGTCGCAGGAGCCGCCGCCACGGGCTCCGAACCCGCGGCAGGAGGTGCCGCCGGGGCCGCCGCCACCACCGGCTCCGAGCCCGCCGCAGGCGCCGTCGCTGTGGTTGCGGCCGCGGCGGCCGGCGGAGCCGACTCGGGAAGCGGCGTCTGGGCCAGCGCCGACCCGGCCAGGGCGAGCAACACCAGGGTGAACAAACCGTAGCGCATTCGACAAACTCCCTTCGGGGTGCGTCCGGCTATCCCGACCCGGGCGGCACACACGCCCGGCGCCCCCGGGATCACCGGAGCGCGACCTTGTAGTCGGATCGATCTACGAAGTCAAGGGGAACAAACGACGTTTTCCGATGCGAATCCGCGACATGAAGGGGGCGAGCAGCGCGTCGAAGACCGTCTGGATCAGATGGTTGAGCACCACGAAGATCGGCCCCAGGACGTTGGCCGCGAATCCGGACTGCCAGACGAGCACCCCGGCCGCCACCGTCTTCTGGGAGGACGCCAGGGTCATCGCGATTCGCCCCGCCCCGTCCAGCCGGAGCAGGTACCCGGCCCCCGTGCTGAGCACCAGCATCGTCGCGTGGATTGCGACGACCGTCCCCACCACCGTCAACGCCACGAAGGGCTCGCGCAGCAGGACCTCCCGCGCCGTGGAGAACCCCATCAACACGAAGAGCACGACCATCGACTCCGCGGCAAGCGACAATGCCCAGGAGCGACGCTCGATCCACCGGCGCAGCGGGACCCGGAGGAGCTGGCCCGCAATCACCGGCAACAGCACCGAGCGGACCAGGTCCCACGCCAGCCCCCACGCATCGACGGGCACGGCATGGCCGACGTACAGCTCGAGGATCCACGGCGTGGCCACGACCGAGAGGATCTGGCTGGCGGCGGTGCAGACGACGGCCAGGCCGGCGTTGCCGCCCGCCAGATGCGTGAGGACCGTGGCCGTCGCCAGCGTGCTGGGCTGGGCGGCAAGGATGATCAGCGCGGTGCGCGGATCGGGCCCGGCCGGCCCGAGGAGCGCCTGCCACCCGAGCGCGACGAGGGGGAAGGCGCCGTAGATCAGCGCGAGGCTCCCCAGGAGGGCCAGCGGGTGCCGGACGGCGTCCAGGAGCTGCGAACCCGGCACGCGCAGCGAGATGAGCAGCATGATGACGGGCACCAGGACCGTGGGCGCCCGGTGCGCCGAGAGCCAGTCGCCGGCGGCGGGAACCCAGAGTCCGAAGCCCGCGGCGGTGAGGATGGCGGTGGGGAGCCAGAGGCGCGCGACGAGCGAACGCGAAGGCATCGGTAGGGGAGAGGAAATGAAAAAGGCGAAACATGCAACGAAAAATGGAAAACGGAGGGGCCCCTTCGACTTCGCTCAGGGCGGGCTCGGCGACAATGGCGGACGGGCAACGGGAGGCGGAGGACGTGGAGGCGACCGCCGGCGATGGGGAGGGCTAGAGCGTTCCCAGGGACGGGCTGAGGAGGAGTCGGAACTCGCCGCCTTCGACGGTTTCCGTCTCGCCGACCTCGAGGATCGTGCCGAACTGGGAGTCGCGGACCAGCGCTTCGACGGTGACGCCGGCCGTGGGCGCCGCGCCGATGCTCACGGTCCCGGAGAGGACGACGGGGGCCTCGAGCGAGATGTCGAGCGGTCCATTGGGCACGTGGACGTTGGAGACGATGCGCCACGGGAACTGCGACTCGTCGGGCGGGCGTACGGCGACGAAGTGCGTCCCGTTCTCGACGTAGAGATCGAACGTCCCGTCGGACTCCGTGTAGCCCGTCACCGAGCGGTTGAGGTTGGTCGGGTCCGCGCCGAGGGCGGCGCCCCCTGCTTCCGCGAGGGTCACCTCGATGGGCAGCGAGGCGGCCGGGCCGCGAACGAGGTCCATGACCGAGCCGTGGAGCGTGGCGCTCGGGCCGAGCTGGAAGACCTGGCCGCGCTGCACGGGATCGCCGGTCGGGTCGGTGGCCGCGACGCGGAAGAAGTCCAGGTGCAGCCCCGCCAGGGGCAGCCGTTCGGGCGGCGCCACGGTGACGACATAGTCGCCCTCGATCAGGGCAATCCCGGTTGTTCCGTCGGTCGAGCCGCTGGCAGGGATGACGTTGCCGGAGCCGTCGGTCGTCGCCGTCCGCTCGAAGGTCGCGGTCACGCCGGGCGTGCCGGTGGGAATGCTGCGGGCGAAGCGCAAGGTGGCGCCCGCCACCGGCCCGGCCGATCCTCCGGCCTCCGTCCCTTCGACACGGCCCTCCAACCGCACGGGGAGACCGATCGCCGGGAGGGCGATCGGCGGCAGATCGGCCGCCGGATTGTCGGCGACGTCCTCGAACACGAGGGCGCCGTCGTCGTTCGCGTCCAGTGCGTCGAAGTTGACGCCTTCCCACGCCACGGTGGGCAGGTTGGGCTGATCCGCGGTCGGCAGGATCTCGAGTCGGAACCTCCCGACCGACGGAGGAAGATACAGCTCGAACGTGCCGGCGGGGTGCTCGGGCGGATCGCCGCCCGCCAGCGTCGTGAAGGGCGCGGTCGTCGAGATGGTCGAGATCCTCCGGCCGGTCTCGGGGTCGACGGCCCGGACCGCAACGTTCGGGACCGGATCGTGGCCCCGGACGATCAGGCCCTGGACCCGGCGCAGATCCTCGGCGATCGGCAGGACGAGCGGAATGCGCCCCGACGGCTCACCCGGCCCGCTCTCCCGGATCTGCTGCAGTTCGGGCTCGGTCAACGGCCGGAACAGCGGCGGGTAGGCGGCTCCGTCCGAACCGGTCGGCTCGACGTAGATCGAGTACGGCGCCCGTTCGGCGTCCCAGGCCACGAGGTTGGCCGAGTATGTCCAATCGGTGCCGGCAGCGGGAGAGCTGCTGGCCGAGACCTTGCTGGTTTCGGACGGCTCTCCAGGGATGACCGAAGGCCGCAGGAAGGTGATGTCGGCCGGGATGGTCGGACCGGACTCGCCGACCTGGACCGTTCCCCGGATCTCGACCGGAGCCGGGCAGTCGATGACCACCGTCTCGTCCGAGTCGAGACGCTGCGACTGGAATTCGCGGAGGGTGACCCCGGTTGAAGACGGGTAGGTGAGTCGCAAGAAGACGCCGGCGTCCGGGCGATCTCGAGCGACGCAGACGTGCAGCGCCTGGTCGCAGATGGCGTTGCGCCCGCAGGCCGAGTCATCGCTGCACTGGTTTACGGCTGCGGCGTCGTCTCCGAAGCCGATCAGGCCGCAGCCCGCGGCAACTGCAAGCGCCGCGATCGCCAGAAGCGGGGCTTGGTTGCGCGAGCGGGGCGGCGACAGGGCGATCCTCACATCGCTCACCTGACCCCGCACGTTCCGACCGCAGGGCCATCGACAGTCGTGCCGTCGTCGATCCACACGGTCCATTGCACCAAGGCCACGGTCGTCAGCGGCTGGTGATCGGCATCTTCCGGCGGCAGATACAACGGCGAGCCCACCCGGAAGCCTCGGTCCGACACCGCGACGATCACGCGGCTGCACGGAAGCCCCAGGCCGTCCACCGCGACATCCCTGAAAGTCACTTCGCGGTCGCGAGTCCCGTCCGCCGCCGGTGGAATCTGCAGTTCGTCCCGGTACCCGGGGTCGGTCGCAGAGGGATTGACGATCAGCCGGGCCAACAGCACGTCGTCCAGGTTGAGGTCTCGAACCGCAAGGCTGAACGTCAGGCGATCCCCCGCTTCCGCCTTGGTGATCAAGAGCGGGTCGGGCGTGACGACGGTGGGAATCACGATCGGCGGGATGTTCTCGCTGGGTTCGTACGGGACGGGGTCGGTGACCAGGCATCCAGCTCCCGCGGCGCCCCCGAGGGCCGCGAGCGCAAGGATGTGCAAGGGACAGGCCAGGGGACGTGGCGGAGGCAACAGCCCGGAATCATTGATCGGCGATCGGGACCGGCCCGGAATCCGCGCGGGGCGCCCCGACAGTCTTGTCAGGGCCAAGGGCGCGACGGAACGCTCCGCGCCAGCCGCCCTCCCCCGCTTCCGGTCCGCTCCCTGCCTCGTCATCCGCCACGCCTCAGCCCCGGAAGCCTAGCACAGCGCACGCCCCCACGCCCCTCGCCGGAAACCACCGCCCGCCCCGACCCGCGCTTCGCGACCGGAAACCCCGCCCGAAGTCCCGCACCTCCGGACCAAGAACCAATAGCCAATGACCAACGACCTAGACTTGCCCGCTCCGCTCCTCGGCATCCTCTTTCTCGAGGTAGCGGAAGATCGTCCGCGGGTCGACTCCCAGGTCCTTGGCCGTCTGGGTGCGGTTGCCGCCGTTGCGTTCGAGCACCTCCAGCACGTACCGCCGCTGGAAATCCTCCTTGGCCTGCGCCAGCGGGACGACCGGCGCGAGGTTCAGCGGGGCCAGGTCGAGATCCTCGGGCCCCAAGAGCGTGCCCTCGCACATCACCATCGCCTTCTTGATCCGGTTCTCGAGCTGCCGAACGTTGCCCGGCCACTCGAACCGCCGGATCGCCGCCAGCGCCTCCGGCGCGAACCCCGTCACGGTCGTCGAGAGCTCCCCGCGGTGCTTCTTCACGAGGTAATTGGCGATGGTCACGATGTCCTCGCCACGCTCGCGCAGCGGCGGCAGCCCGATCGTCACCACGTTCAGCCGGTAGTAGAGGTCCTCGCGGAAACGCCCCGTGCGGACCTCGTCCTCGAGCAGCTTGTTCGTCGCCGCCAGCACCCGGACATCGATCTTCTCGGGCCGCGTGTCGCCGACCTTGACCACGACCCGGTCCTGCAGGACCCGCAACAGCTTGACCTGCAACGACAGCGGCAGCTCGCCGATCTCGTCCAGGAAGATCGTCCCCCCGGCCGCGGCCTGGAATTTCCCCAGGTGCGTGGCGACCGCGCCCGTGAATGCCCCGCGTACGTGCCCGAACAGCTCGGATTCCATCAGCGTCTCGGGGATCGCGCCGCAGTTGATGGCGACGAAGGGCCCCTTGGCGCGGTTGCTGCGGCGGTGGATCTCCCGCGCGATCAGCTCCTTGCCCGTCCCGGTCTCTCCGGTGATCATCACCGAGACGTCGGTGGGGGCGACCTTGCGCACCCGGGCGAACACGTCGAGCATCGCGGGGCTGGAGCCGACCAGATCCCCGAACGCCTGCACCTCGACCTGCTGCTTGTACTTGTCCCGGTCCTGCCGGAAGCGCTCGACCAGCCTGGCCTTCTGGAGGATCAGCGACGCCTGCGCCGCGAAGACCGTCAGGATACGCAGGTGGTTCTCGTCGAAGAGGTTGGCCACGCGGTCGTTGCCCAGGTAGAGCACGCCGAGCAGGTTGCCCTCCTCGAGCAGGGGGACGACCATGACGGAGCAGAGCTTGAGGTCGATGACGCTCTGGGCCGTCGAGAAGGCCGAGTCGTGCAGGGCGTCGGCCACCAGCACCGGCTCGCGCCGCTCGACGACCTGCTTGAGGATCGAGTCGGAGACGAGGCGCGCGGGGTCGCCGCCGGCGGCGATGAGGGGCGAGTCGCCGGGTCCCAGGTTGCGCGACCCGCGGATCACCGGCTTGCCCTCCTCGAACATGAGCAGGAAGCCCTTGTCGGCCTGCGTGAGGGCGACGACGGAGTCGAGCAGCGCAGGGAGCAACTCCTCCAGGACGCTCTTGCCCATGAGGGCCTTGGAGAAGTCGTGCAGCCGCGTGAGGCCCTGGATCAGGCGGTCCTCCCCGGGGCTGGGCGCTCCGGCGCAAGGCTGGCCCGCGTACTCGTCGTACGCCGAGAAGTCGATCGTCACCTCGCCCAGGCCCACGCGGTCCGCGTGGTGCAGGCGGAACTGGCGGCGCTTGCGCCCGTTCTGCAGGATGTCGCCCTCGCGCGAGACCTCGCGCAGGTTGAAGTCGCGGCCGTCGAACATCACCACCGCGTGGTAGGGCACGACGCCCGGGCCCTCGAGCACGACGTCGTTGTCGGGCGCCGAGCCGAGCGTGGTCAGCTTCTTGTAGATCGCGTAGCGTCGGGGCCGATCCGGCGCCGCCGCCCAGGACAGGACGGGCATCGCGGAACTCCTTCCCCCCGGCGCAGCATAGCCAGGAGGATGGGGGATGGGTAGAGGTTATTGGTTCTTGGTGGGTCGTCCGGGTCGAGTTGTTGGTCCGGAGGTGACGGGGGGAGACGTGGGGGGCGGGACACGGCGCTGGCCCGGAAGTCGGGGGCCACCTCGGATGAGGGGACGGGATCAGCGCCGTCGGCGGAGGATACCCGGGCCCGCGACGACCCAGAGGTCGTCGGGCAAGGCTCCGCCGATGGCGGTGACCGCGCCCGGGCTGCAAGGGTCGCGCGTCCAGGCGACGCCGTCCCAGTGGAAAACCCCGGAATCGCCGGCGGCCCAGACGTCGTCGGGACCGAAGCCGAACAGACTCTCGCGATTGCCTCGCGCCCCGGGACGGTAGGTCGCCCAGGTCGCCCCGTCCCAATGCAGGAAGACCACGTCGTAGTCGTGCGAGCCGGCGATCCAGACGTCGTCGGACGACGCGGCCCACACGTCGGAGAATTCGCCGGCGGGTTCGACCGGAACGCCGGTCCACACGGCGCCGTTCCAGCGCAGGACGGTCGCGTCGTCTCCAACCGCCCAGGCGTCGTCCGGCGCAGCCGCCCAGACGCCCCGCAACCACGCGACCGTCCCGCTCGGGACCTCGCGCCATTCGGTTCCGTCCCGGTGCTGGACCGCGCCGCCGCTGCCGGCGCACCAGACGTCGTTGGGTGCGGTGCCGTGGATGGCGCTCCACCAGACGCGCGGCGACGAGCTGGCGCTCCAGGCCGCACCGTCCCAGTGGAGGATCGCCCCCTGTTGGCCCACTGCCCAAACGTCCGACGGTGACGCGCCCCACGCGGCGGACAACTCCTCGATGGCACTCCCCGGCGATTGGACGGGCGCCGGGACCGAGCCCCATTGTGCGCCGTCCCAGTGCAGGATTCGACCGCGCTCGCCCACGGCCCAGATGTCGTCGACGGCGATGGCCCAGACGTCGCGGAGCGACCCGCCGAAGGCACCTGCCATGCGCCGCCAACGGTCGCCGTCCCAGTGGACGATGTTCCCCTGGTCGCCGACCGCCCAGACGTCGTCACCGGCAGAACCCCAGACGGCTCGCAGTCCTTCCAGGGCTGTCGATGGTCCGGCCGACCAGTGCGCACCGTCCCACCGCAGCGCGATGCCGTCGGTTCCGACCGCCCAGGTTTCACCCGATGGCGCAGTCCACAGGGCGCGAATATCGTGGGCGGTGAAGCGCTCGACGGTGGACCAGCGCGCACCGTCCCAGTGGGCCAGGAGTCCGTCGTTGCCCGCGAGCCACGCGTCGTCGCGCGCGCCACTGCGGACATCGTTGATCCGCACGTCGCCGGCGTCCCAGATCAGGTTCCACACAAGACCGTTCCAGTGCAGGACTTCGCCGTCGGCGCCGGCCGCCCAGACGTCGTCCGGCGCGCTCCCGTGAACGGCAGTGAGCCAGCTTGTCTCCGGTGCGCGGAACTCGCGCCAGGAGAATCCGTTCCAGTGGGCGACGCGTCCCCCTTCGAAGTCGACGGCACCGACTGCCCAGACGTCGTCCTGTGCGGCGCCCCAGACGTCGTTGACGCCGATCGGAGCCGTCACGGTCGACCAGGACGAGCCATCCCAATGTGCGAAATCGTCGCCGACGGCCCAGATGTCGTCGGGGGCGAAACCCCACAACGCTCCATCGGCGAGCTCCCACGGCCGGACCGGCAGCTCGGGCAGGTGGTGGTACCAGGAGGTGCCGTTCCAGCGGCGAAATCCGTCGCTCGCAAGTGCCCAGACATCGTCCGCGGACGCACCCCACACGGCCACGATCGCCTCCGAGGGGCCGTCCAGCGGAGGCCGCCAACGGGTCCCGTCCCAGTGGGTAGCGGTCCCGCCGTAGCCGAGGGCCCAGATGTCCCCTGGCCCGGAACCGGTGACGGTCGTCAGCTACGGCGTCAAACGACGGTTGCCGGTCTAGGAACCTCGTGATTACGCTGGGATAGGAGCGCCGTCGCTGCTGCCCCAGTCGCAATTCTGTCAAGGGGTCTGCGGTTTTTCCGCGGGATGATGCGGGGATCTTGCAATGC
>JACRCX010000112.1 GCA_016218815.1 Deltaproteobacteria bacterium
AAGGTCTTGTCGAGCTGGGCCATCTTGCCGCCGATGGTGGGGGATTTCTCGACGAGGTAGACCTTGAAGCCGGCGGTGGCGAGGTCGAGGGCGGCCTGGATGCCGCTGATGCCGCCGCCGACGACCATGACGTCGCCGATCCGATCCGTGGCCGCTAGCTTGTCCACGTCAGGTCATCCTTGTCCCGGGGGAATTTCGCGCAAAGGACGCAAAGGACCGCAAAGGACGCAAAGAGGGGGAAGGACTCTCACAGGGCTTCCCTTACCAGCTCGGTGATGTCGTTGATGGCGGGGAGGGTTTCGTCGTCGCGGCCGGCGCGAGTGTCTTCGAACATGGTGATGCAGTAGGGGCAAGCGGTCGCCAGGATTTCGGCGCCGACGTCGCGGGCCTGGTCGAGGCGCAGCTCGCTGAAGCGTTCGTTGCGTGGGGTATCCATCCAGACCCTGCCGCCGCCGCCGCCGCAGCAGAGGCTGTCCCGGCGCGAGGAGGCCATTTCGACCAGCTGCAGGCCGGGGATGCTCTGCAGGACCTCGCGCGGGGCGTCGTAGACGCCGTTGTGGCGGCCGAGGTAGCAGGGGTCGTGGTAGGTGACGCGTTTGGGCAACGCACGCGAGAAACGGAGGCGGCCCTGACGGAGTAGATCGAGCAGCAACTGGGAGATGTGGACGACTTCGAAGTTGACCATGAAGTCGGGGTATTCGTTCTTGAGGGTGTGGAAGCAGTGGGGGGAGGAGACGAGGATCTTCTTCACGCCGTGGTCGACGAAGGTCTTGATGTTCTCGCGGGCGAGGGAGCGGAAGAGCTGTTCGGCGCCGGTCTTGCGGACGCTCTCGCCGCAGCAATTCTCCTTTTCGCCGAGGATGCCGAAGGAGATCCCGGCGCGGTTGAGGATGTCGGCGGTGGCGGCGGCGACCTTCTTCAGGCGCGGGTCGTAGCTGTAGTAGCAGCCGACGAAGTAGAGGAGGTCCATGCCCTCGGTGAAGGGCTTGACGTCGAGGCCCTCGGCCCAGGCGGCGCGTTTGGCGCGGGGCTCGTTGAGGGGGTTGCCGTCGATCGTCAGGCTGGCGCGGACGGCGCGGGCGGGGCGGGCGGAGGCGGTGAAGACGTCGTACTTGGAGGCGACGCGGCGGATGGCGACGCCGAGCTCGATCTGCTTGACGCCGCGGGGGCACTCTTGGGGGCAGTTGCCGCAGGTGGTGCAGCGCCAGACGTCGTCGTTCTCGATCTCCGTGAGGCCGTACGAGGCCTCGGCGATGATGCGGCGCATGCTGAACTGCCGGACGCGGTTCCAGGGGCAGACCACGTCGCACTTGCCGCACTGGTAGCAGAACTTGAACGCCTCGCCGCCGGCCTCGCGGATCTCCTCCACGGTTTCGGGGAAGGGGGCGACGGTTTCCTGGACTGGATCAGCCACGATCTTCCGCCTTCGTTCCCTGCTAGCCCTTCTTTTTCATGCGGGCGATGGTGTCCATGAGCTTCTGGAGGCCGTGCTTGTCGACGAGGGATTCGACACCGAGTTCCAGCTCGGTCTGCGGCTCGTCTTCTTCGGTGACCTCGACCTCGTGTTCCTCGTAGACGAGGGCGTCGTTCAGGCACCACTGGACGCACATGGGCTCGTCCAGGGGCGGGTCGCTCTCGCACATGTCGCATTTCAAGGGGAGGCCGGAGTCGGGCTCCTTGAAGAGGGAGCGGGAGGGGCAGGAGGCGCGGCAGAAGGCGCACTCGTCGTAGGCCTTGCCGTCGATGGTGTACTTGTCGCGACCGGAGCATTCGGCGGCGGTGTATTCGCCGGCGTAGACGGGGACGTAGATGTCGCGGAGCGGCTCGCGGATGACGCGGATGCGGGAGCGTTCCGGGTTGCTGCTGCTGTACCTGGGGGAGGCGTGGAACGAGGAGCAGATGACCTCGCAGGCGCGGCAGCCGTTGCACTTGTCCACGTCGACCCGGATGGTCTTGACGAGCCTGGTCTTCTTCTTGGGTGTCGCGTCCATGGTTCAGCTCGCCGCCTTGGCCTCGGCCGCGGCGCCGGAGGGCTGGGGGGAGGGGGCCGTGTCGTCATCGATGGGGAAGCCGCGCTTCCGGAGGTCCTCGGCGACGAAGCCCAGGTCCAGCTCGTTCAACGACTTCCCGGTGGGGATGCCGCGGAGGTTCCAGCCCTTGAACTTGTAGTAGGCGTCGAGGAGCTTCTGCTCGAGGTCGGGGAAGCGTTTCTTCCAGTGGTCGTCCGGGGGGCGCTCGTCGTCGCGGGTGAGGCCGCGGCGGACGTTGAGGGCGCGCAGCAGGGTGCGGTTGCGCCGTGCGATCCTGGTGAGTCCGGCTTCGTCGACCTCGATGCCGGTGGCGGCGGAGATGAAGGCCGGGTAGTTGTGGATGTGGTAGGGCGGCTTGAGGGGGAAGGAGGAGAGGCCGGCGCACATGCCGAGGGCGTCGTCGATGTGGTGCATCCGCTCCTGCCAATCGACGATGTCGCAGGACATCTCGACGGTGGGGTAGGTGGGGTTGGCGCGCTCGCCACGGAACTCCCAGTCGAGGAGGTACTTCTTGAACCTATCGTCCGGGACCTGGACCCAGTCCTTCACGAAATCCTCGCGTTCGGCCATGGTGGCGAAGGGGGCCTGGGGGAACTGGCCTTCGATCTGGGTGATGTTGGACTTCTCGCCGGTGCAGTACATGAGGAAGTAGACGGGGTTGAGCATGCCGAGCTTGAGGGGGAGCTGTTCGTGCTTCTTGATGTTGTTGTGGGCCAATTCCTCGGCGGCCTTGCCGAACTTCCTGGCGGCCCAGTAGGTGCCGTCGGCGAGGGCATCTCCGATGCCTTCGCGGCGGACGATGCGATCGAGGAGCCAGAAGAAGCGGCCTTCGTTGTCGGCGGGCATGCCTTCGAAGTCGGAGGGGCCCAGGATGCCGTGCTCGAGCAGCTCGAGGCCGAAGGCCATGACCTGGGGAGCGGAGAAGGCGTCGACGCCGTATTCGGTGGCGCGTTGGGCGATGCGGAAGCCGAAGTCGAGATCGGAGTAGGCGGCCATGGTGTAGGTGAGCTTGGAGAAGCACTTCATCATGTAGGTTGCTTCGCCGGGGACGGAGATGGTGGCGCCGCACTTCATCGGGCAGTTGTAGCAACTGACGAGGCGCTTGCGGACGCTCTCCTGGGTGCCCTTCCACTTCTCCTCGATCTCCTTGGTCCAGAAGTCCCTGCGGCGGGTGCGGGAGTTGCCCCACATGAAGTTGGTGGTGTGCCACTCTTCGTCGATGAGCTTCATTTCCTGGGGGGAGCCGAGTCCGGCGAGGATGGGCATGACGCCGGGGACGGGTTTCTGCTCGCGGACGCCGATGTACTTGAGCGCGCCGTTGCACAGCTCCATGAACTCGGCGGGGCGTGCGACGTTGAGGTCCTTGGTGCCGCGGACGGCGATGGCCTTGAGGCCCTTGTCGCCCATGACGCCGCCGATGCCGAGGCGGCTGGCGCTGGAGCGGCCGTGTTCGATGGAGGCGAAGCGGACGCGGTTCTCGCCGGCGAGGCCGATGGCGGCGACCTGGGCCTTGGGTTCGTGGAGCTCGGCGCGGATGAGGTCGGCGGCCTCGTTGGCGCCCTTGCCGCGGAGGTGGGCGGCGTCGCGGATTTCGACCTTGTCGTTGTGGATCCAGAGGTAGACGAGGGAGGGGGATCTGCCGCGGAGGATGACCTTGTCGTAGCCGGCGTGCTTGAGCTCGGGGGCGAAGAAGCCGCCCATCATGGAGTAGGCGGTGAAGAGGGACTGTGGGGAGATGGTGGTGACGACGGTGCGGTTGGCGCCCGGGGCGGGGGTGCCGACGAGGAGGCCGGCGGCGAAGATGAGGAGGTTGTCCTCGGAGTAGGGTTCGACCTCGGGTGGGCAGCGGTCCCAGAGGATGCGGGAGCTGGTGCCCAGGCCGCCGAGGTGCTGTTCGGTCCAGCGCGGGTCGGTCTCGACGCGTTCGATGTTGCCGGTGGAGAGGTCGACCTCGAGGTTGAAGCCCGTCTCTGCGAATCTCATGTCCACTCCGTTCCGTGAAACTCGTCGCCGCGGCCTTCGGGTGGGGGGAAGTTCGCGCCAAGGACGCAAAGGGGACGGAGAACGGCAAGGACGCAAAGGGGAGAGGGGAGCAAAGGGGGGAAGGGCGAGAGGGAGGAGAAGACGGTCATGGGTTCAATTTTTCGCGCGGGCCGCCGAGCCCCCAGGGAGGTCCGCGCACACGGGGGGGACTATACCACTTCCGGGGGGATGGGAAGTCGATGGGAATCGAGGTGGGGGGAAAAAGACGCAAAACGTTGAACCATGCGAGTTCAAACAGGAAACCGGCTGGATGTTCGACGAGATCAGGGCGCCTTCGGCGGAGGGCGCGGAGACCGGCCGACTTACCGCTGAGACGCTGAGGGCGCTGAGACAAACGCAGAGAAGGCAGGGGAGGGGCAGGCCAGGGGGCTTCTGATGGACGTCCGGGGTGTTGATGCCGTGTCGCGGCGAGACGCCGCGCCACGGACTTCTCCGCCGCCGGGTAGAACGGTGGACGGTTTCCGGGCAAGGGCATCCGTGCGCAGACCTTCCCCACCTCTCCAGCCGGTCTCGCCATCTCTCCTCTTCCGGTCCGGAGCAGGCTGACACGCCGTCATCCGAGGGGATCGGCGAGCTTGCCCGGGGCGTCGGCGGCGGGTACGGTCATGGTTCGCGGCGCGTGGGGGGCGTTCGCGGGGAGTCGTTGGCGGATGCTGCGGTACGAGAAGGGCGAGTTGAGCGAGGCGGCGGATGAATGGCCGTTGGAGCGGCCGATCCGGTTGATCGTGAACGGGAGGGAGATCGCGACGCTGGTGGGGTCGCCGCACGAGGTGCGGTTCCTGGTGGCGGGTTTTCTGCGGACGCAGGGGTGGGTGCGGGAGGCGGACGACCTGTTGGTGCTGGGGGTGTGCGAGGACTCGACCGAGGCGGTGATCCGGATTCGGGGGGAGGTGCCGGGGCAGTTGACGCCGGTGCTGACGTCGGGGTGTGGGACGGGGATCAGCTTCACGCTGGCGGCGGGTCCGGCGCGGCGGGCGCCGGCGGAGGCGCGGTTCGGGGCGGAGTCGATCTTCGCGATGATGCGGGAGATGGGGAAGGTGTCGGAGAGGTACGGGCGGCACGGGGGGATCCACTCGGCGGCGGCGAGCGACGGGGAGAAGATCCTGCTGCACGCGGAGGACATCGGGCGGCACAACACGATCGATCGGTTGGCGGGGAGGGCGCTGTTGGGGGGGATCGATCTGGCGGGGTGCCTGCTGCTGACGTCGGGGAGGGTCTCGTCGGAGATGGCGGCGAAGGCGGCGTCGTTGGGGGTGGCGTTGATCGCGTCGCGGACGTCGCCGACGGACATGGCGGTGCGGATCTGCCGGGAGAGCGGGATCGGGCTGGTGGGGTACGTGCGAGGTGCGAGCTTCCGGATTGCGGCGTGTGGGGAGCGCGTCGTGGTGGGGGGGACGTGAGGGGCACGCGAGATGCAGGCGAACTACGGGTATCGGGACGGGGCGGGGGAGTTCTTCATCACGATCGACACGGAGGCGTGCGACGGGTGCGGGCTGTGCGTGCCGGCGTGTCCGGGCGGGGTGTTGGAGGTCGGGGAGGACGAGCACGATCCGTTGCGGGACGAGCCGGTGGCGGCGGTGAGGGAGGAGCAACGGAGGCGGCTGCAGTACGCGTGTGGTGGGTGCAAGAGGGGGGGAGAGAGGGGAGGCGAGGCCAGCGCACTGCCGTGCGTTGCGGCGTGCGGGCGGGGGGCGATCGGGCATTCGTGGTGAGGGGAGGGCGCCGAGGGGGGGGAGGGCGCGGAGATCCGACTTACCGCTGAGACGCTGAGGACGCTGAGAGGAACGCTGAGAAGATGGCGGAAACGGAAAGAGAACTACTGCGACAGGAAGCGGCGTATGCGGGGGAGGGGATCTCCGTCCGGAGCCTGGAGGATTCGATCCGGACGGAGCGTGTGCGGCAGGACGGGCGGCTGGGGGAGCTGGCGGGGATGAAGCTGCGCAACGCGGAGATCCAGGCGGGGTTGGCGCGGGAGATGTCGCGGCTCAAGGAGCTGTCCGAGCAGCTCGGGAAGACGCGGGCGGAGCCGGGCCGGCTGGCGCGGTTGTTGCGGCGGCTGTTCGGAGGCGGGAAGCAACAGCTCGAGCACCGGTCGATCGAGGAGCTGTTGCGGGCGCAGTACGAGGCGAGCGCGGTGCGGGTGAAGCAGGCCGCCGAGCTGGTGGACCGGCTGGAGGCGGCGAAGCAGGAGCTGTACGACGAGGTGGAGCGGCTGAACCGGAAGATCGTGGAGTCGGCGACGAATGAGGAGACGGCGGCGGCGACGGTGGAGAAGCTGCAGCGGCTGAAGGCGGAGCTGGAGGCGCGGGCGGAGGCGATGGACCCGTCGTCGGCGGCGGGGCGGCAGCTGCAGTCGGACCTGGACCTGGCGCGGCGGCGGCTGGCGGAGCACACGACGAAGCTGACACTGTTCGGGACGGCGGAGGAGCGGATCAGCGGGCTGAAGCAGAACACGTGGAAGCTGGCGGAGGTTATCGGGCACCTGCAGACGGACGTCACGCGGTACGTGACGGCCGCGGGCGAGAAGCTCGATCTCATCGCGGGGCAGATCCAGGCGATCGGCGCCGCGGCGGACGCGTCGCTGGTGTTGTTGGAGCTGAAGCAGTCGCTGGAGTCGATGACCGAGTCGGTGCAGCAGACGACGCGGTTCGTGGCGGAGACGCAGGCATATTTCCGGGACAACGTGGATCGGATGGTGGACGACCTGCACGTCTACGACTCGGAGACGGAGCGGGTGCTGACGGAGACGGCGGCGATGAGCGACGCGTGGGGGGAGGCCGAGGTGGAGCGGGCGCTGTCGGCGGCGATCGCGCGGAAGGCCGCGAGGACCCCGGGCCCGGAGGCGACCCCTCGACCTGGCTCGGGGCAGGCAGGCTCCGGGCAGGCGGCCTCCAAATGAGCGAGGGTGCGGGTCCGTCCGTTCCGGCGCGGGTGTTGTGCGGGGAGGAAGAAGCGGGCTACGTGCGGCGGGTGCGGGAGATCCTGGCTGCGGCGCGGCTGGGGTCGCACTACCCGGATGGGGCGAAGTTGTCGTCGCATCTGGGGGTGCTGGCGCCGGAGGTGCACCGCGGACTGTATTCCGGGCTGGAGGTCGACCTGCGGTCGGGGTTGCCGACGTACCGGGAGTGGACGCGGGCGCAGACGGACGTGCGGGTGGCGGCCGATCAGCTCCGGCAGCTCGGGGCGCGGGGCGAGCTGGAGCGGAAGGCCGGGGGGAAGCGCGGAGCGATCCACGAGAAGCAATTGGCGAAGCACGACTACTACGCGGCGATTGCGGCGGCGCAGCTTTCGCCGCTGGGGGAGATGAGCGTGGCGCTGCGGCGGAGCGACCCGGAGAGGAAGCGCGCGGAGTTCCACGTGGTGCTGGACAAGCTCGACGCGTCGGGGCTGTTCGTGCGGTACTCGCTGGACTTCGCGCAGACGGCGGAGGCGTGGGCGCGGCCGGTGGTGCTGTTGCAGGCGGACGACGCGAAGCACACCGAGGGGTTCCGTTCGCTGATCTACCAATTCACGTCGTACGACGCGGAGTTCACCTTCCTGCGGCTGGCGACGATGGGCGGGCTTGAGGTGGAGCGGGTGGTGAAGGGGGTGGTGGGGCCGTTGTGCCTGCCGTGGACGAAGGGCGAGGCGCCGGTGCGGGAGCTCCTTGGGGCGGACGGGTTCGTGGCGATGTTCGCGCTGGACATGGCGGCGGTGGACGTGCCTGCGGACCGGGACAACGATCCCTTCGCGGACCTGCTGCGCGAGAAGCTGACGCCGGAGGCGCGGGCGGAGTACGACGCGTCGCGAGAACGGTTCGGGTACAAGGTGTTCAAGGACCGGAAGTTCGTGGCGCCGCGCGCGGTGGTGGCGGGGCTGAAGGGGTTGTGCGAGGGGCGCGGCGCGCACAACGTGATCTACGGAGTTTGAGGAGGTTGTTGGTGATTGGTTGGTCGAACGGGTCGAGTTGTTGGTCTGGGGGCGTGCGGGTGGGAGCGGGGGTCGGTGATTCGATCGCGAGGGCAGCAGAGGCATAGCCGAGGCCTGTCCGCTTGGCGGCCGCCGGCGGTGTCCTGGCGGCCGCCACGCCGGCCGCGGCAAAGCGTCGTGATTCCGTGGGGCCGCGGCTGGCACGGTCCCTGCTGTTCCGGACGCGAGAGCCATGCCGTCGCCTTTACACGAGCAACTGTTGGAGCTGATGCGCGGCAGGCCCGCGTTCGCCGCCGAGCTGCTCCGCGACGCCGCCGGCCTGAGACTGGGCGCCGAGGTACTGGTCACGGCGCGAACGGGCGGCCAGAGCTTCGTTCAGCTCCAGCCGCCCGAGTACCGGGCCGACCTGGTCATCGAGCTGGGAACGGGGCGCTCCGAGCTCGCGATCATCGTCGAAGTCCAACTCGGCATTGACGACGAGAAGCGCGGCTCCTGGCCACAGTATGTGGCGGCCCTGTGGGGCCGCCTGCGCTGCCCGGTCTGGCTGCTCGTCGTGACGGTGGACGCGGTGGTGGCGAAATGGTGCGCCCAGCGCATCGAGATCGGCGGGATGCAGCTTCGGCCGGTGGTCATCGGGCCGGACGACATCCCAGTGGTAACCGACGCGCAGGCGGCGCTCGACGATCCGGAGCTGGCCGTGTTGAGTGCGCTGGCGCACGCGGCGAGCCCGCAGGGGTTGGAGATCTGCAAGGGCGCGGCGGAGGCGGTGATGTTGCAGCGGGTGCCGACGCGTTATACTTGCATCGACCTGATGCTCAGCCGCCTGCCGGAGGCAGCGCGGCGGGCGCTGGAGGAGTTCATGAGCCAGGGCTACGAGTATCAGAGCGAGTTTTTCCGGCGGCTGGTGGCGGAGGGGAAGGCGGAGGGGAAGGCGGAGGGGAAGGCGGAGGCGATCCTTGCCGTGCTGGCGGCGCGCGGCGTGTCCGTTCCCGACCACGTTGTCGCCCGGCTGCACTCCTGCCACGATCTGGGCGTGTTGGAGCGCTGGTTGCGGCGGGCCGTACTTGTCAGCTCGGCGGAGGACCTGCTCGGGTAGGAGGGCCCGAATGCACGCACTCCTCCCGGCACCTCCGGACCAACAACTCGACCCGATCGACCCACCAAGAACCAATAACCCCCAATAACCCTACTCCTCCTCCCACCGGTAAAACCCCTCGCCGGCTTTTTTGCCGAGCATTCCTGCGGCGACGAGGCGGCGGAGGATCTCGGGGGGACGGAAGGTATCGGTGCCGAGGGTTTGGTAGAGGTGTTCGGCTACGGCGAGGCGGACGTCGAGGCCGACGAGGTCGGTGAGGCGGAGGGGGCCGAGGGGATGGCGATAGCCGAGGGTCATGGCGCGGTCGATGTCCTCGGCCGCCGCGACGCCCTGCTCGAGCATGCGCATGGCCTCGAGGCCGATGGCGAGGCCGAGGCGGCTGGTCGCGAAGCCCGGGCTGTCGCGGACGACGATCGGCTGTTTGGCGAGGCGGTAGGCGAGCGACACGGCGGTGTCGATGGTCTGGTGCGCCGTGGCCTCGGTGCGCACGACTTCCAGCAGCGGCATGAGCGGCACGGGGTTGAAGAAGTGGAGGCCGAGGACGCGGTCGGGGCGGGAGGTCACGGCGGCGATTTCGGCGACGGGCAAGGCGGAGGTGTTGGTGGCGAGGATGGCGGCGGGAGGTGCTGCGGCGTCGAGGCGACGGAAGATCTCCAGCTTGAGCGGAAGAAATTCGGGGACCGATTCGATCGCCAGGTCGACGGCGGCGACGGCGGCGGCGAAGTCGGCGACGGGATGGATGCGGTCGAGGATGACGTCGCGGAAGACGGGGGAGAACTTGCGGCGGTCGACGGCCTCGTCGAGGGTGGCGCAGATGGCGTCGAGGGCGGTGTGGAGGAGGTCGGGGGAGAGATCGTGGAGGGTGACGTCGATGCCTGCGGCGGCGGCGGTCTGGGCGATCCCGCGCCCCATCGTTCCCGCGCCGAGCACCGCGAGCTGCCGGATGTCGTTCATGGTGTCCTCCCGTGACGGGGGGGAGGATAGGGGCGGGGGGGATGGGGGTCAATTGCGGAGGGCGTGTGCTGTCAGCCGCCTTCGGCGGAGCCGACGGGGGACACGTGCGATTCCTACGGCGGGATCGGCGCCACCGTGGGCGCCTGCCTGCGGTCCGAAGGCTGGTTCACGCCCGCCGACTGCGCCCCGGGTGCTTCGGTCGTCTGTTGCGTGCCGCGGAACGTCTGCGGCGATCACGAGTGGATCTGCTGCGACCCGGGACCGGAGGCCGACTTCATGCCGCAGTGCGATCGGAGCGGGTTGACGTGCGAGCCGTTCGTGGGCACGACGCTACCGCCGATCGAGGACTGCCCCGAATAGCCGCGAGCTGCACCGGCCGCGACGTCGCCCACGTCCGCCGATCACCATCCGGGCTGGGAGTGCTCGGGCGCCGGCGGCGGAGCGAGCAAGAAACGGTACCGTCCCAGGTCGTCGATCGCGCAGTGGCCCGGGACCGGGTCCACGGGCAGGACAGGCGCGCCGTACTCGTCGAACTCCGTGATGGAGTCGAGATCGATGTCGGGCACGGCGTAGTGGATCCTGGACAGACCCGGCTGCGGTCGGGCCTCGAGCAGCGGCGGGTAGTCGTCCGGCGCCAGCTTTTCGAGCGCGCTCCGGCACGCCTCGGAATGCTCGCTGTACCACTGCTCGCGGCGCGCCGTCGCGTCGCAATAGCCGTAGGCCTCGACCGCCTTCTGCTTCAGGAGCTCGGACTCGACGTCGCGTTGGTGGGCGTAGCGGGCGCGCGCGACGGCGAAGTCGTCCTGCTGCCGTGACCACGGAACCGGCGCGTCCTGCAGGTCCAGCCGGAATCGCGCGTACATGTCACCGACCCTTTGGGCGGCGGCAATCTCCCACGCGGGGACGTCCAGGTACGCAATCGATTGGTAGATCGCACGCGCGTCGTCGATGGCGTCATACTTCGCCTGCGTCCACGGTACGAATTCCTGCTCGGTCCAGACCTTGTACGCCTCCAGGGTTTGGCAGGCGGCTCGACTCGTCGGCACCGTCGCATCCATCGCCGACCTGCAGGCATCGATCGCCGCGTCGTCGGGCTCGTAGTCGCCGGGCCTGAACTCTCGCAGGGACAGGTCGAGGAATTGATCGTAGGCCTGCTCCCCGAGGTAGAACCGAGCCTGGCCGAGGGCCTCGGCGACCTTTGTCACGCGGATGACGCGCTCGAACTGCGCAGTGGGGCCTTCAACCTCGATGTCGAACTGCGCGAGCAGCTCGTTCCAGGTGCGCTCGCGGCGCAGGGCCAGGATCTCCGGCGGACTCAGGTCGTCCGTCTCGCCCTCGGCCAAGTCGGCCGAATACTCGGGCAGATGGACAAGGCGGATGGCGCGGGCGGCCAGATGGAAGGCCGCGTCCTCGTGGGTGCGGCAGCGGGTCTGCCGGGAGCGGCGTTCGTCCTCGTCCCACGTGCAATCGACGAGGTTCCAGTGGGCCTCTGCGGCGAGCATGGTGGCGCGGATCTCGAACTCCTTGCCGCCCTTGCGCCCGTACTTGTCGAGGTACTCCTCGTAGTGCCGGATGACCTCGTCCCAGTCGCGCGCGTTGGTGTACAGGTCGCCGACCTTGAAGTAGGCCACTGCGGCGAGCCTCTGGTACTTGCGGCTGGAGCCGAGGTTCTGGTCCAGGAAGTCGGCGTCGGCCGTGGCCCGGGTGTCCTGGCCGAGGCCGATGCGAATATCGATCGCGTAGAGCAACGCCTCGGGCGCGCGCAGGTCGGCAAGCGGGCCGCCCACGTAGTCGCGCGCGGACGCCTCGAATGCCTCGGCCGCCCTCTCGAAGAGCGCCATCTGCACGTAAGCTTGTCCGACCTCGTACTCCGCGTCGGGCACGAACGGGGATTCCGGGTGCTCGAGCGGGAGGCGCTCGCGCACGGCCGTCGCCTCCAGCAGCCGCCCGGCGTTCTCGAGGTAGTTGGCCGCTTTGTAGAGCACGCCATCCATCATGTCGTGCCGTCGCGCGTCCAGGCAGCGGTATCCGGGATACCGTACCGGCAGTTCGTCGTGGATCCGCAGCAGCATCGCGGCGCCCTCCTCCCACCGCAGGTCTTCGACGGTGTGCACCACCTCCAGTAGAAGCTGCTGGCAGTGCACCACCGGCACCGTCGCGAGGAACCGAGTCAGCTCGGCCCGCTCGTCGTCGGTCGCCAGGATGCCGGCGTCGCCGGCCGAAGGGAACCCGCCGTCCACGATGGCGTTCGCCGCGTCGATGAGGTCTGTCGTGCACGACGTGACGCCCGCGCGCGACAGGCGGACAAGAGCATCGAAGCGGCGGATTACGGACAGCACGGCGACGCGCCGCTCCGCGGGGTCGCTGGACGCCGAGGACTCCTCCGCGATCCGCGCGAAGAGGGCGTCGGCCGCCGCGTCGCGGCCGGCGGCGGCGTGCGCGGAGGCGCAGCCGAACAGCAGGTTCGCCCGCTCGGGGCCCACGGTGCTCGGGGCCGAACACTCCGCGAGCAGGCTCCCCAGGTCCGCCGAGAGACAAGGTTCCGTCGCGGGGGCGGCCGGTGCGGCGGTCTCGCCCGGCTCCTGCGCGACGGCCGCGTGGACAAGGAACAGGCCCGTGGTGAACGGAAAGACCACGCCGGCCGCCGCGAACCGCGCGGAACGAGTCGATGTTGCGAGTCGCCCGATCATTGCCGCCCTCCCCGTCCTGAACGCGGCGCTCAGTGTCGCTTCCGCCGTCCTTGTTCCCGTCGCGCGTCTCGCGCGCGGAACGGACGGCTCGTCTCGGACGGCATGCTCCTTGCGGACGATGACGCGATCAGGCGGTCCTACGGTTCCGGCTGGGTGCGCCGCATGTCGAACGACGGGTGTCTGGACAAGCAATCCCGCCTGCCGGCGTGCTGCAAACCCGGCAGGCCTCGCGACGGCTCCACGAGCCACGCTGCGGGCTGCTCCGCGAGCGGCGAGCCGCCGTTCCCGGCGCGAGAACTGGCCGTCCTGGCGCGTGCTGCGATCGCGATCTGGTCCCGCGCCACGGGGCCGGCTCGTGGCGATGGCTGGGAGCGGGAGGCTGGTAGCTGGTAGCTGGTGGCTGGTGGCCCTTCGACAGGCTCAGGGCGGACTTGGTGTTGGTGGTGGGGGAGAGGCTGGTGGCCCTTCGACAGGCTCAGGGCGGGCTTGGTGTTGGTGGTGGGGGAGAGGCTGGTGGCCCTTCGACAGGCTCAGGGCGGGCTTGGTGTTGGTGGTGGGGTAGAGGCTGGTGGCTGGCGGGGGTGGATTCAAGCGCGGTCCGGGGGGACGAGCGCTCCGCGCTCGAGCAGGTCGAGCAGGCGGGCCTGGAGGTCCAGCTCGGTGCGGTTGGTGATCGATTCGAGCGCCACGTTGATCTGGGCGGAGGCGGCGAGCAGGAGCCAGGCGAGGGATTCGGGATCGGCGGGGCCGTGCGCGCGGGCGCGGGCGAGGAGCCAGTGCCTGGTGTCGAAGATGAGGCGCGGCCCGTCGGAGGTGGGCTGGAGGAAGATGGTGCGGCCCTGGGCGATGTTGGCCTGGGCGGGCACGGTGGAGGTGTCCCAGACGGCGACTTCGATGGGCGAGCCGGGGGCAGCGCACTCTTCGTGCAAGCGGCGCATGGCTTCCGTGAGCCGGCGGCCGAAGTCGCCGCCGTCGGGATCGCAATCGGGCGTGGAGAAGGCGAGGGTGGCGGGGCCGGGTGACGCAGCCGCGCCCCGAAGGGCGCGGTTCGGAGTGGGTGGGGGGTTCGGGGCGGCCGCGTCCTGAAGGACGCGGTTCGGCTCGGCTGTGCGGTTCGCATCGGCGGAATGGCTGGCGGGGCGCACGATGCGTTGGTCGCAGCAGGTCGCGGCGAGCCACGAGCGGAGGAACGGGGGAGCGTCGGAGGCGAGGGCGAATGAGGGGCCGGGCGGGGCGGTACCGGAGCGGGAGGCGGCGAACTCGCGCAGGACCATCCAGCCGGAGGCGGCGATGCCGTCCGGCGTGGGGAAGAGGGGCAGATCGAGCGCGCGGCGGGCGGGGGCATCCAGGACGTCGAGCGCGACGGTGCCGTCGGGCTGGGCGGTGAGGACGACGCGACGGGCAGCGAGGCGCAGGGCGGCCCGGACGCAGCGCTCGCGCTCGGGCGAGCCGGGTGCGAGCGCGGGAATCCGGCGAGTCACCTCGTCGAGCAGGGAAGCGATCGCACGGTCGACCAGCAGTCCGAGGACGTCGGGGGGGAGCGACGCCACCTTGACCTCGAGGCGGCCGACGACGCCGGCCTTGCCGGCGGGGTCGCGCACGGCGCCAACACGGCGGCTGCGGAGATCGAGCACGGCGATGGCGGGATCGGACGGCTCGAGCATCGGGACGCCGCTGGTGCCGGCGGCGAACTCGTCATCGATGGTCACGGCGGCGGCGTACGCGGTCTCGGGGGGAGCGGGGTCGGCGAGGGCTTCGGCATCGGAGAGGTCGAAGTCGAAGGCGGGGCGGACGCGGCCGAGCTGGGAGAGGAGACGGAAGGAGAGGGGGTTCATGGCAAGGGGGGGCTGGGGGATGGGGGAAGGGGACAAGATGGGGTCGGGGGTCGGGGGTCGGGGGTCGGCAGAAGGCGGAAGGGGGGAGGGGGAAGGGGGGGTGGGGGGGGCGAGGGTGGCGACGTCGGTGGACCAGCCGTCGTGCATCCGGAGGCCGGCGGGAGAGGCGAGGGCGGGGCGGAGTTGGGCGAGGGAGCGGGGGACGCCATCGGCGTCGAGGAAGAGTGGGAGGAGGGAAACGCCGTAGTCGTCGTCGCCGCCGGCGCGGTGCGCGGCTTTGCGATAGACGAACCACATGAGGTGGCGAGCCGCCTGACGGCGCGATTCCTCGTCGCCCCTGGCGCCGCGGAACACGGCGACCAGCCGCTCGACGAGCGCCGCTTCGACGGCCGAGCGTTGGATGGGGGGCAAGGCGGCCGGATCGACGCCCTCGACGAGGAGGGGGAAATCCGGGAAGGGGCGGAGGCCGAGGGCGAAATCGCGGCAGAGGACGCCGGCAGCCTGGGCCAGCACGTCACGGCGGTCGACGCGGACGTAGGCGGCCTCGCCGAGCAGGCCGATCAGCATGCGTTCCTGGTGCAGGTCGAGGTCGAGGATGCGCGAGCGATCGAGGCCGTCGAGGTCGGGGGGGACTTCGCGGACGGCGCCGTAGACGACGCCGGCGGAGGCATCGACGAGCTTCTCGAGGGTGCGGAGCGAGACGGCGTTGCCGTCGAGGGTGCGGAGGAGGGGGAGGTCGAGGAGGGCGTCGGGGAGGGCGGGATCGAGGATGGAGAAGCGGACTTCGACGGAGCCGTCGGGGGTGGAGCGGAGGCGCTTGAGGGCGGAGCGGGCGAGGGCGGCGAGAGCGATGCGGGCGGCGGCGGAGCCGGGCTCGACCGGGAGCTGACCCAAGCCGGTGAGGAGCCTGCGGGCGGCAGTCTCGAGAGCGGGGACGACGTGGTGGGCGAGGGCGGCGGAGAGGATGCCGGCGGGCGTAGCCTGGGGGCGGCCGGGCCACGGCCGCTGCCAGCCCCGCGGCGAGGCATCGGGGAGCTCGACTCGCAGGACGAAGCCGGGGAAGGGGGAGGGCATGTTGCCGGCGACGATGCGGCGGCCGGTGACGAGCGTGTCCACCCACAGCTCGACGCCCGGGGCGATGCGTTCGGGCGCGTAGATCGTCGCGCGCACGTCTCCAACGGCGGCGGCCTCGCGGAGCCAGACGTGGAGGCGTTCGGTCTCGCGGTCGCCGCGCGGGGGGACGAGGCCGTCGCGCTCGGCCAGCTCGAGCAGACGGGGGATGGGCAGGGGCTCGACGTCGATGGGAGCGACGAGCCAGGGGCGGCCGGGCGGGTCGTCGGTCGGTCGTCGGTAGAAGGCGAGGTCGGCGCCATCGGAGACGTCCGGCAGAACGACGCGGGCGTCGGGTCCGCCGAGGAGCCTGAGCGCGGGCGCGTCGTCGGCGCCGAGCAGGACGACGGGGGCCTGGAGGGCGGCCCCGAGCTCGGCGGCGCGGCGGGCGCGTTCGAGTCGCTCACCCGGCTTGCCGCGCGGCACGGCGACGACGGTGCGGTGCTGCCGGAACGTGGCGCGGATGTCGCTGGTGCGCAGGGGGCGGCCATCGACGGTCCACATCTCGTGCGTCGCGGCGCCGCGGCGCCCCTCGGCGAGCATGCGGGCGTAGGGTCGCAGGCGGGTGAACAGCTCCTGGAGGCGGTCGTCCTGAACGACGGCGGCGTGGTCGGCGGTCTTGTGGAGGCGGTCGAAGCCGACGACGCCGCCGAGGAGGGTTCCGGGGAGGACGTCGGCCTTGACCGAATCGAGCCACACGCCCCAGGTGAGGAGCTGGAAGAACGACTCGCCCTCCGTTCCGCCCAGGCCGACGGTGCCGTAGAGGTCGCCTTCGTCGAAGGAGAGGACGGAGTCGTAGCCCAGGAGGCGCGGGGTGCGCATGCGACCGTAGCCGAAGATGGGCTCGGAGTTGACGACGATGGGGACGGGGGCGGTGAGGCACCGCGTCTCGATCGCGCGCTGCTCGCCCTGGCGGGAGCCGTCGCCGAGCGGACCGCGCTTGAGGCCGGAGACTCGGATGAAGGTGCCGCGCAGGGCGTACTGGGGAGTGCCGACCTCGACCGCCTCGCTGCGGCCGTCGATGCGCACGCGGGTAGTGCGGGCGAGGGTCCCGTCGCCGGACTCGAGCAGGATCTCGTCGGGCTGCGCGTCGAGCAGGGCGTTGAGGCCGAGGGCGAGCTGGCGGACGTCGGCGGTGTCGAGGTTCTCCTTGGAGGCGAAGAGGAAGTCGAAGAGCTGGGCCAGCTCGTCGGGGGCGAAGCCGCCGCCGGTGTAGGAGAGGCCGATCTCGCGGCGTCCGAGCTCGACGTCGACGAAGTCGGCGCCGTTGGCGACGGCGGCCTGGATCAGCTCGAGGATGTAGTAATGGGGGGAGGCCAGGGCGAAACGGCGGAGCTTCTGGACGGCGCGGGAGCGGGCGACGGCGAAGCGCTTGTGCGCGACGAAGCCGCCGGGCTGGCGGGAGCGGGCGACGACGTCGTCGACGGCGGACACGTCAGGCGCCTCCCGCGGCGGAGCGGAGGAGCGCGTCGTCGCGTTCGAGCATCCGATCCTCGACGAGCAGCAGGCTGCGGGCCAGGCAATACGCGGCGAGGGCGGGGCGGCGCGCGTGGAGCGTGGCGAGGCGGCGGAGGTGGGGATGGTCGCGGTGCACCGCGGCCTCCAGGACGTGCCTGGACGCCGGACGGAGCTTCGGGGGGCGCGCCATGAGCGGGCCGAGGCGGCGGGCGGTGACGAAGAGCGGCACATCGGCGCCGGGGACCTCGACGACGAACGTGCCCAGGCGACCGTAGCGGGCATCGATGCGGCCGAGAAGGGCGCTTGCGGCGTCCAGCAGGGGGCGCAGCTCCTCGGGCGGGTGCTTGTCGGGGACGACGGGGAGGTAGACGTTCTCGGGGTCGGAGAGGTACGTCGGCCTGGGCCCCTCCTGCTCGGGCTGCCACAGGCCCAGGGTGAGGTGTCCGACGAAGCGGCGGGCGCGGTTGGCGAACATGCGGTGCGCGCGTTGCTGGGCGATGCGGCACAAGACATCGTAGACGGCGTCGAGGGAATCGCGCGTGGGCGGAGGCGTCAGGCCGCGTTCGCGGCCGAGCAGGACGGGGAGCCGTCTGGTGCGCAGGCGGCGGGTGAGCGCGGTGGCCTGGTGCGAGACGAGCAGTCGGCCGTCGCGCTCGAGCGTCGCGTCGGCCTGGTCGAGGGACAAGGCGCCGCCGTGGACGTCACGCAGGAGCGGTCGATCGCGGACGCGGTCGAGGGACTCGACGGGCTCGAAGGAGAGGTAACCCAGGAGCGCGGCATAGCGTTCGACATCGGCCAGCTCCCACCTGGGGCGGGCGACCAGTGCGGAGAGTTCGGAGGCCAGGGCGTCGAGCAGGGGGCCGGCGGCGGCGGCGTCGAGCAGGGCCATGGCGTGGTCGTAGTTCTTGTCGCGCAGGACGGACTCGCGGGAGAGGGTGTGCTCCAGGTAGCGGGAGCTGATCTTGGCGGCGATGCGGCGGAAGCGCAGGGCGCGGCGGTCGTCGAAGACGGCCTTGCCGATGTCGGACACGGCGAGGGCGAGGCCGCGGTTGTAGAGGCCGTAGAGGGGGGAGCGGTTGTAGGCCAGGACGATCTCGGTGCCCGGGTGGGTGACGCGGGTCGGACAGTCGCCGGAAACGGCGAACGGCTCGTTGATCGGATGCACGGTCCGCTCCCGGCCTGCGGGCGGCGAGCGATCCTCGACGGTGACGCGGGTCTCGGTGTGGCAGCACCACTTGCGCAGGGCGGCCAGCGCGCCGTCGACGATCTCGCGATAGCGGTGGTAGTCGGCCTCGACGAAGAGCGTGACCTGCGTCCCCTCGACGGGCGTGTCGATGCGGGTCTTGCTGAACGAGCGATCCTCGTGGAACAGCACTTCCCAGTATTCGCCGCCGCGGCCGGTGTGGACGAGGACGGCGCGGGGGCGGAGGGCGAAGACGGAGACGAAGCCGATGCCGAACTTGCCGATCTTGGTGAGGTCGCCCTCCTTGGAGGAGGCGAAGAGGGTGGTGAGCTGGTCGTCGATGATCTTCTCGTCCATGCCTTCGCCGAAGTCGTCGACGTGGAGGCACGCGGCGCCGACGTGGCCCTCCGCGAGCTGGAACTCGGTCCAGACCTCGACGACGGGGGTACCGGCATCGATGCTGTTCTGGGCCAGCTCGCGCACGCAATCGAAGGCGTTGCTGAACTGCGTGACGAGGTTTTCGACGGCGCCGGACTCGAGCGAAGGGAGGGAGTTGTTGGTGCTCGGCGCGAGAGGCGCCGAGTCCCTTCGGGGCCTTGGTTGGTTGTCGGGGACGAGTTGTTGGTCCGGACGAGGCGAACGGGGTGCGTTGGTCATGGGTTGACCTCGGCGGCGGGGCCGAGGGCGCGTTCGGCGGCTTCGCGGCTGGCGTTGAGCTGGCGGACCATGGCGGAGACTTCGGACTCGAAGCGTTCCTGCTCGGCGCGCGCGTCGGCATCGCGACGGAAGGCGGCCCAGTCGTCGAGGAACTGCAGGAGGCGGGACTCGTCGACGGGGCGGGCGAGCGTCTCGAGGAGGCGGGCGCGTTCGTCGGGGCCTGCCTGGTAGTAGGCTTCGGGGTATTCGAAGTCCTGGACGTGCGTGCGGACGTTGCCGGCGACGGACTCGGCGTTGCGGCCCGACAGGCAGAGAGCCACGGCCTTCTCACCGACGCGGCGCCAGACGCCGTCGTCCTGGGGGAGCCAGCGGCGCACGTCGCGGAGCAGGACGTCGCGGAGCAGGCGGACGAAGTGGTCCGGCGTGGTCGGGCCGTCGACCTTGTGCGGGTCCTGTGCGATGCGGCTGATGGTGGCCTCGTCCATGTGCAGGGTGTTCGCGTCGCAGATGAGGAACCACTTGCCGTCGCGGGGGAGGAGGGTGCCGTCGAAGACGGCGAAGACGGCGGCGAGGTTCTGTTTCTCCTCGGCGCGCAGGTCGCTGCTGTCGCGGGAGGCGAAGGCGGTGTCGATGTCGGCCCAGTAGGCGCCGCAGACGCCTTCGAAGCCGTAGACCTCCTCGCGGAAGAGGCGGACGAGGTTGGCGGCGGAGGCGTTCTGGTAGCTCGAGGCCCAGTCGGTGCGGCGGATGACGAGGAAGCGGGCGGGGACGCCGAGGCGGGCGCACTCGTCGAGGAAGCGGTTGCCGATGGCGTGGGCGGTGGCGGTCTTGCCGCAGCCGGGGCGGCCGAGGCCGAAGAGGATGGGATTGAGGCGTTTGGGGTTGCAGCGGCTGGCGAAGTCGTAGGCGGCGACGTCGCGCGCGAGGCGCAGGCCGGCGCGGAGGTAGTCGTCGTTGCCGACGATGTTCTCGGGGTGGATCGGCAGAAGGCCCGTGCGGTCGGTCGGGGTGTCGTGGACCTCGAGGCCGCGGTAGGGGCGGCCGGCGACGGTGACGTTGCGAGCGGCGAGGGCGTCGACGGCGGCGCAGAGGGAGGAGCCGCGAGCGAGGTCGAGGACGGCACCGCGGAGGAGGGCGAGGAAGGCGGCGACAGCGCGGAGGAGCGCGTGGTCGGGCGGATCGGAGTCGCCTGCGGGCGAGCGGGGGAGGGCGGCGTAGGCGCGGGCGAGGCGGAGGACGCGTGTCGCGCGGGCGGGAGCGGGGAGATCCATTTCGAGCAAATCGGCCAGGCCGTCGAGCTCGAGGGAGCCGCTGACGGCGGGGGCGACGCGCAGATCGCGGGCGGCGAGGGTGAAAGCGTCGGCGGTGACGACGAGCTGGAAGGCGGCGACGAGGCGGCGGTGGGGTGAAGCGAGCTCGGGGAGGGCGAAGGAGCCGGCGTTGCCGAGGTCGGCGAGGATGGCGCCGCGGCGTCGTTCCTCGGCGAGGAGGCCGAGGTCGACGGCGTCGGCGAGGGATTCGAGGGCGGTGATGGAGGCGGAGGTCAGACCGAAGGGGCTGGGGGCGGAGGTCTGGAGCAGGGCCGGGAGGCCGCTGTCGACGACGGCCTGGGCGGAGGTGGAGCGGGAGAAGCCGCCGGGGGGCAGGTGGATGGTGATGGGGGGAGGGTCGGAGAGGGACATGGGGGGAGGGTATCGCGGATGGGGGTGGGAGGGAATCGCGGGAGGAGGGGAGGGGGAAATTCTCGCGCAGAGACGCAGAGACGCAGAGGGGGAAGGAAGGAACCACCGATGGACACCGATGGGCACCGATGGGGGGAAGAGCGGGGAGAGCGCCGGGTTGAGCTTGACGTCACGGCACACGAGGTGTTAACCATGAGTGGGCTGAGAGGTACTCGCATGGCGGTGCAAAGAACCCACGTCGTACTGAGCAAGGAGCTGGTCGAGGAAATCGACCGGATCGTCGGGCGTCGGAGGAGGAGCGAGTTCATCGCGGACGCGGCGGCTCGGGAGCTGTTGCGGCAGCGGCAGATCCTGGCGCTGGAGCGGGCCGCTGGTGCCTGGCGCGCGGCCGATCACCCGGAGATCCGGTCGGCCGCCCTCTTCGTGCGCAAGCTCCGGCGCGAGAACGAGCGCCGCCTCGCCACGCTGCACGCAGCGAAATGAACATCCTGGTCGACAGCTCGGTGCTGATCGACGTGCTTGGCGGTCGGGGGGGCAGGCCCGTGCTGCTGCGGCGACTTCTGGCGGAGGGCAGCCTGCTCTGCTCGTGCGACATCACCTTGGCGGAGGTCTACTGCGGCATGAGAGATCGCGAACGGGAGGTGACGGAGGCCTTCCTCGGCTCGCTGTTCTACATCCCGAGCGATCCCGAGACCGCTCGGCAGGCGGGAGTGCTGCGCCGGGACTGGCGGGTGAAGGGCCATTCGTTGGCGCTCGCCGACACCTTCCTCGCGGCGTTGGCGCTGCGGCACGGACTGCTCTTGCTCACCGACAACGTACGGCACTTCCCGATGCGGGGTCTTCTGGTTCGTCGGCCGGAGGAGCTTCGCAAGGCGTCCGAGCGGCGGTGACGTGCGGACTCGGGGCGGGTGAGGCGGCGGGCAGCTTCCCGCGCTCCCCGCACTTTCCACCTACGGCATCTTCAGCTCGGTCGTGCACAACCCGTAGCCGCCGGGGCGGGCGTCGGACCAGATGAGGCGCCAGGCGCCATTTGCGGCGGGGACGGGGATGGGGGAGCCGAAGCTCGCGCGCTGGGCGGGGTCGTCGAGGCGTACGGGGCCGAGGAGGCGGGCGCCGTCGGCGGCGGCGAGGGCGGCGAAGTTGCCGTCGGTGGCCGCGTCGTACCAGGTTGCGGCGAGGACGGAACCGGCGAAGGAGAGGGCGGGGGAGCGCGGGTGTGCTCCGCGGCCGACGACGGTGCGGCGGAGGACGCTGGAGAGGTCGGGGGAGAGCCAGGTGATCGTGACGTCGCCGGCGGAGGCGGCCTCGCCGACGCCGAGGATGGCGAAGCCGTCGGCCACGGCGGCGAGGCGCTGATCTCCCCAGATGCCGTACTGGGCGTCGACCAGGGTCGTGCCCGTGGTCAGCGTGCCGTCTTCGGCGACCAGGAACAGGCGGACTAACTCCTTGGTGCCGGCCTCGCGATCGTGGAAGGCGACGGCGAGGGCGGTCGGGCCCCAGGCTGCGGCGATCGAGCCGACCTGATCGGGATCGGTCGCGGGAAGGACGACGTCCGCGGCGGCGGCGAGCGCGGCGGGTGCGGCGTCGGCAGCTGCGCGGACGATGCGGACGACCGTGCGGCGCCGGGAGTACTCGCCGCGCGCCATGACGAGCGCGATGCGCTCGCCGTCGGCGGCGAGGGCCGTGGCCCAGTAGCCCTCCTTGGGCGTCACGGAGCGGACGATGGGCGCGGCGCCGGGACGGAGCACGGCGGTCCGCACGTCGGCGGGGCCGCAAATTGAGGATTCGGCGCAACAGGACCAGGCGGCCAGTGCCGCGCCGGGCAGAGCCGCGACGGAGGGAAAGTCGCAACGCGGTTCGCCGGGGGTGAGGTCGACGGTCTCGCCGGCGGCGGTCCCGGTGGCGTCGAGCCACCCGGTCGAGACGTGGGAGTCGACGACCGCGTAGTCTTTCCAGACCAGAGCGGTCTCGCCGGAGGCGAGGCGGGCGGCAACGACGTCCTGGGGCATGTCGGTGGCGAGCGCGAGCTCGGTGAAGGACGGCGAACCGGACGGCGTGGCCGGAGTGCCGGTGGCGCTCGCCGTGCCCGCGGTGCGGACGACGGAGCGAGCGCCGGACCGATCGATGTACGCGACGCGTACGGTGGTGCCGTCGGCGGCGAGGGCGACCTCGGCTTCTCCCGGCGGTGCGGTGCAGGGCAGGACGGAGAGCGGGCTGTTCGCGCCGTCCGGGAGGACGGTGACGAGCGCGACGCCGTAGGAGGACGAGGGCCAGGCGGCGACGAAGCGATCGTCGGCCCAGACGAGCGCGGGGCGGAGGGGGCCGGCGGGCTCGCTGGTGAACGGCGCTTCGGCCTCGGGCACGTCGAGGCGACGGACGGCGAGCTGCCACGGGCCGCCGTTGGGGTCGTGGAAGGACTGGATCGCCAAAGGCTTGCCGTCGGCGCCGGCGGCGACGGCGTCGAGGGCCGCCCAGACGGGAACCTGGGGCGCGGTCGCGGGCTCGCCGCCAGCGTCGGGCCAGGCGAGGAGGCGTTCGTAGAGCGCCTCGCCGCCCTGGTCGTCGCTTTCCCAGAACGCGCCCCACCAGAAGGCGTGCAGGCCGTCAGATTCGGCGACGAGGGTGGGGCGGACGGGGTAGGGCTGCGCGCGTTCGGCTGCCGGGCGAGGGACGCCTTCGATCTCGCGCCACGGTCGCGTGTTGCCGCCGGGCCAGAAGGTCGTCGCCGCGACCGTGCCATCGGCGCCGAGCTTCGCGGAGTGGAGGTCCCCGCCTTCGGCCCAGACTGCGACGAACCCGCCCTCCCAGGCCGCGACCTCGGGCAACCCGAGCGGCGAGCCCGTGCCGGACAGCTTTTGCACGGCGCGCGCCGGCTCTGCGTTGGCGTCGAGCCGGGGCGCAACGACCGCGCCCGCCGGCTCGGCCTTGGCGTCCAGCCGGCGCGCAACGACGGCGGGGGAGGCGCCTTCTTCCAACCAGACTGCGAGGATGGATTCGGTGCGGGCGGCCAGCCGCACGCCCTGGGCGGCAGGTCCCGTTGCGAGGATCTTCGGGGCGTCGCCGCGGGCGGCTGCTTTGACGGTGGACGTCAGGAGGCGGCGGGTGGTGCCGTCGTTGTCTTCCCAGGCGACGAGCCAGTCTCCCGCGGCGGCGACGATTGCGGGGTGGAGGGCATCGTTGTCGCCCGCGAGGATGCCGTCGGGCGTGGGCTGCGCGGCGCTGGCGCCGTCGGGTTCCGCCGCCGGCCCGGCGTCGCCGGTAACGGCCACGGAGTCGGGCGCCCCGGCTGCCGGTCCGGGCACGCCGGTGGCGCCGCCGGTCGTCCCGTCGGCGGCGGGCGGGGTCTTGCGGCAGGAGGGGGCGAAGGCCGCGAGGAGGGTGAGGAGGGCGGTGGCGCCGTGCGACAGCGCCGGCCCTGTCCGGCATCGGTGTTCATCGGTGTTCATCGGTGGTTTCCCTTCGTCCCGAGCAACAGCCGCGGGCTGAAGCCCGCGGTTCGGTTGGCGGGGGTGCCGGGCGAATCGAGTGCATCGGTGTTCATCGGTGGCTCCTCATTGGTCGCGGAGGGCGAGTTGGCCTTGGCGGGCGAAGTCGATCGCTTCGGCGAGGATGCGCTCGGCCTCCTCGGAAGCGTGGAAGCCGACGGAGTTCTCGGCCTCGACGAAGTCGAGGTAGAACTGGGCTTGGCGCTGGAGCGCGCGGGGCCGGGCGAGGGTCGCGTCGTCGCGGCCGGCGGCGACGGCTGCGGAGAGGTCGTGGATGAGGTCGACGAGGGCGTCGAGGGCGCGGTTGCGCAGGCCGAACACGCGTTCCTGGAGGCCCTCGACGCGCGATTTCAGCTCGGCGTCGTCGAAGTGGTGGCAGGTCCGGCAGGCGCGATCGATGTTGAGCACGGGGCTGCGCACCTGGTGGTCGCTGATCTTGAGGGCGCCGGTGCGGGTGTAGGGCATGTGGCAGTCGGCGCAGGCGACGCCCGAGCGCGCGTGGATCCCCTGGCTCCACATCTCGAACTCCGGGTGCTGGGCCTTGAGTACCGGGGCGCCCGTCTCGGCGTGTACCCAGTCCTTGTGCTGTCGCTCCTCGTAGTAGGCGTAGATGTCGTCGACGCGCAGCCCCTTGGCCCAGGGGTAGACGAGGCGTTTCTCGGGGCCTTCGAAGTAGTACTCGACGTGGCACTGGCCGCAGACGAACGAGCGCATCTCCTGGCGGGAGGCCATGGTGTTCGGATCGTAGTCGGGCATCCCTTGCGACGCCTTGAGCGCGCGGATGCCCTCGAGGAACCCGGGGCGGGTGATGCGGAGCTGCATGGTCTCGGGATCGTGGCAGTCGATGCAGGCGACCGAGCGTTCGACCAGCTTGCGGGCCTCGAAGTACGGCATCGCGTTCATCTTCTCGAAGCCGGCGACGAGGTCGCCGCCGCCGAGGCGGCGGTAGGGGAGGTAGACCGAGGCATGGCAATGGAGGCAGGCGCCCGGCTGCTTGGCGGCCTGCTGCCTTCCGGTGAACGTCTGATCGTCGAGCATGTAGGCGTGGCCGCGCTCCTCGCGGAAGTCGATGGCGAAGGCGTAGCCGGCCCACATCGTGCGCAGCCTGGGGTCCTCGTCGAGCCGCGACTGGGAGACGGTCGAGCGCGGATCGGTCTGTGAGGGGGTGTGCGGCATCGCCTCGCTGCCGCCGAACCGGGTGCGGACCATGTCGACGGTGCGCTTGTAGCCGTCGTACTGGAAGGCGAAGTTCATGCCCCAGGTGGCGGGATCCTCGGTCTCGTCGGTGAGCTCGACGACGCGGTAGAAGGGGTTGCGCGCCTCGTCCTTGCGGGCGTGGATGTTGAGCAGGAGCGCGGCGGTCAAGCCGGCGACGACGGCGGCCATGCCGATCGCGGTGCCGACGAGCAGCCAGCGCCGGCGCATGGCGCGGTCGATCGGGTCGTGGGGGCTGGGGGTCGGGGGCCCTTCGACTGCTCGAGCAGATCGGGGCGGGTCGGGCTCAGGGCCGGGCTGGGGGCTGGAAGGTTCGTCCGACACGTGTCGCCTCCTACTCCATGTGCCCGACGCCTTCGTGGCAGCGGATGCACGAGGTCGCCTCGTCCACGCCCGTCCTGGCGAGCATGGCCTGGACCATGTCTTCGTGGCACTTGCGGCAGGCTTGCTCCGTGATGGCGCGGCTCGCCGGCTTGATGCGGATCGGATCGGGGAAGTCGCCGGTGGTGAAGGCGTAGGAGTGGTGCCAGCCGTTGATCATCTTCGTCCTGTACTTGGGCCAGAGGCCGGCGGGCGTGTGGCAGTCGTTGCAGACCGCCACGGCGTGGTGGCTCGACTTCATCCAGGCGTCGTACCGCGGGCGCATGACGTGGCAATTCGCGCACGCCTCGGGGCGATCGGTGAGGTAGGAGAAACCCTTGGCATAGACGAAGGTGTAGGCGCCGAGGCCGAGGACGAGGCCGAGGGCGACGGCGACGACGAGGAGGGAGGGGAACCAAGCCTGGCTCACCAGCCTGTGCCGGAGCTCGCGGGAGGACCCGTCGGACACGGGCGGCACCCTGCCAGACGAAGGCCGTGGGGGTCAACCGCGGGGATTTCGCGCAAAGGACGCAAAGGACCGCAAAGGACGCAAAGGGGGAGCAGCAGGGGCCAGGATCAGAGCGAGTGGAGGATGGCGGCGAGGATGCCGCCGAGGGCGGTGGCGGCGGCGAGGCCGACGGCGGCGATGCGGGCCCAGGAGAGGGGCGCGTCGGCGCGAATGCAGGCGGCGTCCTGACCGGAGACCACGGCCCGGTAGGGTCGATCGCGGTAGCGGTAGGCCATGACCCACGCGGGGAAGGCGACGCGTCGGGTGGTCAGGGCGCGGAGGAGCACGGCGACGTGGACGTTGCGGTGCTTCGTACCGGGGCAGAACCGGCCCGCCACCTGGGCGGTGGCGATGCCGTCGATCGCCTCGACGATGCGGCGGCGGGCGAGGGAGCGCTGGACGTCGAACTGCTCGACGGTGGCGGATTCGGCGCCCGAGGGGCGGGGTCCCGCGGTTGCGAGGTCGTAGGTACCAGAGAGGGTGGAGGTCTCGGCAAGGGTCAGGCCGCGGGAGGCGGAGACGAGGATGTTGTCGTAGAGGAGGGGAGTGCGGCCGGCGTGGGGCGCCCAGTCGGAGCGACCGGCGCCGAGGTTGGAGTCGGCGGTCCAGGTGATGTCCGCTTGGGCGTCGAAGACCCAGGCGACCCACCACAGGGGTTGGAGGGCCTGGAGGCGGGCTTGGGAGGCGAGGTTCCTGGGGTGGAAGAAACCGAGCGAGCGGAACCAGCCGCCCAGACCGGCGCGAGCGGCGTCGGCGTCCGCGGTGAACGGCAGGAAGAACTCGATCCGTTCCGGGGGATCCTCGATCGCTTCGACGCGCAGGACCTCGCCGCAGAACGCGCAGCGCGGGGCCTGCACGGCGGGGTCGTACTCGACGGCGGCGCCGCAGCCGCCGCAACGCAGGAGCCGCACGGCGACGTCGCGGACGACGGGCGCGCGCGCCGGCGCGGCCTGGCCGCAGATGGCGCAGCGCAGGTCGCCCGTTTCCAGCGGGGTTTCGCAGCGGCTGCAGCGGGAGAAGTCGTCCGTCATGGCTTCATCCCGAGAAGAGGCCCAGCGACCAGGCGAGGAGGGCGAGGAGGCCCAGGCCCAGGGCGATCGTGCCGGTGATCTTCCAGAAGGAGCGGGGGACCTTGCCGTGGGCCTTGCCCGTCTGGCCGTTGACCAGGACGCGGACGGGCGGCTTGCCGGGCGCGTAGCGCACGGCGAAGGACCAGAGCGGCAAGAGCAGGAGGTCGACGACCTGATTCTCCAGGCGCGGGACGAAGCGCAGGTCGCGGTGCGAGTCGCCGGGCATGAACCTGCCGAGCATTTCGTCGATGCCGCGGACGGCCTCGTCATGGGCGAAGGCGATGCACTCCTCGAGCGTGCGGGAGGGTTCTTCGGCGATCCAGCCGGAAAGCATGGCGGGGTCGTAGCGGCGCAGGGCGCGCAGATCGAAGGGCTCGATCGCCTCCAGCTCCTCGTTGGGGACGCCGCGCGAGGCGGTCACGACGACGTCGGTCAGGTAGCAGGCGTGTTCGCCCGACAGGTCGCGCCATTCGGTCTTGGTCACCGTCCGCGTGTGCGTGACGGAGTGGCCGTTTTCCGTCGTCGTGTAGGTTTCCGTCTCGGTGTAGTCCTCGCCGATCGATGCCGACCAGGCGGCGTGCGCGACCGCGCCGTAGAGGTAGGTTGGGACGTAAACGCCGCGCATGGCATCGATCGCGGCGCGCGCGTAGCCCGAGTGGGCGAACCAGCGGCTGCGGGTCCAGCGGCGCAGGGCGTCCTCGGCGTGCTCCTTGTCGAGGACGAAGCCGACGACGAAGGTGGGCCGTGGTCGATCGCGCGACGGGGGGCGCTCGACGATCGACGTCGAAGCGCAGTAGGGGCAGCGGGCGGTGCGGAGTTCGGGGGCGAACTCCAGGGTGGCGCCGCACTCGCGACAAGCCACGGTGATCGCCGCCGGGATTGCTGTTGCTGCCACAGGAACGGCGTGTAGCATGAAGCGGCGTGTCCTTCCACCCGGCACGCGACTCGGCCGGACCCGCTCGATGGGTACGGGCCTGCGTGGATTCGCCTGGGTCTGCGCGGGGTCCGGGGGGGAGGGATCAGGACCAGAAGAGCCAGGTCATGCCGACGAACAGCGGCAGCAGGAAGGCGAATAACCAGGCCGTGTAGCCGAGGAATCCGGGCATCCGCACGCCTTCCTGCTCGAGCGCCGCGCGGACCTGCCCCTTGTGCAGGTTGCTCTCCCACCAGTGCGGGACGGCAAGCGGCAAGACGGCGATCGACAGCAGCATCAGCGTGAAGGGGATGACGGACCAGAGCGGCGGCATGGGTGGGGCTCCTCGTCGGCTGTCGCGGCTAGCCGCAGGCGTTCTTGGCGACAACGGTCAGGACCAGGACGCCGAAGGTGAGACAGATCACGACGGTCCCGCCGTGCTTCTCGATCCAGCTTCGCTGCCGTTCCGCCGTTTGCGCGGCCGGTTCCGCCGCGCGTTGTTCGATCTTGCCGCGGCCCTGCCGTCCCCGACGGTCTCGCGCCGACGGATCGGGGCGTAGACCTCCGTCCCGCTCGGGCGGCGGCGTGATGCCCGGCCTCGGTTCCGGGACGGATGGCGTAGTTCCTTCTCTGTTCGTGGACATCGTTGATTCTCCTGGCGAGCGCGTCGAGCGCTCCGGGAGCGGCTGTGCGAGCCCGAGCAGGGCCTCACGTGGCCGCGAGTCTCGCGGAACCGGGCCGGCGGCATGCCGATGCATGCGACGAGGTCACCGACCGGTCATCAAACTCTTGCGGGTGCTACGCGCGCGGAGGACGATCGACCCGTTCCCGATGAGCAGGCGCCGGGCGTCCTTCCCGATGGAGTCGGAGGGCCGTACGGGCCTGTGGCGGAGACGGAAGGGAGATGGATCCGGGTGGAGCGGCCGGGACGGAGTCGGCGGCAACTCGAGTGCCGTCCGGCTCAGCCGGTCCGGGCGGATCCTGTGGGGCAGACGAGATCTCGGTCGAGGAGGCATCCAGGGAGCCGACATGCGGTGTGACCGAGTACGCGGTGGCCGCTACGGATGCGAGGAGCAGAACGAGACGGCAGGACAGGCGATTCCCCGTGGTGGGTGCGTCGTTCCTGGTCTCGCCGGTGCAGCGCCCTGCCATGAATGTCAGTCTACGGACGGTGGTGGGGTGGGTCAATCGATACTTGGCGGAATCGACCTGCGGTTCGAACTGCCCGGGGCTCGAATTGCCTTGTCGGGCGGCGCAGCGTCCCGCTACCCTTGGGAGCCGTGAGACCGTGGCGAGCGATCGTGAGGCAGAAGGCCAGGCAACGCCGGCCATCGTCGTTCGATCGCGTTGTTCTCGGCTTCGCGCTCGTCCCGATCGCATGGTCCTATTCGGCATCGCCGCCTTCCGCGGCGGCTTCCGGGGGTGCCTCGGTTTCCACGCCGGCCCCCGGCCCTCCGCTCGGTCCCGGCGACGCGCCTCAGTTCGTTTCTTCCGGTGATGCCGGCTCGGCCGTGGCTTCTGCCACGCCTGACCTCCAGGTTCCGGCCGCCCGCGCCTCCCGCATCCAACCCCACCTCCTCGGCCATGCCACGGCCGGTCATCGCGACGAGGTCGAGCGTCCGCCCCGCGTCCGTTCCTGAGCTGCACCTGTTCGACCTGTGGCTGGCGCAGCAGCGCGGCTGAAGTACGGCGCAGCGGTTGCGGGCGCGGCGAGCCCCTCCCGGCGAACCACCGCACGCGAGCCGCGGGAGTTGCGGATGGCGGACGAAAGACGAACGTGGCGAGCACGGCTCGCCGAGTACGGCTCGCTCATCCTGATCCTCGGCATCTGGTTGTTCATCCTCTACTACGCCCTGTTCCGCGTGGGTCGCGAGTAGGCGCTGGTGTTCCGGATGTAGATGTTCGTCGAATGGGTCGAGTGCGCGGCGGACGAAACCGGTGGAGAAGCCTGCGGGCGATGGGATTCGGCATCGTTGTTCATCGCCGTCCCCCTGCGGCGACCAAGCCTTCGTGCGCCGGTTACCGGCTTCGGGACGCCGGCGACCGAGCCCGGGCATTGGGGGCCCGTCGCCGCGATTGGCCGGCTGTCGTCGGGCGTCGGGGGAGCAGGGTCGGAGTCGAGGGAAGCGACGATCGCAGGGGAAGGGGAGGGATGCCGATGTCCATGATGTACAAGATCTTCTGGGCGATCCTGGCGGCGGGTGCAGGTGGCGGGGCGCTGTTCGCGCTGTGGGCACACGCGTTCGGCCCGCCCACCTGGAGCCTGTCCGTGTTCGTCGGGTTGTCGGCCGCGGTCGGGCTGGCGTACGGCTTCGTGAACTACGTCTTCGTCAAGTCCGTCCTGCGCATCTTCGTCAACAAGTTCCAGACGCTCGAACGCGTGCTCGTCGGAACCACGCCGAATCCCCTGCCCAACGTCTTCCTGTCGAACGAGATCGACGAGATCGAAGCCTCGATCGTCCGCATCACGGAGCGCTTCGACAAGTTGACGGCCGCGACGGGTGGGATGGCCGGCAGGATGGAGGGCTCCCGACCGTCGCTCCGGGCGGCGGCCGGTCGAACGGCGTCGCGAGGTGGCGCATGATCGGTCGCGTCATCGGCAAGTGCAAGATCGAGAGTCGGCTCGGCTCGGGGGCGATGGGCGACGTCTACAAGGGCCGGCACCTGACACTCAATGTCCCCGTCGCGGTCAAGACCGTGCGGCCCGAGTGGGCGCACGATCGCTCGCTGCTCGCCCGCTTCCTCCGCGAGGCCCAGTTGGCGGCTCGCCTCCGGCACCCCAATCTCGTCCGCGTCTACGACGTCGGCCGCGAGGAAGACCTGCACTACATCGTGATGGAGTTCCTCGACGGCACGCCGTTGGACGAGCACTTCGCCCGGAGTGCGCCTCTGGCCCCGGAGCGGTTCTTCCGGGTGTTCCACGCCCTTGGCCAGGGGTTGGGGGAGGCCCATCGCGCCGGGATCGTCCACCGTGACGTCAAGCCCGGCAACGTGATCCTCGTCGACGGGGAGAGGCCCGTCCTGACGGACTTCGGCATCGCCGCGGCCCTCGCCAACGACTTCCGGCTGACGGTGCCCGGAAACGTCCTTGGGACGCCGGCCTACATGTCTCCGGAACAGGCCCGCGGCGAGCGGCAGGTCGACTCGCGTTCGGATGTTTTCGCGCTGGGCGTGATGATGGCGGAGGCGGCTTCCGGCCGGCTGCCGCAGGAGGACGATTCGACCCTGGAGCTGCTGCGACGTCGCGCGATGGAGCGCCTGCCGCGTTTGCGCGACCTTGCTCCCTCCTTCCCCGAGCCGCTCGCACGGGTCGTCGATCGAAGCGTCGACCCGGACCGCGAGCTGCGGTGGACCGACGGCCGGCAGCTCGCGGAGGGCTTGGCTGCGGCATGGCGCGAGTTGAACGCCGGCGAAGCGGCCGCGACGGCCCCGACGTCCCCTTCCCTGCGGCCCGTCTCCCGCGCGTCGGCCCGCGTGCTGAGTCTGCCCACCGAGGAGAGCACGGCGCTGACCGACGGACTGGACCCACGCTTCGCCGACCCGTTCGCGCTGTTCGCCGCGGTGGAGGGCTCGCCGACCGGTTTCGGCCTGCTCGTCCGACAGGACGAGCGGCTGGCCGACGTGCTGCTCTTCGCGCAGGGTCAGCTTCGCGCCGCCTTCCGCTGGCAGGGCGACGAGCGGACGCCGATCGACTTCGCGGAGGTGCTTCGCGGCTTCGAGGGCGCGGCCCCCGGGACGGTCGATGCGTGGGCCGTGCCGGCCGAGACCTACGACATGCTGAAGGCGGTGCTGCTGCGTCCTGCCACGATCCGCGGGCTGCGCTCCGGCTTCGTGGAGCTGCCCGCCCTGTTCGAGCATCTCGCCCGGGAGCGGTCGAACGGCGTGCTGGCGATCCGGCGCGACGAGCGCGTGGGGTTGGTCCGGCTGCGGGGCGGCGTCCCGGCCAAGGTGCTGTGTGGCGGACTGCGGGACGACAATCGCTGCGGGTCGTGGGCGGTCACCGCGCTCGTCGAGGCGCTGGCGCCGCATCCGGACGCGCGGCTGGACTTCCATCCCGACGGCGACGCCGTGGCCACGGCGCCTCCGGGCGGCGTGGTGTCGCCTCTGGAGCCGGCAGCCGCGCAGGTGCTCGTCGACTTCGTCCGCGAGGCGCTCCAGTCTTCCGGCGCCGCGCTGGAAAGGCAGTTCGGGCTGGGGACGCGGCCCATCCTCGAACGTCACCTGCGGCTGGCGGCGGAGGTGCATCCTCGGGTGCTGGCCGGGATCGAGCTGGAGGTCGATCACGCGCCAGGTGAAACGCCGCTCTTGGAGCGGATCCAGGCGTTGCCGTGGACGGGCCGGCGGACGCTCGTGACCGACGCGTTCGTGGCGGTCGTACGGGAACGGCTGCAGGCGATCGCCGGAGCGCTGCCAGCGGGACGCAAGGCAAACAAGGTCCTGTCGGACGCGGCGGCGGTCTTTGCCCGCCATCGGCCGCGACTCGCGGAGTCCGGTTTCGACGAACGCTTCGCGGGCCTCTTCGCGCCGCCTTCGGTGCGGGAGTAGGGAGCGCGGGCCGGACGGCGCGCTGCGGGTCCGTCCCGGGCGCATGGCCGCCGCGCAAGGCCATGTCAGCGCCCTCTTGGTCACCCGGGTTGCAATCGAATCGGTGGTCGCCGTCTGGCGTGCCCATCTTGCTCAGCCTCCCGGCGCGGGTCCAAGCCTACCGTTCCCGACACGCCACGGCCTCGGCGGCCAGCGCCCTCGTGGGCCTGCTCGCCCGATCCTCCCACGCGTTCGCGGTCGACTGCTCGCTGGGCCGCCAGCAGCGGTCGGAGAAGTGGTGGTCGTTCCCGGGGGCGATGGCCTGCTCTTGACATCTACCTGCCGGAGACGCAGAGTACTTCTGCGACCGGCAAGGCTCCCTTTCTTGGAGTCTGTGGCGTCTTCGGGCGCCGCCTGTCGCCTTCCATCCTTCCCCCGAGGTCGTGATGTACCTGCTGTACCTCGACGAGTCCGGTGACGAGAACAACGCCAACGACCGGAACTTCGTGCTCGGAGGGATTGCCGTATTTGAGCGGACCACCTACTTCTTGGCATCAGCGGTGGACGCGCTACAGGAGAAGCACTTCCCCAACTCCCCGCCCATCTTCTTCCACGCGACGGACATTCGAACCGGGAGCGACTTCTGGCGGCGCGTTCCCGAAGCCAAGCGCGTCGAGGTCATGAACGACCTCGTCAGCACGGTGGTCAGCACGAGCCGAACCGGAGTCGTTCTGTTCTCGGCCGTGATCGAGAAGAGCGCGTCGGTCTACGGAGAGAAGGCCGTCGAACTCGCCATCGAGCAGGTGTGCCGACGTTTCGACATCTTCCTCATGCGTCGGTATCAAGAGGAGAACGATCCCCAGAGGGGCCTTCTGATCTTCTCGGAAGGCCGATTCGACAAGCGTGCCAAACTCGCCGTTCGAGCGTTCCGCGAACTGGGCACGCAGTGGGGCAACCTCCGCAACCTCGCCGACATTCCGTACTTCGCGGGCGCGAAGGAGACGCGTCTCCTCCAACTGGCCGACCTCGTCGCCTACTCGACCTACCAGCTCTACGAGAAGAACCGGCCAACCCTGTTGCAGTCGATGGTTGACAGGTTCGACCAGAAGGACCGGACGCTTCACGGTCTCGTCCACTGCCGTGCATCATCGCGGGGACCGGCTTGCACCTGCCCGGCCTGCGCGAGTCGATTGCGTCCGGGCGACTTCGGCGACTGGCTGCCTGCCGCTTCCCCGGCGGCTTCGACCGGGTCCCCACCCGGATCAGGCGGCCCATCAGGAACAGGCACTCCGTGATGGGGATCGCTGCCACCAACAGCTAGCCTCCCGAAGGCGCTCCGACGGGCTGCCCCCCGCGGTTCTTCCTCCCCGACAGCTTGCGACGGGGTGGCGGTGGCGTCTCGATGGTGGGCCGCATCTCCTCGCTCCTCCGCAGGAGGTCGACCACGCTGGCGACCGTGCTTTCCCTGAACCCGCAGATCCGCAGCACGTAGCCGACGACATCGATGTACCCGACGACACCTCTCGCGACGGGCATGCGCCAGCTCGGATGCAGGCCGCCCAGCGCAGCGGCGCGCTCTTGCAGGACGGACTCGTAGAGATCCGGCTCCGGGGTTCGAGGTGCCGAGCCCGAACGGAGGAAACCACGCGCGAGCTTGGACTGGACGCGCACTCGAAGGCAACGGTGGCCTGCCTGCTCGACGCGACGGGGAACGAGGTGGAGCACGCATCGATCTCGACGACGGCGGACGAGTTGCGGAACCTGGTGCGACGCTGCGCCGGGACGGAGCCGTTGCTCGTGGGCCAGGAGATCGGGACGCAGGCCTTCTTCGCTCACGACGTGGTTTCGGCCATGCCCTCGATGGAGATCCGCTCGTTCAACGCCTACCAACTCCGGATGATCGCCGCCTCGCGCAAGAAGACCGACCGGCGCGATGCCTTGTGGATCGCGAAGGCGCTGCAGACCGGGATGACGCCGCACCCGGTGCACATCGCAACAGGTGCGGTGCGGCGGCTGCGAAGCCTGTTGGCTCAGCGCGACGCCGTCGTGGCGGAGCGCAAGCGCTGGTTGCTGCGGGCCCGCTCGTACGTTCGTGCCGGCGGCTACCTGCTGCCCAAGGCAAGCCGCTTCGTGGTGCGGCTGCGGGACAAGACGCTGGGAAACCCCGATGGGTTGGAGCTGCACGTCGTGGAAGCGCTGGACCTGTGTCAACGTCGGGCGGGGGCGTTGACCGAGGAGGTACGCCGGCTCGATGGGCTGTTGAAGAAGGAGACGGCGGAGCTCCCCGCCATCCAGCGGCTGAAGACGATTCCCGCCGCCGGCGACCTCGTGGCGGTTCGGATCTACGCCGCGGTGGGCGACATCTCGCGGATCCCGAACGCGCGGACGTTGGCTTCGTACGTAGCTCAGCCCTTCGACCCGCAAGTTCGGCGACGAACTTGCGGGCTCAGGACTGAGTGCTGAGGGAGCATCACCTGTTGATCCCGTCACGAGGAATACGCCGTACTTGCGAATCGAAGCACTCAGCCAAATGTCGTCAGCAGATCCGCGACCCGCGGGCGGTCCGCCGGGGTGGCGCTCGGGTGGGCCACCAGGATCCGGCCATCGCGGCCGACCAGGAAGTCCCCGCCGAGCTGGTTCAGGTCGTCGCCGGGGTCGGGCTGGCGCAGCTTGAGGCCGGTGGAGACCAGCTTGACGTACTTCCAGATCACCGACGGGCCCCAGATCTGCCAGAAGGAACCGCGCGACATGCCGTAGGCGTCATAGGCCCGCCGATCCGGATCGGTCGCGACCGGGAAGGGGATGCCGATGCGCCGGCGGAAGCCCTCGACCTGCTCGATCCGGCCGGACGAGATCACCAGGATCGCCGTGCCGTGCCGCTCGAACTCGGCCAGCCGGTCGCGCACCGCGAACAGGTGCTCCTGGCACGGCAGGCAGGCCAGGTGCCGCAGGAAGATCAGCAGCAGCGGCCTGCCGCGGTAGTCGGCCAACGAAGCCGACCGGCCGTCGGGAAGCGTGACCCGGAAATCCGGCGCCCGATCACCCTTGCGCAGCATCTCGACTTGCCTCCCTGGCGCGGTCGGGGATGCCCATACCGCGCACGCAGGCCAGCGCCACCAGGGCGAAGGCCCCGGTGAGCGCGAGGACCCCGTCCATGGCCCAGCGCGCCGCGAGGGGTCCGCCGAGCAGGTTGCCCAGGAGCTGGCCCGAGCCGAGCAGCAGAGAGTACAGCCCCATCGCCGCCCCGCGGGACTCGTCGCGCCCGGCCGTCAGGTCGGCCAACTGGGCCAGCGCCGCCGGCGTGAACCCGCACTCGACGAGGACGAACGCGGTGGCGGCGACGAGCACGGCGGCCGGCGCCCCGTGGTTGAAGGCCGCCAGCGTGCCCACGACCCCGAGCATGCCGAGCAGCGACAGGGTCAGCACGCGCCGCCGGGGCCAGTGCGCCGCAAGGAAGGCCCAGCCGATCGTGCCGGCGACGAAGATTGCGCCCCAAACGGCGAAGATCGTCCCGATCGTCGAACCGCCGAAGCCGCCGACGAGCCGTTGGGTCGGCGAAGCTTCC
>JACRCX010000113.1 GCA_016218815.1 Deltaproteobacteria bacterium
ACTCGCGCCGCGGCCTCCTCAAGATGGTCGGGCAGCGCAGGCGCCTTCTGGACTACCTGAAGGCCAGGCACGCGGATCGCTACAAGAAGCTGATCGAGACGCTCGGCATCCGCAAGTAGCCGCCGTTCCGCCCGCCTCCCCGGGGGCCGTCCCGACTCACACGGCGTCGCCGTGCCCTTCTCCAAAGCGGTGCGCTCCGGGGACGCGAGTGTTCGTCCGGCGGCTGAAGGAAGGGTCGAAACCATGATCATCAGGGAATCCGCGCCTTACGGCGCACGGCCGATCACCATCGAGACCGGGCGCGTGGCCCGCCAGGCCGGCGGCGCCGCGTGGGTGCAGCAGGGCGGCACCGTCGTGCTGGTCACCTGCGTCGGCGCCCATACCGTCCGGGAAGGGATCGACTTCTTCCCGCTCACGTGCGACTACATCGAGAAGACCTTCGCCGCGGGCAAGATCCCGGGTGGCTTCTTCAAGCGCGAGGGGCGCCAGCGTCCGGAGGAGATCCTCCTCAGCCGCCTCATCGATCGCCCGATCCGCCCCCTGTTCTCCAAGGGCTACCGCAACGAGACGCAGGTCATTGCCACGCTCCTGTCGCTGGACAAGGAGAACCCGCCCGACGTGCTGGCCGTGACGGGCGCGTCGGCGGCGCTCATGATCTCCGACGTCCCGTGGGAGGGGCCGATTGCCGCGATCCGCGTGGGTCGGGTCGATGGCGCGTTCGTCGGCAACCCGACGTACGAGGAGATCGAGAAGAGCGACCTGGACATCATCATGTGCGCGTCCAAGGACGCCATCGTGATGGTCGAGGGTGAGGCGGCCGAGGTGTCCGAGTCGGTGCTGGTGGACGCGATCTTCTTCGGCCTCGAGGCCGTCCAGCCCGTCCTGGCGCTCCAGGAGCGCATCCGCGCGGCCGTCGGCAAGCCGAAGCGCCCGGTCGTGGCGCCGGTCAAGGACGAGACGCTGGCGGGGATCGTGCGCGCCGACGCGTCCGGTCCGCTGGACGACGCCCTGGCCATTCCCGAGAAGCAGGCCCGGTACGCGGCGCTCGACACGCTGTCCGAGAAGGTCGTCGCCGCCATCGCCCAGCGTCCCGGCTTCGAGGAGCGGCAGAAGGAGATCAAGGCCGCGTTCGACGAGGTGAAGAAGGACAAGGTCCGCCGCATGGTGCTGGACACCGCCCGCCGCATCGACGGGCGCCGGCCGGACGAGATCCGCACGATCACCTGCGAGGTCGGCATCCTGCCCCGGACCCACGGCTCGGCCCTCTTCACCCGCGGCGAGACCCAGGCCATCGTCGCCACGACGCTCGGCACGCGGGAGGACGAGCAGAAGATCGATGCCCTGACCGGCCAGTGGTGGAAGACCTTCATGCTCCACTACAACTTTCCGCCGTTCTCCACCGGCGAGGTCAAGATGCTGCGCGGGGCTTCCCGCCGGGAGATCGGGCACGGCAACCTGGCGGAGCGCGCGGTCTCGCGGATGATCCCCAAGGCCCCCGACTTCCCCTACACGGTCCGCATCGTCTCCGAGATCCTCGAATCCAACGGCTCCTCCTCGATGGCCAGCGTCTGCGGCGCCACGCTGTCGCTCATGGACGCCGGCGTTCCCATCGCCTCCCCCGTCGCCGGCATCGCCATGGGCCTGGTCACCGACGGCCGGAAGCACCAGGTGCTGACCGACATCCTCGGCGACGAGGACCACCTGGGCGACATGGACTTCAAGGTCTGCGGCTCCCGCAACGGCATCACCGCCGTCCAGATGGACATCAAGATCTCCGGCCTCACGCGCGAGATCCTCGCCGAGGCGCTCGACCGCGCCAACCAGGCGCGCCAGTTCGTGCTGGGGCGCATGCTCGAGACCCTCCCGACCCATCGTCCCGAGTTGTCGGCCCTGGCGCCGCGCATCGTCACCGTCCACATCCCCGTCGACAAGATCCGCGACGTCATCGGCCCCGGCGGCAAGGTGATCCGCGGCATCGTCGACCAGACCGGCTGCTCGATCAACGTCGAGGACGACGGCAGCGTCCGCGTCGCCTCGGCCGACGGCGAGGCTCTCAAGAAGGCATTGGACATCATCGAGGGGCTCACGCGCTCCGCGCAGGTCGGCGAAGTCTACACCGGCACGGTCAAGCGGTGCGTCGACTTCGGGGCGTTCATCGAGATCCTGCCCAACGTCGAGGGCCTGCTGCACATCTCGGAGATGGACTGGCGTCGCGTCGGTACGGTCGACGAGATCTGCAAGGAAGGCGACTCGATGGAGGTCAAGGTCGTCAACGTCGACCCGATGGGCAAGGTGCGGCTGTCGCGCAAGGAGCTGCTGCCCAAGCCCGAGGGCTACGTCGAGCGGCCGCCCAGCGAGCGCCGGCCGCCGCGGGAAGGCGGTCGCGAGGGTCGTGGCGGGCGCGGCGGCGGACGCGGCGGCGGCGGTCGCCGCGGGTAGGGCAGGAAGCTTGACCCCGCGCGCCCGGGCGGCCAGGATTGGGGCCGCCCGGTGACCCGGAGGCGATGTGGCGCGGGTACGATGCAGCGAATGCGGGGCGGAGGCGCCGGAAGGACACGAGAGGTGTCCCCGGTGCGGCGCGCCGGTGCCGGTGCTCTTCGGCGGTTCCGAGGAATCCGGCGAAGGGGCGGATGACGGCGCCACCGTCGTCACCGTGGGCGTCCCGCGCGGGGGCACCGACGCCGGTGACGTCATCGGCGAGCGCTACCAGACCGCTGGGGATCCGCGCCCCGACCTCTGGGGCGTCTTCGTCCGCGCCCGCGACATCCAGGAGAGCCGCGACGTCACGTTGTACCGGGTCGAGCGTTCCGTGTTCCGGACGCGCGACGACATCGAAGGTTTCCGCGCCGGCCAGCAGGATCTGATGGACGCGGACGAGCCCTCGCTGGCGCTGCCGGAGCGGATCTTCGAGTCGGGCGGGCAGTGGTACCTGGTCTACGGCCAGCGCTTCGCCGGCACCCTGCGCGATTCCGCGGCCGCGACTGCGTTCCGCGGCGCCGGCCCCGACCACGTCAAGCGCGTGCTCCATTTCGTCGCCGACTACCTCTCCACCCTGGCGCGTCTCGGCACTCGCGGCCTGCACCTCGCCCTGCGTCCCGGCATCGTCTTCGTCTCGGGCCGCGAGCTGCGGGTGGCGCAAACCGGCTTCTGTTCCGCCCTGCCCGCCGAGCTGGTCGCCCGCCGCCTGGCGCACGACGCCGAGGCCAAGTTCTTCACCGCGCCCGAGATCCTCCGGGACGGTCGCGGCTCCGCCCGCGCCGACCTCTACTCCCTCGGCCTCCTCGTCGGCTACGCCATCTCCGGCCGCGAGCGTTCCCCGCAGCTCAAGGGCTTCCAGCCCCACCCGCGCTTCGCCCGCATCTTCTCGTCGATGGTCGCACCCAACGAGATCCAGCGCCCGGCGGACATCGCCACGCTCGCCGCCGCCACGTCCGCCCTCGCAACGCTCGACGAGGTGATCGCCGCTCCGCGGACCGGTCCCGCCCGCGTCGAGGGGACGCAGGACGTCGCGGTCGATGACATCGAGCCGCTCGAGGATGCGGTCCCGGGCCGCGACGCGACGGGGGAGATCGACGTCGGCGAAATCGAACCCGTGCGGGACGGGGACGGGACGGGCGAGATCGACGTTGGCGAGATCGAGCCGGTCACCGGGGAGACCCCCGGCCTGCTCGCGGGCCGCACCGGCGAGCTGACCGGAGGCGGGTTCGAGAGCTTCGACGACACCGACCCGGGCGCGGCGAAGGCCGAGCTGCCGGTCGTCGGTGACGACTCGTGGCAGGCTCCATCCGCGCGAGCCCGCCCCGTACCCTCGACGCCGCGCTCCGCCGCGGCCCCCAAGGTCCAGGGACGTGCGGCTGCCCATCCCGAGGAGTCCGACGGCGCGATCGATCCGCGACTGCTGCGCGCCGCCGTGCGCTCCGACTCGTCCAAGGGCATTGCCGCCAAGGGCAAGGCCGTCGACCTCCTGCGGCGCGACGCCGCCAAGGGCGACGCCCGCGCGAAAGAGCTGCTGCTGGACGCGTCGACGCGCCTGCCGGTGCGTCCGGCGGCCGCGCCCGCGCCCGCCGCGCCCGGACCGCGGCCGTCGAGACCCGGCTTCGATCCGTTTGCGCCTCACGCACCCGCGGCCCCGGCTCCCGTGCCCGTGGTCCGGCTCGCGGGCGCGCCGGCCGGATCCCGGACGCTTCTGGGCATGTCGTCGCCGAGCATTCCGCCGGCACCGCTCGCGCCCGCGCCGTTCGCACGCTCCGCGCCTCCTCCAGCCGCGGCTGCGCCGCGCCCGTCGGCCGCGGCCTACGACCCGTTCGCACCTTCGGCCTCGCGCCCCTCGGGTCTTGCGCCCGCACCCCTGCCCCGACCCTCGACCCCGCCGCCGGCCCCGTCCCGGCCGGCGCCGCCGCCTGCGCCGCCCGCCCGAATGGAGATCCCCTCGTCGGTCGTCGGGCCGGATCTCGTGGTGAAGAAGGCGCCCGCCGCGCCGCGCGCTCCGGCGGCGTCCGAGCCGGACGTGGCGACGACGGAGGCGACGCCGATGATGATGGGCGGAGTACCGCCCGTGGCCGCAATGCCGGTCGTCGTCCGCAGGGTGCCGCGTCCGATGGAGGAAGAGCGCGACCTGCCCCCGACGGAGGCGTGGTCGCCGCGCCGGGAGCTCGAGGTACCGCCACCGGTGCCGGGGCCCGGCCCGATGACGGCGCCACCCCTCTTCGATGACAGCTACAAGCTGTTCAAGGCGGACGAGCTGGAGAAGTTGCCGCCCCCGCTTCCGCCGGCCGCGCAGCCGGCCCCGCCCGATCGGTCGATGGACCTCATCTGGTGGTCGTTGGCCATCGCGGGGCTGCTCGTGCTGGTCGCCCTGCTGATCACCTTCCGGTGAGCGACTTCCGTCCGGGTGCCTGCCTAGCCGCTGACCTTCTCGAGGAGGGAGGTGAGCTTGTCGCGGGGGATCAGGCCGACGGACTGTGCGGCGACCTGGCCGTCCTTGAACAGCAGCAGCGTCGGCACGCCGCGGATCTGGTACTTCGTCGCGGTCTTGGGACACTCGTCGACGTCGACCTTGCCGACCTTCACCCTCCCGGCGAACTTCCCGGCGGCTTCCTCGACGAGCGGCGCGAGCGCGCGGCAGGGGCCGCACCAGGTGGCGGTGAAATCCACGAGCACCGGGACGCTGGACTTGAGAACCTCCGCCTCGAAGTCCGCATCACTGAAGTGCAGCACCTGCATCGCGTCTCCCATCGTCTGCTCCCTTCCCTCCCCTTGACGGCGAAGCTAGGCCGCGCAACCGCCAATGTCAATCGGCGCCCGCTCTCGGCTCCGTTCGTCACCGCCTGCCTGGCCTGCCTCGCCGCCACGCCGCCGGCCGCCGCGGGCCCGCGTTACGCGGTCGACGCCACCCTCCGCCCCGACGAGTCGATCATCGATGGCACGGTGGATGTGGACCCGGGACCGGGCGCGACGCCGGCCGGTCCGCTGCTCCTCCTGCTCTACCCGCACCGCTTCGCCGCCAGACCGCCCGAGTTCGACGAGCGCCGGGCGCGGTGGATCTACCCCGGCGGCTTCGACGAGGGCGGCATGACGATCACCTCGTGCCGCACCTCCTCCGGCGAAGACTGTGACGTCGAGCTCTCCCCGGACGGAGCGACGGCGGCGGTCGCGCTGCCGGACGCCGGCGGCGCCGTCACGCTCGGCTTCCGCACCGACATACCGCAGCGCTTCGGGGCGTTCGGCCGCTACGGCGACGAGATCGTCCTCGGCGGCGGCTGGCACCCGCTGCTGGCCGCACGCGATGCGGCCGGCGCGTTCGACGCCGCCTCGCCGGTCGAGCGCGCCGACTACGCGGTGAAGCTGCACCTGGGCGCCGGCTGGAGCGCGATCGTGGATGGAACGGGACCCTACGCCTGCGGCGACGATGCCGAGGCGGGGTGCCGCGTCGAACAGTCGAGCGTCTCGGCCGAGCCGCCCTCGGTGGTCGTGGCGCCGGAGTGGCACGAGCGCTCGGTCCGCGCCGCCGGCGTGCGCGTCCGGGTCCTCTCGACCGAGCCGACGCGACCGCCATCGACGTACGCGATCCGCGACGGCGTCGGGCTCGACCCGGCCTCCGTCCCCGACCTCTGGTCCATCGACCGCACGGGCTGGATGCTCGGGGTCCTGGCGGACGACCTGCGGTCGCTGGACGAGGAGGACCTCCTGCCGCCGATGGAACGGCGCGCCGGCGAGGTGACCTTGATCATCGCGCCGTTGCGGCTGGAGCCGACGGCCGGGGTCTCCGGGGCGGTGCTGGTCAGCGACCAGGCGTACGAGCTGTTCCCGATCGAGCCGTTCTTCCACTTCCAGGACGACGAGATCGCCCGCGCCGTCGTTGCCGAGGTCGTGCGAGGATCGCTGCCGGCGCTGCCGCTGGCGGAGGCGCGCTGGACGGCGGAGACGATCGCGGCCGGAGCGGTGGAGCGTCTGGCCGAGACGGCGGGGCAGGGTGGCCGGCGCGCCGAGGAGTGGCTCAAGTACGGTGCCTTCCTGCCCGTGATCGACCAGATGATCTACGCACCGACCATGCAGTTCCGCGACGCCTACTACGCGGCGATCGAGGAGACCGACTCGCTGCACGACGAGGTCTGGCGCTTCAACACCGACCTGCCGCGCGGGCGGAGGCTCTGGGCGAAACTGCGCGATCGGCTGGGCGTGGACGACGCCCTCGCCGTGGCCCGCGACATCCTCGTCACCGGCGCGGCGCTGGAGATCGCCGCCCGCCGCGCCGCGGGCGCCGACCTTTCCGACTTCCGGGCCGAGTGGCTCGGTCGCTACCCCGCGATCAACCTGCGCCTGGGCGAGTGGGGCAGCGAGCGGCTGGCCGATGGGACGTGGCGGACGACGGTCGAGCTGTCGCGCGAAGGCGAGCCGGGGTCGCGGGAGTTCGTGACCGTACGCGTGGAGCTCGAGGACGGCACGACGCGGGACGAGGTGTGGGACGCGCGCGAGGTTTCGGGCGAGGTTTCGTTCACGGCCGCGGCGCCGGCGACGGCCGTGGAGCTGGATCCCGAGTCGCGGGTGGTGCAGGACTCCTCGCTGGTCGAGGAGAACCCGCGGGCCGACGACGTCTCGTCGCTGTCCTGGCGGCTGCCGGTGTTCGACCGCTTCCACCTGAGCCTGGATCTGACGACGATCGAGAACTCGGAGATCGACGTCGAGTTCACGATGCGGCGGCGGTACGACCTGCACCAGTTTTTCCGGGCGCGTTTCACGCGGGAGCCGCGGGGCATTGGCGGGAACATCGGCTATCGGTACGGGTTCGGGCCGCCGCGGGACATGAACCGGCCGTCGTGGTTCGCCGGGGGGTGGGTGGAGGTCTTCCGGCACGACGAGGGGTTCGCGGTCGGCGACGACGGCGGCACGGGAAGTCCGACGACGATGGAGTTCGGCGCCATGGTCGGCCACGACGATCGCTGGTTCGACCTGGATCCCGCCGACGGGTGGTACGCCGGGCTGTCGGCCAGCGGCTCGTTCCCGATCGACCCGCCCGGGGCGGCGCGGCCGTGGACGGTGCGCGGCGCGGGTCGCGGCTACGTCCTCTGGTCCCCCGCCCCCGGCCACACGCTGGCCGTGTTCGGCGGATTCGGCATGACGTTCGGCGAGCCGGTGGCGTCGCAGTACGAGGGCCTGGGCGACCGGATGCTGCTGGCGGCGATCGATCCCGACGAGGGGCTGGGCCGGGCAAAGCTGTACGTGGTGGGTGAGTACCGGCATCTCTTCTCGTGGGACCTGGATGCGAACCTGTTCCACCTCGCGTGGCTCCGGGGTCTGCAGGGCGTGTTGACGGTCGGGATGGGGACGACGACCGAGCGCGATTCCTTCGACGGCCTGTTCGGCCTGGATCGGCTGTTCTTCGAATTCGGCTACGGGCTGCGCGCATTCCTGGACTACGCCGGCGTGCAGACGGGCCTCATCGCGCTGGACCTAGCCGTCCCGCTCGGCTTCGTGGACGGCCACTTCGGCTTCCTCGACCGGATCCGCCCCGACCCGGACGACAGGAGTACCTGGCGCCCGCGCTCCTCCCTCTTCGGCGTCCCCTTCCGCCTGCAGCTCGCGTTCAACCAGACGTTTTGAGGATGAGGCGGCTCGCGCCGTGCGGGATCAGCCGGTCAGCCGCCCAGCACCTCGCGCAGCCTCCGCCGCAGATCGTCGTCGGCAAGCGCCGCGGCCAGCGGCTCGACGACTTCGCGGATCAGCCGTACGTCGAGCGCCGGCCCGGCGCGCCGGACGACCGAACGCGCGTCGTCCATGTCCCGCGGACGGCCGGCGACGAGCTTGTGGATGACCAGGTCCTCGGCCGTCATGACGTGCAGCAGGGCGTCGCCAACTCGTACCCGGGTGGCCCGGCCGATCGCGTCCGATTCGTACGGCGAGCCCGCGACGACGAGGTCGACCCGCATGCCGTCTTCCGCCGCGACCGGCAACACGCGGTGGACGTGGACGAACTCCGCCGGATCGGCGGGCAGCGGCGAGAAGCCGGCGGCCACGCAGCGCGCGACCATCTCGGCCTCCGCGCCCTCGGGGACTTCCACCGTGACGTCCGCGTCCCCCGTCATCCTCGGCGTCCCGCGTGCGGCGACCGCAAGTCCCCCGATCACCATGTGCGGCCACCCCAGCCGTTCGAGCAGCATCTGCAGCCGAAGCGGATCGGGAGCCGTCACGCGGCGCCCATGCGGCGGAACGCCGCGGCGGTCGCCATCAGTGCGGCGACGTGATCGTCCCGGCCGGGCGCGGCCGGAGCCAGCTGCTCCGCCAGGGCGGCGAGGGCAAGGAACTCGCGAATGCCATCGGCCGGGCTCATCGGGCGCAACCGCACCGTCTGGGCGTCATCGGCGACCTGCCGTGCGGCCGCCCAGCCCTTGTTCATCAACCCAGCCGCCGCCGGGACCGTGCGCTTCATGCCTGCCAGGATAGTGCCCGGGCGATGCCACCGCAACGGGCATCAACTCCCAGTGGCTCAACTCCCGCCGTCGCCCTCGCGAGCGCGATCGAGCGCCATTCGGGCCTCCACCAGCCGCTCCTGGAGCTCCTCGACGCGCTGCAATTGGTGCGGACGCACCGAGTGCCTCGGTAGTGATGCCGCCGCCTCGGCCAGCTCACGTTCCAACTCGGCCACCCGCCGCTCCAACTGCGTCCGATCCGCATCGAGCATCGGCAACAACGTAGCGTCCGCCCCCCGCTTCCGCAACCCCGCCGCCCGCCCGCCCGCCGGACACGGTCCGCACGGCGGGTGGCCGGCTCCCGTCGGACGCTTCGCCTGCCGCCCAGGGCGTTTTCGGGACACAGCTTGCGCGGACCGTCTTCTCGCGCCATTCTCCGGCCCAGTGCGGAGAAAGGAGAATCCCATGCGTCCGATTGCAATCCTGCTTCTTGCCGGGCTGGCGCTTCCGGCGGCCGCCGGCTGCGGTGATTCGGGTGACGGCGACCAAGACGTCCTCCAGGACGCCGACGTCGCCACGGAAGGTGGAGCCGACGCGGATGCGGATGCCGACGCGGATGCGGATGCCGACGCGGATGCGGATGCCGAGGCGGATGCGGATGCCGAGGCGGATGCGGATGCCGACGCGGATGCGGATGCCGACGCGGATGCGGATGCCGACGCGGATGCGGATGCCGAGGCGGATGCGGATGCCGACGCGGATGCGGATGCCGACGCGGACGCGGACGGGGGTTGTTCGCTCGGCCCTTACTGTTGCGACGAGACGTGCGCGTGCGTCGAGGCCGGCACGAAGTGCGTCTTCGCCCTGGGGCTCGGCCGCACCGGCCTGTGCAAGGAGCCGGCGACCCCGCCGGCATGCTGGGACAACGGGGACTGCGGTTACGGCGAGGTCTGCCGCGGAGCACGCATCTGCCCGTGCGGCGCGCTGTGCCTGCTCGCCGACGCCCCCGGGACCTGCGTCGGTCCTTCGTCCACCTGCTGCGGCTCGTCCACGGATTCCTGCCCGGTGGGCAGTTTCTGCTCGACGCTCACCGACCCGTCGACCTGCCATCTGGAGCTGACCCACCCGCACTGCTGGAGCGACGCGGACTGCCCGGGCGGGGTGTGCGAGGGCGCGACGCTCTGCAGTTGCCTCGTCGACTGCATCTCGCGAGCCGGGATCTGCCGCTACTGAGCGTCGTGAATTGCAGGCGGCGTTCGCCAGCCGGGCGGGGCTCGATCGCTCCGCTACTCCACCTCCAGCGCTTCGAGCACGCGCCGCCACCCGGACGGGTGGATGAGATAACCGTAGTGCGTAAAGCCCGGAAGCTCGACGTTCTCCGCGCCGTCTACGGCGCAGGAACTGGCGGGCAACACGATGACGTCGGCGGCGCTCCAGAGTGCGACCAGTCGGGGCCAGGCGGGAGGACCGCGCCAGGGGAGTTGGCGCGCCAGGCGGACAAGGACGTCGGAGTCCGGCCGCAACTCGAGGCTGCTGGGGGTGTTGCCGTACCGCGCGAGGTGGCTCCCGGCGTGGGGCGCCGCCATCGTGACCAGCACCGCGACCCGCGCGCGGAGCCGCTCGTCTTCCAACACGAGGCGCGCGGCCAGCCCGCCCATGCTGTGGGTGACCACGTCGAGCCGCGCGTCGGCCGGCAGGCCGTTGGCCGCGACGACGGCGTCCAGGTACGCCGCCAGCCGCGGCGCCATCGCCTCCAGCGACGGCGCGTCGCCCAGCGGCGCCGCGTAGGTCCGCGAGCGGCCCTGGAGCTTGAAGAACAGCCGCATCGGCAGGAAGTTGCCCGGACCGCCTCCCAGGCCGTGCACGAAAACAACCGGCCGATGCCCGTCGTCGGGCAGGGGCTCCGGCGCGGGCGTGCCCCGCGCGAGCATCGTGAGGCCCACGAGCGGGAGTTGCGCGAGGTGCTGCCGCAGGTCGGGATCGACGGCCCGATAGGCCGCGGCCACGGACCGACCCACCCAGATGCCCGCGGCGGCGCACGCGCGCCCGACCGCGGACGCCGCCCGCGCCGCCGGATTCCCGTCGCCCGGTTTCGCTTCCTCCACGGCTCGGCAGTCGACCACGTTTCGCCGGGAGGCACAATACGCGCCGCGAAGCGGCGAGCTTGGCCCCTTCGGGCCTGCGCCCCGCCGCTCTACCAGCCACCAGCCACCAGCCACCCCCCCGCCGGCTACGGCGCGATCCGGCGGCCTTCGTTTCTTGTCGCGCCGCGCGCGGCTTTGCTATTCTGCCGGCGGAGGGCGCGTGTGACCATGGACGCCGGAACCCTCGGCCCGAAGCTGGCCAAGACCTTTCCCAAGGGGACCGTGCTGTTCCGCGAGGGCGATCCGGGCGCCGAGATGTTCATCATCCTCTCCGGCTCCATCCGCGTGAGCAAGCAGATCGGGAACCTGGAGCGCACGATCACCGTCATGGGCGCCGGCGAGTTCATCGGCGAGATGGCCATCTTGACCGGCGAAAACCGCTCGGCCACCGCCACCATCGAGGACGAGGCGCGCCTGGTGCCGATCGATGCCGCCATGCTGGAGAACCTGGTCGCGCGGAGTCCGGAGGTCGCGGTGCGGCTGCTCAAGCGGCTCGCGTTCCGTCTCAAGGCGACGAACGACCTGGCGGCGATCCTCCTGCACCGCGATGCGCGCGTCCGCGTCGTGCGCGGCGTGGCGCTGCTGGTCGAGACACGGGGCGTCGACCGGGGCGAGGACGAGGTGTACATCGAGGTCTCGCCCGTGGAGCTGGCCGGGCAGCTCGGCCTGGAGCCGGCGGAGGTGACCGAGGTGCTGGAACGGCTGGAGCGGGGCGGGATGATCGCGTCCGTGCCGGGGGAGGGGGGGTACACGGTGCGCGACCTGGAGCGCCTGCGCGAGTTCGTCGACTTCATCACCGCGCGCGAAACGCTCGGCGAGCTGGGCTGAGCGGGGAGGGTCGAGTGGTCCTGCGAGTGGAGGTCCTGGGCGCGGCGGGAGGCGAGACCCCCGAGGACGCGATGACCTCGTTCACGCTGGGCGAGAGCCTGGCCCTCGACGCCGGCGGCCTCACGCGCTCGCTGCACCTCGAGGCCCAGCTTGCGCTCGACGCCGTCCTGGTGACCCACGCGCACCTCGACCACGTCCGCGATCTCGCGACGCTGGCCGACACGCGCGCGCAGCGCCGTGCGAAGCCGCTGACCGTCTACGGCCTCGCGGTGACCCTGCGCGCCCTGGCGCAGCACCTGTTCAACGGCCAGCTCTGGCCGGATTTCACGCGGCTGCCGTCGCCGCGCAAGCCGGCGTTGCGGTTCGTCGAGGTGCGGCCGGGCGAGGTCTTCCGCGCCGGCGGCCTGTCGCTGTCCTGCTTTCCCGTCCACCATTCGATCGACACCGTCGGCGTCGTCGCCCGGTCCCGCGGGCGCGCCGTCCTCTTCTCCGGCGACACCGGCCCCACGGACCGGCTGTGGACCGTCGCCCAGGACCTGGGGCGCGACCTGCGGGCCGTGTTCGTCGAATGTTCGTTCCCCCGCCGCCTCGCACGATTGGCGGAAATCTCCGGCCACCTCTCGCCGGACACCCTCGCCGGCGAGCTGGCCAAGCTCGGGTCCGCGGTCGGCCGCATCCCCATCTTCACCTACCACATGAAGCCCGGGTTCTCGTCCGAGATCGAGGCCGAGGTCCACGACCTGCTCGACGGCGTCGTGCTCGCCCGCCCGGGCCTCGTCGTCCGGACCTCCTGACTTGACGTACGACGAGCTGATCCGCGGCCTGTGGGCCCTCGGCCACGCCCAGGGCATGCGCCTGGGGCTCGAGCGCGTCGAGGCCGCCGCCGCGCAACTCGGTCGCCCGAACCTCGCCTGTCCCGCCGTCCACGTCGCCGGCACCGACGGCAAGGGCTCCGTCGCCCACGTCGCCTCCCGCATCCTGGGGCGTCACGGCCTGCACGTCGGCCTGACCACGTCGCCGCACCTCCACCGGCTGACCGAGCGCATCCGCGTCGACGGCGACGAGATTCCCCGGGAAGAGCTGGCCGCTATCGCCACCGCCGCGCGCGAGCGTCTCGGGGCCTGGGAGGTCGACGGCCCGCTGACGTTCTTCGAGGTCGTCACCCTGCTCGCCTTCGACGCCTTCCGCCGCCGCGCCGTCGACGTCGCCGTCGTGGAGGTCGGCCTCGGCGGACGACTGGATGCGACCCGCCTGTGCCGGCCCGCGGTTTCCGTCGTCACCAGCATCGGCCTCGACCACACCGAGCAGCTCGGAAACACCCTCGCCGCGATCGCGGGCGAGAAGGCGGGGATCTTCGCCCCCGGGGTTCCGGTGGTCCTCGGGCCGCTCGCGCCCGAGGCGCTCGCCGTCGCCGCGGCTCGTGCCGAGGCGCTCGGATGTCCCTGCGTGCGCTGGGACGACGCGGCCGGGGTGTTCGTGCGGGTCTTCCCGTCGGAAGCGCGTTCGGCCGGCGGACCGCCGCCGCTCGACGTGGACGCGGTCAACTACTTCGCCCGGGCGTTGTCCGCCTCGCCGCCGCTGGAGGGCTTCCATCAGCGTTCGAACGCCGCCGTGGCTGCGGCCGCGTCCTGGGTCGCCCTGGGGGCGCTCGGCCGGTCGCCCGACCGTGCGGCGTTCGCGGTCCCTCCGTTCGTCCTTCCGGGGCGGCTGGAGCGGGGCGCCGGGCGCCCGCCGATCTTGATCGACGTCGCGCACAATCCTCACGGCGCGGCGGCGCTGGCCGTGCACCTGGCGGCCGACCCGTCGCTCCGCCCGCGGTTCGTGCTGGGGACGCTGGCGACGAAGGACGTCGACGGCATCGCGCGGGCGTTGTGGGCCGAAGGTCGCGTGCTGCACGCCTGCGCGCCGGCGATGCCAAACGTACACCCCGCCGCCCGCGTGGCGGCCGCCTGGCCCGGGACGTCGCTCGTCCACGGGTCGGTCGTCGAGGCGCTGGCGGCCGCGCGCGCCGCCGCAGGCCCCGACGAGCTCGTCGTCGTCACCGGCTCGCACTACACGGTGGCCGAGGCGCGTGCGGCGCTGCTGGGCATCGTCGACGTCGATCGGCCGATCGCGTTGTAGCGGAAACTGCGGGCTGGCCCCGAAGGGACTCGGCTGCTGCACCGTCGAGCAGCCCGCGGTTCGGTTCCGGAGGGGTGCCTTCCTACTTCCCGGACGCGCCCGATCCGGTGAGCATGCGGAGCAGGCGGCGGCGCAGGCGGGCGCCCCAGCGGCCCGCCAGGACCTCGGGACCCCGGTCGCGCGTCGCTTCGGCCAGCGATTCGACGGTGATCGCCCCCCCGGACGATTCCAGCAGTCCCTCCACGTGCCGGCGCAGGGCTCGTTCGAGGCGCGCGGCGAGGAGGCCGGAGGCCAGGATGCCGACGGCCACGCCGAGCAGCGCGCCGGCGAGGATGCGCGGGATCGAGAGGGCCGCGAGCGAGCCGACCGCCGCCGCGCCGGCGCCCGCGGCGAGCACGATCAGCAGCGGGATGCCCCGCGCCAGCAGCTTCTCCCGGCGGACCCAGGGCCATAGGCCGGCCACGGCGAGCGCCGAGCGGGCCGCCATCTCGTCGGGCGGCAGCGGTTCGGCCGCCCGCGGCGCGCCGCGCTCGGCCGGTGGCGCGGTTCCAGCGGTCGCCGCTTCCCCGCCCGCGGCGCCCGCCTCGGACGGCAACCCTTCGGGGGGCGTCGGGCAAGCGAGATCGTCCGGCGTGGACGGCGCCACCATGGGCACGGTCGCGATGCGGCGTTGCTCCGCCGACCGCGCGGGCGCCGGCGGCTCGTCGTCGCCCGGCGGCTCCGGCGGGGCGTGCCCCTGCTTGAGCCGGTAGGCCAGCCGGCTGCGCAGCGTTTCCCGCGGACACTGCTCGAGGTAGCGCGAAATCGCCGCCTGCTGCAACCGCGTGTCCGTGTCCCGGGGAGACGCCGCCTCCAGCCGCCGCAGGAACCGCTCGTGCCGCTCGCGATCCTCGGGCCCGAACCGGACCGACCGGTTGAAGACGACGGACCCGTCCGGCTTCGCCAGGATGACGTAGGTGCGATCCTGCTGCAGGAAGAACCGCAGCATCAGCTCCGAGTGGAAGCCCGTGCCCTCGGGCCACGGGAACTCGAAGCCGTCGATGAGGCGGACGCCGTCCGGTTCGGGGCCGCCGAGTCCCAGATGGATTGCCAGGAAGACGCCGGCGGTGCGCGTGAGCAGGGTGAGGTCGAGGGCGGCGGGCATCGCGGCGAGGGACGGGTCGGCGGCGAGGTCGGTCGGCGCGGCGGCCAGCAGGCAGATGATGCGGTCGGCCCCCTCCCGGAGGGAGGTGAGCTTGAGCAGGCCCGAGGACTGGATCCAGCGGCGGACGAGCGGCGCGACGCGGGTCGAGCGGGCCGTCCAGGGCGGGGAGAGGAAGGCGTGCCGCCACGCCGTCGGATGATCCAGCTCCGCGACCGCCTCGAAGTACGCCGGGTCCCGCGAGAGGATCGCGCCGAGCTGTTCCCTGGCGTCGCCCAGTCGCCCCGACAGCGAGATCGTCGCGGCGTAGACACAGCGCAGCCGCAGGTCCTCGGGATTCCGCTCGACGGCCGTCGCGAGGATCTCCACCGCGCGCCGACCCACCGCGGGCGGGGCGTCGATGCCCATGTTGCCGTAGTCGACACCCTCGTCGATCACGCGGACCGCGGCTTCGATCGCCTCTTCGGCAGAGAGGATGGGGTCGCTCACGCCAGACTCCCGGCCAGGGCCATCAGGTCCGCGACCGTCCGGCGCGCGTCCGCCCGTTCGTCCGGCGGCTGGCCCAGGAAGGCCTCGATCCGCGGCAGCGCCGCCAGGACCCGGTCCAGCGCCGGCTCGGCCCCGGGACGGTGCGCCCCGAGCTGGATCAGCTCGCGCTTCGCCTCGTAGCGCTCGATCGCCGCCCGCAGGATCCCTGCCGCCCGCCGGTGGTCGGCGCCGGCGACCGCCGGCATGACGCGGGAAAGCGAGCGCAACGGGTCGATCGCCGGCCAGCGCCCGCGGGCAGCGAGGCCGCGGTCCAGGACGATGTGGCCGTCCAGGATCCCGCGCACTTCGTCCGCGATCGGCTCGTCCAGGTCGTCGCCCTCGACCAGCACCGTGTAGACACCGGTCACCGCGCCTCGCCTGGCCCGGCCGGCGCGTTCGAGCAGCCCGGGCAGGTCGGCCAGGACGCTGGGCGGATACCCGCGCCGCGCCGGAAGCTCACCCGACGCCAGGGCGACCTCGCGCAGCGCCCGGGCATAGCGGGTCACGGAATCGACGAGCAGCAGCACGGAGCGCCCCTCGTCGCGGAAGTACTCGGCCACCGCCGTGGCCGCGCGCGCCGCGCGGATCCGTCGCAAAGCCGGCTCGTCGCTCGTCGCCACCACGACGACCGAGCGCGCCCGGCCATCGGGGCCCAGGCACGTCTCCAGGAAGTCGTTCACCTCCCTCCCGCGCTCGCCGACCAGCCCCACCACGATGACGTCGGCGCCGGCGAAGCGGGCGATCTGGCCGAGCAGGGTGCTCTTGCCGACTCCGCTGCCGGCGAAGAGGCCCAGCCGCTGGCCGACGCCGAAGGTGGCGAGGGCGTCGAGAGCGCGGACGCCGGTGGAGAGCGCGACGTCGATGCGGGGACGGTCGAGCGCGGGGGGCGGTGCGGCGCGCAGCGGCCGCGGTACGCCGCGGACCGGCGGACCGGCGTCGAGCGGCCGGCCGAAGGGATCGAGGACCCGGCCGAGCAGCCCGGCGGAGCAGGGGATGCCCGCCGCCGCCGGCGCCGGCTCCACCGGGTCCCCGGGACCGAGATCCTCGACCGTGCCGTAGGGCAGGCAGACGACGCGATCCTCGCGGAAGGCGACGACCTCCGCGAGCAGATCCTCGTGCGCGCGCCGCCTGACCGCGAGAAGGTCGCCGACGCGGGCACCCGGCAGGGAGACCTCGAGCGCCAGACCGGTGACCGCGCGCAGCGTCCCGCGGACCGGTTCGGCCTCGGCCCCAGCCACGCGCCGCAGCAGCTCGGCCAGCGCCGGCGTCGTCGCCGTTCCGCCCTCCTCGCGCCGACTGCTCGTGCCGCCCGACTCCAACTCCACCTGCTTCCCGCCGCGCGCCGGGGTCTCAGCCCCGCAGCTTGTCTCGCAGCTTGTCCAGGAAGGACTTGCGTTTCGGATGCGTGGTCCGCGCGTCGCCGTCCCCGCCCCCGTTGCCGAAGCTCGCCGCCAGTTCCTCGACCAGCTCGCGCTGCCGCCCCGTGAGCTCGGTCGGTACCTCGAGATCGACGTGCACGTACTGGTCGCCCTGGCCGTAGTCGCGGTGCGCCAGACCCTTGCCGCGGACGCGGTACGTCTGGCCGGGCTGGGTGCCCGCCTTCAGCTTGAGGTCGACGTCGCCCCAGAGCGTGGGCACCTGCACGGAGCCGCCCAGCGCGGCCTGCGGAAAGGTCACGGGGAATACGATGTGCACGTCGTCACCGTCGCGCTTGAACACGGGGTGCTCGCGCACGACGATGCGCAGCACCAAGTCGCCGGGAGGAATCCCGTGCGCGCCGGCGTCGCCGCCGCCCTGCATCACGACCGCCTGCCCCGACTCGATCCCGGCCGGGATGGAGACGGGGACCTTGGCTTCCTTGCGCACCGTTCCCGTCCCCTCGCAGTCGGCGCACGGTCTGGTCACCACCTGGCCCGAGCCGTCGCAGACGTTGCACGGGCGCGCCAGGACGAAGAAGCCCTGCTGGATGCGGCGCTGGCCGGAGCCGCCGCAGGTCGCACAGGTCCGGCTCTTGGCGCCTTCCGCCGCGCCGCTGCCGCCGCAGGTGCCGCACGGGACGCGGCGTGTCAGGTCCAGCTCGCGGTCGACGCCGCGCGCCGCCTCCTCCAGGTCGAGCACGATGTCCACGCGCAGGTCGCGGCCGCGCCGCTGCCGCCGTTCGCGCCCCATCCCGAGGACGTCGCCGAAGATCGACTCGAAGAAGTCGGCCACGTTCTGGACATCGACGTCCTGGAACGGCGAGCCGGCGGCACCGCCGGCGGCGGCGTGCCCGAACCGGTCATAGCGTGCCCGCTTGGCCGCGTCGCCCAGCACCTGGTACGCCTCGGCCAGCTCCTTGAACCTCTCCTCGGCCTTGGGGTCTCCCGGGTTCTTGTCCGGGTGGTACTGGATGGCAAGCTTCCGGTAGCTGCGCTTGAGCTCCTCGGGACTGGCGTCCCGTTCCACTCCAAGCACCTCGTAGTAGTCCCGGCGGGGCATGTCGGGCGGCAGCATAGAACGAGCGGCGGGGTGGTGGGAAGTGCGCGGCGGCGGGCCATTTGCGCGAGCCGGGGGAACCGGGTATACATCGGTCCGGAAGTGAGTCCGGGACGCGAAGGCGTCGCGCGCGCGGCGCGCGAGCCGCCGGCGTCGCGGAGGAGGTCGGCATGGTGCGCAAGGTCACGTTCCTCGTCCTGCTCGGCGCGAGCCTCGCCGGCGTGGTCTCCTGCGGGTCGGAGGAGACGATCCGGGTCGATCTGCTGCCGCCCGGCAACGCCCGCGGCTCGGCCGCCACCGGGATGTACGCCTGGTCGGAGGAGATCGCGGCGACCGACTGCCCGGCGACGGTGACCGTGGGTGGAGTCACCGTCGGCCTGCCGCGCAAGGAGCAGGAGTTCTCCGCGTGCGGCGACGTGGTGCACGACGAGGGCTACTACGCGATCGACCTGTTCGTCTTCTCGGGGCCGGCCGGGGTGACTCGCCCGGAGTTCGTCGCCGACGGCGGCCTGTGGCAGGAAGGGCAGTTCCGTATCGGCGGCATCTTCGCCTTCGGCACCGGTGTCACCGCCCGGGCGCTGCTCGACGGCCAGTACCTCCCCCCCTCGGGCACCGAGGTCGCCCGTTCGTTCGAGGGTGACGGGCTGATCCAGGTCTTCCAGACGGGGACGGGGGGCGAGACCTACCTGTGCGAGATCCGGACGCGCTTCAACGCGCACCGGGAGCCGGGCTGCGGCGCCGACTGAACGCCGTCCAGGAGATCCCCGCCAGGATTCCCGCCGCCAGGAACGTCACGCCGCTCAGGACCAGCGCGGAGGCCACCGCGGACCCGGCGGGCACTCCGACCAGCACGAAGCCCGCCGTCCAGCCCGCTTCCAGCGTCCCGAAGCTGCCGACGCCGGGCAACGGAACCACGGATGCCAGGACGGCCAGCGTCGAGCCGACGACGACCTCGGCCGGGCCGACGGCGACGCCGAACGCCGCGACGGCGCACCAGAACGCGGCGACCGTCGGGAGCCATTGCAAGACCGTCCACGCCGCGGCGCCGGCGAACGCCCGCCGCGACACGCGCCGCACCTCGTCCAGCACCCCGGCCGCGCGCTCCAGCCGCTGGGACCATGCCGGCCGGCGGACCGCGAGGCGCACCGCCAGGCGCCGCGCCGCGTACCCCGCGAGCGACGGCAGGAACAGGTAGCCCGCGAGCAGCACCGGCAGCAGCGCCGCGAGCAGCACGGTCCCCACCGGGCCGACCGCGGCGCGCGCCGCCGGGACGGCGAGCAGAGCGGCCAGGAACGACAGGACGACGAAGACCAGATCGAGCAGCCGGCAGAGCACGACGAGCGCGAAGCCCTGGACGAAGGGCGCGCCGGACAGCCGGCGCACCAGCACGGGGAACGCCAGCTCGCCGGTCCGGAGCGGCAGCACGCGGTTGAGGAACTGGTGGATGCCCGACACGCCGATCAATACGTGCAGGGGGAGGTCCACCCCCAGGGCGCGGAACCGGGCCGCGCGGGCGACGAAGCTGAGCGCGTAGGCGGCGAGCAGGGGAGCGAGCCACGCGGGGTCGAGGCGGCCCATGGCCGCGGCGACGTCCGCGAACGGCACGGCCAGGGCGATGAGCACGCCCAGTCCGGCCGTCACGGTCACGGCGGCGGCGATGCGCCCGACGCGCCGGCGCGGCGTCAGCTCTTGCGGCACAACGCGATCGTCCACGGCACGGGTCCTCGCACCTCCTCGATCCGCCCTGCCGTGCGGACGAGGTCCAGGAAATCGCTCCGGGACCAGTGCTGCCGGTGTCCCGGGGTATTGCCGAGGTCCGCGAGGTAGCGGAGCCGTGCGACGTTGAGCGCCCGCCACAAGGGTTCGCGCGGCACGCTCGCCAGGATCCAGGCCCCGCTCACGCGGCGCATCTCCCGCAGCGCGCGCCCGGGCTCCTCGAGATGCTCGAGGACCTCGCAGGCGACGACGAGGTCGAAAGCTTCGTCGCGGAACGGCAGCACCGCGGCGTCGACCTGGGCGCCGAACGCCTCCGGCAGGCGACCGCCCGCGCAGCGGACGCACGAGGCGGCGAGGTCCGTCGCCACGCACAACTCGGGTCGCAGCGCCTCGATTACGCGGCACGTCACCTCGCCCTCGCCGGCCCCCAGCTCGAGCACGCGGCGGGCGCACGTGCGACGCGCCAGCTCGGCGACGGCGTCCAGGAAGCCGTTCACGAGGAACCGTGCGACGGGATTGCGCGTCGTGTACTTGTCGCCGTACGTGCCGGCGGGCCGCAGGCCTGGCGCCATGACGGCCGACGCTATCATGGGGGGACCGCTACGGCCACTCGGCGGGCTCGTCCCGGCCCAGCGACGGCAGCGCGTCGCGCCAGTCCGGCCCCGCGTACCGTTCGATCAGCGACGCCATGTCCTGCGGGATCGGGGCGACGAAACGCCGGCGATCGCCGAGAGTGGGGTGGGGCAGGGCGACGGTCCAGGCGTGCAGCGCATGGCGTTCCAGGACCAGCCGGGCACGCAGCTCGTCCGTCAGCCGCCGCTCGCCCGCGATCCACTCCAGGAACAGCTCGCCGTCCGCGTCGTAGATCTTGTCGCCCACGACCGGGCAGCCGATCGCGGCCAGGTGGGCGCGGATCTGGTGCTGGCGTCCCGTCTTCGGCTCCGCCGCGACCAGCGCGTACGGCCCCGCGACGAGCAGCGTCCGGTAGACCGTGCGCGCCGGCAGGCCGTCGGCCCGGGTCTCCATCCGGATGTGGATCCGCGCCGACCGGGCGGGACCCAACGGCAGGTCGATGCGGCCGGCCTCCGGCTCCGGCCGGCCCCGCACCAGCGCCAGGTACAGCTTCTCCACCTCGCGCCGCTCGAACAACCCCTTGAGGCTCCGATCCGCCTCCAGGGTCCGGGTCGCCAGGACGATGCCGCTCGTCTCGCGGTCGATGCGGTGCCCCAGGCGAGGCACGCAGCCCGGATGGCGCCGGCGGAGGAACTCGGTCACCGTGTGTTCGCGGTGGCGCGACGTCGGATGGGCGGTCATCCCGGGCGGCTTGTCCAGGACGATCAGCGAGTCGTCCTCGTGGAGCACGAGCACCGGGGCGGTCGGCGCGGGCGGCGGCGCGACCGGGCGCCGGAAGATCCAGACCACCTCGCCCGCGCACACGCGGTGCGAGGGACGCAGCCGCCGACCGCCGCGGTCGGAGGCGCCCTCCAGGACGATGCGCCGGGCGCGGCTGCGCGAGACCCAGCGGATGCGGGCCGAAAGGAAGCGGTCCAGGCGGAGGCCGGCGCTCTCGCGGGGCACGACAAACGGGACGGGTTCCCGCTCGGGGTCGATTCCTTCCGGATGGGGCGGCGGGCGCGGGCGCGCGGGCTCGCCGGCGGGCGGTTTGCGCGGCGTCAGCCGGCCTTGACCACGCGACCGGATCGGATGCAGCGGGTGCAGACGCGCACCCTCTGGACCTTGCCGTCGACGCGGGCGCGCAGGACCTGCGTGTTGGGGCGCTGCACGCGCTTCGTCTTCCGGTTCGAGTGGCTCACCCGGTTGCCGACCATCCGGCCCTTCCCGCAGATTTCGCAACGATCCGACATCGGTTCCCTTCCTTGATCCGCTCCCGACGTCCCCGGGGGCCGTCCCCGCGGCCGCGTCTCCGCCGAAGCGGACCGCCTCTTACCACGCGCCCCAGGCTCCGTCAAACACGAGCGACCATCGACCTCCTTGACGATCCACCCCCGTCCGGTCAGGATGGGGGCGTGGTCCGGTGCAGAGCAGCGGGGATCCTTCTGGCCGCCCTGGTCTCCGGCGCAGCCGTCCTGGCGCCGGCACCCGCCGCGGCGCGGGAGAGGGTGTCGCTCTCGTTCGGCTTCGGCTGGGTCTCGCCGCTTGCCGATCCGGACCTCGCGGAGGGCTTCGGAGGCGGCTCGACCCTCTTCGTGCGCCTGCACGAGTGGTTCGGCGCGCGGCTGTCCATCGATGTCGCGCAACACGATTTCGAGGGCGCGCTGTCGAACATCCCCTACCCGTACACCAACGGCGACGTCGCCTTCGGACCGGTCTTCGAGGTGACGCCGCGGGATTCGCCGTTCGCCGTGCGCCTCTTTGCCGAGACCGGCGCCTACTGGTCGTCGTACGTCCTCGGCCTCATCTGGACCTGGGGCCTCGATTTCGGCTCCACCTTCCTCTGGCGCATCACGGACTACCTCGGTGCCCAGGCCGAGTGGCGCTATCACCTGTACAACCTGACCTCGCTGGAAGACCAGGAGCTGCTCTGCCCAACGACCCTGCGGCCCCTCGGCGTGCTCGATCGAATGGACCTCGTCTTCTCCGTGGTCATGGCGATGTGAAATGCGCAGCTCTCTACTGGTTGTCGTGTTGCTGGTCGCCGGCTGCAATCTGGAGTTGACGTTCGACCCCCCGACGTACGACCAGCTCGACGACGCCGAACGCTCGGCCGCCGATCGCATCTTCGCCCGGCTGCAAGCCTACGACGCGCGACTCCGGGGTTACGGTGCCGGGACCTACTCCCTGGGGCCGATCGCCCAGGAGAAGGACCGGGTCGATGTCTCCGTCGTGAGCTTCTGGGTGATGGTCAACCTCGGCGACGACCGCATCCACCTGACCGTTTGGGAGAACCTGACCGACGACCAGCGCGCGCACTACGCGTCGTGGTTCGGCGAGTCGGCCGAGGCCGCCGTACAGCGTTACGGGTACCAGTTCTACGAGTTCATGGCGCTCCATCTGGCCGGCGTCCAGACCGTCTACGCCGTGCAGGGAGTCACCTGGGTCTACGAGAACCGTCACATGTTCAACGTCGACCGCGACGCCGAGCGCCTCGTCGACAACTACCTCGCCGAGACCGATCCGGGCCTGTACAACTTCATCTGGTCCACCTGCGGGTCCATCCGCGGCGTCTACGACGCCCGCTTCGGACCCTGGTTCGGAATGGAGGCCTACGGTGATCACGTGCGCGAGCTGACCGATCCGCACGATCCGGCAGGCCAGATCTACATGATCTGTCGGCACCTGGAGGCAGCCGACGAGCGGCGCCGGACCATGTTCTCCAGCTTTGCCGCCGAGGTCGACGTGCTGGAGCGGCAGCGCAGCGGCGACTACTAGCCGCGGCTGCCCTTCGCCCCGCGCGGCCCGCCCGACGGACGGTTGAACGGCGGCGGACGGATGTACTCGGGCTCCGCCTCGTCGAGAGCTGCGACGCGACCCGCCAGGAACGCGCGGCGCGCCAGGGCGAGCAGCTCGGGTCCGGGAGGGAAACGCACCGGAAGGAACGGTGCGCGCACCGGGTCCGCCAGTCCGTCCGGCGGCGCCGCCGCCCCGATCATTGCCCTCGGTCGTGCCAGCCGCCGCGCCGCCGTCCAGGACGCCAGCTCTCCGGGGTCGAGGATCGCGCGGGCCGTCTCGCGCGGACCCGCCGAGAGTCGTGTCCGCCAGCCGTGCAGGTCGAACGCCTGCGCGAAGATCTGGCCGCGCTTGGCGTCCAGCACCGCGACGACCGAGCGGCAGCCGCGCACCGCCGCCGCCATCGCCCCGGTGGAGGGGACCAGCACCAGGGGCAGCCCGAGCGCGAAGGCGTAGCCTTTCGCGGTCGCCAGCGCGATGCGCAGGCCGGTGAACGATCCGGGCCCGCACCCGCAGGCCACGACCTCGAGATCCTCCGCGCGGACGTCCGCTTCTTGCAGCGCCTCGACGATCCGCGGCACCAGCCCCTCGTCGTACGCCCGCGGTGCAGGCTCGTGGCGGATCGCGAGCGGCCGGCTGCCGCGACCCACCGCCACGACCGCGGTATCGGTCGACGTGTCGAAGGCCAGGATGAGCGGCGTGCGGGGCACGGGGCGAGAATAGAGGGACGCGGCGGATCGACGCAACGGGGAGGGCGCCGAGCGCGATGGAGGGCTTCGTCCGGGGGGTGAGGGGAGGGGGGGGAGGGAAGGAGGGCGGCGGATGATCCCGGATGTGGAGGGAACCTGTCACCGGGTGCGACCGATCGTCAGCGAGTCGATCCCGGCGCCGGACGGCCGCACCGAAGAGCACTCGTCCGGCGTCTCGTTCCGCTCGGTACTGATCGACCTTCGGGAGGCGGAGCGCGAGACGGACGCCTGGGTGGACAAGGCGCTCGGCGGGCGGGTCACCGACCCGCAGGAGATGCTGCGCCTCCAGGTGGTCGTGAGCCGCTTCCAGGTGCAGGTCGAGCTGGCGGCGAAGGTCGTCGACCAGATCTCGCAGGCGGTGCGCACGCTCACGCGGGGAGGGAGCTGAGGGGGGAGGAGGCCGCGGAGGGGAGGGAGGGCGCGGAGATCCGACCCGACTTACCGCTGAGACGCTGAGGGCGCTGAGACAAACGCTGAGAAGACAGCAAGAAGGGTGGGGAAGGACCGACAGAAAGGACGGCGAGGTCACGATGAGGGGCGAGTGGGGACGGCAGACGGTGGGGCGGCGGGGAATGGCGGATCCGGCGTTCGCGGACGTCAACGGACTGACGGAACGCGTCATCGGGGCGGCGATCGACGTGCACCGGGCGCTGGGACCGGGGCTGTTGGAGTCCTCCTACGAGGAGTGCCTGGCGGCCGAGCTGGGGGACAGAGGTGTTCGACTGGCGCGCCAGGTCCCGATTCCGCTCCTGTACAAGGGGCGGCGGCTCGACTGCGTCTATCGCGCCGACCTGCTCGTGGACTTCCGCGTGGTGGTCGAGGTCAAGTGCGTGGAGCGGCTGTCGCCGTTGCACGAGGCGCAGCTGCTCACGTACTTGCGGCTGGGCGGCTGGAGAATCGGGCTGCTCTTCAACTTCAACGTGCTGGTGCTCCGCGACGGGATCCGGCGGCTGGTGGCGGCCGAAGGCTCGGCGTAGCCGCCCCGGCGGACCCGACGCTACCGTTGCGTGAATCGCACCCAGCCGGTCTCCAGCTTGCCGACCCAGGTTCCGCCGGAGTCGTCGCCGTTCTCGTAGGTGAAGCGGAGCTCGTAGTCGCCGGGCTCCAGGTCCACGGCCATCACGGAGCCGACCGATGCGTCGAAGAGGTAGTCGTGGTCGGGGGCAAGTTCCAGCCACCAGCCGTCCGAGGGTTCCGGCGGCACCGGCGGCGGCCCGTTGGGGATCGCCTCGCCCGCGGCGCGGCGCACCTCGAAGACGAGCATCGGGTACCAGGTCGGCATGCGGAAGAAGCGGATGGGATGGTCCGAGACGTTCCACACCCGCGCGTTGAGCAACAACTCGCGCGCGTCCTGGCCGCCGCAGTCGAACAAGCCGACGGTGGCCTGGAGGCCGTCGACGGAAGCCGGCGGCGATTCTCCCAGCTTGCGGCAGTCCGGCGGGTGGGATTCGTCTGGAGCGTCGACGACGATCGCCGGCCCGCTCGGGTCCGTTCCGACGTCCGTGGACCCCGTCGCGGTCGTGGCCGGGGTCTCGCCGCGGTCCGGTGCCGGGGCCCTCGCGCAGGCCGCCAGCACCGCGACAGCTCCGGCCACGACCCACGCAGTCCGGAGGGGGTAGATGGTCCAAGCGCGTCGTCCCGTGGCTCCGGCGCCGCCGGGGCGAAGCCGGCGCGGGCCCGGACGGTCGCTCGGGGAGCCGTGCGAAGGAGACATGAGCTGGGATCTACGACACGGAGCAGACCGGCGCAAGGCCGACTCGATCATGACGAGCGGTGTCCAGGGCTTGACGGACGGGCCGTTCGGGGTCCACCCTGGCGGCGTGGGGTATTACGATGGTCGCGATCCGCGCCGTCTTCCAGCCTCGTCACGCAAAGCGCACGATCTAGTCGTCGCAGACGATGACGCCCATCCCCTCGATGATCTCGCAGGCGCATCCGATCCGATAGGGGTCAACCTCCAGACAGGTGCCGACGGTGAGGGCATTGCACTCCGCCTGCGATGACGCGTGCGCCATGCACCACGAAAGGCAGTCCCGAGAGGCCGTGCAATGGCAGCCTCCCTGGCCCGTGGGGCACTCGCAGAAGGAGAAGACCCACGATCCGCCGAGGGCTGCGCACTCATCCTCCGTGCTGCTGGCCCGACAGGAAGGGAACGCACCCATCAGAGCCGGATCCCCGCAGGACGCGTCGACGACCGACTCGACGCCGGTGTCGGCGGCGGTGTCGGCGGCTTCCGGCTCTACGTCGCCCTCGTCGGCGGCGACGTCCGGTGAGACCCCGACGTCGTCGACGGCGTCCTCGGCGTCGGAGTCGGCATCCCTGCGGGGCGGATCGCAGACCGTGTGGTACAGGACCCACCCCCCGCGCTCGCAGGAGGCGGATTCCCACTCGCAGCAGCCGAACGCGCCTCCCAGGCAGTAGTCGCATCTCATGAACTCGGAGCATGCGCCGAACGCCTCGGGGCACGGAGGGCATCCCGGCTCGTAGTCCGCACGACAGACGGTCCCCGGGAGGGATCCTCGACAGAGTCGGAGGCCGGAGGCTCCGCAAACGTCGTCGGTCTCCTCGGAAATGTCGGACCGGGTGCCTGTACCATCGTCGCGCGGACAGGCGACCGCAGCCACCCCCACCGCACACGCGCAGAACCAACCGGCGACGGCGCGTCGGCCGCAACCGGGTCCCGGCGAAGACGCCCGTCTCCCTCCGCTCGCATCCCCGCTTGTCGCCAACCCTTCCACGGCTCCACCGGAACAGATCGTAGCACGTCCTGAGCGATCCGGTAGGTGGTGGATGCCCTCGGGCGCTGGCGGCGGCCTCGCGGCGGACATGTCGGTCTCCCGGCCTCGCACAAGAACGGCGGCGACAGCCTCGAACTCCTGCGCCTCGACATGTCGGAGGATGACGCGTGGGCGTCGGTTGCGGCGCGGGTGCCGCCGACCTCCGGCTCACGGCATCGGGGGATCGCAGTGCATGCTCGCGGTACTCCAGTGGCCGCCGCCGCAAGACGCGCTGGTCCAGCCTCCCGGGTCGCAGTGCCCGCCCCAGCCGTAGTTGCATCGCATGACCTCCGTGCAGGATTCCCCGACATCCGGCATGGTCACCGGGCAACCCGCGCCGCTGTGGATCGTGCACGATCCCTCCCGGAAGTCGCTGCACAGGGTCTGCCGGATTCGTCCGTCGGTTGACGCATCCGGCGTCTCGCCGTCGACCTCGCCGTCGGCGGCTCCCAAGTCGGCGTCACCCTCGGGGCGCGTCGAGCCGCCCTCGTCGTCGTCCGGCACTTCTCCCGTGGCCGCCTCCATCCCCGCGTCCTCGCTGGGGCCGGGGTCGGCGCGACCGTCCGACTCTGCGTCGGCGCGGGCGTCGGATCCCGCGTCCGACTCCTCGACGCGGGTCGCGTAGCATCCTGGCAGCAGCACGGCGGCCAGCACGGCGGCCAGCACGACCCACGCCGCCTCCGACCTTGATCGCACGGCATCGTCCGGCATGATCGCCCCTCCGCATGGATCGTCCCGTGCGGAGCACCGGACGTCAAGGGCGACGAGCCCGCCAGCGGTCCGCGACGTCAGCCGCCGGGCTGGCGTCGGGCCAGCGGCCACCTCCCCGGAGCCCGGCACCCGAGAGGCGCCGACCCACGCCGACCGCGTCGTAGTCCGCCGCCCGGAGACCACCACCCAGAACGCACCCGACCGCGCCGGTGCTCACCGCGTCGACCGTGCCCCTCTTCCCCTGGACTCCCCCGCCCGCGCATGGCTTCGTCGGGGTGGGAGGGGGCGTCCACGGTCGAGGTCGACATGAGCGGGAGCACGCAGCGGAAGCCCGTCCACCGCGTCCCCCGCCTCGAACGCACCGCCTACCACGAGGCCGGTCACGCCGTGATGGCCGTCCTCCAGGGACGCACCTTCGGCGACATCTCCATCATCCCGTCCGAGGGCACCTCCGGCCGTGTCGACGGCTTCGCCCTGACCCAGGACCAGCAGATCGAGATCGCCGCCGGACCTCGCCGCCGCCTTGAGCGCCACGTCCGCTCGGAGATCATGATCTACTACGCCGGGCACGTGGCCGAGAGCATGCGGACCGGCAAGCTGACCCTACTCGGCGCCGAGAACGACCTCGCCCAGGCCGCCGAGATGGCCACCAAGCTCTACGCCGACGAGGCCACCCGCGGCGCGTTCGTGCTGTGGCTCTGGCACCTCACCCGGGAGGCACTGCAGGAGAGGGTCAACTGGGCGGCCGTGGGGACGTTGGCGCTGGCGTTGCTGGTGGAGGAGGTCGTGCCGGGGAGGAGGGCGAGGATGATCGTCGGGATGGTGCAGAGGGTGGCGGGGGAGGAGATCGTCGATCAGACGTTGGCGGCGGCTTCCTGCACTACCTGATCCGCACGATGACTCCCGGGCACAGTTCGATCTCGCGCGGGATCTCCCGCCACTCCGCATCGTCGCCGAAGTTGCCCACGAGCCATCGTCGGATGTCGGTGAGTCCTCGCAGGGTCCGGTTGCCATGAGCCCGCGCGCCCGAGACTTCGCGCGTGAGGTACGTGGCGGCGCCGACCCGCAGCACGGAAACCCCGCTAGCGTGCACCGACAGGCTCCGCCACGCTTGGCCCCCATCCCTATCCCTATCCCTATCCCCATCCCCATCCCCATCCCTTCCACCGAGGTGTCTTCTCAGCGTCTGTCTCCGCGCCCTCAGCGCCTCAGCGGTAAGTCGGTCTCCGCGCCCTCCTCTCCCCTCCGTGTCCTCCCTCCCCCTGTTCCCTCCCTCCCTGCCCTCTGCTAGCTTCTCTCCCGATGCGGGTCCTGCCGGGACGATGGCCGGAGGGGGTCGAGTCGGCGCTGAACGCGTGGGAGCGGCCGCCGGTCGGGCCGTGCATTGCCGGACGGGTCGAGCTGCCGGCGGAGGAGGCGCGCACGGCGCCGATGCCGGCGGGCCTGGACGCGCGGATCGTGGCCGCCTTGCGCCGGCGGGGCGTCGAGGAGTTGTACATCCACCAGGCGGAGGCGTTCGAGCACGCGCGGGCGGGCCGGAACGTCGTCGTCTCCACGCCGACCGCGTCGGGCAAGACCCTCTGCTACAACCTGCCGGTCGCCCAACGGCTGCTGGAGGAGCCGGCCGCGCGGGCGATCTACCTGTTCCCGACCAAGGCCCTCTCGCGCGACCAGGAACTGGCGCTGCGCGGGCTGCTGGGGGAGGCCGAGGTCCCGGCGGGGGTGGTGACGTTCGACGGCGACACGCCCGGCGACGTGCGGCGCGTCGCGCGCGAGCAGGGCGGCGTGATCGTCACCAACCCGGACATGCTGCACACGGGCATCCTGCCGCACCACCCGCGATGGGCGAAGCTGTTCCAGAACCTGCGCTACGTGGTGATCGACGAGTTGCACCAGTACCGCGGCGTGTTCGGCTCGCACGTCGCCAACGTGCTGCGCCGCCTGCAGCGCGTCGCGGCCTTCCACGGGGCGAAGCCAGTCTTCGTCTGCTCCTCGGCGACGATCGGCAATCCGCGCGAGCTGGCCGAGCGCCTCGTCGAGGGCTCGTTCGCGTGGGTCTCGGAGTCCGGAGCGCCGCGGGGCGCCCGCCACCTGCTGATCTACAACCCACCGGTCGTCGACGCGGCGCTCGGCATCCGCGCCTCGTACCTGAAGAGCGCCTGCCGGCTGGCCGGGGACCTCATCGACCGCAAGGTGCAGACGCTGGTCTTCGCCCAGTCGCGCAACGCGGTCGAGCTGCTGGTGCGGTACCTGCGGGATCACGAGCACAAGCAGGGGCGGGATCCGGAGCGGATTTCCGGCTACCGCGGCGGCTACCTCCCGAACCTGCGGCGCGAGATCGAGCACGGGCTGCGCGACGGCGACCTGCGCTGCGTCGTCGCCACCAACGCGCTCGAGCTGGGCATCGACATCGGCGCGCTCGACGCCGTCATCCTGGCCGGCTACCCCGGCTCCGTGGCGGCACTCTGGCAGCGCGCCGGCCGCGCGGGTCGCAGGCTCGCCCCCAGCGTCGCCGTCCTGGTCACCAGCTCCAGCCCGCTCGACCAGTTCGTCGCGACGCAGCCGGACTACCTCCGCCACGCGGGCGTCGAGCACGGCCGCGTCAACCCGGACAACCTGGAAATACTCCTGTCCCATGTGAAGTGCGCCGCGTTCGAGCTGCCGTTCGAGCGCAACGAGTCCCTCGGCAGTCTCGGGGGCGACGGCACGGGCGAGGTGCTCCACTTCCTCGCCGAGAAGAAGGTGCTGCTCGACGGCGGCGAGCGCTACCACTGGATCGCCGACGCCTACCCGGCGCAGCAGGTCGGCCTGCGCACCGTGGGCGCCGAGAACTTCGTCGTCGTCGATCGCTCCCGCGACGTCGTCCTGGGCGAGATCGATTTCCGCGGCGCGCACACCATGGTGCACGAGCAGGCCGTCTACCAGCACGCCGGCGAGACGTACCAGGTCGAGCAGCTCGACTACGAGAACCGCAAGGCCTACGTCACGCCGGTCGACTGCGACTACTACACCGACGCCCAGACCTACTCCCGCGTCACCGTGCTGGAACGCGAGGCGGAGGCCAAGGCGGCGGGGGGCCGCGTGGACGTCGGCTGGGGCGAGGTGCGCGTCGTCGAGCGCGTCGTCGGGTACAAGAAGATCAAGTTCCACACGCACGAGAACGTCGGCTGGGGCGACGTCCACCTGCCGGAGCTCGAGATGCACACCAACGGCACGTGGTGGACCGTACCGGCGGCGCTGGCCGAGTCTTTCGAGCTCAGTCGCCCCGCGCTCGTGGACGCGCTCCACGGACTGGGTTACGCGCTCCGCCACGTCGGGGCCATGAAATTGTTGTGCGATCCGCGCGACATCGTGGCCAATCTGTCGGAAACGGTAGAGGGAGAGATCGAGGCGGCGACGCTGACCTTGTACGAAGCGTACCCCGGCGGTGTAGGGCTCGCCGAGGAGCTGTTCTACGTGCGCGAGTCGCTGCTGGAGAACGTCGCGGACCTGGTCGGCGGGTGCGGCTGCCGCGGCGGCTGCCCCTCGTGCACCGGACCGGCGGAGGAATCGTCGAGCGACCGCCGCGCGGGCGTCCGCAAGCTCGTCCGCGCCCTCCGCGAGACCGGCGCACCGGATGCCCCGGCGACACCCGCGGCCGGGGAGGACCCGCCGTTTTGACCTACAACTTCGATCCGGAGAAGTGGTACGAGAACCACCGCGCGGTTCTGGAGGAGCGGCGCCGCCGCGGCGAGATCGACGACGCGCAGCTCGCCCGCGAGCTGGCGGAACTCGACCGCCGGCTCGAGGAGATGGTCCAGCGCCTCGACGGCACCTACCAGCTTCCCCGATCCTGACCTCGCACCCTCAATCGTCTTCGGGCAGCGGTGTGGTCCGCTCGGAATAGGCCACGCCGCGTCTCGCCAGATCCGTACGCATCCGCTCGACGATCGCCGGCTCGCCGCCGAACGCCTCGGGGGGGTGCACTCCCGGTCTCCGGACCTCGCCTCTGAGCAGCATGCGGGCCATGATCGTCGCCGGGAAGCCGGTCGTGCGGGCCATCGAGGTCTCCCCCGTCGCCCGGTCGGTGCGATCGAGCAGGTCCCAGGTGCGGCGGACGCGCCGGCCCTCGAGGCGGCCATCGGCCTCGACCCGCAGCACCGTGAACTCCTCGTCCCCGTCGCGGAGTTGGCACTGCGGGAACAGCAGCTTCGCGGTGAGGTCGATGGGCCTCACCTCGACGCCGCCGACGTGCACGGCCGCCGTCCCCAGCAGTCCCAGCGCCCTCAGCACCCGGATCTTCTCGATGTGGCCGGGCCAGCGCAGGGTCTTCTCCTTGACGAACGGGGCGTGGACCGTGTCGAGCAGCGAGCGCAGTCCGTCGGTGTTGAACGCCTCGACCGTGCCCACGCCCGGCAGCTCGACCAGTTCCGGCTCGCTGAGCGCCTCGCGCACGACCGTCGTCCCGTGCTCCACGAAGCGCGCCGGCCGGGTGTACTCCTCGATCACATCGATCGGCGAGAAGACGGCGGCGTACTCCCAGGGCCAGCGGCGCACCACCGGCAGGCCGCCGACCAGGATGAGGACGCGTTCCAAGTCGCGAAGCTCGGCCATCGCGCGGCCGCAGAACAGGTTGGACAGTCCCGGTGCGACGCCGCAGTCGACGACCGCGGTGACGTTCTTCTCCCGGGCGAGGCCGTCGAGCTGCCGGGCGTCCTCGGGCATGAACGAGATATCGACGACCGGCTTGCCGGCCTCGAGGACCGCGCGCAGGCAGCGCAGGCCGAGGAATCCGGGCGCGGCGCCGACGACGAGGTCGAAGCGGCGGCAGAGCACGCGCACCGCGTCGGGATCCGAGAGATCGGCGCGTTCGGTCGCGACGGGGGCCCGGCGGGCCAGGCGCTCCAGGACGGCAGGGTCGCGGTCGACCACGGTGACGTGCAGCCCGGGTTCGGTCGCCAGGTCGCGGGTCATGATTCCGCCGACCATTCCGCCGCCCAGCACCACGACTTCGGACATGGGCGTCTCCTCTCCCCCGGCTACTGTGCCGCGGGCGGGTAGTACCCGGGCGGCATCGGCCCGGCGAAGGGCGGCGGGGGGGGTACGGTGCGGACCTTCGGCTGCAGCCGCCGTCGCCGCACGAGGTGCAGGGCGATGCCGCCGCCGACCAGCCCCAACCCGCCGACCAGGAGAATCGTCACCGGCACCGTTGCGCGCCCCGTCATGCGGGAGAAGACCTCGGTCACCACGCGTCCCGCGGCGACGTGCGCGAACTCCGGCTCTCCGTTGGCCACCGCCTCCGCACGCGCGTCGTCCGCCTGCCGCTCCATCGTGTCCCCGAGCCACGTGCTCAAGGCCGAGACGGCTCCGAGGTAAACGGCGGCGGAGAGAGCGAGCACGATGCCGGCGTTGACCATCATCCGCGGCAGGCTGCGCATGTTGATGAGCACGATCAGTCCCAGGAGCACGAGTAGCGCGCCGAGCCCGGCCCACCGCACCATGGCCAGCTTCCGGAGGCCCTCGCGCGCTTCGGCGAGTTCCGAGGAGCCTTCCACCGCCCCCGGCTCGACCCCGCCGCGGGTGAGCAGCCAGGTCAGGTTGACCGTGTCCGGGACCTCGGCCATCGTCGCATCGACCTGCCGCCGGTAGACCTGGAGGGTCCGCTGCAGGTCGCGCGCCGTGTCGTAGCACGACCGATCGCCGCCGACGGCGTCGCACACCTCGACGCCGTGCCGGCCGGCCTCCCACAACATCTGCCGCAGCCGGTCCTTGGTCTGGGTCAGGTCGATGCGGACCTTGTCCGTGCCGCTCTGCAGGAAGTCGACCAGGCCGCGGTGGGCCTGTCCGATCGTCGAGTAGAACCATTCGTCGGTAATCACCTGGTCGATCACCTGTCGCGCCTGCGACAGGACGAACTCCGCGAACACGGGGTCCTCCGCGTCCGCCCGAACCTTCTCCTCGAGCTGCGCCTGCAACGTGTCCAGCGTTGCCGTGCGCACGTCGGCCGCACGCAACGTGGAAACCACCGCCTCCGTGTCCCCCGGGTAGCTGGTCACCGACTGGAACAGGAAAAAGGCGCTGAACGCGATGAGGAACAGGAAACCGAGGACGATCGTGCCCAGGATCCGCATGCCGTGCGCTCCTTCGCCCCTCCGCCGCGGCTACCGAACCTACGCGAGATGGAGCGTCGCGGCAAGTCGGGCTACGATGCGCCCCATGTCGGCGACGTGGTCCGTGCTCCACGAGGACGAACGCCTGCTGGCCGTGGCCAAGCCGGCGGGCCTCGTCGTCGTCCCGGCGCGCCGCGAGGAGCCCGACGCGTGCCTCCGGCGGGTGGTGGAGCGCGAGCGCGGCGAGCCGCTGTGGGTCGTCCACCGGCTCGACCGAGATACGTCCGGGGTCGTCGTCTTCGCGCGCGATGCCGGCACGCACCGGGCGCTGAGCCTGGCATTCGAGCGTCACGAGGTCCGCAAGACGTACCTCGCGATCGTGCGGGCCCCGCCGCCCGCGGCGCACGGGGTCATCGACACGCCCCTCCACACGGCGCGCAAGGGCAAGATGCGTCCCGCCGCCCCGGGCGAGGCGGGGGCGCTGGCCTCGAGCACGGAGGTCGATCTCGTCCGTGCCTGGCGCCTGCCGCTGGCCTGTCCGGCCCTGGTCGAGGCGCGTCCGCGCACGGGGCGCCAGCACCAGGTGCGCGTCCACCTGCGCTCGATCGGCTCTCCGCTGCTGGTCGACCCGCTCTACGGCGGCGCGTCCCGGGTCACGGCCGCCGACCTCGGCCTGAGTGGCGACGAGGTCCTGTGCGCCCGTCTCACGCTGCACGCCTTGCGGATCGAGCTGCCCGTTCCGGGCGCCCCGGCGCCGTTGCGCATCGAAGCGCCGCCGCCCGAGGACCTGCGCGCGCTGCTCGCCGCTCTGGACGCCGCGGACGCACCGGAATCGTGAGGCGTGGCGCGTGGGATCGGTCCGTGCCTGTGCACCTCGCCCTTGCCGCCACACATCCCGATGTGTAAGATGATGCGTGGAGGTGACGCCGTGGCGACGAACCTGGCACTGGACGACGAGTTGATCGAGGAGGCACGCAAGGCCGGCGGCCACAAGACCAAGAAGGACGCCGTGACCGCGGCGCTCCAGGAGTACGTGCGCCGGAGGGAAGCGCTGCGGATCCTCGACCTCTTCGGCCGGGTCGAGTTCGATCCCGGCTACGACCACAAGGCCGAACGCCGGAGGAAGCGCTCGTGAGGGTCCTCGTGGACACCACCGTCTGGTCGCTGGCGCTGCGGCGGCAGGCGGGAGTCCTGAACGAGAAGGAGGCCCTCCTCCGGCAGGAGTTGACGGACCTCATTGCCGACGACCGTGTGGCGATCGTCGGGCCCATTCGGCAGGAGGTGCTCTCCGGCGTGCGGGACCCGGCGACGTTTGATCGCCTGCGACTTCGTCTGCGCGCCTTCGAGGACG
>JACRCX010000114.1 GCA_016218815.1 Deltaproteobacteria bacterium
ACCTGCGGCGCCAGCCCGTCGATCAGCTCCTGCGTCCGCGACCGGCGTTCTTCGGGCAGCGCATCGCCCCCCTCCTCGAGGTAGTCGACGAACGCCTGCACCGCAGCCGGCGCGTCGCCCATCTTCTGGTAGCACAGGCCGATGTTGAACGTGACGGTGGGATTGGGGTTGAGCAGGTACGAGCGATGGAACAGCTCCAGCGCCCGGTCGTACTCCTGAGCTCGCGCCGCCGCGTTGCCCTCCTCGAACAGCTCCCGCGCCTGCTCGACGGGGTCCTCCACCTGCGCGCGGACCGGGCCGCCCGCCAACAGCACGCCCAACAGCATCGCTCCGCAACGAACCGGCATGGTGCTCATCGTGTCTGCCCGCCTTCGTAGTCGGTGAGGAAGTCGTCGCCGCCGGGCGGCGGAGTCGAGGTTCCCGCGTCACGGGGAGCCTCGGGGTGGGGGTCGTAGTCCGTGATGAAGTCGTCGGGCGGCGGCGCGGCCGGACCGGTGTCGCGCGGCACCGCCGCGGCACCTGCGTCCCTCGCCGTCGCCGCGGCGCCGGTGTCCCGCGGCGTGACGGCCGTCCCCGCGTCGCGCGCCGTCGCCGTCGCGGCATCGCGGTTCGCTGCCGCGCCTGTGCCGGCGTCCCGCGGCGGCGGGGCCGCACCCGCATCCCGCGGCGGTGTCGCGCCGCCGGCGTCCCGCGCCGCCGCGACGGTTCCCGTGCCGGCGTCTCGCGCGGCCGCAGTCTCCGGGCCCGCGTCGCGGATCGCAGCCACCGTCGTGCCCGGATCCCCCGCGCCGTCCCGGCCGTCCGCCGGCGCGACTGCGACCGACGCGGCCTCGGCGCCGCTCCCTTCGCCGTCCGCTCCGGCGTCCGCCGTGGCGACGGTACCGGCCTCCGCCTGACCCGCCTCGGCCGCGGCGACGGCGTCCGGTTCTTCCACCCCGGCGTCCGCGGCGGCGGGGGTCGGGCCGACCGTCTCGGGCCGGACGCTCGGCTTCGCCTGGACGGCGGGGGAGGGCGGGGTGAGGGGACGTTCGGCGGGGTTCTCTCGCGGTGGAGGCTCCGGCTCGCCGGCGTCGGCTTCTCCCGGCGACTCCCGTGTGCCCGCCGCGGCCGGGGACCGGTCCGGTGAGCCTTCGGCGCCCCCGCCGCGCAGGACGAGGATCCCGACCGTGACGAGCAACGCGGCCATCACGACGGCGAAGGCCAGCACCGCGGGTCGCCGGAAGAGCCCGGAGCGTCGGCGCAGGGCGGGCGCGCCGATCGAGCTGGCGACGTCCCCGGCCAGCTCGCCCGCCGCCGACGTCTGCGACCCGCCGCTGGACGCGGGGGACTCGGCCGCCGCTCCGGCGTCGGTCATCGCGGGGTCGGAATACGTGAAGACCGCCGTGTCCGTGACCCGCGCCATCACCGTCTGCTCGGCCGGTGCCTCCTCCTCCTGCGCGCCGAAGACGACCGGCCCGGTGGCCAGGTGGCCGGCGCCGGCGGCCCGCGGCGCCGAGCGCGCCGCGATCGCCGCCTCGTCGCGCACCGTGGTGGCCAGCGCGGGAACGGCCGCCCCCGCGGGAGGGGTGCCCAGCAGGGTGGAGCCGAGGCCCTTTCGCCCCGTCGTCCGGCCGGGAGAGGGCGAGCCCGGGGGTGAGCCCTGCGCGGAGGAGGCGGCGCCCAGGACTATCTCGGCCGTGATGTTCCGCATGCCGGGCGGCAGCAGGTTGTCCGCCCGCAACAGCTCCTTCTGCATCTCGGTCGCCGTCGGATAGCGCTCTTCCGGACGACGCCGCAGCGCGTGGACGACGATCCTCTCGACCGCGGCGGGGATGTCCCCGACGAACCGGCTCGGTGGCGGATAGGGATCGTGCTTGTTGCGCTCCGAGTAGCGCTCGGCCCACATCAGGTCGACCTTGGTCTCGCGGAACGGAAACCGGCCGACCAGCGCGCGGAACATGATCATCCCGCAGGCGAAGATGTCCGCGCGCGTGTCCAGCTCCGCGTCGCTGAAGATCTCGGGCGCGGCGTAGGCGGCGCGGCCGAGGACCGAGCCCGGCTGCGTGACCGCGGAGTCGGCGCTGGTGTGGCCCAGGCCCTTGGCCAGCCCGAAATCGAGGATCTTCACGCGGGGGACCGGGTTCGGCGTCTTGACCAGGAAGATGTTCGCGGGGCTCAGATCGCGGTGCACGATCCCCTGCTCGTGCACCGCGGCGATGCCGTCGAGCACCTGGAGCATGATCCGGACCAGCAGTCCCGGCGGGATCCGGTTGCGGCGCTTGAGCACGTCCTGGAGCGGCTCGCCCTCCAGCAGCTCCATGACGACGTACGCGGACGGCTGCCGGCCCGGCTCCGGCAGGCTCCAGTCGAAGACGTCGACGATGTTCGGGTGCCGCAGCCCTCGCAATACCTGGACCTCGCGGCTGAACCGCGCGCAGTACGAGTCGTCGCCCAGCGCGTGCTGGTGGATGAACTTGATCGCGAACCGCTCGTAGGTCGCCAGCTTCTCCGCCAGCCACACCGAACCCATCCCCCCCGCCCCGATCTTGTCGAGCAGGCGGTACCTGCCGTCGATGATGGATCCGTCGCGCAACATGCCGACAATCCGCCGCTTGCAGGATACAGGAGCCGCCCCGCCGGGGCAACGCGAAGGCGAAGGCGCAAGGCGAAGGCGTTCCTGGTTCTTGGTTGTCGGTTCTTGGTTCCGGACACGCTCCCCGGCACCGCCGAACCAAGAACTCCTCCGATCGATCCACTCCTCCGATCGATCCACTCGTCCGTTCGACCCACCTCCTCTCGCCTTGCTCCCGTTCGCCGCGTGCGATACGCTGGCCGACGAGATTGGCCGGAGGCCCGGGCATGGTCGCAGAACTGATCGGCTCCATCATCGACCGCCGCTACCGCGTCGAACGCAAGATCGGCGAGGGCGGGATGGGGGCCGTGTATCAGGGCGAACACGTCGAGGTCGGCAACAAGATCGCGATCAAGGTCTTGCACGACGAGTACTCCCGGGACGTCGAGGTCGTGCGGCGGCTGAAACAGGAGGCGCGGGTCGCCGGCACCCTGGGCCACAAGAACATCGTCCAGGTGTTCGACTTCTCGCAGATGGACGACGGCACCCACTACCTCGTGATGGAGTTCCTCGAGGGCGAGACCCTGGCCGACTACCTGGCGCGCGAGGGCCCGGTCAGCCCTCGCTTCATCCTTCCGGTCGCTCTCCAGGTGCTCGACGCGCTGGTCGCCGCCCACTCGCGCGGCATCATCCACCGCGATCTCAAGCCGGAAAACGTGTTCCTCACCACCGGCGCCGACCCCCACGCCCACGTCAAGGTCCTCGACTTCGGCATCTCCAAGATGCGTGTCGGAGGCGACGACCTCCACCTCACCAAGACCGGCACCGTGCTCGGCACTCCCTACTTCATGTCCCCCGAGCAGGCGTCGGGGAAGAAGGACATCGACGCCCGCACCGACATCTACGCCCTGGGTGTCATCCTGTACCAGGCGCTCACCGGCCAGTACCCCTTCACCGGCGACACCTACAACGAGCTGATCATCAACATCTTCTCTTCCGAGCCCCCGCCGCCCCACACGGTGCGGCCCGACCTGCCCCAGGAGGTCGAGGACGTGATCCTCAAGTCGATGGCCAAACATCGCGAGGATCGTTTCGCGGACGCGCGCGAGTTCGCCGCCGCCCTCGGCGCCCTCATCAACGACCCGCGGCTCAAGGAAATCTTCGGCGGCATGTCCAAGAGCGCCCTGATGCGCTCCGCCCAGCGCACCGCCCTCTCCTCCGCCCCGCCGCCGCCGCCCATGGGCCTGCCCCGCCCGAGCGGCCGGTCCGTTCCCGAAGCCCTGGCCGACTCGGTCAGCCTCGATACCACCAGGAGCCGCACCGGCCTCTGGGTCGCTCTCGCCGTCCTCGTTCTCGCCGCCGGCGCCGTCGGCGCCTACCTCGCGTTCGGCCGCGGGGGAGGCACCGCGGACGCCTCGCCCGACGCCGCGGCTTCCGCCGCAGCCGCGCTCGACGCCTCGATCGGTCTCGCGGCCCGACCGCTCGACGCCGGTGCGGCGTCCGAAAAGACCGGACCGGAGGACGCGGTCGCCGCGGAGGACGCCGCGCCCATCGAGGAGGAGGCGGATGCGGCCGCCGAGGTCGCGGCACCCGCGGACGACGTGGCAGGCGTCCCTCCGAACGAGGTCGTCGTCGTTCGCGTGCGCACGGTTCCGCCCGGCGCGTCGATCAAGCGCGACGACGTGGAGGTCGAGAACCCCTACGAGGGGAAGTTCGTGCGTGGCGGGGCGGACATCAAGATCGAGGTCGAGGCGCGCGGATACGCGACCGACGTCCGCTACCTGCACCTCGACCAGGACCAGGACGTCGAGGTCGTGTTGCTGCGCCCCCGGGAGGTCCCACCGCACCGCGATGCCGGCGCGGCGCGACCCGAGGCCGGCGAGCCGCCTCCCCCTCCGCCCCCTCCGCCCCCGGCGGACGCCGGTCGTCCCGACACGGGTCGCCCCGGGATCGACACGAACAACCCATTCACGTCCGGACGTCGCGACGCCGGAATCGCTCCTCCTCCCCCGACGCCGTAACCGCGGCCTACAGGTAGCGATCGATGAACGGCTCGAGGCCCCCGCTGTCGGGATACCCGTCCATGCGCTCCCGGATCCGCATCGTGTCCAGGTCGAGGATGAAGTTCTCGGGCAGGCCGACGTTGCCGTCGGGGAAGAGATCGGACATCAGCGTCCCCGCCGCCCACTCGTTCGCCCCGTACGGATACTCCGCCCCGTACCCGTCGCGGAAGTACTCGTCCGCCGACGCTCCCGTCGGCGGCCCCAGATCGTCGTCGGCCAGCACCCCGAGGATCTCCAGGCCGCGGGGCTCCCAGTCCGTGTACAGCACGTTCAGCTCCGGCGTCTCCGTCGAACAGTAGGCGCAACTCGCCGAGCCGAGGTAGACGAAGAGGATCGTGTGCGCGCGATCGAGCCGCACGTCCTGCAGGCTGATCCGGCCGCTGCTCGTGAGGAAGGAGTAGTTCTTCATCACGTCGCCGACGTCGAGGCCGTAGGGCCCCGGCGGATAGGGTCCCCGCTCGTCGACGGTCCCGCCGTCGTCGTCGCCGGCGTCCGCCTCCGGCTCCGCGTCCGGGTCCGCTTCGGCGGTCGCGTCGGTATCCGTGTCCGCATCCGCATCGGCCGCCGCGTCGGCGTCGGCGTCCGCGTCCGGATCGTCCGGCGGTGGACAGACGCAGGTTCCCCCGGCGGGATCCCACACGCCGGGGCTCGCGGGCACGCAGCACGACAGGCTGCCCAGTTCGCAATTGAGCTGCGTGCAAGGGGTCGCCGGGCCCCCGCCTTCGTCCGCGCAACCCGCCACCGCGGCCGATGTCGCCAGGATTGCCAACGCCCGGGACATGGACCGCCCATAAAGCCGTCGCGCCCGCATGCCCGCCTCCCGCGGAGGTCCGCTCCGCCGTTCGAACGGCACCGTAACCCGATCCGACCTCGGATGCCACTCACGCGACGGCAATCCGATTTCCGACCCTGACGGGTGGATGTTGGGGGGCCCGCGGGGTGAGCCGCATTGCTGCTGCCGGTCTCGGACCGCTCGCACCGAATTCCTGGATTCGCAGGGCTGAAGCCGCGACCGAACCGTCGGGAACGACGACTCCGCGAACGGCTGCGCCTTGCGCCTCTCATTTTCCGCCCGTACACTACGCTTGCGTAGCGGGACCCTGGACGACCGGTGAGGAGGGAGATACCGTGAGCAAGCTGCCTGCCTGCCTGCCTGCCTGCCTGACCTTTGTCGCCGTGTTGGGTGAGCCGTCGTTGGCTCGCGCTCAGGACCCGCCAATCGTGCAGGATCTCGTCGATCGGGAGCAGGAGTTCCAGGACTACCTGGATGCGGCTGCCGCCGCCGACTCGGTCGACGAGAACGTGTGGCCCAAGATCGATGTTCCGGACTTCGTCTCCTGGGAGTTCTGGGGCGGGTACGGGCAGAACCAGGGGAACAACGGGGACTGCGAGACGTTTGGCGCCATGGGAGCGCTCGAAGCCAGCCATGTCAAGGTGCCCCGTTTCCGAGAATTTGGCATGACTTTCCGTTCTGTAGGAGATGTTCCCCGCGCCGGGTTGTCGGGGCGCGGGGAGGGTGGCGATGGGCAGCAAGAAGGGCAGCGGAGTTCCCGAACGGTG
>JACRCX010000117.1 GCA_016218815.1 Deltaproteobacteria bacterium
ACGGCCCCCGTAGAACACGTCGGCACCGGCGCGGCAAGTTCCTGGCAGACCGCCCGCAACCAGATCGAATGATACCGACTCGCCTATCCCAGAATTGACGGTGTCTTCGTCGTTATCTCAGTGGGCCGAAGTCCCTGTCTGTGTGTTCAAGGTGTCCGTGCCGGCCGGCGGGGAGACGGTGGTCACCTACAGAGTGCGCTCCGGGTACTGAGCTCCCCACCTCTCCCGCCGCCCTCTCCACCTCTCCCTCTAGAAGGGCTCGGCGAAGCGGAGCAGGCGGGGGTTGGGCTGGGCGTCGACCATCGCGCGCAGCGCGGCGAGCTGCTCCTCCCAGCGACGGACGTCGACGCCCACGGCCCGGCCGACGACGACGAGGCGCGTGAGGCGCAGCAAGAGCACCGAGAGCGAGGCGGGCGTGCCCGCGCCGCGCAGCAGGTCCTCGAGCTTCTGCCGCGGTGTCGCAGAGGAGGCCAGCAGCTTCTCCACGCCGAGCGCTCGGCCACCGTCGGTCGCATCTTCCCCGTGCAGCTCGCGGAACGTCGTGCGGAGCGCCTGCGGCAGCGTCCAGCCCGGGCGCAGCGACTCGGCGCGCGCCAAGGTCTCCTCCAGGTGGTCGTCCCAGCGCCGGCCGAGGCGCACGGCGAGGAGCACGAGCAGCTCGGCGGCGGCCTCGTGCGCGCCCGGTGTGTCGAAGCCGGCCAGGGCGTCGATCGCCGCGCGCATGCCCGCTTCGGCGAGCGGGGGGAACCACCGATCGTCGAAGAACCTCTCGGGCGGTGCGTCCGCCTCGAGCGCGCGGAGCTCGTCCTGGACCGCTGTCCCGTTCGCGGCCGCGAGCAGCTCCTCGGGCGTTCCGGTGGTTGCGGCGCGCGCGATCGAGAGGAACCTGTCGTCGAGGGTGGTCCGGTCGAAGGCGGGGTCCTGGTCGACCGGCATGCGGTCGCCGGTCGCCCCGTCCATGCGCCCGTCCCGCAGCTCCGCCCGGTACCGCGCGGCCAGGGCCGAGCCGAGCGGAGTACGGGGCACCTCGACGAGGAACTCGTCGAGTCGCGTCCAGTCGCCGGCCCGTCGGGCGCACTCCGCGGCCGCGCCGAGAAACTGGGCGCGCCAAGCGGCGCCCCGGTCATCGGCGACGTGCGCGCGCCAGGTCCGGTCCAGCTCGGGGAGGGCGGCGTCGTAGTCGCGGGCGAGGCAAAGGATGAGCCCCCTGCCCAGGTAGGTGGTCGTCCGGGAGTCGGAGGTTGCATCCGGCGCACGCCACTGGTCCGCCGCCCCGGCCACGTCGCCGAGGCGGAGGTGGGCACGCACCCGCCGCTCGACGTCGCCGCCCGACGGCAGGCGCTTCTCCAGCGCGACGAGCTCCTTCTCGCGGCCGAAGTCGAGGAGGAACTCCTCGATGCGCCGGCGGAGCGCGCGTGGGTCCGCGGCGGCGCCGATCGTTTCCGGCAGACGATCGCAGACGAGCTGCACGCCGCGGTCGACGAGCCGGTCGGGCGGCGGATCGCTGCGCCGGCAGGCTTCCAGGCCTGCCGCGACCTGCGCGACCAGCTCGGCGCGGCGGGGCGCGGCGCGGGGCTTCCAGAACGGGAACCAGGACTGGACGCGGAAGAGCGTGTCGGCCGTCTCGGCGTCGTCGAGACCGGCGCCGCCGGTTTCACGGCAGGCGGACAGCTCGCCGGTCACGTCGTCCTGGTAGCGTCCTCCGATCCAGCCCAGGACGGCGGGGACCACCAGGAGGATGACGCCGGAGAGCAGCCAGGAGACGATGCCGATCCAGATCAAGCGGGGGAATCGCCCGCGAAACGCGCCGCGCGCGAATTCCCCGCCTTCGGGTCCGGGAGAAGTGCCGCTCACCGCTACTCGGCGACAGGGTGGCGCACGCGCAGACCCTGGAGATGCGTGAAGTCCCGATCGTTCCTCACCGTCTCGTTCCCGCTCTCGGCGGCCAAGGCCGCGACGTTGACGTCAAGGAGAAGCATCGTGGCGTTCCATGAGATCGAGCAACGACGCGCTGTCGTCGAGATCCGCGCCGGGGCAAACCCCCGGGCCCCGGAAGGTCGTCAACCGTACCGCACAGCGCCGCGGCCTCGTCCGCCCCCGTGCGAGCGCCTCCCGGACGGCGTCGGAAATCAACGCCGTGAGCGTCCGACCGGTGCGCGCCGCGTGAGTCTTCGCCTGCCGCAATAACCCGTCGTCCATGCGGATCGTCGTTCTCATGCATGTAAACATATCGGCCGGGGACCGGCATATCAAACCGCGCACCCGACGTCACCGGGTGATGCCCCTCGTACCACTCCGCGGCTGCGACGGCTTCCGCCGCCGCCGCGGGATGCAGTCTCATCCGCACGTCAGCGCCGCGTCAGCCGGGCGACCAGCCGCGCTCGGACCTTCGGCCGATCCTCGAGCGCGACCGCCCCGCCCGCGATGTCCCTTGCCCGCGCCTCGATCTCGCTGACCCACGTGTCCGCGGCGTCAGCGTCGACCGGATCATCGAGGCTGGCCAGGAGTTCCCTCGCGACTCCTGCCCGATCCGCAGGCGCCAGCGCCAGGGAGTCATCGAGAATCTGTTGCGCGTCCCGCATGCCGGCAACGTAGCGGGCGGAACGCCCTGCGTCAATTCGCCCGTCCCGCAGGACCGCCGGCAGGACGGTCGTGCTATCGTCCCGGCCGACCGGAGAAGGGCGGGAGGGAGTACCGGCGTGACGGCGGAGCGGGAGCGGTCGGGGCGCGAGATGAAGAAGCGGGTCGGGGCGATCCTGCGGCAGCCGGAGCTGGAGGCGGCCCTCGAGCAGGCGCTGCATCTGCCGCTGCGGCAGGTGGTCAACCCGTTGTGCGGCCAGCTCGCGACCGGCGACGGGCCGATCAAGTGGCGGGCGGTGAGCGTGCTGGGGGCCGTGGTCGCGCGTCTGGCCGAAGAGGAGCTCGAAGCGGCGCGGAACGTCATGCGGCGGCTCGTCTGGACGCTCTCCGACGAGTCGGGGGGCATCGGGTGGGGTGCGCCGGAGGCGATGGGCGAGGCGACGGCGCGGAGCGAGGCGCTGGCCGACGGGTTCGCGCACGTGCTGGTGGCGTTCATCCGGCAGGACGGGAACTACCTCGAGTTCGAGCCGCTGCACCCGGGCATCTTGTGGGGGATCGGGCGGCTGGCTCGTGCGCGGCGCGAGCACGCGCTGGACGCGGCGCCGCACCTTCCTCCGTACCTGGAATCACCCGACCCGGCGATTCGCGGGACCGCAGCGTGGGCCGCGCTGGCGCTGCCGACGGGAGCGACCGCCGCGCACCTCGAGCGGCTGCGGGGCGACCCGTCCGTGTTCCCGCTGTACGAAGGGGGTGTTCTGGCGGACGTGCGCATCGGCGACCTGGTCGCGCGGGGGCTTGCACGGCTCCCGCCGGCGTGATGCACTCCGGAAACCGCGGGCCGTCGCCGGGATTCGACGCAGGAGGTGGGCTGTGGCGGGAGACTCCAGCAAGAGGCACGACATGCGGTCCGGGACTTCCCGGACGCCCGAGCCGGCGCTGCCGCCGGTGCCGGTGGGACTGCACCGGCTGCTGCGCCTCGCGGCGGTCGATGCGGAGTTCCGCGAACGCCTGGTCGTCCAGCGCGACGCGGCGGCGTCGGCCGCGGGCGTCCGGCTGCACCCGAGCGAGAAGGCGATGCTGCGCGCGGTCGGGGCGGAGCAGCTCGAGCAGCTTGCCGTGCGCATGCCGCCGCCGCGGCCGGAGCAGGCGACGCGCCTGCGGCAGATCGCCGCCAACGCCGTGCTGCTCCTGGGCGGCGCCGCGCTGCTGGACGGCGTGGCATGTCGCAAGGCCGAGCCGGCGGCGACGGGCGGTGGGCCCGACGCGGTCGCGGTCGCCGAGGCGGTCTCCGCACCGGTTCCGCCGGCGATCGAGGATGTCGCGGTCACGAGCGGCGACGCGGCGCAGCCGTCGGCGGCCGAAGCGACGGGCCAGGATGCGCAGGCTGCGACGACAGACGCGGAGAGCGCGGCCGAGGGTTCCGGCGAGGCCGCCACGGCGGAGGCCGACGGTGGTCGATCTGCGACGGACGGTGACGGCCTCCAGGCCCTGGCCGCGTCCGCGGAAGCGGATCTGGACGAATACTGCCGGCGGCAGGAAGAACGGCTGATGCAGACGGGCGGCGGCGCGGCGCCCGACCTCCCCGAGTGCTATCCGCCGCCCGACGTGAGCGTGACGCTCGCCGCGGTCGCCATCGATGGACCGCTGGCCGAGGAGCAGGTGCGGACGGTCCTGCGCCGGGTGACGTCGGCGCTCCCCGACCTCGTGCGGAAGGCGGTGGCCGGGATGAGCAACCTCCCCGGCGACCCGTGCGAGGACCGGCGCTTCCGGCGGGACTACGACAAGTGCCCGCCCGTGGCGGCGGGCGAGGTGACCGTCGTGCTCCTGGTCGCGCCCGATGGGACGGTAGACGGCGTGCGTCTGCAATCCGTGGATGCGCTCGGCGAGGCCCGCAGCGACGTCGGCACCCGGCTCCACGGACTGTTCTTCCCGGAGACCGACGCGCCGTCGCAGGTGACGGCGACCTGGAACGTCCGGCCGGCGAGGTGAACGACCCATCCCGCGGTCCGTGACGACGCGCCGGGCCTTTTCCGGACCTCCCCACCTCTCCCGCCGACCTCTCCACCTCTCCTCTGCCGGATTGTCCCCGGAGGAACCGCTACTCCAGACAGGCGCAGGCGCGGCGGGCGAGCATGTACGTCGCCCCGGAGGTCGTCGCGGTGTCCGCGACGCGGTAGCGGTCGCCGACCATGTTCATGAAGAAGCACCCGACGCCCGCGCCGCTGCCCGAGAGCGTGGACGTGGCCGGGCCTCCCGTGCCGAGCGCGTCGAGCACGGCATCGCAGTTCGCGTTCGTGCCCGAGCTGCCGGCGTAGGTCCGCGTCGCATCGTCGTACCCGCCGTGGGCCGAACAGGCGTTGTCGCAGGTCCGTTCCTCCCCGGAGAGGTACCAGCAGTGCCCGCCGACGCGCATGCCGGCGCACGGTCCGGACGGAATGTCCGCGTCGGCGTCGGCATCCGCATCGGCATCGACGTCGGCATCGGCATCGGCATCGGCGTCGGCATCGGCTCCCGTGTCGTCGTGCGAGGTGTCGGGCGAGTCGGTGGACCGATCATCGGCCGTGTCAGCATCGCCCAGGGCGTCCGTATCGGCGCCGCCTTCCGATTCCGCGGGCGTCTCCGCGTCCGTCGCGTCGATCAGGCCGTCGGACAGGTCGGAGGGAGAGTCACGGTCCACGCGATCAGCGGCGTCCTCGCGCACCGCCCCCTGATCCTCGTCGGCCGGGTTCTCGGCGGTGGCGCAGGCGGCCGGCGCGAAAAACGCGAGCAGGAGCACGACGTGGAGACGATGGGGCATTCCAGGTTCCTCCGCGTGGGTCGGGAGAGTAGCGCGGGCTGCGTACGGACGGAAGTCCGCGACGGTGTTGCGTCAGTCCACCGGCGGCGGAGGCCGGAACACCGCGATGCGGCCCTTGCCGGCGCGCTTGGCCTCGTACATCGCCTGGTCCGCGCAGCGCACCAGCGCGCCGGGCTCCGTCCCATGAGCCGGGTACAGGCCGATGCCGATGCTCACGCCGACGCGGTGCTCGCCGTCGCCGATCGTGTACGGGCGGCTGACGGCCGCCAGCAGCCGCTCCGCCACGCGCTCCGCGTCGCCGGGGGCGGAAACCTCGGTGAGCACGACCGCGAACTCATCGCCGCCCAGCCGCGCCACCGTGTCCGACTCGCGAAGCTGGCCGGCCAGCCGCTGCCCGACCGCCTGGAGCAGGGCATCGCCCACGTCGTGCCCGCGCGCGTCGTTGACGGCCTTGAAACCGTCCAGGTCGAGGAACAACACGGCCAGCAGCCGCCCGTAGCGCCTGGCCTGGGCCAGGGCGTGGCGGAGCCGGTCGTCGCACAGCGCCCGGTTCGGCAGGCCGGTCACCGTGTCCACCGTGGCCAGCCGCACCAGCGCCTCTTCCGCGCGTCGACGCCGGACCACCCCCCCGATCGTCGCCGCGGCGGAGGTCAGGAAACCGTCGACCTCCGGCGAGCGGACCGTCGCCGCGCGGACGTAGCAGTTGAGCACGCCGAGCAGCTCGCCGTCCGACTGGATCGGTACGCAATAGTGGCCGTGCGGAAGGATGCCGGGATAGCCGATCTCGTGGTCGTGATCGACGGCCGAGCGGAAGACGACCTCGCCGGACTCGGCCGCACGCCCGCACAGGCAACGGCCGAAGGGAACCCGCGCACAGGCCTCGAGCAGGGCGGAGTGCAGACCGCGCTGCGCCTCCAGCAGCAACGTCCCGGTGGCGGCGTCGACGAGGAAGATGCAGCCCTTGGCCTGCAGCGACAGCCATTCGACCGAGAGGACCCGGTCGAGGATCTGCTCGAGCTGCTCCCGCAGCGCGATCGGCTTGATCGACAGCAGCAGGATGTCCGCGAGCACCTGCTGCAACTGCCGCGCGCGGCCGGCCTCCTCCCCGGCCCGGCTGCGTTCGACCACGCCGGCCAGGGCGTCACCCAGCGCGCGCAGGAAGGCGAACTCCTCGGGCCGCGCCTCGTGGCCGGCCGGCAGGTAGAGCGCCACGACCCCGACCAGAACGCCCCTGGACAGCAGGGGCACGCAGTAGTGCGCGTGGTCGTGCGGCGGCTCCTCGTCGTCGCCACGGTCGTGGCGCTCGTCGGCGTGCGCGGCGAAGACCACGTCACGGCTTTCCGCCGCGCGCCCGCACAGGCAGCGGCCGAACGGGACGCGCGAGCACCGCCGTGCGACGTCCTCCGGCAGATCGTGCTGGCAGACCAGCCGCAGCGACCGGGTACCCGGCTCGGCCAGCAGGATGGCGCCGCGGGTCTGCAGCGGCAGCCAGGGGATGGCGAGGACGATCCTCAGCGCCTCGCCGAGCTTGTCCTCCAGCGGGGCGTCCCGGACGCTGACCGCGAGGATCCGGTAGAGCACCGCTTCGATCTGGCCGAGCGCCTGATCGTTCCCGGCCGCGACGTCCAGTCCGCTCAGGTCCCGCGTGATCCCGATGATGCCGCGGATGGCGCCGCCGCGGTCCCGCCAGGGGACCTTCGTCACGGAGACCAGCGGGATCACGCCCGTCGGGCAAGACAGCCCGCGAACGATCGAGCGCAGGGCCTGGCCCGAGGCGAGAACGCTCTCCTCCTCCTGCCACGCCTGCTCGGCCTGTTCGCCCGGAAGGAGCTGCGCGTCGGTCCGCCCGATCATCTCCTCGGGCCCACAGCCCGCATGGCGGGCCGTGGCCGCGTTGACGCGGACGTACCGGTGCTCCCGATCCTTGAAGTAGACGCAGTCCGTGACGTTGTCCATGAACCCGGCGATGACCTCGCCGTCATCGGGCAGGTCGATCGTCGCGTCCTTCGTCGTCTCGATCGCCTCCGCCATCCCGCCTAACGTGGATCGCAACCCCCGCGCCGTCAAGCGCGGGAGACCGCGCCCGCGGAGGAGCCGGGGCCGCAGCGCGGTCAGTCGAGCATCTGGTCGATGCGGGCGATCTGCTCGCGGATGTCCTGCATCTGGAGCTGCCAGTACTGGAGCGTGCCGAAGTGGGGGAACGTGCGCGGGAAGATCGGATCGTGGCGCCGGCGCGCGATCCACGTCGCGTAGTGGATGTAGCGCAGCGCGCGCAGCGGCTCGACCAGGCGCAGCCAGGCCGAGGGGAGGTCGCGGAACTGGCGATACGCCTCGAGCAGCAGCTCGCGCTGCCGCCGCCCCTCCTCGTCCGCGCTGGGTACGATCATCCAGACGTCCTGCACGGCAGGCCCGACCAGGGTGTCGTCGAAGTCGAGGAACGTCGGGCCGCGCGGCGTCCAGATCAGGTTGCCCAGATGGCAGTCGCCGTGGATGCGGTGCACCGGCACCTCGCGGAAGAGCGGCTCGATCCGCTCGAGCAGCGCGCGGACGCCGGCGGCGTAGCCCTCGCGGGCCTCGGGCGGCAGTACGTCCTCGTCCAGCAGGTACTGCAGGTTGTCGCGGCCGTAGGTCTGCGGGGTGAGGCGCATCCGCTCGGGAGCGTCGTTGCGCGCGCCGACGTTGTGGATGCGCCCGAGCAGCCGGCCCAGGATGCGCACCTGTTCGTCGTCCAGCTCCTGCGGCGCACGCCCGCCGATGCGCGGGAACAGCGCGTAGAGGATCCCCTGCACCTCCGCCAGCGTCTCGCCACGGCTCAGCTCGACGGGCGCCGCGACCGGAACCTCCTCGGCCTCCAGCTCGCGCAGGAAGCGGTGCTCCGCCAGGATCGCCTCGCGGCTCCAGCGTCCGGGCCGGTAGAACTTGCCGACGACCCAGCTGTCGTCCTCGAGCTGGAACTGCCACACGCGGTTCTCGTAGCTGTTGAGCACCAGGAACCGGCCCGAACAGCGGCGGCCGCCCGCCTCCAGCGCGTCCAGCACGTGCTCGGGCGTGAGCTTGTTGAACAGACCGGCCAGCGGATGTCTGGCAAACGAATCGCTCATCGATTCGGCATATGCGCACGGGGCCCGCAGGCGGTCAACCGGCTGGTGGCTGGTAGCTGGTAGCTGGTAGCTGGTAGCTGGTAGCTGGTAGCTGGTAGCTGGCAGCCGGATGCCACCAGCCACCAGCGACCAGCTACGCGCAACTACCTGTTGGCGTCGGGCGCCTGCGAGGATAAGATGCGCGCGCCTTGACGGACCGGGACGAGAAGGATGCGGATTTCGGTGCGCTGCTCAAGGAGTACGAGAAGGCGGGCGGGTTCGCGCCCAAGCGCCGCGGGCCGCAGGTCGGCGACGCGGTGAAGGGCCGGATCGTCTCGATCGGCAAGGAAGCCGTGCTGGTCGATCTCGGCCTGAAGTCCGAGGGCATCATCGACGCCGCCGAGGTCCAGGGCGAGGACGGGAAGCCGGCGGTGAAGGTCGGCGACGAGATCGAGGCCCGCGTCGCCCAGATCGACGGCAAGGCCGGGAGCCTCGTGCTCCGCTACCGCATGGGCCGCGGACCCGTCGGCCGGGACGAGCTGTCGGAGGCGTTCGAGAACCACGTTCCGGTGCAGGGGACCGTGACCGGGGTCAACAAGGGCGGGGTCGAGGTGCAGGTGGCGGGGGTGCGCGCGTTCTGCCCCATCTCGCAGCTCGACCTCCGCCACGTCGCGGACGCCGCGGCCTTCGTCGGCCTGAAACTGACGTTCCACATCACCAAGTACGAGCCGGGTCCGCGGGGAAAGAACCCGAACATCGTGCTCAACCGGCGCGTGATCGTCGAGGAGGAGGCCCGGGCGAAGGCGGCCGAGGCGCGGGCGCGACTGCAGCCGGGCGTCGTCGTCAAGGGCAAGGTCACGGCGCTCAAGGACTACGGCGCCTTCGTCGATCTGGGCGGACTGGAGGGGATGCTGCACGTGAGCGAGATCGGCTTCGCCCGCGTGACGCGCGCCGCCGACGTCCTGGCAGTGGGTCAGGAGGTCGAGGTCCAGATCCTGCGCATCGAGAAGTCCGACGATCCGCGGCGGTCCGAGCGCATCTCGTTGTCGCTCAAGTCGCTCGCCAAGGACCCGTGGGAAGAGGTCCCGGCAAGGTTCGCGGTGGGGGCGCGCGCGACGGGCCGGATCGTGCGCGTGGAGAGCTACGGCGCGTTCGTCGAGCTGGCTCCTGCGATCGAGGGGCTGCTGCACGTCAGCGCGCTGGCGCCGGGCAAGAACGTGCGGCACGCGCGCGAGGTGGCCAAGGTCGGCGACGCGGTCGAGGTGGTGGTGCGGGAGCTGGACGTCGAGCGCCGGCGCATCTCGCTGGAGCAGGCCGATCTGGAGGAAGAGGTGGGGCGCGCCTACGTCGCCTCGCGCGGCGGCACGGTCGTCGAGGACGGGAAACACGACACCCTGGGCGACCTGCTGCGCGCGAAGCGGTAGGGCGAGGGGATCGGGACCATGGTCGATCCGGCCGGGACGGGCTCCGAGGCGCGGATCCGGGCGATCCTGGCCCGGCGGTCGTACCGCAGCTTTCGCGCGGATCCGATTCCCGCGGAGGCGCGCGAGGCGATCCGCGCCGTCCTGGACGGCGCGCCGTCGCTCTTCGGGCGGCGTTCGGGGTACGCGATCCTGGTGGACGACGCGCGGGCGGCCGAGCTTCCGGGCGCGGTGATGTCCGGGCTGGTCGGGAAGATCAACCCGTGGCTGCTCCGGTCGCGGCCTCCGGCGTTCCTCGTCGCCGCGGGCGACTCGTCAGGCGGTCTGCGAGACGGGGAGCGGCACTGGTACAACGCGGACGCCGCGCTCGCCGCGCAGCTCGCGGTGCTCGAGGCGGCCGGTCGCGGCATCGGGAGCTGCTGGGTGGGCGGCTTCCACGAGCGTTCGGTCGCGGAGGTCGTGCGCCTGCCGGCCGGACACCGGCCGCTGGCCGTCATCCCGCTCGGGTTCCCCGCCGTCGGCCCCGACGCCCCGTTCTCGCTCCTGGGGCGGGGCTGGGACGCGATGGCGCAGAAACTGATTTCGGGCCGGCGCAAGCCGCTGGAGAAGATCGCGTACCGCGGCCGTTTCGGGGAGCCGTTCGTCGATCCGGGCGAGCTGCCCGGCGCGGCGCGCGGCGTGGAGGGCGGACGAGAAGCCGCGTGGCGCGGACTCGGTGCGTCGCGTTCCTGCCTCCGCTTCGGCCCCCGGCCGGTCGGGCCGGCGGAGCTCCGCCTGCTGCTGGAGTGCGCGCGCTGGGCGCCGTCGGCCGAGAACTCGCAGATCGCGCGCCACGTCGTCGTCGAGGGGCGGGAGGCCGTGCGCGCGTTGTGGGCGGCGGCGTTTCCCGAGACCCCCTCGCCGCGGGCCGACGAGCTGCCGGCGCTCGCGCTGCTCGAGCTGGGTGCGCCGTTTCCGGTCAAGGCGCGCACGCGCGAGCAGCCGTTCTTCCTCATCGACGTGCCGATCGCCGTGACGAACGTGCTGGTCGCCGCCGCCGACCTCCGCCTGGGCTGGCAGGTCGCGTTCCGGTTCGATCAGGCGCGCGCCGCCGCGCACCTCGGCGTGCCCGCCGATCACCAGGTCGTCGCGTTCGTCGGTCTGGGCGAGCCGGGCGAGGCGCCGTCCGGGGCTGCGGTGTCGCCGCTCGATCAGGTTCGCGCCGCCCGCGCCTGACATCCGGGCCCTCGCGCCTTATCAATGGGTCTGTCGGGATTGGAGCGGATGCCCCCCTCCCGTCCGCCCCGTTCGAAGGAGCAACCCGATCCCGGCTTGAAACTGTTGCGGACGGGAGGGGGGCGGGGCAGCCGGCGTCCCGCCGCGGTTCGGGCTTGACGTCGTCGTTCACTATACTAGACTCACGGATGATGATAGTGAACAAGACCACGGCCGACCCTCGCGCCGGCGCGCGGCAGCCCCGAAGCGAGCCCGGGCCGGAAGCGGCCGTTGACCTGTGCGCGGCGGTGGAACGGCACCTGGGCGTGCGGCCCGCCGCGGTGCGGGTGTTCGAGGACACCAGCTCGTTCGTCGGCATCGACCGCGGGGACGCGCTCCGGCTGGGGGGCCGGACGTACCTGGTCACGGGCACGGTGCGCGAGGAGGGCTTCGGGCTGGACGAGCAGCCCAAGTACTGGGTGAAGCGTGCGGTCGACCTCGCGAGCGGCGCCGACAAGATCGTGAAGCTCGTGTTCCTGGAGCAGTTCGAGCTGCCGTTCGGGGGCAGGCGGGTCCGCTGTTTCCGCAGTCCGGCCAAGGAGGCGCACGTGCTCGAGGTCGTGCGCCGCCATCCGCAGTTCATGAAGGGTTCGAGCGTGCGCGACGGCGCGGGGAACCTGGTCCGGGTCCTCGACTTCATCGCCGGGCCCTCGCTGGAGGGGCTGTGGTCGAGCCGGCCCGGGGGCCACGAGGAGTACTTCCACGAGGAGCTGCCGCGGCTGCTTTGGCGCTTCCTGCCCTGTCTGGAGGGGCTGCGCTTCCTCCACGAGCGGGGGGAGCGGCACGGGGACGTCCGGGCGGACCACGTCATCGTCGAGCGCGAGTCCGGCCTGCTGCGCTGGATCGATTTCGACTACGACTTCGAATGTCCCGGGGCGCCGTTCGCGCTGGACGTGTTCGGGGCGGGGAGCGTCCTGGCCTCGCTCGTCGGCCGCGGAGTGCTGGATTGCCACCGCATCGATCGCGATCCGGCCCTCGCGCACGTCGCCAGCCGCCTCGGCGCGGATGACCTGTCGGCGATCGACGGCTGGCGCGTGGTCAACCTGCGCGCCTGCTATCCCTGGGTCCCGGTGGCGTTGAATCGCGTGCTGATGCGGTTCTCGGCCGGGTCCGGGCGATCCCATGCGAGCGTCGGCGAGCTGATCGAGGACATAGGCGACGCGTTGTCGGGCCTGTTCTCTCCCCGAGGGCTCGACGTTTCGTCGACCGATTCGCCGGCGACCGGAGCCCGGCATGCGTGGAGGGCGCAACATGACTGACGGGAACACGGCAACGGGAAGCAGGTGGATCCGGCTCGTGGCGTTGCTGGCAGCGGCGCTGCCGGCGTGTGGCGGCACGATTGCCGGCCAGGACCTCGACGGCGACGGCGCTGCCGGCGACGCCGCCGGCGAGTGATCCCGAGGACGGACCGCTGTCGGGCGCGGCGGTCGTGTGGACGACGGACCGGGACGCGGCACCGCTGGGGAGCGGGCTGTCGATCACCGTCGTGCTCCCTGCATCCGGGCCGCACGTCGTGACCTGTACGGCGACGGACTCGGACGGCAACGCCGGCAGCGATTCGATCACCGTGGTGGCGCAGTCTCCGGTCGCGGAGATCTGGCATCCGGGTGACGGCGAGGTACGAGTCGCGGGATCCTCGATTCCGTTCTCCGGGACGGCGCGCGACCGCGAGGACGGAACGCTCACCGGCGCGGCGCCGCCGGCCGCGGGCGGAGTCTGGGCTCCGCCGGCGGCGAGGCGATCGTTGGTCGTCACGACCGCGGAGGCCGCCCCGGAGCGGATCGGGCAGCGGGCCGTCTGCCGCGTCACCGGCGAGACGTTCATCGTCACGAAGAACACGCCGGCCATCGAGCGGGACGGTCAACTCCAACTGTTCTGCTGTGCCGACTGCTCCGTCCGGTTCCTGGCGGGAGCACCGCCGTCCGACCGGGCCACGGGGGGCGGGGGCTAGCGGGAAGGGCGCAACGATGGACGCGGGCGCTCGGCGGGTCCGATGGGGGGGGCTTCGGCCACCGCGATCCCGGCCACGTGCCGCCGGACTACCGGAAACCACCGCCCGGCGAAGTGTCGGGTTTGCCGGATGGCGAGCCCGGCGCCGGTGAGCGCTGCGAGCGGATCCCGCGTCGGGTCGCAGCCACCGAAGAGCACGCCCCACGGGCGCCGGACGGCGCGCTGCCACCGTGCGATCCGTTCGTCGGGGTCGCGCTCGTGCTCGAGGAACAGGACGGCCCCGCCGGGGCGAAGCACGCGACGCATCTCGGCCGCCGCAGCCACCGGATCCGCCACCGAACAGAGCACGAAGGTGGCCACAACCGTATCGAACTCCCCCGCCGCGAAAGGCAGTTGTTCCGCGCGCTCGCGGATCAGTTCCACCGGCCACGGCATCGCCCGGGCTCGCCTGCGACACACCCGCAGCATGCCGGCCGACCGGTCAAGGCCGACGAGGCTATCGATGCCGGAGTAGCAGCGCAGGTTGAGTCCCGTGCCGATTCCCACGTCCAGCACCCGGCCGCGTGCCTGTCCGAGCAGCGCCGCCCGATGGCGCGCGGCGGGCCACATGGTGAGGTCGTTCACGAGCGGCAGCATTCCCACGAGTGGCCATCCTCGCCCGGTCGACCGGCCGTCACGGCGCACAGGTAGCCCATGGACCCCGATCCGCGCCGGCAGAACGGCGGCTTTGACGGTAGCCGGGATCTCTCAGTTCGCCGCCTTCCCCGGTCTGGTTCGCCGTCGCAAGCTCGGGCGAACAGCACGTTTCCCTCCGGCACCGCATTCCGCCACTTTCCGCCCCCCGGGTCGCGAGGCGACGACTCTGCAAGATGCACGCCGGTCGGGCTTGGGGCGACGGCCCGTTCAAACATGCGGGAACGGAACGGGCTTGTCCCGACCGTGGTCCCCCGACGAGCGATATTGGAGACTATGCTCCGACCCGGTGAAGACTATTCTTCACTGGACGCCGCTCACCGGCGGGGTTGCGGGGAAAACAGGCCCCCGCCGCGGGGCCTACGGTCGGCCGGCCAGGGCCCCCGTCCGCCGGAATCACGCGACTCGCGGGTGCCCGTGCGCCTTCCCCCGCCGGCCGGTGTCGGCGAAGCAAGCCGGGCACGATGCTTGCTCACGCGACGGGATGCCTTGCTCCGGCGCCGCCGGACGATCGGAGCGACGCACCGAGGTGGAGCATGTCGAGGATCGCATGGATCGTGGTCGGGACGCTGCTGGCCCTGGGCTGCGCGACGACGGGGACGGGGGGGGGCGGAGTCGAGCACGGGGGCGTCTCGCACGCGGAGCACGGCGGCGGTGCCGCCGGCGTCGACCGCGGGGGCGGAAGCACGGAACGCGCGGGTGCCGACCGGAGCGAATCGCACTCCGGGCGCTCGAGCGGCGGCGGCGGCGGGTGCCACTAGACGACGGCGTCCCGACTCGTTCGCCGCTGGCGCCGGGAGGTCCGCGTCCCGCTGCCCGTCCTGAGCTTCGACGACAACTGCAATGGGGCGAACGAACTCCCGTACGCGGCGGTGGGCTCCTGTGCACCCTCCGGGAGCGCCTGCGCCGTCGTCGTGGGGTGGACGGACGACGTCGTCCCGGCGTGCGGGGCCCCGGGCACGCTGCTCCAGGATTGCCGCTCGATGATGGGCGACTGCACCCCTCTGACCGGCTCACGCGTCCAGGCCTGCCGGTAGGTACGCACCGTGCGGGCCTGGACGCGGCCGGTCGGTCACGCTTCGCGGTGCCTGCCGGGGCGCCATTTCCGGCCGGGGCAACCGGTCGCGTCCGCGGGACGCGGCTCCGGCGCGATGGGATCGGAGGCAGAGACATGAACGTTCGTTTCCTTCATCGCCTGGGTCTATGGGGCCTGGCAGCCACGACGAGCTTTGCCATCGTTGCGACGGCGACATGGGCAACGACGGTTCCGGGATGTCCATGATGGAGGCGGGCCTCTCGACCATGGACGAGGGCGCCGGGTCCATGGAGGGTGCGCTGGGCTGCGGCGCGATGATGTGAGGTCGTCGCCGGGCGAGCCTGCGGGCGGCAGGCGAAGGAGGACCGGATGGAGCGCTGGTTGCTGGTCGTTCCGATCGCGAGTGGGTCTCTCGGGCTTGGTTGCGACGGCGGTGCGGTTTCGGGCGACCCGGAGGGCGATGTCACAGCCGACGTGGCGACCGACGCCGGAGATGCGAGGGGCTCCGACGCCATGGGCTCGGACGGGATGATGGGCGAAGGCGGTATGTGACCCCGGCCGCCTAGGGATCTGCACCCGGACCTTCCCCACCTCTCCAGCCGGATTCTCCACCTCCCCCCATCCGGTCCGGCAAAGGCTGACGCTCCTTCTCAGACCGCGGGATCGGTAGTTCACGAACTTGTCCAGTCGTGCGATCGGCGAATAGTCTTCGGCAACTTCATGGTTATTCTGCGGTCGGCTGCGGGTCCGGATTGGGGGACGTGGGGGGAAGGGACGTGATTCCAGCTATTTGACGGCGGAGCGGCGACCGGGCACGGAAGGCGCTAATCCAGCGAACTGGACCCGGGACTCGATGCCTCGGCCGGGTCCGCGGGGGGGAAGGGAACTCGATGCTGCGGAACTTCGACCGACCGGCCCTGCTTCCCGTGCTGACGATCACGCTCGTGCTCGCCGCGTGGCCGGCGCCGGGCGCAGGGACGGAACCGGTCGCCGCCGCCGGCCCCGAGGGAGAAGCCGGGGAATCTCCCGCCGTCGATGCCGCGGCCGGGGAAGAGTCGCCGCCTCCGGTCGCGACCCTGCCGCTGCCGAGCCTCCTGCAGCGCGCGGTCGATTCGTCCCCGATGGTCTCCGCCGCCAACGCGCAGATCGATGCCGCGCGTACCGTCGGCGATCAGGTGTCCGCCTACCCCGTGCCCACGGTGGGCATCCAGGCCATGGACTTCCCGGGCGACCCGATGAACGGCTACGGCGAGATCTGGTACACCGCGAGCCAGATGTTTCCGCTCGGGGACGCGCGCGACCGGCGGGCGGAGGCGGCGCAGGCGGGCGCCGACGAGGCCGTTGCCGACCGCGCGACGTTGCAGCTCGACCTCGTCCTGCAGATCCGCCTCGCCTGGGTCGAGCTGGCGCGCTCGCTGGCCGACGTCCTCGTGGTCGTCGACCAGGCGGACACCATGCGGCGCATGTCGCGCATCGCCAACAACGCCTACGCGGCCGGCGTCGGCATGGGCTCGCAGGCCGATACGCTGCGCGCGCGCGCCGAGATCCCGATGCTGGAGGACGAGCAGCGGATGTCGGAGGCGATGGCGACGTCGGCGCGGGCGATGATCTCCGCAATGGCGGCGCTGGTGAGCCCGGAGGCGCCGGCCGACCCGCCGGTGATTGACGTGGACGGCTACGAGGCGCCGGCGCTGCCGGCGCTCGAGGAGCTGCTGGCCGAGGCGCTGGAACACCGGCCGGAGTTCGCCGCGCTGGAAGCGCGGGCGAGCGCGGCAGAATCGATGGGCCAGGCGGCGGCCGAGGAGCGGCTTCCGGACCTGATGCTCGAGGGCGGGGTGCAGCAGCGCATCGGCGGCAACATGCCGCCGGTCGCCTTCATGCTCGGCGTGTCGATCACGCTTCCGTGGGCCTCGTCGGACCAGTACGACGCGATGGAGGCCCAGGCGCGGGCGATGGGCCGGATGGTCCGCGCCGACGGCGACGGCCTGCGCTTCGCGATCGAATCCGATCTGCGGCAGCAGATCGCGCGATACGAGCAGCTCGCAGGCGGTCTCGAGCTGACGCGCAAGACGATCCGGAACCTGCGCCAGGCGGAGAATGCGGCGGTCGCCGCGTACACCGCGGGCAATGGCGACTTCGACTCGATCCTCAACCTGGAATCGCGTCTCGTGGAAACCCGCCGCTCGCTGGTCCGCAACGTCCACGAGATCCAGGCCGTGCGGGCGCGCATCGATCGCATCATCGCCCTGCCGATCGAGGAGCAGATCGAACAGGCGGAGGGGTGGTCATGAACGACGAGAAGAAGGGCACGGGCGAGCAACCCGAGGCTCCCGCCTCCCCCCCGGACGCGGGTTCCGCCTCCGGCGAGGCGCCGGCGGCCGACAACGCCGGGACCAAGGACCAGCCACCAACGACCGGCGACCACCCGTCCGGGGCTCCGGCCAGCGACCAGCCACCGGCCACCAGCGACCTGCCCCCCCCCTCCCCCGACGAGCTCGTGCCGTACGCGACGGCGAAGGACGATCCGCGGCTGCAGGCCATGGCGGCCGGGGGCCAAGGCGGTGTCTGGCGGGTCGTGGCCATCGTCCAGTTCCTGGTCATCTTCCTGGTGGGCGGGGGCGTGGCGATGATGGCCGTCCTGAAGGTCGGCCCGTTCGCGCCGGTCGTCGCGGCGGCGAAGACCGGGGATGTGTGGACGTGTCCGATGCACCCCCAGGTGCGTCAGGACCATCCGGGGAGCTGCCCGATCTGCGGCATGACGCTCGTGAAGGAGAAGCCCGCGGAGCCGCAGAGCAGCGGGCAGGCCGAGCATGCCGTCCCGGGGATGGCGCCGATCACGGTGCCGACGTCGGTGCTGCAGCACGGCTCGGTGCGGGTCGCGCGAGCGGCGCGGACCAGGATGGGGGACGAGCTGGTGACGGTCGGGCGCGTCGAGGCCGACGAGACGCGAGTGGCCCACGTCCATTCGCAGGTGATGGGCTGGGTGACCGTGGTCCAGGTGAACCAGACGGGGCAGTTCGTCGCCCGCGGCGACGTGCTGCTGGAGATCTTCAGCCGCGACATCCTCCAGACGCAACAGGAGCTGCTGGCCGTCGGCGGCCGGCGGGGCGGGGCCGCCGGCGCGATCGGCGATCCGATCCGCACGCTGGCCGACGCGGCCCGCCAGCGCCTGCTGGTCTACGGCGTTCCCCCGGACGTGATCGATGACATCGAGCACACGGGCAAGCCGCGCGCGACGATTCCCATCCGCAGCCCGGTCTCGGGCTTCGTCCTGACCAAGAACGTGGTGGACGGGATGTACGTCGAGCCGGGCATGGAGATGTTCGTCGTCGCCGGACTGTCCAACATCTGGGTCTGGGCGGACGTCTACGAGCAGGACCTCGAGAAGGTGCGGCTGGGGGACCGGGCCGAGGTCCACACGCTGGCGCTGGGCAAGCGCGCGTTCGACGGCCGGGTGACGTTCTTCAGCCCGGAGGTCGACATGATGACGCGCACGCTGCGCGTGCGGATCGAGATCCCCAATCCGGACCTGGCGCTGCGTCCGGGGATGTGGGCGTCCGTGCGCATCGTCGGCGGCGAGACCGAGGTGCTGGCCGTGCCGTACGACGCGGTGGTAGACACGGGCACCGACACCTACGTCTTCCTGCGGACGGGGACCGACATGTTCACGGCACGTCACGTCGACGTCGGGCGTTCGGCCGGCGATGTGACGGAGATCCGCGGGGGCCTGGCCGACGGCGACGTCGTCGTCGCTTCCGGCACGTTCATCGTCGACTCCGAGAGCCGCATCCGGGGGGGGAACACGGGCGGCGGGGCGCACGCGGGCCACGGGGAGGGCGCGGCGCCTCCGGCGTCCGGCGCGAATCCGGCGAGCGGCGGCGACGGCATGGCAAACATGCCGGGAATGTGATCCGTGGCGATCGAGAGCTCCAGTCGCGGGTACGGGCCGGTCGAGAAGCTGATCGTCTGGTGCGCGCACCACCGCGTGACGGTCGTGCTGCTGGCGGCCGGCGTCGGCCTGGCGGCCTTCTTCTCGCTGCGCTTCCTCGAGCTGGATGCGATCCCGGACCTTTCGGACACGCAGGTGATCATCAAGGCCGAGTGGATGGGCCGCTCGCCGGACCTGGTGGAGGACCAGGTGACCTATCCGATCGTCTCGGCGCTGGTGGCGATGCCGAAGGCGAAGACGGTGCGCGGTTTTTCGATGTACGGGATGTCGTACGTCTACGTCATCTTCGAGGACGGGACCGACATCTACTGGGCGCGGTCGCGCGTGCTGGAGTACCTCTCGCGGATCCAGGGCAACATGCCCGAGGGCGTGATGCCGACGCTCGGCCCCGACGCCACGGGGGTGGGCTGGGTCTTCCAGTACGCGCTGGTGGACGAGACCGGACAGCGGTCGCTGGCGGACATCCGCGCGTTCCAGGACTGGACGCTGCGCTACTGGCTGGAGAGCGTGCAGGGCGTCGCCGAGGTGGCTTCGATCGGCGGCTTCGAGAAGCAGTACCAGGTGGACGTCGACCCGGACAAGCTGCGCGGACGGGGAATGTCGCTGATGCACGTGGTCGATGCCGCGCGCGACGCGAACTCCGAGGTCGGGGGGCGGGTGGTGGAGCGGGGAGGGCGGGAGTACTCCGTCGTCGGGCGCGGCTACGTGAAAAGTCCGGAGGACCTGGCGACGTCGGTCGTCGCCAGCGACGAGCGCGGGACGCCGGTGCTGGTGCGCGACGTGGCCGACGTGCGGCTGGGCCCGGAGATGCGGCGCGGCGCGGGCGACCTGGACGGGCAGGGGGAAACGGTCGGCGGGATCGTGGTCATGCGCCACGGGGAGAACGCGCTGGCAGTCATCGAGCGCGTGAAGGAGCGGCTGCGCGAGGTCGAGAAGGGGTTCCCCAAGGGCCTCAAGCTCAAGATCGTCTACGACCGCTCGGGCGTCATCCTGGACAGCATCCACACGCTCAAGAACAGCATCATCGAGGAGATGATCGTGGTGGCGATCACGATCATCATCTTCCTGCTGCACTTCCGCAGCGCGCTCGTCCCGATCATCGCGCTGCCGCTGGCGGCGCTCATCGCCTTCCTGCCGATGGTGCTGCTGGGCATCTCCTCGAACATCATGAGCCTGGGAGGGATCGCGATCGCCATCGGGGCGATGGTCGATGCCTCGATCGTGCTGATCGAGAACGCACACAAGCGGCTCGAGCTGCCGCCGCCCGGCGTCTCGCGCGTGGACATCATCGCCTCGGCGGCGGCGGAGGTCGGGCGGCCGATCTTCTTCGCGCTGCTGATGGTCACGGCGTCGTTCCTGCCGGTGTTCACGCTGTCCGGGCAGGCGGGGCGGCTGTTCACGCCGCTGGCGTGGACGAAGACGCTGTCCATGTTCTTCGCGGCCATCCTCGCGGTGACGCTGGCCCCGGCGCTGATGGTCTGGTTCGTGCGGGGGAAGATCCTCCCCGAGCACCGCAACCCGATCAGCCGGGTGCTGATCGCGATCTACGAGCCGATCATCCACTTCGTCCTGCGCTTCCGCTACGCCGCGGTGATGGTCGCGCTGCTGATCCTCGCGCTGACCGTCCCGATCCTCCCCAGGATCGGCTGGGAGTTCATGCCGCCGCTGGACGAGGGGTCGCTGCTCTACATGCCCACGACCCTGCCCGGCGTCTCGATCGAGGAAGCCCGCCGCTCGATGACGGAGCAGGATCGGGTGCTCAAGTCGTTCCCGGAGGTGGAGTCGGTCTACGGCAAGGCGGGGCGGTCCACGACGTCGACCGATCCGGCCGGGCTGGACATGATCGAGACGGTGATCCAGCTCAAGCCGCGCGAACAGTGGCGCAAGGTGCACCAGGAGCGCTGGTGGTCGTCGTGGGCGCCGGACTTCCTGGGCGGCGCGTTCGATTGGGCCTGGCCCGAGGAGCGGCCGATCACCACCGAAGAGCTGAAGGCGTTGATGTACGAAGCGGTCGCGGTGCCGGGATGGGTCGACTCGCTGTCGCCGCCGATCAAGACGAGAATCGACATGCTCACCACCGGCGTGCGCACCCCCGTGGGGGTCAAGGTCATGGGGCCGTCGCTGGCCGAGGTCGACGACGCGGCGCGGACCATCGAAGCGGCGCTGAAGAACGTTCCCGGGACCCAGGGCGTGTTCGCGGACCGCGTCTCCGGCGGGTACTACATTGATGTGGTGCCGAAGCGGGAGGAGATCGCACGGTACGACCTGCGCGTTGCGGATGTGCAGAGGGTCGTGGAGACGGCGATCGGCGGCATGGTCGTGGGCACGACGGTCGAGGGCCGGCAGCGCTTCACGATCCTGGTGCGGCTGGCCGAGGGCTACCGCGGCGATCCGGCGGCGATCGAGCGCATCCCGGTCGACCGTCCCGGCGGCGGCCCGCCCATCCCGCTCGGCCAGCTTGCCGACGTCCGCCTCACCCAGGGCCCGCCGATGATCAAGGACGAGAACGGGTCGCTGGTGGCCTACGTCTTCGTCACGGTCGACGAGACCAAGCGCGACATCGGCGGGTACGTGGACGACGCGAAGAAGGTGGTGACCAAGGCGATCGGCGAGCGGCCGGGCATCCGGATCCAGTGGACCGGGCAGTACGAGCTGATGGAGCAGATGTGGTCGCGGCTCAAGTACGTCCTGCCGCTCACGATCATCCTGGTCATCGTCTTCGTCTACTTCAGCTTCAAGGGCGTGACGCAGACCGTGCTCAAGCTGCTCTCGCTGCCCTTCGCCGCCGTGGGCTCGATGTGGCTGATGTACCTGGCGCACTACAACTTCTCCACCGCCGTGATCGTCGGGCTGATCGCGCTGATGGGGGTCGGCGCGGAGACCGGCATGGTGATGATCCAGTACATCGACGACGCCTACTACCGGCGCCGCCGGGCCGGGCTGATGCGCGGCCTGGGGGACATCCTGGAGGCGCACGCGGAGGGCTCAATCCGCCGCGTGCGGCCCAAGCTCATGACGGTCGGCACGACGATCGTCGGTCTGGTGCCGCTCCTGTGGTCCGAGGGCACCGGCGCCGACGTGATGAAGCGCATCGCCGCCCCGATGGTCGGCGGGCTGCTCTCGTCGACGATCCTCACGCTGATCATCATCCCGTCCGTCTACACGATCTGGCGCGACCTGGAGCTGCGCAACCTGTGGCGCCGCACGGTCGTGCTGCTGCTCTCGTTCCTCGCGGCCGTCGGGTTGGTCCTGTCGGCCGCGTTGTGGCCCGCGTGGCAGGAGAGCGTTCCCGTCCCGTGGGTCATGTCCGTCGCCGGCGCGGCGCTGCTCGTCGCGCTCGGCATCGTGGTCCGCGCAGGGGGAATTCGAGGCCGCTGGCTCGACGATCCCCTGCGCGTCGAGACCGCTCCGCGCGTGCCCGACGCTCCGGCCGCGCCGCCCGGCGCCCCCGATGGCTCGGCGGCGCCCGAAGGAGGCAAGTCATGAGAAAAATCATCGTCGTCCTGTCCGTCGTTCTCGCCGCCGGTGTGCTGGCAGCGGTCGCCTGTGCCCGGGAAGACGCCCCGGCCGTGCAGAGCCAGGCCGCAGCGACGACGGCGCCCGACCCGGTCCAGGGCACCGCGGGGGAATTGGCACCCGACGAGATCGGGCACGAGGCGACGTGTCCGGTCACCGGCGAGACGTTCACCGTCGCGGCCGGGACCGAGGCGGTCGTGTACCAGGGACACTTGTATCTCTTCTGCTGCCCGGGATGCCGCGGCCGGTTCCTCGGCAACCCGCAGCAGTTCGGCGCGCCGGCCCCGGCCGGCTCGTGAGCGGCCGGAGCCCGGCCGCCACGCGAAGGAGAGACGTCATGAGCAAGGTGATTTCGTGGAGCCTCGCGCTCGCCGCCGTCGCCCTCCTGGGCGGCGCCGCCTGCGCGAAGAAGGAGCAGCCGTCCCCGCCGGCCGTGGGTGGGGAGCTGCCTCCCACCAGCCAGGCCGGCGAGGCCGACGCCTGGTACGTCTGCCCGATGCCGGCGGACAACTATTGGCAGAAAGGGCCCGGACGGTGCCCGAAGTGCGGCATGGACCTCGAGCGCGCGCCCGAGGGCTGGGTGCCTCCCGCCGGCCCGACCGGCGCATGCACCGGCGGCGACTGCGGGGTCGGCGGGACCGCCGAATCCAGGCCGGGCGCCCCGGGCGGGATGGCCCCGATGGCGGGAATGGAGCATGGCGCAACAGGTGGACCGTCCGGGATGGGAGAGATGCCGGGCATGCAGCACGCCGCCGGCGGCGAGGGTTCCGGCATGGGCGGCATGCAGCACGGCGCTCCGGGCGGAGAGCCCGCGCCGGGCGGCATGGCCGGGATGGAGCACGGCATGGCCGCCGCCCCCGACGCGGGCAGCGTCGCCGCCGCCCCTGCCGGCGGCGACAAGGCCTGGTACGTCTGCCCGATGCATCCGCAGGTGTACCAGGACCATCCGGGCGACTGCCCCATCTGCCACATGAATCTCGTACCCGCGCCCGCCGGGTGGGCGCCGCCGGCCGACGCGGGCGCCTCGGCCGCGCCGCAGGCGCCCGCCATCCGCACCGCCAAGGACCTGGCGCCGGAGCGGCTGGGCCAACAGGCCACCTGTCCGGTGACCGGCGACACGTTCACGGTCACGGACGAGACGCCCGCGGTGGAGTACCAGGGGACCGTCTACCTCTTCTGCTGCGCCGCGTGCCCGCCGCGTTTCCTGGCCGACCCGCAGCGCTACGGCGCGCCCCCGCCGGCAGGCTCGTGAGGGCGAAGGGGAATCGATGACCAGGCGCACAGCCGCACTCTCCGTGCTCGCGTCGTTGCTGCTGTGCGCGACTGCGCCGTCGCGGGCCTCTGCGCAAGAACCGGCGACTCCCCCGCCGCCCGTCGCCGGACCAATTACCAACGACCAAGAACCAACAACCCCGTTGCCTCCCCCGTCCGGACCAACAACCAACGACCAAGAACCAACGACTCCTTCAACTCCGGACCTCGGCACGTTCGGCATCGGTCTGCTGCTGGGCCAGCCGATCGGCGCCACGGCGAAGGTGTTCCTCGCGCCGGCCCACGCCCTCCAGTTCGGCCTCGGATACGACCTCGTCATGCTCGACGCCGCGATCGTCACCGTCGACTACGTCTGGCATCCCACGTCCATCTTCGGCAACAGCGTGTTCGAGCTCACCTGGCACGTGGGCATCGGTGGGTCGCTGGGGGTGTGGCCGGTCGGAAGCGACTACGACTGTCGGGACGCCGATCCGGTGCTGGAGGGCGTGCAGGCCCAGTGCCGCACGGCGTGGGTGCAGCCCGGCGTACGCGTGCCCCTGGGCCTGGAAATGATCTTCCGCGACTTCCCGCTGGAGTTGTTCGTCGAGTTCGCGCCGGGGGTGATCGCGTACCCCATGGTCGAGTTCCTGGGGCAGGGAGGATTCGGCGCACGCTGGTATCTGTGAGCCGCGGGCCCTGCCCGGGCGCGCGGCCCGCCGCTCGACGCTGGGGGCAGGAGGAGGCGGGATGATGCCGTTGCGACTCGCGGGTCCGGTGTTGCTGGCGATGACGGGGTGGGGCTGTGGCGACGGGGCCGATGCCGCCGATGCCGATGCGTGGTCCGGCGATCAGGTCGCCGAGAGCGACGGGCCGGACGGCGGAGATGCGACGGTTGACGTGGATGTCGCGGCGGACGAGGCCGGCCCCGACGCGAGCGCCGACGACGGTCTCGGGGACGACGGCGAAGCGGAGGACCCCGGCCCCGACGGAGCAGCAGACGAGGGCGCCGACGTTCCGCCGGAGGATGTGGCCTCCGACGCCCCGGTCGTCGAGGCGGCCGATGTCGTGGTCGAGGATGTCGCCGCCGACGGCCCTGCCGACGAAGCGGCAGGCGCCGCACGCGTGGGGGACTCGTGCATCTCGGCGGCGTCGTGTCCCGAGGGCGGTTCCGGAACCGCGGTATGCCTGACGGAGTGGCCGGGCGGGTACTGTGCGGTGGACGCGTGCGCCGAGCACGGCCATGACTGTCCGGACGATCCGGGACTGGGCGGAACGGCGACGACGGGCGGGAAGTGCGTGCTGAATCCCACGACGTTCTGTCTCGCCTTGTGCGGGAGCGACGGGGATTGCCGTCCGGGCTACGTCTGTGCGCCGCGTCCCGACGCGGCAGCCCACGGCACGGCCGACGTCTGCGTGCCGGCAGGCTGACCATGGCGCACACCATCGATATCCTGTTCTTCGAGGGTTGTCCCCACGTGGAGCGTGCGCGCCGGGCGGTGCGGCTGGCCGTTGCGTGGGCCGGGGTTGCCGAGCCGGTGGAGATCCGGGAGATCCGGGTCTCGGACGACGGCGAGGCGCCCAGCCGTGACCGGTCGGTGTCCGGTGCGCCCGTGCCTGTGATCCCGCTGGAACACCCTCGAATTCGTCCGGGCGAGCGGCGGTCCGCCTGCCGGCGCACGGCCGCGAGCTTACGGCAAGCAGCCCAGGACCATGCCGTAGGTGTTTGTCAGCCACAAACCCCCTTCGTAGACCATCACGAACGTTCGGCTGCCATCCGCCGAGCCGCGGGATGGTCTCAGGAATGCCGGCCAAGCGTCGTGATCCCATGGAATGGTGCCTGTGGGTGCAGAGGCTGCCATGGCACGAAGATCGTGCGCATGCCAGTACCGCAGCTCCTCCGGGCGGTCCGGTCCCGACGTGCCCGACCCGACCAAGACTAGGTTCTGGCCCTCACCCGGGCCGACCACCGGAACGGTGTCGGACGGGATGAAACTCGCGTGCCACGGACGAAACGTGTCGCCAAAGCGACGCAACTCCGCCGCGACCATGCCAACGATATGATCGGCGTCGTCGAGCACCAGGTCGTAAATCCCCATGATTCGGTCGCGTACGGCGAAGACGGAGGAGGGATACGATCCAATGCTCGACCAACTCGGACCGGAAGGCAACACCGCCCACCCGGGCACCGGCGTCGGGGCCGGACCAATCACGTTGTAGATCGGTCCCCCGAAGGGATCACCCGCAGGCCCTCCGAACTGGATCATGCCCGCGTTTTCGCCGTCCAACCACATGAGACGAAAGAGCCCATCTTCTGCGACGGTCATCGTGGCGCGGCGGTCAACCAGCCGATTTGACTCGTCGGGCCAGACGCTCGACAGGGTTCCGTCAGGTCCGATGTCCAGAAGAACGAGCTCATCGTAATAAGCGGATCCCTCGGTGAACTCCCAGTCGCGGATCAGGCCAACAACGACGTGGTCCCCAACTCTCGTGGCAGCGATAGGCCTCACGCGCCACCAAGGAGGGCCGGGCTCGGGGTCGAGCCACAGCTCCCGCGATCCGCCGACGGTCCCGTCCAACGCGATCGGCACGGAGACCAGTCGGGCGGGGCCGTCTCTGGGCTGCCAGTTTGGAGGACCGACGACGACGAACACCTCGACCTGACCGTCGAGGTAGATGGCCACCGTTCCTTCGGCGGGATACGGTGGCAGGACTCCAACGGTGGCGTCTTCGGTGGAAGGGTCAGCCATCACATATCGCGCCTCACCACTGGTGCCGGGCTCCAGCCGGGTTGCCCAGGTCACGACGAACCTGCCGTCCGGCAGCGGTACGCTGGAGGGGAAGTCCGCGCTAAGCAACTGCTCTTGGTCCGCCACCAGAAGCCACGGCCCCGACACCACCCCGTACACTCCTTCATCGACCACGCCGTCGCAATCGTCGTCAATCCCGTTGCACGTCTCCTCCCTCAGCGGCAGGTCCTCGTCGGTCTGGCCGTCGCAGTCGTCGTCGACCCCGTTGCACGCCTCGGGCTCCGGCTCGACCCCCTCGTCGGTTGCCCCGTCGCAGTCGTCGTCCACGCCGTTGCAGATCTCCGGCGCGATGACGCGAACGTCGTCGGTCTCGCCGTTGCAGTCGTCGTCGACCCCATTGCAGACCTCTGGTCCGCGGGACTCGCAGACGTCAGGAGGCCCCCCATCGGAGCAGCCGGCGGGCCAAGCTGCAATCACGACGCCGGCGATGGTCGCGGGGCCCAATCCTCGAACCAGCCGGCGAGACACGGCTACGGCGACCCCCCCGTCCATTGCGTGAGTTCGGGGAAGTCACGCATCCGACCAGCAGAAGGATCGGAACACCCAGGAACCGCGCCCGGGCGCCGTGGGACCTAGACCCCCCCGTATTCTAGCCGGTAGTCCCGCGCGGCCCATCGACGGATCGCCAAGCCCCAGCGCCATGCGGTCCATGCAACCCTCCTCGCCCAGGCTCGACGGGCGCCAACCTGGCCCCCGTCCTCACGTTCCCGGATAGAGGGAAGGATACGCGGGGCCTGTGGATCGCGCAAGGTCATCTGCGCCCAGACCTTCCCCACCTCTCCAGCCGATCTCGCCACCTCTCCTCGTCCGGTCCATCCCCCGGGCTCTCCTGTTCACGATAACGAACATTCCGCTTGACGGGACGTACTGCGTCCATTATAGTGAACATGGGTCGGTCGCCCGGGGGGGGACGGGAGGACGGCGGTGGAACGGTCCGGGATCGAATCGTGAGCGGCAGCGACGGCGCGGGGCGGGAGGGACCCGGATTGCCGAGCGACCAGCGGCTGCGGCGATACGGCGACGTGCGCGAGCTGATCGGCAACCCCGACAACCCCACGCCGCTGGTCCGCGTGCGGCGGGTCGTGCCCGCCGGCGGACCGGAGCTGTTCCTCAAGCTGGAGTGGTTCAACCCCTTCGGCTCGATCAAGGACCGCACCGCCCTGTACCTGCTCCGCGGCCTGGCCGAGCGCGGGGAGCTCGACGGCAAGGAGCTGGTCGAGCCCAGCTCCGGCAACACCGGCATCGCCCTGGCCGCGCTCGCCGCGCTGGCGGGCCGGCGGCTGACCGTCACCATCCCCGACGGCGTGCCCGAGGAGAAGAAGGTCCTCTTGCGCATGCTGGGAGCCGAGGTCTGGACGACGCCCGACGACCTCTGCCCGGTCGACCATCCCAAGGACGGCGCCATCGCGCTGGCCCACTCCTTCGTGAACAGCGAGCCCGACCGCTTCGTGATGCCCAACCAGTACGAGAACCCGGACAACGTGCGCGCGCACTACGAGACGACCGGTCCCGAGATCTGGCGGCAGACCGAGGGCCGGGTCACCGCCTTCCTCGCCGGCTACGGCACGTGCGGCACGCTCACCGGGGTCGCCCGCTACTTGAAGGAGCGGAACCCCGCGATTCGCATCGTCGCCGTCGAGCCGCAGCGCGGCCACCGGCTGCCGGGCCTCAAGAACCTCGAGGAGTCCAAGACGCCCGCCATCCTGGAGCGCGCGCTGATTGACGACGTGGTGCGGGTCAACGACGCGCCCGCCTATGCGATGACGAAGCGTCTGTACCGGGAGGAGGGGCTCATGGTCGGGCCGTCCACCGGGGCGATCGTCCACGCGGCCGCGCAGTGGGGCGCGGGCCGCGAGGGCCTGGCCGTGGCCGTCTCGCCCGACGGCGGGATGAAGTACGCGAGCTTCTTCGCCGGCGTGCTGGGCGACGAAGGCAAGCCGCAGGCGTGAGGACGAAGATGGACGATTCCAAGGAGCTGGAGCGGATCACGGCCGCCGTGGCGCGATTCCGAACGGGCGCGATCGGCGAAGTGCAGTTCCGGGCGATCCGGGTGCCGATGGGCGTGTACGAGCAGCGGGCGGCCGGGACCTACATGATGCGGGTCCGTTGTCCCGGGGGCGTGCTGCAGCCCGGGCAGCTTGCGCGGCTGGCGGAGACCGCCGTCCGCCGCGGCGGGGGGCTGCTCCACGTGACCTCGCGCCAGAACCTGCAGGTGCACGGCCTGCCGTTGGACGGGATCGTTCCGGCCCTGGAGGATGTGGTCGCCGCCGGGCTGTCGACTCGGGGCACCGGCGGCAACTCGGTGCGCAACGTGACCGGCTGCGCGCGTGCGGGAGTCTGCCCGGACGAGGCATTCGACGTCTCGTCGTCCGCGCGCCGCCTGACCGACCTGCTGCTGGCCGAGCCGGCGGCGCTGAACCTGCCGCGCAAGTTCAAGGTCGGGTTCGCCGGGTGCGGCCGGGACTGCGGCGGCGCGCTCGTGAACGATCTGGCCTTCGTGGCCTGCCTCCGTGACGGCGTCCCGGGGTTCGCGGTCCACGCGGGCGGCGGGATGGGCATTCGCAGCCGCATCGCCGAGCCCCTCAAGTCCTTCGTCCCGCTCGAGGAGCTCGACGTCATCGCCCTGGCGGTGCTGCGGGTCTTCGCGCGGCTGGGCAACCGCAAGGATCGGCGTCGGGCGCGCCTCCGTTTCCTCGTCGCCGAGTTGGGCGCCGCGCGCTTCCGGGAGTTGGTGCGGGAGGAGCGGAGCACGCTCCACACGACGCCGCCGGGCGGGAGCGCGGCCGCGCGCGCGCCCGAGGACGGACTCGCGTTCGACGGCGAGCGGCGCGACGGCCCGACTGCCGCGCCCCGCCTGCCCGCGAGTCCGGCCGACGGGGCGATGGGCGGGCGTTTCCTGCGCTGGCGTGCGCGGTCCGTCTCGCCGCAGAAGCAGCCCGGGTTGTTCCAGGCGACGCTCCCGCTTCCGCTCGGGGACATCGATGCGGACCGTGCCCGCGCCCTCGCATCCATCGCCGGCGCGTTCGGCGACGGGCTGCTCCGCGCCACCCAGGACCAGAACCTCGTCCTGCGCTCCGTCCCGCAGGAGGACCTCGTGGCGCTGCACGCGGCCTTGTCGCAAGCGGGTCTGGGCGACGGTGTGCCGCCGGTGCTGCGCGACCTGGTCTCGTGCGCCGGCGCGGACTGGTGCAAGCTCGGTCTGTGCCGGTCGCGCGGGCTCGCGGCGGCGCTCGTCGACCGGCTCGGCTCGAGCGGGCTGGACCTCGATTCGCTCGGTCCGATCCGGATCTCGGTCGGCGGGTGTCCCAACGCCTGCGGCCGGCACCCGCTCGCCGACATCGCGCTGGTCGGCGCGGCGCGGCGCGTCGGTGGTCGTCTGGTGCCGCACTACCAGATCTGCCTGGGCGGCCGGCTCGGCGAGGGCCGCACGAGGCTGGCGATCGGCACCCGCGCGGCGCCGGCGCGGGAAATCCCCAGCCTCGTCGTCGAGCTGCTCGCGGCGTGGAGGGACTCGCCGGCGCCGGGCGACTTCGGCGCATTCGTGGACGGCGAGGGCATTGCACGCGCGGCGTCGCTGGCCCAGGCGCACGCCGCGGGGCGTAGCGCGGAGGGGGTCGAGGCGCTAGCGATCGATTGGGGCGGACGGGAACCGTTCTCGCTGGCCGGACGCGGTCCGGGGGAATGCGGCGCGGGAGTGATGGACCTCATCGAGGTCGATCTGGCGAGTGCGGCCGAGGCGCTGGCGCTGGGCCGGATCTTCGCGGCGACCGCGCTGGCGGCGCGGGCGCTGCTCGTGACGCGCGGCGAGCAGCCGGAGAGCGACCTCGAGGCGTTGCGGTTGTTCGACCGCGAGTTCCTGGCCACGGGGCTCGGGGCGGGGGAGTTCCGGCCGCTGGTCGAGTCCGCGATGGCCGCAGCAGCGTCGGCGCGGCCGGACGCCGCGTTCGCGGCGACGCGAGACGATGTCGGGTCCTTCGTGTCCGCGGTCGCGGACCTCTTCGCGCGGATGGACGCGTCGCTCGGCTTCCCGCCGGCGGAACCGCCCGCCGACGGGGCCCCGCCGCCGCCGGCGGTGCCGACGCCCGTACCGCCGGTACCGGCCGAGGTCCGCGACTTCCGCGGCGTCGTCTGCCCGTTGAACTACGCGAAGACCCGCCTGGCGCTCGGCCGCCTGGCGAACGGCCAGGTACTCGCCGTGCTCCTGGACGCGGCCGGCGCACGCAAAGTCCCGGCGAGCGCCGAGGCGGACGGTCAGCAGGTGCTCGGCGTGACGCCCGAAGGCGACGCGTTCCGCGTCCTGATCCGCAAGGTCGCGCGACCGTAGGCGCCGATGGCCCCGGTGAAACCGCCGGCGGACGTCCCAATGACAGCCGCCGTCCCGCCGCTCGACCGCTCGACCGCTCCACCGCTCCATCCCCCCTTCCGCCGCCGTTTCGTTCTGCTATTGTGCAGCCCCGGTCGCGCCCGGCCGCGGAAGTGCGGCAGGGTGTGGGACGAGGAGGAGACCGATGAACGTGAACAAGCTGTTGCTCGGGTTCCTTTCGGTGGTGATGGCGCTCGCGCTCGCGAGCACGGCCTGCAAGAAGAAGGGTGAGCCCGGGTCGACGGCGCAGGCGCAGCCGGGCTCCGGGGAGACCGGGGCCGTGGCGCTGGCCGGCGTTGCCGACGCCTGGTACCGCTGTCCGATGGAGCAGTGCGGCTACGCGCAGAAGGGTCCGGGCCAGTGTCCCAAGTGCGGCATGAATCTCGAGCCGGCGCCGGAAGGGTGGAGCCCGGAGTCGGCGAAGGTCGAGGCGCCGGCGAGTGACGCGGGGGCCGCGCCTCCGCTCGTCGTGGCGGCGGGCGACCCGCCGGCGGGACCGGCCGCGCCCGCCTGCGCCGAGGGCGGGGCGTGCCGGTGTCCGGGCGAGGGGGCCGCCGAGCCGGGTGTGCAGACGGCGAAGGACCTCGCCGCCGACAGGATCGGGCAGCAGGCGACCTGTCCGGTGACCGGCGAGACCTTCACCGTGATGGAGAACACGCCCGCGGCGAAGGTCGGCGACCAGGTCTACCTCTTCTGCTGCGCCGGTTGCGCGCCGCGCTTCCTGGCCAACCCGCAGCAGTACGGCGCTCCCGCGGCGCCGGCACCCGCGGCCGGGGGCCCCGAGATCAAGACGGCCGGCGAGCTGGCCCCCGAGCGGGTCGGTCAGACCGAGACGTGCGAGATCGGCGGCGACAGCTACACCGTGACCGCGGAGACGCCGGCGATCGCGTACGAGGGCAAGGTCCACCTCTTCGGGTGCATGGGCTGCGCGAACGCGTTCGCGGCGAACCCGGCCGCTCCGCAGGCGCCGAATTGCGCCCACCACGGGGCGCCGTGACGGGTGGGTGAACGAGGGAGGACGACGGGGATGAGCGAGACGGACAAGGCGGCGCCGACTCCGCTCTGCGACGGACCGGAGCGCGACCTCGAGCTGTGCGACGTGGTCGGCGCGCTGACCGACGCGCGCAACGCCATCGCGCTGCCGCTGCGCGGCCCGGGCCGCCGCGGCGTCCTGCCCTCGAGCGCCGTGGTGCTCGAGGCGATCGAGGGGTTGCGCTCGGTGCTCTTCCCCGGCTACTTCGGCTTCTCCGAGGTGCCCGAGGGCAGCCGCGCTTACCACGTCGGGGCGACGCTGGATCACGTGCAGCGGGTGCTCCAGGAGCAGATCTGGCGGGGGCTGTGCTTCGCCTGCGAGCGATCGAGCGACCACTGCGAGGAGTGCGAGCAGGGCTCGCAGGACATCACCCGCCGGTTCCTGTCGCGGCTGCCGGACGTGCGGCGCATGCTGGCCACGGACGTGCGCGCGGGCTACGAGGGCGATCCGGCGGCGACCAGTCCGGACGAGGTCGTCTTCTGCTATCCCGGCCTGCGGGCCATCGTCAGCTACCGGCTGGCGCACGAGCTGTACGAGCTCCGGGTGCCGATCATCCCGCGGATGATCACCGAGCACGCACATTCGTTGACCGGCATCGACATCCACCCCGGGGCGCGGATCGGCGAGTTCTTCTTCATCGATCACGGCACCGGAGTGGTCATCGGCGAGACCACCGTCATCGGCAACCGCGTCCGGCTCTACCAGGGCGTCACGCTCGGCGCCCGCAGCTTCCCGCTGGACGAGCACGGCAATCCGATCAAGAACGTTCCCCGCCATCCCATCGTCGAGGACGACGTGATCATCTACTCCGGCGCCACCATTCTCGGGCGCGTGACCATCGGCCGCGGCTCGACCGTCGGCGGCAACGTGTGGCTCACGACGGGAGTGCCGCCCGGCAGCCGGGTCACGCAGGTCGAGGTCAAGCAGGAGACGTTCCTCTCCGGCAGCGGGATATGAACCGGGTCTACCTCGATCACAACGCGACCACGCCCGTGGCCCCCGAGGTCCTGGACGAGATGCTCCCGTATCTGCGGGACGACTTCGGCAACGCCTCCAGCACGCACTGGTGGGGCCAGCGGGCGCGGGCGGCGGTCGAGCGGGCACGCGAGCGCGTCGCGGAGCTTCTGGGCGCCGACCCCGCCGAGATCGTCTTCACCTCCGGCGGCACCGAGGCCGCCAACCAGGTCCTGCGCGGCGCCGGCGAGGCGGCCGGCGCTCCGGGCGCCGTCGTCGTGACCTCCGCGGTCGAGCACCACGCCGTCCTGGCGCCGTGCGCGCGGCTGGAGGAGCTGGGCGCGCGCGTTGTCCGGGTCCCGGTGGACCGCGCCGGCGTCGTCGACCTCGACGCCCTGGCCGGGGCGCTCGGCGAGCGCACCGTGCTGGTCTCCGTGATGCTGGCCAACAACGAGGTGGGGACGATCCAGCCGCTGGGGCGCGTCGTCGAGGTCGCGCGGGCGCGCGGGGTGCCGGTGTTCACGGACGCGGTGCAGGCGGTGGGCCGGATCCCGGTCGACGTCCGGGCGCTCGGCGTGGACTTCCTCTCGCTGTCCGGGCACAAGCTGTACGGGCCGAAGGGCGTCGGAGCCTTGTTCGTGCGCCGCGGGACACGGGTCGTGCCGCTCTTGCGGGGCGGGGAGCACGAGGGCGGCCGTCGAGCGGGGACCTCCAACGTCCCCGGCATCGTCGGCTTGGGCCGGGCGTGCGAGCTGGCCCGCGCGCGGCTGGACGCGGATGCGGCGCGGGTGCGGGCGCTGCGCGACCGGCTGGAGGCCGGCATCCGCGCGCGGATCCCCGACGTCGCGATGAACGGGCACCCGTCGCTCCGCCTGCCGAACACGCTCAGCGTCGGTTTCCCGGGCGTCGAGGGCGAGTCGCTGCTGATGAACCTCGACCTGCTCGGCGTCGCCGTCTCCACCGGCTCGGCCTGCAACGCCGGCTCGCTGCGTCCGTCGCACGTGCTGCTCGCGATGGGCCGTCCGCCCGAGCAGGCGCACGCGGCGGTGCGTTTCTCGCTGGGCCGCGGCAACACGGAGGCGGAGGTGGATCTTGCGATCGAGGCCGTGGCCCGGGCGGTGACGAAGCTGCGCGCGTCTGCCGCGTCCTGACCGCCGCCCGCCGACTTGTCCGCCGTAGCCTTGGCGAAGGCGGACCGCCGCCCGCCATGTTTGCCGGTACCTCCCGACGATGGTACCTTCCCGATCGTTTCCGCAGGGGAACGAGGAGGCTTGGGATGACGCTCCGAACCGTGGGATGGATGACGGCGATGTTCGCGGGGCTATTCGTCGGGTGCTCGCCGGCCGACGACTCCACCGGGGATCAGGACGCGCGGGACGACGCGCCGGTCGAAGGGCGCGACGGCGCGGACGCGGACGCCGACGTGACCTGGGACGACGGCACGATGGACACCTCGGATTCCTGCACGCCGGGAGCGATCGAGTGCGACGGCGCGCGGATGCAGGTGTGCAACGCCGCGGGGACGGGCTGGGGGGCGCCGGTAGCCTGCGCCGATCCGACGCCGGCCTGTACCCCCGGCTTCGGCTGCACCGTCTGCGCCGGCGGCACGGGCGGCTGCGACGGCGACACCGCCCGCATGTGCATGCCGGACGGCTCGGGCTGGTTCGCCGACGATTTCTGCGATCCGGCGCTGGGCGAGCGCTGCGACGGCGGCTACTGCACCGACCTGTCGGGCGCGTGCGAGGACGCCCGGCGGAACCGCTCGTATGAAGGCTGCGACTACTTCGTCACCGAGACCGTGAACTCCACGATGTTCCACGCGGACACCTTCCGCTTCGCCGTCGTCGTCGGCAACCGCAACGTGGGCGCGGCGCACGTGCAGGTGTTCGACGGGGACGTCGAGGTCGGGAGCGCGGACGTGGCGTCCAACGGCACCGCCTCGATCGAGCTGGACTGGAGGCCGGCGCTGCGCTCGCCGCGCGGGAGCAGCATCGTCGCCGGCGGCGCCTTCCGGGTGCGCAGCGATCTGCCCGTGACGGTCTACCAGTTCAACCCGCTGCGCTACTGGGAGGAGTCGTTCGCGCTCTACCCCGGCTCCTACACCAACGACGCCTCGCTGGTGCTGCCGCGCAACGTCCTCTCCGGGCGCTACGTCGTCGCGGCGCGCGAGTCGCTCAAGAAGGTCGAGCTGGACGCCGACGGGCACGAGTCGCCCACGCCGATCCCGGGCTTCGCGGCGATTGTCGCCACGCGCAACGATACCCTCGTCACGGTGACCTTCTCGGCGCACACGCAGGGCATCGGGGTCGCGGCGCAGGGGCCGGGGGACACGGCCGAGTACACGCTGCAGCAGGGCGACGTCCTGCAGTTCCTGTCGCAGATCCCGGACGACTGCCCGGGCACCAACTGGGGGACCACGATGGCGGGCGTGCAGATCCACTATTGCGAGGTCGGACCCGAATACGATCTCACGGGCACGACGGTGTCGGCGAACAAGCCGGTGTCGGTGTTCGGCGGCCACGACTGCACGTTCGTGCCGCACGATCGCTGGGCCTGCGATCACCTGGAGGAGCAGATCTTCCCGGCCGAGTCGCTGGGGCGGCGCTACGTCGGCTCGGCACCGCAATCGATCCGTGGCGAGGGCAGCATCTGGCGCATCGTCTCGGCGGCCGACGGCAACGAGGTGACCTTCACGCCGTCGTCGGTCCACGCGCCGATGACGCTGGGTCACGGCGAACACCGCGAGTTCGAGTCGACCGACGACTTCCTGGTGACCGGCACGGGGCCGATGCTGCTGGTGCAGTACCTGACCGGCGAGGGCGACGACATGGACTCGATCGGCGATCCTTCGATGGGGCTGGCGGTGCCGATCGAGCAGTTCCGCAAGGACTACAACTTCCTCTCGCCGGAGGACTACCGCGACGAGGGCCCGCGGCAGGTCGGACAGAACTGGCTCAACCTCATCGTGCCGACGGGAGCGACGACGTGGCTGGACGGCGTGGTGCAGACGGACTTCACGGCGATCGGCACGTCGGGCTACGGAGTCGCGCGCATCCAGGTCCCGGGCGGCTCGCACACTCTGACCGGCCCCGACAAGATCGGCGTCATGTGCTACGGCTACGGCAACTACACGTCGTACCTCTACCCCGGCGGCCTGAACGTCGACCCGATCAACACCGTGATCATCTTCTGACGCTCCAGCGCATGCGCCGGTGCGGGATCCCCGCGTCGAGGAATTCGCCGCCTTCCGCGGAAAACCCCAGACGTTCGTAGAAACCGATGGCGCGCACCTGCGCGTCCGCCACGACCTCGCGCATCCCGCGCTCGCGCGCCAGGTCGATCAGCCGGCGGACGAGCGCGGCCCCGACGCCGCGCTTGCGCCACGCCGCGACGACCGCGACGCGGCCGACGTGGCCGTCGTCGAGCAGCCTGCCGGTGCCGATCGGCCGGCCCGCCGCGTCCCGCGCCAGCACGTGGACGCAGGCGTCGTCGTGCTCGTCGATCTCCAGCTCCGGCGGCACCGCCTGCTCGACGATGTAGACCTCGCGGCGGATCTCGAACAGCTCCGTGCGGGACGTCGCCCAGTCGGTGACCGCGAGCGTGAAGGGGGAAGGGGAGGGTGGTTCGTCCAAGAGTGCCGTCCCATCGAAGCCCGCACGCCGCCGGCGAAGCGGGCACGCTGCGCGGGGCGGCTTCGTTCCGGATAGCTTCGACGAGTCCGAGGCTGGAGGCAATCGCTGGAAGGAGCCACTCGGCACGCATCACCGGCGCGGATCGTCGGCTCCGGCTTTCCACGCGAGGACGCTCCCTTCCACCCCCGACCGAGCCGGGACCGGACCGGGCCTCGTGCGCTCGGAACCCGCGGTCGGGCGGTGAATGCGGATTGCATGCACCTGCAAAACGAACGCTGGTAAATTGCATAGGTAGGCAATTTGCTTGACGGTCGAACCTGGCGGACGCAGGATGGGTGCGTGGACCTGCGTCCCCGCTACCTGGAGGAACCCATCGTCGAGGATCTCGCCTCGAAGATGGTCTTCCTGGGCGGTCCCCGACAGGTGGGCAAGACGACCCTCGCCCGGGACATCGTCGGGAAGCGGTGGCCTTCCTCCTTCTTCTCGTGGGACAAGCTGGTCCAGCGGAAGGCAGCCCTCAAGGGCGAGTGGCCGCCGGAGTCGCGGCTGATCGTCCTGGACGAGTTCCACAAGCAACCGAAGTGGAAGACGTGGCTCAAGGGCGAGCATGACACCTCGGAAGGGAGGCGGGTGTTCCTGCTCACCGGGAGCGCCCGGATGAACGTCTACCGGCGAGGCGGAGACTCGCTGCAGGGCAGGTACCACTACCGGACGCTCCACCCCTTCACGCTGGCAGAGCTGCGGGGCGACGGACTGCTCGCGAAGCCCGGCGCCGCGCTGGAGTTCCGCGAGCGGGACGACGGCGCCGGCGCGGATCTCGAGACGCTGCTTCGGGTGGGCGGCTTTCCGGAACCTCTCTTCAGGGGGGACGCGCGGTTCCACCGCAGATGGCAGGCCGAGAGGATGGAGCGGTTCTTCCGCGAGGACGTCCGGGACCTGACCCGGATCGCGGAGCTGGGCTCGCTCGCGCTGCTCGCGGATCTCCTTCCCGGAAGAGTGGCTTCCATCCTCTCCATCAACTCCCTGGCCGGGGACCTCGCCGTCAATTTCCGCACCGTCGCGGCCTGGCTGGTCTCCTTCGAGCTGCTGTACCACAGCTTCCGGATCCCTCCCTTCCAGAGCAGGAAGGTCCCGGCGGTGAGGAAGGAACGGAAGCTGTACCTCTGGGATTGGTCGGCCGTGGACGGCGAGGGGGCGAGGTTCGAGAACCTCGTGGCGTCCCATCTCCTCAAGCTTTGCGACTACCTGCACGAGCACGAGGGCTGGAAGACCGAGCTCCACTACCTCCGCGACACGACCGGCCGGGAGGTGGACTTTCTCGTCACGCACCAGGGCAAGCCGTGGTTCGCCGTGGAGGTGAAGCTCGACGACCGCGAAGTCTCGCGGAACCTCCTCTACTTCAGGGACAGGATCGGCATTCCCTTCTGCTACCAGGTCACCCGGACCGCGAACGCCGATTTCGAGAAGCTCGGCGTGCGGGTCGTTCCTGCCTCGCGGTTCCTGACCGCGTTCGGTTAGGGTCCTTCCTTCCCCTCCGTGCCCTCGGACCTTCCCCTCCGCGCGACACCCGGCCTCGTCCGCCGCCGCGGCCCGCCGCAGCCGAGCACCAGGATCCGGGCGACGCCGGCGATGGTGGCGGCCAGCTCGGCCGGCGGATTCTTCGTCGCCGCGACGATCAGTCGCGCGCATCGGCCTCGTCATCCTCCGGAGCCGCACGCATGTCGGCACCGTTGGAGGCGTGAAGATCATCGGTCGGAGCGGACGGCGTCGGCTCCGAGCCTACCGGGCGACGGCGACGCGGCTACCGCACGGGAGGCCCGTCCGGCAACCCGGGCACGCCCGTGCTCGGGCGCAGCAGGCCGATTCGTGTCAGCATCGACCGCCACTGCGTGAACGGCGCGCCCGGCACCGGCGGCAACGGCGGCGGATCGGCCCATGCCGCCGAGAACCGGCGCGGCGACGCGGCGGGGGCGAACCCGAGCGGTTCCTCTCGCGACGGGTACGGCAGGCCCGTCGGCTGCCCGACGAACGACCGGAACTCGAACCGGGAATTGTAGACGAGCGCTGCGCCGCCCTCGACGTCGAACGGAGCTTCCAGATCGACGGCGCCCGCTCCGTTCAAGCCGACGTACACGATGTCGAGGCCCGTCGTGGCGGAGTAGTCGAGCGGCGACGTCGCGCAAGTGACGAAGGTGCCGGCGAACGGTTCGAGCATCCGAGGCCCGGCGCCCGGACCGGCGATCCGCGGCGGCGGCCCTTCGGCGCTCAGGTCGATCATGTCGCCGTAGCCGTACGTGCCGCTCGCCTCCTTCAGCCACAGGGCGATCAGGCTGTCGCGCTGGACGTCGTTGAAAGCGCCGAGCCGGCCGCGCAGGTACTCGTCGACCACGTCCGGCGAGCCGCTGGGGAGGTGGAACACGTCGGAGAAGGTCGACACGCCGTCGAGCTGCGCGGCGACGTAGCTCCAGAAGAGGTAGGCCAGGGCGTAGTTCTCGTATTGGTCGTACGACCAGTGGACCATCGAGAGCCCGCCGGCGATGATCCCGGAGCGGTCGTCGAAGTAGGCGCTCACGGCGTAGTCGTTCTCCCCGTTGACGGCGCGCACCGCGCACTCCGCCAGGCCCTCGTTGTGGTACGACCAGTCGTCCCAGATGTCGGGGTGCTCCTCGGCGTACAGCAGGTGCTGGTACTCGTGGGGCACGACGCTGCGCCAGTAGCCCCCGCCGTAGCCGACGATGTCGGCGTTGATGTACAGCAGCTCCATCTCGTTGGAGTGCGTGCCCCACAGCCGCCTCGCCTCCTCATCGGACATGCCGTCGGCGGGGTTGAAGTAGCCGGCGAAGCCGTCGCCGGTGACGACGGCGAAGACGACCTTCCCGTTGCCGTCCCGGTCCGGCGGCTCGCGGAACAACGAGGACTCCAGCGTGTAGACCTCGGAGTCGAAGTAGTCGAGCCACGACTGCGGGACGCGCGCGATGCGGTCCCCCTCCGTGTAGACCACGCACCGTTCGCCGATCGCCCCGCGCACGGTGTGCGCCAGCCGTTCCTCGAACGTCACCAGATCCGAGGTCCACAGATCGGCGGTGTCGGCGGAGAGGAACGACGCGCTCAGCTCGCCGCCGGGCACTCCCGTGTCGACGACGAGAGTATGCTCGACGCCGAGCTTCTGCTTCGCCGTGGCCAGCGTGGCGGTCAGGCGTCCTCACCGCGGATCAGCGCGCCGTTCTGGACGCCCTGAAACCGCTCGGCTGCTCGGCAATGCGCTCGGCTGATCCCGCAAGCCTCCCCCACCCCGGGCGGGGGTACCCACGGTCGCGGAACCGTGTAGGATGTCCCCGTGACGCGGTTTCCAACCCGGCTGGTCGTGGCGGGCGTCGTGCTGGTTGCCGGCTGCGGCCTGTCCACCGGCGGGCTCGGCGAGCCCGACGACGGCGGCCCCGGGGATGCGGCGGATGTCCGGGAGACGGTCGATGTGCGCCCGGACACGGACGTGCGGGAGGACGGGCGGGACGGCGCCGACGCCGATGCGGATGTCGACGTGCCGCCGGACGCGGACTCCGACGCCGCCGACGACGGTGGCCCGGACGCGGAGGAAGACGGGGGCGGGCCCGAGGACGGGCCACCCGACGCCGACGACGACGGCGACGACGGTCTGCCCGACGTGGATGAGGTCGAGGACGCGGCGGCCGAGGATGCAGCCGACGACGGCGCGGTCGAGGAGGTCGCGGAGGTCGCCGACGAGGGGACGGATACCGGCTGTCCCGCGGATTGCAGCGGCCACGGAACGTGCGTGGCGGGCACCTGCGCCTGCTTCGGGGGCTACGCGCCGCCGGCGTGCGATGCCTGCATGCCCGGCTTCGGCGGGTATCCGTCGTGCGCGCCGTGCGGCACGCCGACCCTGCCGTGCTGCGACGGCGGCGCGTGCTCGACGCCGGGCTACGAGTGCGTCGGGGGCACCTGCGCGCTGGCCTGTCCCGCCGACATGATCCGCGTCGGTGAGACCAGCGTCTGCATCGACCGCTACGAGGCGTCGCGCTCGGGCTCGCTCGCGGTCTCGGTCGCCGGCGGCGCGCCGTGGCGCAGCATCAACAGGTGGAACGCCGAGACCGGTTGCGTGGCGGCGGGGAAGCGCCTGTGCACGGCGGCCGAGTGGCAGTCGGCGTGCCGTGGGCCGGCGGTACGGGACTATCCCTACGGAGCCGCGTTCACTTCCGGGATCTGCAACGACCGCAACGGGATGAGCTGTCCGCGGGACGGCACGGGGGTCGTCGCGACCGGGACGTACCCGTTGTGCCAGGGGGGCTACCCCGGCATCTTCGACATGAGCGGCAACGTGTGGGAGTGGGTCTGGGACTACGTCTCCGGCCGCTGCGGCCTCCTGGGCGGCTCCGTCGATTGCTGCAGCGAGGCCGCGTGTCTTGCTTGCGCCAACCTGCAGTACCAGGACTGCGACCTCGAGTGGCCCGCGCTGGGCTTCCGCTGCTGTTTGACGAGGTAGGGCGCGGCCGCGCGTCGGTTCTTGCGGAGAGCCGTCTCGTGCCGTACAAGAGACGGCCATGTTTGCTCTTGCAGAAGGCCCTCCGTGACCCTGCGCCTCCGCACGCTGATCGTCTTCACGGCCAGCCTCGCCGGGCTCGTGCTGGTCCTGTATTTCGTCGTTGCCGCGGTGCTCCACCGGAGCTACGCGGAGCTCGAGGACCGGGACGCACGGAAGAACCTGGCCCGCGTGCAGGCCGCCCTGCGCGAGCGCGTCGCGGCCCTGAATCTCGTGGTGGGCGACTGGGCGCCGTGGGACGACTCCTACGCGTTCGTGCAGGACGGGGATGCAGAGTTCGTCCGCTCCAACCTCGATGCGCCGACGCTGGCGAACCTGGCGGTGAGCGCGGTCGTCTACGTCGCCGCCGACGGCCGGCTCGTCTTCGGCCGCGGCTTCGATCAGGAAAGCGAGACCCTTGGCGAGTTGCCGCGCGGCCTGGCCGAGCTCCTCGGTCCCGGCGGCGCGCTCCTCGGCCCGGCGTCCGCGTCCGGCGGGCTCTCCGGCGTGCTGGCCCTTCCCGACGGCCCCCTGCTCATTGCCGCGCAGCCGATCCTGCGCAGCGATCGCACCGGCCCGTCGCCCGGGGTGTTGGCGATGGCGCGGCCGCTCGCCGAGGCCCAGATTGCCGAGCTGACCGCCGCGTTGCACGTGGAGCTGGCGGTAGATGGCTGGGCGGCGCCGGCCGTCACCGCCACGGAAGAGCCCGCCCGGCGCGGTCTGTCGAGCGAGCGCCCCGACGCGGTCGTGCCGATCGGCGAGCAGCGGATGGCGGGCCTGACGCTGGTTGCGGACGTGTTCGGCCGGCCCGCGCTGGTCGTGCGGGCGCTGCTGCCCCGCGAGATCCACGAGCAGGGCCGCGCCGACCTGCGCTACCTGCTCTTCGCGATCATCGGAGTCGGCGTCGCGATCACGCTGATCGGCGTGCTGCTCCTGGACACGGTACTTCGCCGGCTGACGAAGGTCTCGCGGCAGGTCGTCGAGGTCGGCTCGAGTGCCGACTCCTCGCGACGCCTGCCGCCGGGCGGCAAGGACGAGTTGGGCCGTCTCGCCGCGGCGATCAACGGCATGCTGGAGGCCCTGCAGCAGTCGCAGGCGAGGCTTCGCGAGCAGGACGAGGCGCACCGGAGGGACCTGGAGCTGAAGGTCCGCGAACGCACGGCCGACCTGGCCCAGCTGAACGTGGCGCTCGAGGCGACCGTCGCGGAAATGCAGCGGGCCAGGGGCGAGGCCGAACGGGCCAACCGCGCCAAGAGCGAGTTCCTCTCGCGGATGAGCCACGAGCTGCGCACGCCCCTCAACGCCATCCTCGGGTTCGGCCAGCTGCTCCAGGGCGCCGGGCTTTCGCTCGAACAGCACCGGAACGCGGATGACATCGTGAAGGCCGGGCGCCATCTGCTGCAGCTTGTGGACGAGGTGCTCGATCTGGCGCGGATCGAGTCCGGCCGTTCGCCGACCTCCTTGGAGCCGGTGCGAGCGGGCGACGTGCTCGCCCAGGCGCTCGAGCTGGTGCGGCCGACCGCCGAGCGGCATGAGGCGAAGGTGGAGGTCCCCGAGCCGGCTTCGTTCTCCCGCTGCGTGCTTGCCGATCGCCGCCGGCTGCTGCAGGTGCTGATCAACCTGCTGTCCAACGCGTTGAAGTACGGCGGTCGCGGCGGCACGGTGACCGCGGAGTGCCGGGAGGCGACGGCCGGCTGTTTGCGTCTTTCCGTGCGCGATAGCGGGCCGGGAATTCCGCCTGCGCTCCAGGAGCGACTGTTCGTGCCGTTCGAGCGGCTCGGCGCGGAGAAGGGAGAGATCGACGGCATCGGGCTGGGCCTGTCGCTGTCCAAGCGCTTCGTCGAGGCCATGGGTGGCACGATCGGTCTGGACAGCCCGCCGGGGCAGGGGAGCACCTTCTGGGTCGAGCTGCCGGAGGCCGACGACCCGGAGCCGAGCCCCGCGCCGAATCCGGACGCGGGGAGGGAGTCGGCGTGAGAAACGAGTCCCGGAGGGCCGAGACGACGATGGACGAGCCGGGACCGATGATGCGCACGCCGCGCCTCGACGCGCGCATCCTGATCGTCGACGACCAGGATGTGAACGTGCGGCTGCTCGAGCAGGTCCTGCGCAAGGCCGGCTACTCGAAACTGCGCGGCACGACGGACTCGGCGCAGGCGCTCCCGATCTTCGAGGAGTTCCGGCCCGACGCCGTGATCCTCGACCTGCTGATGCCGCCGCCCGATGGCTACCAGGTACTCGAGCAGCTCCGCGGGCGGATGCCGGAGGTCGAGGTGCCGATCGTCGTCATCACCGCCGATGTCACGTCCGGCGCCAGGCAGCGCGCGCTGTCGCTCGGCGCCATCGACTTCCTGACCAAGCCGTTCGACCATGTCGAGGTCCTGTTGCGCATCGCCAACGTCCTCGATGTCCGCTACTGCCACCTGCGCACCCGCGCCGACCGCATACTGCTGGCGGAGACGGTCCGCGAGCGGACGGGCGGCCTGGAATCGGCGCAGAACGAGATCCTCGACCGGCTCGCCCGGCTGGCCGAGTTCCGGGACGACGACACGGGGGAGCATACGCAGCGCGTGGGGCGCATCGCCGCCGCGCTCGCGCGGGCGCTGCAGGTCGACGAGCGGGAGGTGCGGCTGATCCGTCGCGCGGCACCGCTGCACGACATCGGCAAGGTCGGCATTCCGGACGAGATCCTGCTGCGCAAGGGCCCGCTCGCGCCGGACGAGCGGCTGTTGATGCAGGGCCACACGCGCATCGGCGCGCGGATCCTCTCCGGCTCGCCGTTCCGCGTGCTGCAGCTCGCCGAGACGATCGCCCTGCGGCACCACGAGCGGTGGGACGGCACCGGCTACCCGGATCGACTGGCCGCGGGCAGCGTGCCCGTGGCCGCCCGGATCACCGCGGTCGTCGACGTGTGGGACGCGCTGATCCACGAGCGGCCCTACAAGAAGGCCTGGCCCGCGGAACGGGCGGCGGAGGAGCTGTGCGGGCAGCGCGAACGGCAATTCGATCCGGAAGTCGTCGACGCCTTTCTCGAGCTGCTCCGCGCGGGAAGCCTGGGGCCGACCACCGCGGGTTGAGCGGGATCGGCGCTGCGGACGCGGGTGCTGGTGCACAGCGGGGGCCGGTCCACCGCCCCGGGAATGGGCGAGGGGTCTCGCGGGTTCGACCGCCGCGGGACTCCGTGCTATCCAGCGGATGATGGCGATGCGACGATGACGGGAACGCGCGGAACATGACGGGAGGCTCGAGCCGGCTGCTCGCCAGCTTCGGCGCCGCGACGCTCCTGCACCTGGCCCTGATTCCGCTGCTCGGCTGGGCCTTCGGCGGCGACGGCAGCCCCGGGGGAGGGGAGTGGCGCCGCGGCGTGGTCCTCGAGCTGATCCGTCCCGAGACGTCCGAGACCGAGGCCCTGCATCCGCCGGAGCCTCCGGCCCCCGCGGCGAAGGCGGCCGCCATGCCCGCGCCCGCGCATCCGAGCGTTCCCGCGCCGGCCGCCGTGGCCCGCGCCGACGTTCCACGGCGCGAGGATGGTGTGCCGCGAGGACGGCGCGTGCCGCCGCGGACCGGCCGCGGGACGACCGGTCGCGCCGTGCCGCCGGATCCGTCGCCGTCGGCGCTGGTGGCGGTGGCCGATCCGCGGGGAGTGGCATCGGACGTCGGTCTCCCGGTGACGGGCGGCATGAGCGGGCCGTCCGGTGCGGCGCCGGCGTCGGCGGCGGTCGAAGGAACGGCGCCGTCGGAGGCACCTTCGGAGTCGCAGCCCGGCACCGACGAGGCGCAGGCGGGGTGCACGCAGACTGCGGCCGGGGTGGTGTGCTCGGTCGAGCAATCGGACGTTCTCAATCGCCCGCAGTCGTTCATGGGAATGGTGGTCGACCCCGGTTACGAGGAGCGCGGGTACGTGCTGGAGCCCGAGAGCGGCGGGTACGTGTACCGCGCCGACTCGCACAACGCCGTACACATCGCCCCGGACGGGTCGATCGACGTCGAGAGCGGGCCGAAGCCGTCCGACGCGCTGTGCATCCTGGGCGGCGCCCCGCTGCCGTGGGACATCCCCGAGCTGCCGCAGTACCAGTACGACGAGCTCGAGCAGGCGACGGCGGGGCTGCGCGCGGACATGGCCGATCGGCAGGATCGCTCGTGGCAGTACGACGCGCTCGACGGCCTGGCGGCGGAGCTGGAGGCGATCGTCTCGCGGGGCGACCGCACGCCTGCCGAGCAGCGGCGCTTCCTGTTCCAGCGCTGGGACGAGTGCACCGAGAGCGGCGGGGGGCTCGATGCGCGCCGCATCATCGAGGAGCTCATCCGCCGCCGCTATCCGCAGGGCGGCTCGCTCGGCTACGGCGACGCGGAGCTGGCGGAGCTGAACGGCGACCGCGACAGCTCGATGCGCTTCTGTCCGTACGGCTGTGCTTCGGCCGAGCCGTAGCGGCTCCGCGCGGGCGGCGGCGCCGCTTGCTCAGCCGCGGATGCGCCAGAGCTTGAGCACGTCGGTGCGGCCGGGGCCGCTCATGTCCTGCATGCCGAAGGTCACGGCGATGTCGTCGCCGGGGCGAACCCAGCCCCTGGCGAGCAGCTCGCGTTCCGCCTGCTCCACCACCCCGGAGACGCCCTCCACCCAGTCGGCGTGCAGCGGCAGCACGCCCCAGCGCAGGGCGAGGCGCCGGAGCACGGCGGGGTGCCGCGAGAACGCGGCGATCCAGGCGCGGGGGCGGCAGGCGCTGACCAGGGCCGGCGAGTGCCCGGTCTCGGAGTAGACCGCGAGCGCCTTGAGCCCGAGGTCCTCCGCGGCCGTCACCGCGGCGCGCGCGATGGCGTTGGAGAAGCTGTACTCCTTGAGCCGCAGCGGCCGGGTCGCGCCCTCGAACAACGCGCTCTTCTCGACCTCCTCGATCACGGTCGCCATCGTGCGCACCGCTTCCAGCGGGTACTTGCCGCTGGCCGTCTCGCCGGAGAGCATCACGGCGTCCGTCCCGTCGAGCACCGCGTTGGCCACGTCCGAGACCTCGGCGCGCGTCGGCCGCGGGTTCTGGATCATCGAGTCCAGCATCTGGGTGGCCACGATCACGGGCAGCCCGCGGGCCGCGGCCATGCGGATCATCCGCTTCTGGATCAGCGGCACCTTCTCCGTGCCGGCCTCCACGCCCAGGTCCCCGCGGGCGACCATCACGCCGTCGGCCACGTCGAGGATCTCCTCGAGCCGCGCCACCGCGTCGGGCTTCTCGATCTTCGCGATCACCGGGATGTCGCCGGCCAGCGCCTTCGCCTCCGCGACGTCCTCGGGGCGCTGCACGAACGAGAGGGCGAAGTAGTCGACCCCCAGGCCGCGGGCGAACGCCAGGTCGGCGCGGTCCTTCTCCGTCAGCGCCGGCGTGGACAGCGGCGTGCCGGGGAGATTGAACCCCTTGTTGTTCTTGAGCGTGCCGCCCACGACGACCTCGCAGCGCACGTCGCTCCCGACCACCTCCCTGACGACCAGCTCGAGCAGCCCGTCGTCGAGCAGGACGCGGGCCCCGGGCCGCACGTCCCTGGGCAGGTCGGCGTAGGAGGTCGACACCAAGCCCGCGGTGCCCACGACGCTCCGGGTGGTGAGGGTGAGCGGTGCGCCGGGCACGAGCTCCACGGCGCCGCCCTCCATGGCGCCCACCCGGATCTTCGGTCCGCAGAGGTCGGCGAGCACGGCCACGTGCTGGCCCGCCGCCTCGGCCTGCGCGCGCACGATGTCGTAGAGCCGGCGGTGGTCCTCGTGCGTCCCGTGCGAGAAGTTCAACCGCACGACGTCCAGCCCGGCGCGGATCAGCCCGCCGATCATCTCGGGCGTCGAGCTGGCGGGCCCCAACGTGCCCACGATCTTCACCCTCTGCTGCATCATCGCATCCTCCCCGTGCCGCCGCGGCGCCGCCGCCGGCGTCCGGGGACGGTACCGCCGATCGGGTCTCGCCGTCCACGCGCGGCGCGGGACCACGAGTCTACGAGTAGACTGTTTGGTATGCTCGAGTAGACTCAAGCGCGGACTTCAGCGCAGCCGCACCAGCCGCGCCCGCAACGACGACGCCTCGTCCCCCCGCACCGACACCGACATCGCGGGGCTCGTGCCGTCCCAGTCCAGCACCACCATCTCGTTGCCCGTCGTCCGCATCGTCCCGTCCGCCGTCGCCGGGGTCACCGTGTGCGGGCCGTTGAGCCGCATGAAGCCGAAGAAGTCGGCGTAGGGATCGAAGCCGCGGGGTTCCGTGGTCAACGGGTCCGTCGCCTGCGGCAGGTACGTGTAGCGCGGTTCGAGCGGCAGCGGCGCGCCCGCGGCGTCGGTGCGGCCGGTGAGGAACAGCGCCGTGTAGAAGTCGAACACGAGGTCGTCCATGTCCAGGCCCGTCGAGAACTCGAAATTCTGTCGCCCCTCCCGCGCCGAGTTGACCGCCCCGTAGGCCCAGGCGATGCCTCCCTCGTCGACGATCGACTCGTCCGTCGCGATCGAGTCGCCCCCCATCCGATCGAAGACGTAGCGCGTCCAGATGTAGGCCGCCCCGTAGAGCATCCCGCTTCGCCCCGTGGTGTCGTAGCCCCCGCCGGAGTGCAGGATCTCCCACATGCCCCAGTCGTCCGAGTAGTCCAGCGTGTCGCCGAGCTGGAAGAACGTTCCGTAGCCGTAGCCGGTGACGTCCGCGCCCAGCTCGGCCCACCCCTCCAGGACGTAGGCGTTCTCGCCGCCCGAGGCGCCGCCAAGGATCACCTTGCGGCCGAAGTAGATCAGATGCTGGATCTCGTGCGCGATCGTCCCCAGCACCGCTTCCGGCCGGTCGGCCATGAAGCCTTCCGGCGGCATGGAGTACACCAGCTCCTGCTCGTTGGAGACCGTGCAGCCCAGCGGCATGTCGGTCGAATCGAACAGGTCGCAGGGGAAGAAGAAGGCCGACGCCCCGATCTCCCCCACGACGGGACTCCACAGCACGTTGATCAGGCCGTCCGTGTTGATGTCCGTCTCCTCGCCGAAGTATTGCCGCTCGCGCGGCATGAGGATCTCCTCCGAGCCGGCGAGCACGCCGCTGAGCAGCGCCGCCGACGGATCCGTCGTGCCTCCCGTCGTCCGGTCCATCCACAGCGCGAGGTCCGCGCCCACCGCGAGGCACTCCCCCTCGACCGTGTGGGCCGGCCCCGCGTCCCCCTGGATCTGGAACGTGCGCCGCTCGCCCACCGTCGGCGGAGGCATCGGATCGCGCGCGATGTGACTCGTCCCCTCGCGCAGCTCGCGGGCGAGCGACGGGATCAGCTCGAGCCAATCGCGCGGGCGTCGCGCCGGCGGCCCCGGCAGCTCCTTGGTCGCCCCCTCCAGACGGCTGGCCGCCGCCCCCGTCACGGACAGCTCGTAGCTCACCGTGCCGCTCGCCCAGCGGGCCGAGTACAGCACCAGCCCGTACTGGCGCGCCGGAGTGGGCGTGGCGAGGCTCGCCGTGAAGCTTCCGTCCTCGCCCGCGGTCAGCTCGAGCACCTCGCCCAGCGCCAGGTCGAGCGGCGGCGGACCGGACTCCTCTTCCGGCGCGTCGTCCGCCTCTTCCGCCGCGTCCGGCTCGACGTCCGCCGCGTCGGGCCCGGCGTCCCCCGCGCCGTCGTCTCCCGCTTCCCCGCCGCCCGAACTGCACCCCGCGACGGCCAACAGGACCGCCAGCCACAAGAATCGTCGCACGCTCGCCATCTCCATGCCTCCTCGCCCGGCCGGCGGGATCTGCCGTCGGCGGGGCGAGGATACGGCGCGCCCGAGCCGCGCGCCAGCCTCGCACCCGAGCCTGCGCCCCTCTCATTGCCCTCGACCGGCCGGGATGGTACCGTCCCGGTCGTCCTGGCCGGATCGACGGATCGAGGGGCGCCGCGGGCGTTGGAGATGGATCCTCAACTTTCCGACAAGCGTGCCTCGCGTCGTCTGCCGGGGGGCCGCGGGGCCCTGTCGTGGGCCACCGCCATCTCGGCCTTCGTGCTGGTCGCCGGCTCGCTCCTCACCTGGTCGACCGTTCGACAGGCCGACGGCCGGATCCGGGAGGACCTGCTCCGGGAGGCTCGCACCGCCGCCCAGGCGCTCGATGCGGGTCTCCTGGAGGCGCTCTCGGGCGACGAAAGCGACCTGCGCAAGCCCGAGTACGTCCAGCTCAAGGATCAGCTCGCCGCCATACGGCACGCCACGACCAACTGCCGCTTCGCCTACGTCTTCGGTCGTCGCCCCGGCGGAGCCGTGTTCTTCTATGCCGACAGCGAACCCTCCGACTCCGTGGATTGCTCGCCGGCGGGAACGGACTATCCCGAGGCATCCGGGGTCATCCGCGGGGTGTTCGACACGGGACTCGAGGCGACCGAGGGACCGATCTCCGACCGCTGGGGCACTTGGGTCTCGTCGTTTGCTCCGGTGGGGCCACCCGGTGCGACCTCCGACAAGATCGTCGGCCTGGACATCGACGTGCGCAACTGGACGTGGGACCTCGTCCGCGCGGGCTTGCCGCCGGCCTTGCTGACCCTCGTCGTCATCGCCGTCCTCATGCTCGGCTCGACTCTCCTGGCGCGCCGCTCGCGCCGCGCCGACGCCTCCCCACGCTGGATGTGGCATGTCGAGCCGGTCATGGCGGTGGCGGTGGGAGTCGCCCTGAGCCTCTACGGCGGGAGCGTGATCCGCTCCTCCGCGCGGGAGGTTCGGAAGGAAGCCTTCCTCAGCCAGGCTACCCTCGAGATCGACCGGACGATCGGTGCGGTTCGACACCTCGGCAACGTCGAGCTGGAGGGGCTGGCGCGGTTGTTCGTCGCCTCGGAAGAAGTCGATGCGGAGGGGTTCCGGCTGTACGCCGCACCGCTGGCGGACAACCCCGTCGTCGAGACCTGGGAATGGAGTCCCGCCGTGCCCTCGGCCGACAGGGACCGCTTCGAAGAGAGCGCTCGCGCGGGCGGCGTGGGCGAGTTCTCGATCTGGCGGAACGACGAGATCGGAGCGCGCGTCGCTGCAGGGAACCTTGACGTCTACTATCCCGTGCTCCACGAGGCTTCCCGGGACGGCATCCTGAAACTGGCGGGCTACGATCTCGGCTCCGTGCCCGCCGTGCGATCCACCCTGGAGGAGGCGGCCCGCCGCCGGCAGGTGATGGCCTCCGAGCCCCTGGACTTCCCGCCGGGGAATGGCGGCGCGACGGAGCTGCTCGTCGTCCGGCCTGTCTTCGACTCGCATCGCCCCGCGAGCCTGCGTGGGTTCGCCGTGGCCGTCCTGGGCCTGGACAAGCTGCTGCACGTCCAGGGCTCGGACGGGCTCACGAGGATGACGCTGTCCTATCCGCGCGCGTCCGGGGAGCTGAAGGTGATGGCCTCGGACTGGCCCGCGGGCTCCGCTCGGACCGGCGACTTCTCCCTGAACACCCTCGTCAACGTCTACGGCCGGATCTTCGTGATGCCCATCCAGGCGAGCGCGAAGTACCTGTCGTCCCATCCGCTCGTGACGGGCGTCGCGGGCGCGTCGCTGGGGGTCCTCCTTTCGTTGGCCGTGGGCCTCGCTCTTCATCTGCTGCTGCGCCGCCGCGTGGAGCTGCAGCGCCTCGTGACGGTGCGGACCCGCAGCCTGCAGGAGAGCGAGGCCGAGCTGCGCGTCATGAAGGAGCAGGCGGAATCCGCCAGCCGCGCCAAGAGCGATTTCCTGGCCAACATGTCCCACGAGATCCGCACTCCGATGAACGGCGTCATCGGTATGGCCGATATCCTCCTCGATACCGACCTGACCGACGCGCAGCGCGACTACGCGGAGACGATCTCCAAGAGCGCCTCGTCCCTGCTCACGATCATCAACGACATCCTGGATTTCTCGAAGATCGAGGCCGGACGGATCGAGATCGTCAGCGAGCCCGTCGATCTCCGGGCGCTGGTGGAGGACGTCGGACAGGTGCTCGCCATGAGGGCCCAGCAGAAGGACGTCGAACTGGTGGTCCGGCTCGATCCCGCCGCGCCGGTGCACGTAATGGCCGATCCGCTCCGGGTGCGACAGGTGCTCATGAACTTCGCCGGCAACGCCGTGAAGTTCACCCAGCAGGGACACGTGCTCGTCGACGTGCGATGCACCGGCGTCGCGGATGGGAAGGGTTCCTTCCGCTTCGCCGTCGAGGACACGGGACTCGGCATACCGGAACATGCCAAGAAGACCCTCTTCGAGAAGTTCACGCAGGTGGACGGGGCGTCGACGCGGAAGTTCGAGGGCACGGGGCTCGGGCTGGCGATCAACAAGCAGCTCGTGGCGCTCATGGGCGGCCGTTTCGGATTCGACAGCGTGCTCGGCAAGGGCTCGACCTTCTGGTTCGACCTGACACTCCCGATTGCCGCGGCGACTGCCGCAGACGGGGCCGCCGCCGGCCCGGATGGCGCCGCGGACACCCGCGACGTGGCCGGCGCGGACCTCACGAAGCTCAGGATCCTGGTCGTGGACGACCACGAGGTGAACCGGCGGGTCCTGGGCGAACAGCTCAGGGCCTGGGACCTCGCGAACGAGTGCGTGGAGTCCGCGCAGGCCGCGCTGCGGTCCCTCAAGGAGGCGGTCGCGCAGGGGACACCGTTCGACCTCGCAATCCTGGACTACAACATGCCGGAGATCGACGGCATCGATCTGGGGCGCCTCGTGAAGGCGGACCCGCTCATCCGCGGCACGCGGATGATCCTGCTCAGCTCGGCCATGAGACCCACGGATCCGGCGCATCTCGCCGAGATCGGCTTCAGCTCCTGCCTGACCAAACCGGTCCGCTCGGGAAGCCTGTTGCAGGCGATCGCCGCAGCGGTCGGGGCGCGTCCCGGCCGCCGCGAAGGGTCGACGAGGCCGGGAGCGGGGCGGAGTCCGGCCGCGCAGGTCCCCGCGACCGGGGCCGTCGCCACCGCGAGCGAGTCCGCCGGGCTCTCCAAGGTGCTCCTCGTCGAGGACAACCCGGCGAACCAGAAGGTCGCGGGCATCATGCTCGAACGGTTCGGGTGCGAGGTCGTGCTGGCATCCGACGGCAAGGAGGCCGTCGAAACGGTCAGGTCCGGGTCCTTCGACCTCGTGTTCATGGACTGCCAGATGCCCGTGATGGACGGCTACGACGCCACGCGGGCCATTCGAGCCCTGGAGCAGCCGGCACGCGCCGTACCCATCATCGCCATGACCGCGCACGCGATGCAGGGCGACAAGGAGAAGTGCCTCGCCGCCGGCATGGACGACTACACGACGAAGCCGATCCAGAAGGCCGCCGTCCGCGAGATGCTGCGGAAGTACGCCGGGAAACAGCTCGGGGATGCGCCGGCCGTCGCGACGAAGATCCTGGTCGCGGTCCAGGATCCACCGGCGAGCGCCGCGCTGCGCAAAGCCCTTCGCGGAGTGTACCCGGGGGGAAAGATCCGGACGACGGCCGACGGTATCGAGGCCTGCACCATGCTGGGGAGCTTCCTGCCCGATCTGCTCGTCTGCGACGTGGCGCTCCCGCACGTGGACATGGCGGCCGTGGTGCGGTACCTGCGCGCGGCGGAGCGCTATGCCCGCACCAGGGCGGTCGTGATCCACGCGAGCGATCGTTCCGCCGACCCGGGGCTCGCGGCATTGAGAGGGCTCGAGCACGTGAGAGTCGCCCAGTGGCCCGTGGACGCCGCGGAGCTGCGCGCGATCCTGGGCGGGACCGCCACGGCTCCCGTCAAGGGGGTCGTCGCCGCCGGACCGGGCGAAGCGTTGCCGGTCTACGATCCCTCCGTCCTCCACGACTCGCTCGGCGACGATCCGGACGTCCTGCGGGAGGTTCTCGCGACCTATCGCGACACGTTGCCCGGGCAGCTCGAGAAACTTGAGCACGCGATGACAGCCCTGGACACCGCCGCGATCGCCGACGCCGCGCACGCCATCAAAGGGGCGGGCGCGAACGCGGGAGGAAAAAGGCTCTGGGCCGCGGCCGCCGAGCTGGAGAAGGCGGGGAAGGCCGGCGACGGGGAGAAATGCACGACATGCCTTCCCGCCGTGCGCGCGCACCTCCAGGACCTGGTGCAGGCGCTCGACGCGGCCTTGAAGGGCTGAACCGGCACGACCCCCGCACGTCCCCGCCCGTCCGCTCGTCCGCTCGCCTTCCCACCCTTGCGCCTCCGCCTCTCCCACCGTAGCCTCTCCGGGATGGGAGGCTCGCCATGAACCACCTGCTCCAGCCGGTTGCGCTCCTGACGGTGCTCGGTGGCCTGCTCGTGACGCCGCTCGGATGCGGCGACGACAGCGGCGGCGGGGGTGATGCCGACGTCGCCGGCGACGCGACGGGCGACGGAGACGGCGACGGCGGAGGGGAGGGGGGCGAGTGCCTGGCGCCCGCGGACTGCGACGACGACAACGCGTGCACGGTCGATCGCTGCGTCGGCGGCTCGTGCGCCCACGACATCGCGCTGGACGGAACGCCGTGCGGCAGCGATCCGTGCACCGGCGGCGAGGTCTGCAACGCGGGCGCCTGCGTGCCCGGCGTGCCCGTGCTGGACGCCGACGAGGACGGACACCTGACCCGCGTCTGCGGCGGCGACGATTGCGACGACTCCAACGCGGACGTGCACCCCGGCATCTTCGAGGGCGGGGGCAACTGCGCCGACGGGCTGGACAACGATTGCGACGGCGTCGCCGATGCGCTCGATGCCGCCTGCTCCGGCCGCGTCTGCGGCGGCGACGCCTGGTGCTGGGAGAACCCCCTGCCGTCGGGCCTCGCCCTGGCCGCCGTCTGGCCGGTCTCCGCGACCGAGGTCTGGGGCGGAGGCACGGGCGTCCTGCGCTGGGCCGGCGGGGACATGACGTGGCAGGCACTCTCGGCGGGCGCGTGGACCGCGCAGCTTACGCACATGTGGGGCAGCGCGTCCGACGACGTCTGGGCCGTCGGCAACGGCGTCTGGCACTTCGACGGCTCGACCTGGACCCAGGACACGACCCTGGCCTTCTACGGCATCGGCGACGTCTACGGCACCTCGCGCACCGACGTCTGGGTCGCCGGCTCCGGCGTCATCAACCACTGGAACGGCACCGGCTGGCGCCCGACCCTGACCGGCTCCACCGACACCCTGAGCGCCGTCTGGGCCGCCTCGCCGACCGACGCCTGGGCCGTCGGCTACAACGGCGTCTCCATGCACTGGGACGGCTCGGGCTGGAACCGGGTCGAGACCGGCACCACGTCGAACCTCATCGCCGTGTGGGGCGCCGCGCCCGACGACGTCTGGGCGTCCGCGTACGGCGCCGGCGAGTTCCTGCACTGGAACGGCACGAGCTGGTCCACCGTCGCGACGGGCTTCACGGTCGTGCCCTACGGGATCGCCGGGACCTCGCCCACCGACGTGTGGGCCGTGGCGGACGCCGGCACGATCCTCCACTGGGATGGTACGGAGTGGGTCGCCGTCGCGAGCGGCGTGCGGCAGTCGCTTCGCGCGATCCGCGCCAACGGCGGTCAGGTCGTGATCGCGGGAGACGCGGGCCTCCTCCTGCGCCGCACGGCCTCGGGCTGGGAGCGGCTGGCACCCACCGGCCCCACGCCCACGACGTTCTCCGACATCTGGGCCACCGGCGCCGGCGCATCCCTGGACGCCTGGGCCGTGGGCTCCGAGGGCACGATCGCCCGTCGGCTCTCCGACGGTAGCTGGGAGGCGGCGACCAGCCCGGTGACGCAGACCCTCACCGCGGTCGCCGGCGCCTCGCCGACCGACGTCTGGGCCGTGGGCCTGGCCGGCTCGGCCGCCCACTGGGACGGGACCTCGTGGACCACCCAGACCCTGCCCGGCGGCGGCACGGCGAACGACGTCTGCTCCAACGGCCCCGGCGAGACGTGGGCCGTTGGCGCCTCGATCTTCCATCACGACGGGACCGCGTGGCGCACCGAGCCGTATCCGCTCACGGCGGCCTGGACCACGCGCGTGTTCTGCACGGGCGGCGACGAGGCGTGGCTGTCGACGACCGACGTCCGCGGCGACGTCCAGGTCTTCCTGCACTACGACGGCACGTCGTGGGTCGCGACGGGCCCCGAGGCCCTCATGCCCAACCAACCCTCCGACGGCTGGGGCTCGTCGGACGACGACGTCTGGGCCGTCGCCTACGGCACGGGCACGTCCACCGTCGTGCACTTCAACGGCGTCGGCTGGACCGCCATGGACACCGACCCCGACGTCGAGCTGCACGGCGTCGGCGGCACCGGCCCCGACGATGTCTGGCTCGTGGGCGCCGCCGGCGACGTCCTGCACTGGGACGGGACGTCGTTCACGCGACGGGACGTCCCGACGACCGACGACCTGATCCGGGTCCGCGCGCTGGCCGCGGGCGACGTCATCGCCGTCGGCAGCGGCGGCAGCCTGGAGCGCTGGAACGGCTCGGCCTGGTCCGAGCTCGTCGGGCCGATTGCCGACCGGCCGTTCCACGACGCCTACGTCGCCGCCGCCGACCAGGCGTGGGGCCTGAACGAGTACGAGGTCCAGGTGTGGGACGGGACGACGTGGACGCGCGACGCCGCCGCCAGCTCGTGCGGTCTGTCCCACCCGATGGCGATCGTCGGATTTGCGGCCGATGACCTGTGGGTCGCCGACGACTACGGCGACCTCTGTCACTGGGACGGCACGGTCTGGACCAGTCACGAGGTGGCGGGCACCAGCGTGTGGAACCTCACCGACATCTGGGGCAGTGCGCCGAACGACATCTGGGCGCAGGACGACGACGGCGGGATGTACCACTGGAGCGGCTCGGCGTGGGTCGCCGCCGGCGACCTCGGCACCCACAACCCCGCCGTCCTGTTCGGCGGCGGTCCGCAGGTCTGGTCGTTCGTCTCCGACTTCTTCGAGGACACGATCCTCGCGCACGTCTGGGACGGCTCGTCGTGGGTCCGCTACAGCATGCTCGCCGCGCCCGTCGCGGTCGGCGGCGCCGGGCCCGACGATCTGGCCGCGCTGGATCGGACGGGCAATCTCTGGCGCTGGGAGGGCCTCGGCTGGGCGCCGTACGGCTCGCCGACCAGCGAGGACGATACCGTCAACGCCGCCTGGGTCTTCGGACCCGACGACGTCTGGGCCATCTCGCGCGGCGGCCCGACGCACTGGGACGGCGCCGCGTGGACGCCCTCCACCCCGGGAATGCCCGTCTACTTCTCGGCGCTGGCAGGCGCCGCGGACGGCACCCTCTGGGGGCTCGGAGCCAACGGGGCCGTGCTTCGCCGCGGTCCGTGAGGGATTTCGCGCAAAGACCGCAAAGAGGCAAAGGACGCCAAGGGGATTTCGCGCAAAGGACGCAAAGGGACGCAAGGACCGCAAAGAGAGGACCAAGCGGGAAGGGGCACGGGGTAGGTGAGGGTGAAGAGAATGAGCGGTGACCGTCAGCCCACCTGCGCGTGGGTATGGGGCACCGCCATCCTGCTGGCGGCCGGTGCGTGCTCGGACGACCCGGGAGAGCCGGCGGATGCGGCGGACGAACGCTACGATGGGATCCTCGAGGACGGCTCCGACGACGGGGACGAACCGCTTGACGACGGCACCGGCGAGGGAGAAGACGTCGGCTTCGAGGAGGGGGGCGGGGACGACGGCGGCCCGCCGGAAGACATTCGCACGCTGCTCGGGCGCGTCCCCGGCCTCGACGTCATCGATGCGGGCGGCGCGGGAAGCGTGCGCTTCTTCGATCTGAGATATGACCAGCCGGTCGATCACGCGGAACCGGGGCGTGCGACCTTCGGACAGGCGATGACGTTGACCTTCGTGTCGACGGAGGCGTCGACGGTCCTCATGACCGAGGGCTACGCGAACATGTGGGGGTTCGAGCGGGCCGAGCTGGCGTTGCTGCTCGACGCCAACCAGCTCGTCGTCGAGCACCGCTTCTTCGGCGCCTCGCGACCGGAGCCGCCGGACTGGACGAAGCTCGACATCGAGCAGGCGGCCGGCGATCACCACCGCATCGTCGAGGCGCTGCGGCCGATCCTGACGGGGCCATGGGTCTCCACCGGCTACAGCAAGGGCGGCATGACCGCGGTCTACCACCGGCGGTTCCATCCGGACGACGTCGTCGGAACGGTGGCCTACGTGGCGCCGATCTCCTTCGGGGCCCCCGACGCCCGGTACCTCGACTTTGTCGATGCCGCGGGCGAGCCGGATTGCCGCGCGCGCCTCGCCGCCGTCCAGCGCGAGGCGCTCGTGCGCGGCGACGCCCTGCGCGCGCGGCTGGACCCCTGGAGCTTCGCGCGCCTGGGGGGCGTCGAGCGTGCGTTCGAGTCGGTGGTGCTGGAAGTTCCATTCACGTTCTGGCAGTACGCCGGCTACACGTACTGCGGGACGGTGCCCGTCGTCCCCGGCGCGAGCGACGACGCGCTCTTCTCGTTCATCGACCGCATCGTCGGCTTCGATTCCGCGGGCGACGCCGAGATGGACTGGTTCGCGCCGTACTACTACCAGGCGTGGGAGCAGCTCGGTTTCCCCGACGTGGACCACACGTCTCTGGCCGACCTGCTGCGCACCGGCGCCCCGTCGCTCGAGGAAGGCGTCCTGCCCGCCGGGGCGCCCGTGCCGGCCTACGACCCCGCCGCCATGATCGGCGTCGCGCGGTGGGTCGCCGAGGACGGGGCGCGGCTGATTTTCGTCTACGGCCAGTGGGATCCGTGGACCGCCGGCGCATTCGACGTCGGCGCCGCTGTCGACTCCTACCGCTTCGTCGCCGCCGGCGGCACGCACTCCTCGCAGCTCGCCGACCTCGCCGCCGCCGATCAGGCCGTCGCGCACGACGCCCTGGAGCGCTGGACCGGCGTCCACGTGCGCTCGCTGCCCAAATCGGCCGTCCCGCCTCCGCGCCTGCCCCGCCACCCGGTTTTTTGACCCGGCCCCCCGTGTAGGACAAACTCCTACCATGTCGGCCGCGACAAGACGCCGACCGGAGGACGTGATGGAGACCACCCAGGACCGACGGACGCGCATCAGGGTCCCGCTCGAGGTCGAGCTGTGCGAGCAGGCGCATCGGGGGGAGGCGCGGGTGCGGACGCGGAACATCTCCGAGCTGGGCTTGTGCTACGAGAACTCGACGCTCGCGCCGCGCCGGGACGGCGACGAGGTCATCCTCCAGTTCTGCCTGCCGGGCGATCCGCAGCCGATCCAGGTCCTGGGGGTGATCGCCGACGAGCGTTGCTTGGCGCGGACGAGCGCGACGTGCGTTTCGTTCGTCTGGCCGCGCGCCGCTGATGCGCAGCGCATCCGCGACTACGTCAAGTCGCGCAGTGTCCGCCTGTCCCGCCCCGGTCAGCTCCGCCTGCGCTGACGCCTCCGGCCCGCCAGCACAACAGCGACGAGCAGGGCGAGGAGGCCCGTCGGGGAGCCCCCGGCGGCGCGGCAGTCGCAGCCGGAGCCGCCGGCGATGCCGGGCGGCGCCTGGTACTCGCAGCGGCCGTCCGCCGTGCACTCGTGCTGGAGCGGGCAGTCGCCGCACGAGCCGCCGCAGCGGTCGTCGCCGCATTGGCGGCCGTCGCAGTCGGGCGGGCACGGGAGGCAGCCCGCCTCGTCACAGCCCCATTCGCACTCCCGGCATCCCGCGCCGTCCGCGACCAGCACGCACCCTGCCGTCGGCGCGCAGGTCTCCGACGCCGTCCACCCGCTCCACCCGACGTTGTCCTCCGTGCACTCGCCGCTCATTCCCGTGCAGCGTTTCGGGCCCTCGCGGCGCTCGATCGTCGCGCCGCAGCGCGCCGAGGTGCACCGTTCCTGGACCACGGTCCCCTCGCCGCACGGCGTGTCGGCCGGAAGGAAGCGGCAGCCGTCGCAGCACTCGCCTTCCGCGCAATCGCAGCCGCAGACCGCGCCGCCCACGCAGCGCTCCTCGGTCGCCGTGCACGTCTCGGTGTCGCCGCAGTCCAGCAGGACCTCCCACGGCTTCCAGGGCGCCAGCGCTCCGTCGCAGTCCGCGCTCTCGCCGGGGCACATGCGGTCGCGGGTGCGCACCGCCAGGTCCTGGCCGCAGGCGCGTCCCCACGGGCAGCCGACCTCGCGCTCGATGTCCACGTCGCAGGCGTACTCCGGCGGACGGAACGCCCCCAGCGCGCTGCAGCACGGTCCGGCGGAGCAGTCCGCGCCGCCCGGGACGCTGGTGACCGCGCAGTGGTTGAAGGCCTCGTCGAAGCCCTTCACGTGCACGGCGTAGTCCCAGGTGTTGTACAGGCGCATCGTGCGGTCGGCGTCGTCGTAGCCGATCACGAGGACGACGTGGTTGCCGCCGCCCTCCGGGTAATAGCCGTAGTACACCGGCCGCCAGCCGTTGATCTCGGTCACCACGTCCTCGCTCCAGTCCAGCCAGTCGTGGTCGTAGAACGCGAACGAGTAGCCCAGGTCCGACGTGTACCCCTCGAGCAGGCCGCGATCCTCGGCGCAGAAGAACCAGAAGAACAGGCCGCTGCTGCTGCCCTCGCAGGAGTCCCCGCCGAACCGGTCGAACAACGCCTGCGTCACGGCGCGGTAGGCGGCCGGGTCGTCGGCGTCTCCCCCGGGCAGCAGGCGTTCCCACGGCCCGCCCCCGCCGTGGTCGTAGTCGTCCCAGAAACCCAGGAGCATCCCCATGCTCGTCGCCCAGGCGGTGCAGTCCGGGCAGGCGTCGTTCCCCGCGCACGAAGGGCAGCACGCGGAGCCCTGCGTGTGCGGCGGCAGGATCCCGGTGATCGTCGTCGAGTCCGCGTCGCGCAGGAAGCGCGGCGCCGCGCCGGCGGCGGCCGCGACGGACGCGGCCAGCAGCGCGGCGACGACGGCGACCGTTCGGGCCCTCACGGCGCACCTCCGTCGAGCGTCCGCGTCCACAGCGCCGCCTGGGCCCGCACGGCCCCCGCGGGCTCGGACGCGTGCCGCACGACGACGCCGGTCCGCCACGCGCGCAGCGCTTCGGCCGGCTCGAACCGCCAGCCAAGCGACTCCGGCCCGACCGAGCGGCCCGCGTGATGGCTGAAGAGGAACGGTCCCGCAGGCCCATCGTAGGCCACGACCTCGACCAGCCCGCCCGCATCCCCGGCCGGGTAGATCGCGACGGGCGCCAGCCGCTCCGCGGGCGGGTCGACCGGCAATCGTTCCGGCGTGAGGAGCCAGAAGGGCAGACCTCCCAGGCCGTCGCGGATCGGGTGCTGGAACGACCAGGCGGAGACCGCGAGCGTGAAGAAATGCGAGGCGCTGCGGCGGGTCCGTTCGCGCAGGACCGGCCCGTCCACGCGGCCCGCGGCGCCGATGGCCGTGTCGACGTCGTCCGCGATGCGCCGCGCCTCGGCGACGAGATCCGCGTACGAGCGGCAGGCGTCCAGATCCGTCAGCACGAACTCGTGGGCGACGACGCGCCCGCCGCCGTCCAGCCAGGGGAGGGCGAGGCAGACGTGCGCCGGTCCCGCCAATTCGCCGCTCTGGTCCACCCAGCGCACCGCGTAGCGTTCGGCCGTCGCCTCGGGCACGGCGAAGCGTTCGACGACGTCCGGGTCGGCCAGCGCGGCATCCGCGAGCGCCAGGACGCCGGGGTCGAGGCCGGCGAAGGAAGGTGCGGGAAGAGTTTCGCCCAGAGCCGCAGAGCCGCAGAGGGGCCGACCAGATCCGGTTACGGGTGAAGTCCCGGCGCGGTCGTCGGCAGGGCCTTCGGGCCTGCAAGCAACGGGCGCGAGGACCAACGCCGCCAGAACGGTCGTGGTGGCCGCGTTCCGGAGGTGCCGCCGTCCGCGCCGAACGTCGGCGCCTTCGCGTCGGTCCACCGGCGCCTTCTCGAGCTGCCACTTCGATTTCGGATGGAACCGCACGCGTTCCTCCCGTGCCGTCACGGAAGATACCGGCGGCGAGGCCACCCGGCAAGGGCGTGTACTGCTTGACCGCGAGGAGCATAGCGGCCACGCTTGTGTCGCTCGGGGGCCCCGCGCAGCGGCCGATGGCACGGGCTTCCGGGCCGCATGGCTCGCGGGCGGGGCGGACGCGGTGGAAGGTGGATGGGATGAGGGTCATTCGTGCGCTCTTGCGGTGGAACTTCGCGTCCGGCGCCGTCGCCCTGCTCGCGCTGGCGTTCGTCGCGGCCTGCGGCGGCTCGAGCGGCGATGCCGACGCGTTCGACGCGACGTCCGACTCGCTCGGCGACGAGCCGATGGACGACGGATGGCCGCAGGACGAGGCGTCGTTGCCGGACGACGCGTCGCCGCCGGACGACGGGCCGGGCGCAGAGGACGCCACGAGCCCGCCCGACGTGCCCGTCGACACGGCGACGGCGATGCTCGAGATCCACGCCTTGGACCTGTGGGCCCAGCCGCTGGCGGATGACGCGACGCTCACGGTCACGCTCGGCGGAAGGACCGTGACGACCTCCGGCTTCCCGATCGCCTGGCTGCCGCTGGACTCCGCCGGCCGGTACGGCGTGCGGCTCGTCGCGCCCGACTTCGAGACGCTGGATGCCTCCTTCGTCTACGACGGCTCGGAGGGCCTCGACGGCGGCTCGGCCTACCTCGACGCCGCCAGCGAGGGGGCCGGCCTGTCGCTGACGCACGGCACGCGCGAGATCGGCGGCCGGGTGCTCGCCGTGCACACGCTGTTCCTCGGCCTTCGTCACCGGTGGTTCTCCGCCGAGGCGCGCCCGGCGCGGCGGGGCAACGTCCTGCGGCTGATGATGGACGGCGAGGAGGCCTGGAGCACGATCCACGACGCGATGGCGGCGGCCCGCAGCTCGATCCTCGCGGCGTCATGGTGGTGGGAGTCGGACTTCGAGATGGTGCGCGACCCGTGGCTGCACCCGTACCTGACCGAGGCCGAGCGGTGGGAGAACACGATCCTGGGCACCCTCGCCTGGGACACTCCGGCGACCAAGCGCGTGCTGGTCGGCCAGTTCTGGGGCCAGGACAGCATCCTCTCGTGGATGACCACGGACCCGGAGCTGCGCGCGTTCGCCGAGGCGTCGGGCGACGGCTTCGAGTTCATGGGACAGGCGAACGAGACGTCGGGGGAGTTCTGGTTCGAGCCGACCCCGTTCGTGTTCGGCGACCGCGTGCGCACCGCGCACCCCGAGCTCGGCGGCTCGACGTTCGATCCGGAGAGCGAGATCGAATCGCGGCTGCCGCAACGCTGGGTCGACCTGACGGCCTGGCCGGTCGGTGTCGACGTCATGGCCGCGTCGTACCATCAGAAGTTCTCGGTAATCGACGACCGGCTCGCCTTCGTCGGCGGGATGAACTACCAGGAGGTCGACTGGGACACGTCGGAACACCTCGTCTTCGAGGAGCGGCGGGTCCCGTTCGCCACCTCGGTGGCCGATCGCGAGGCGATCGCGGCGAAGGAGGAGCTGCCGTCCCTGTCCCCGCGCAAGGACTACTTCGTGCGCATCGACGGGCCGCTGGCGCAGGACGTCGCCGACGTGTTCCACGAGCGCTGGGCGTACAACCGCTCGATGGGCGTCGAGTACTCGGAGAACACCACCGACTTCACGGTGGAGCGGGACATCGATCCGGTCCCGGGCGGTGTTCAGGCGCAGCTCACGACGACGCTGCCCGATCCGTTCTGGGAGCACGGCATCGCCGAGACCTGGTTCAACGCCGTGGCCAACGCCCAGCGGTTCATCTACATCGAGGACCAGTATTTCCGCATCCCGCTGCTGGTCGACGCCATCGTCGCCCGCATGGAGGCGGTCCCCGACCTCCGCCTCGTGGTGATCACCGACCCGATCAGCGAGTGGACCGATCCGGGCTGCTACTGGACCCGCGTCACCGACGACCGGATGCGCACCCGCTTCCCCGACCGCTACACGATGCTGCAGGTCCGCTCGTTCGACACCGCCGTCACCTGGGGCATCGACGAGACCGAGGGCTACTTCTCCGACATCTACATCCACGCCAAGATGATGATCGTCGACGACGTGTTCCTCTCGGTCGGCTCGTGCAACAAGAACAACCGCGGCATCCTCTACGAAGGCGAGATGAGCATCGCGGTGCTCGACCCGGCCTGGGTGCGGGAGGCGCGGCACCGCATCTTCGCCAACCTGATGCCCGGCGCGGCCGAGACCGACTCGGTCGACGAGTGGTGGACGCAGCTCCACGACTACTCCGTCTGGAACGACTACGTGTACTCCAACTGGGAGCTGGAAGACTGGGACATCAGCGTCGACGGCGCGCCGCTGCCCGACGAGTACGTGCCCTTCGGCTTCCTCTACACGTTGCCTTTCGGCCCGCCCGACGACTGCCTCCTCGAGCCGATCGGCCCCGACGTGGCGTGACCGCGGTGTCGCCCCGGCCCCCGACCAACAACTCCTGAACCAACGACCCCTCGCCGCCGTTTGACATCCCTCCGTGCGTCCTGCCACCATCCCCGGGCGCCGGTCGGGGGGGCCGCACTGGGAGGTGCCGATGCCGACATGGGGTGAGATCCAGGAGTACGCGCGCAGCAAGTACAAGCTGGCCAAGGACGAGGAGCACTGGTTCTCGCTTGTTTTCGCCTACGACAACGAGCGCCGGCAGCTCGTCCGGATCAAGCACTTCAAGGCCTTCGACCAGGACTGGCTCGACTTCGCCTCCGCCTGCTGCAAGCAGGACGAGATGTCCCCGGTCGTCGCGCTGAAGAAGAACAACGACTTCGCCGTCGGTTCCATCTGCCTGGACGGCGACGTCTACGTCTTCAAGTACACCGTCCCGCTCAAGAACCTCGATATTGAGGAGTTCGAGCTGCCCCTGCACGTCGTCGCTTCGACCGCCGACCAGCTCGAGAGCCAGTTCGCCGCACAGGACAAGTTCTAGGACGGGCGGCCGAGCGGCCGAGCGGCCGAGCGGTCGCGGGGCCGGGCGCCCGGGCCGGCCTACGCGCGGTCGATCCCGAAGATCCGCCCTTCCAGCCGATCGGCCAGCGTGGCGACCTGGAAGACCAGCGCCGCGAGGTCCTGGTCGCGCACGCGCGCGATCGGGAGAAAACCCTGCACCACGATGCGCGGCATGTCCGTCCCGCTCTTGACCAGCACGACCCGCGCGTAGCCCGGCCCGCCGAACCCCCCCAAGAGCGCCTGCGGCTCGACCACCGCCGTGATCTCGCCGACGTCCGACTCCGCCCCGAGCATCGGCTCTCCTTCGCAGTACGGCTCCGAGGACTCGACGACGAACACCTTCACGCTCTGCCAGCGCTGCTCCGACAGCGGCACGTCCACGTTCACCCAGTGCGGCTCCTGCTTCGTCTTCGCCCCGAGCATCTCGACCACGGTCCGCAGCCGGTCGGGGACGTTGCCGAGTCGCCCTGCCTCCGCCGCGTCCGCCACCGGAGCGTAGGCTGTGCCCGCCTCGCCCGGGATCGGCGTGTCCGTCAGGATGTAGCGTCGGATCAGATCGTCCAGGTCCGTCTCCGTGTCCGCGCGGCTCTGCAGGAACTCGACCGCGCGGTCGATCGTCACCGGACGGCCCCAGCCGACGACCAGCGGCTTGCCGCCCAGCGCGTCGCGCCACTTGCGCGAGCGCGAGCCGACGTAGCACGACGCGAAGACCATCAGCCGCAGCCCCGGCGACACCTTCGCCGGGTCCAGGTCCTCGGGTACGACGTGGCCGCCGTCGCAGGTCTCGACCGATCCGTCCTCGCCGCCGTGCGCGCTCCAGTAGACGCCCGCCGGGACGAGCCCCTGGACCCCCTCGCCGTTGCCGGCCACCGCGTCCAGGAAGTCCTGTCGCGTGGCCTGCGGATCGACGACCACCTTGTAGCCGGCGTTGCGCAGCACCTCGATGTCGTCGTTGATCTGTTCCGTCTCGCGCTGCAGGAACCCCTGGTCGCGGTCGCTGTGGATCTTGAACCCGAACAGGAAGAGGAACGACTTGCCGGTGCCGATGCCCTGCGCCGCAGGCTCGTGCACGACCCGCTTCGTCGGATCGTCCGTCCTCGCGCCTTCCTTCCACACCTTCGGTCCGGGGCGGCCCTGCTTCCCCTTCGCTGCCCAGGCCGCCGGCATCTTCACCTCGGGCTTGTCCTGATCGTCCGCCATCGCCGCTTCCTCCCTTCGCCGCCGTTGCACGGCCGGTCGGGATGGTAACGGGGCCCGGACCAACAACCAAGAACCAACGACCGACAACTTCGTCCCGTTCGACCGGGTCTTGCACCGCCCGACGCTCATGCCTATCTTCCGCCCCGATGAACGCGACCTCGACGCCGGACGCATCGCAGGATCTCGTGGGCCGGATCAACCGGCTGCGCAAGGAGCGCCGCGCCGTGATCCTCGCGCACAACTACCAGCTCGGCGAGGTCCAGGACGTCGCCGACTTCACCGGCGACTCGCTCGACCTGAGCCGCAGGGCCGCCGCCACGGACGCCGAGGTCATCGTCTTCTGCGGCGTGCACTTCATGGCCGAGACGGCCAAGATCCTCTCCCCGCACAAGACCGTGCTCCTGCCCGATCCGGCGTCCGGGTGCCCGATGGCCGACATGATCGACGGCCCGGCATTGCGCAGGATGAAGACCGAGCATCCCGGCGCCGCCGTCGTCTGCTACGTCAACAGCAGCGCCGAGGTGAAGGCCGACTGCGACGTCTGCTGCACCTCCGCCAACGCCGACAAGGTCGTCGCCTCGATCCCCGCGGACCGCGAGGTCCTCTTCGTTCCAGACAAATACCTCGGCGGCCACGTGCAGCGGAAGCTCGGGCGACCGATGCTCCTCTGGCCCGGCTTCTGCCCGACCCACGCGCGGATCCTCCCGGAGCACGTCGAGCGTCGGAAGCGCGAAAACCCCGGCGCCGTCGTCCTGGCGCATCCCGAGTGCCGGGCTGAGGTCTCGGCCCTGGCCGACGCGGTGCTCTCCACCAGCGGCATGCTGCGCTTCGCGCGCGAGAACGACGCCCGCGTCTTCGTCGTCGCCACCGAGCTCGGTCTTCTGCACCGCCTGCAGCTCGAGAATCCGGGCAAGACCTTCGTCGCGGCCACCGAACAGGCGGTTTGCCCCAACATGAAGCGCAATACCCTGGAGAAGGTGCTGTGGGCCCTCGAGGAGCTGCAGACGCCCATCGAGGTGCCCGAGGACGTGCGAGTCCGCGCCGAAACCTCCCTGCAGCGGATGCTCGAGCTCCGATGAGGAACGAGCGGTCAAGTGGTCGGAACCGAACCGCGCCCTTCAGGGCGCGGCTGAGTCGGTCGGGCCAGCCGCGGGCTGAAGCCCGCGGTTCTGGTACGGCAGCCCGGCAAACTGGCGGGTCGTCGACGACGAAACCAGGGGCACCGGAAGGGCCGACCGCCGAGTCGAAGTACGCCCGCGTGCTCGAGGCGCTGCGCGAGCTGCCCGGAGCCGTCGTCGCCTTCTCCGGCGGCGTCGACAGCTCGCTCCTGCTCCGCGCCGCCAAGGACGCGCTCGGCGAGAAGGTCCTCGCCGTCACCGCTCGCTCCCCGACCTACACCGCCTCCGAGGAGGAGTGCGCGCGCGAGGTCGCCCGGCTGCTCGGTGCCGCCCACCGCGTGGTCGAGACCGACGAGCTGGATGATCCCGAGTTCCGGAAGAACCCGCCGACCCGGTGCTTCGCGTGCAAGCGCGAGCTGTTCGCCAAGCTCCGCGCGCTCGCGGTCGCCCAGGGCGGCTGGGAAGTGCTCGAAGGCGCCAACGCCGACGACCGGCGCGACTACCGCCCCGGCCGGCGCGCGGCGCACGAAGCCCGCGTCCCGAGCCCGCTGGCCGCCGCCGGGCTCACGAAGGCCGAGATCCGCGAGCTGGCCCGCGCCCGCGGCCTGCCGAACTGGGACGCGCCCTCGCAAGCCTGTCTCGCCTCGCGCCTGCCCTACGGCGTCGAGATCACCGTCGAGCGCCTGGAGCGGATAGGCAAGGCGGAGGCGGCGCTGCGGGCGCTCGGCTTCGCCGTCGTCCGCGTCCGCGACCACGGCGAGGTCGCGCGGCTCGAGGTCGGGGTGGATGACCTGGCACGGTTGTTCGACCCGGCCCTGAGGGATTCCGCCGTGCGCGCGGTGAAGGAAGCCGGCTTCGTCTACGTCGCGCTGGATCTCGAGGGCTACCGCACCGGCGCGATGAACGAGGTGCTGGCGGGGAAGATGAAACCACCGATGGACACCGATGGACACCGATAGGAGAGAAAACGGGAGGGGGACCGCGGGGCGCCGATTCCCATCCGGGATCTCGCGGCGCGAGGCGCTGGAGCTGCTGCGGGTCGAGGGGCCCGAGTTGTACGACCTGCTGGCGCGGGCGGGGAGGGTGAGGCACGAGCGGCGGGGGGATGAGGTCGCCCTGTGCTCGATCGTCAACGCGCGCAGCGGCCACTGCGGGGAGGATTGCGCGTTCTGCGCGCAGTCGTCGCGGGCGAAGGCCGCCATCGAGACGTATCCGTTGCTCGGCGTCGAGCGGATGGTCGGCGCGGCACGCGACGCGGCGGCGAACGGCGCCGCCTGCTTCAGCATCGTGACCTCGGGCCGGGCGCTGGGGAAGAGGGACCTGGGCGCCGTCGCGAAGGCGCTCTCGAGGATCGGGCGCGAGCTGCCGGTCCGGCCGTCCGCGTCGCTCGGGTTGCTGGACGCGGGCGCGATCGAGCGGCTGCGGGACGCCGGTCTCCGGCGGTTGCACCACAACCTGGAGACGGCGGAGAGCTTCTTCCCGTCGATCTGCACGACGCGCCGGTGGTCGGACTCGATCGAAGCGATTCGTCGGGCCAAGGCCGCGGGGCTGGAGACGTGCTGCGGAGGGATCTTCGGCATGGGCGAGACGCCGGCGCAGCGGGTCGAGCTGCTGGCCGCGCTTCGCGAGGTCGACCCGGACTCGGTGCCGCTCAACTTCCTCAACCCGATCCCCGGCACGAGACTCGGACGTCTTGCCCCGATGCCGGCACTCGACGCGCTCAAGGTCGTCGCCGTCGCGCGCCTCATGATGCCGGCGAAGGAAATCCGGGTGTGCGGCGGGCGCGAGCGCGTGCTGGGCGATCTGCAGTCGTGGATCTTTCTCGCCGGCGCCGACGGGATGATGGTCGGCGGCTACCTGACGACGCTCGGACGGCCGGTCGAAGCCGATCTCCGCATGATCGCCGACCTCGGCCTGCGCGTCGCGACTCCGCCCCGCGACGGTGCTCGAGACAGGTAGGCGGGAAGCGTTCGTTCGGGTAGAGTCCGGCCCGCGCGGGGCACGGTCACGGGGGCTTGGAAGGAAGGATCACGCATGTCTCTCTCGTACCTGATTCATCGTCCTGCGACGTCGATCCAGGAGATCGCCGATTACCTCGATCGGCTGTCGCCCGATCACCGGTGGCACGAGGTGAGGCAACTCGGCGGGTCCGACCAGGCGCGGCTGTACGAGCTGGCCGAGTCCGCGCCGCCGATCACGCTGGAGCACTTCGCGCCGCCCGATCGCCCGGACCTGCGCGAGGTGATCCACGACGGCAAGAACACGCTGCCGGTGTTCCAGACCTTCCAGAAGCGCTTCACGCGCCCCGGCGACGGCTCCGCCCGCCTCTTCGGCTACAACGAGGGCGTCACCCGCGCGCTGCTCGGCCCCGGCTACTTCGTCGTCCACGCGACCGCGGGCAACTTCGACTGGGAGCGCCGCGGCGCGATCGTGGTCGACTACGTCCTCGAGCCGGACGGGCCCGTCGCTCCGGGCTGGCCGAAGGTCGTCCCCAACAGCCAGGGGTTGCAGATGCTCGTCTACCAGGGCACGCGCGACTTCATGCGCCGCGTCTCGAAACACGTCAGCATCGGTGCCGCGTACAAGGGCGAGAAGAAACTCGGCGCCTTCTTCGCACTCTGCCGCCAGGACTGAGCGCTTGAGCCCGTCCGCGCCGGTGCCGGAGCCGTGAGCGAGCCCCGCCGGCGCATCGTCGTCGCCATGAGCGGCGGGGTCGATTCCAGCGTCGCCGCCGCGATGCTCGCCCGCGGACCCGACGAGGTGATCGGCGTCACCCTCTGCCTGCGCCCGCCCGAGTGCACGGCACCGGCACGCTCCTGCTGCGGCACCGACGACCTCGCGATGGCCCGCCGCGTCGCCGACCGCCTCGGGATCCCGCACTACCTGATCGACGCGCGCGACGAGTTCGAGGCGCGGGTGCTGCAGCCGGCCTGGACGGCGTACGCGGCGGGCCGTACGCCGAATCCCTGCGTCCTGTGCAACCAACAGCTCAAGTTCGGCCGGCTCCTCGCCCAGGCCCGGACGCTCGGCGCCGAAGCCGTCGCCACCGGCCACCACGCCCGGATCGATCCGGCGGGGGAGGGGAGGCGTCCGGTGCTGCGCCGGGGGCACGACCGGCGCAAGGACCAGTCGTACTTCCTCTTCGCACTGACACCGGAACAGCTTCGCGCGGCGCGCACGCCGATCGGCGGCATGACGAAGGACGAGGTCCGGGCGCGGGCGGCCGAGCTGGGGCTGCCGAACGCGGCGCGGCCGGGCAGCCGCGACGCCTGCCTGGCGGCGCGCGACGGAAGCTTCGCCGAGGCGCTGCGCGAGCTGTTCGGCGGACCCCAGCGGCCGGGGCGTATCGTGGACGTCGAGGGGCGGGTGCTGGGCGAGCACCGCGGCTGCCATCGCTTCACCGTCGGACAGCGCCATCGCCTCGGCGTCGCGCTCGGCCGTCGCGCCTACGTGGTGGAGCTGCGACCCGAGCGGGACGAGGTGGTGGTCGGCGGGTTCGCGGACCTGGAGTGCGACGGCGTCGTCGCGAGCGGCGTGCGGTGGCTGGTGGAGCCCCCGCGCGGGCCGCTGCGGGTCCTCGCGCAGACACGGTACCGCATGCCGGTGGTGGAGGCGGAGGTCCGGCCGGCGGATGGGGAGGGCGCCGAGGTGCTCTTCGAGCGCCGTGCCGCGGGCGTCGCTCCGGGTCAGGCCGTCGTGTTCTACGAGGGCGACCGGGTGCTCGGCGGGGGCTGGATCGAGCGGCGGATCGTCTAGCACGGCAGCGTTCTCGCGGCGTTCCTTGACCGCTCCCGGTCTGTGGCCTACCCTGAATTCGGCGCTTGCCGGGGGCCGTTGCGGTCTGGAGGAACGGATCATGACGAAGATGTGCGTGCGAATCGGGTCGCTCCTTGGCCTGTTCCTCGCGGCACTGTCCTGCGCCAGCGGCGGCTCCGGCACGCCCGATTACGGCTTCGAATCGGCCGACGGCGACGACGGCGGCGGAGGAACGGATGCCGACGAGGGCGACGGCGGGGACGCCGACGAGGACGCCGGCGAAGGCGGCGACGCGGATGCGGACGACGACGCCGGCGCGGATGCCGACGGCGACGCGGACGCCGACGGCGGCGAGCCGTGCACGTCGGCGACGGAGTGCGACGACGGGATCGACTGCACGCTCGACACCTGCGACGACCTCGCGCACCTCTGCGTCCACACCACCGACGACCTGGGATGCGACGACGGCAACCCGTGCACCACGGGAGAGTATTGCGATCCGGCGAGCGGGTGCGCGGCGGGCGAGCCGATCGACTGCGGCGACGGCATCGACTGCACGCGGGACGAGTGCCAGCCGCTGACCGGCGAGTGCGTGAACACGCCGGCCCACGACCGGTGCACGCCGCCTGAGATGTGCCGCCCGGAAGACGGAGGCTGCGCCGTGCCGCCGCCGTGCGAGTCGACCTCCGATTGCGACGACGGCAACCCGTGCAACGGTGCCGAGCTCTGTGACCCCGAATTCGGGTGTCAGGCGGGCACGCCCGTGGATTGCGACGACGGTGTGCATTGCACGGCCGATCTCTGCAGTCCTTTGACGTCCGAGTGCACCCATGAGCCCGAGGACTGGCGCTGCGAGGACGGCAATGCGTGCAACGGGCACGAGGCATGCGATGCGGCTACCGGCTGCTCATCGGGCACTCCGGTCAACTGCTCCGACGGCATTCCGTGCACGGAGGATTCCTGCGCCATCGCGACGGGCGCCTGCTCGCACGTTGCCAACGATTCTCGCTGCGACGACAGCGCGTTCTGCAACGGATTCGAGCGCTGCGATTCGGCCCTGGGCTGCACCGGCGGGGCGGTGCCCGCGTGCTCCGACGGCATCGCTTGCACGGTGGACGCGTGCGACGCCGGGACGGACGCGTGCACACACAGCCCGAACAACGCGTTGTGCGGGGACGGCCTGTTCTGCAACGGCTCCGAGATCTGCTCGGGCGGCGTCGGCTGCGGCCCGGGCACGCCGCCCGTCTGTGCGGACGCCCTGGCGTGCACCACCGACCGCTGCGATCCCGCTGCCGCGGGCGGCGCGGGCGCGTGCGTCGGCGACTCGCCCGACCGCGACGGCGACACCTACGGCGATGCCGCGTGTACCGGCACCGACTGCAACGACGGGTCGGCCGGCATCCACCCCGGGGCGACCGAGTCGTGCAACGGCATCGACGACGACTGCGACGGCACCACCGACGAGACCTTCACCTGCCCGGCCGGCTCCACGCGGAGCTGCTCGCTCGGAAGCTGCACCGGCTCGCAGACCTGCAGCTCGGGCTGCACCTGGGGAAGCTGCGTCGTCTCGGGCGCCGAGATCTGCAACGGGCTCGACGACAATTGCAACGGAGCCTCGGACGAGGGCTTCACCTGCCGGCTTGGCGCCGTCCAGGCCTGTAGCGTCGGCTCGTGTCCCGGCTTCCAGACCTGCGCGGCGGGCTGCACGTGGGGCTCGTGCACGGCGTCGGCGAGCGAGGTGTGCAACGGCGTCGACGACGATTGCGACGGCATGACCGACGAGGGCTTCGGCTGCGTCCTGGGACGGACCCAGTCCTGCACGGTCGGCTCGTGCGGCGGCTCGCAGACCTGCCAGGCGGGCTGCTTCTGGGGTTCCTGCACCGTCGGAACGCCCGAGTCGTGCAACGGCGTCGACGACAACTGCAACGGGGCGACCGACGAGACCTTCACCTGCCGACTCGGGAGCACGGTCGGGTGCACGAACACGTGCGGCGTCGGCGGGTCGCAAACCTGCACCGGGCCGTCGTGCTCCTGGGGCTCCTGCTGCTCCGCGTCGGAAGTGTGCGGCAACTCGTGCGACGACAACTGCAGCGGCGGCATCGACGAGGGATGCTGCGTCGGCGGAACGGCGAACTTCACCTTCCCCAACAGTTCGGATTCGGTGTACATGCCCGACTACCCCTGGATGTGGCGAAACGGGGATTACTTCCAGGGGACGCGCGTGACTTCCGTGCCATGTGCCACGTCCATCACGCTCACTCTTTATGCATATAGCAACAGTCTCGCTTGCGACATGCTCAGCGGGAGGTTCCTCCTCAACGGCACCCCGATCGGTACCTTCGACCTGACGCCGGGGTACGGGGGGATTTCCGGCACGCTGTCCTTCGCGCCCATCTACGGTCCGACCTACACCCTACGCATGGAGGTGACCCGGACCGTTGCGACGGGGTGTGGCTCGGTCTGGTGGGAGGAGAACTACTCGCCCTGGACGATCCACTGAGCCCGGTCGCACCCCCCCGCTCGCCCTGCCCCCCCGCCTTGACCGTTCGAATCGCGTGGCCTACCCTGAACCTCGCGCTCGCGGAGAACGCAGGGAGGTCGCGAACATGGCAAAGGCGCACCGAAGCTTCGGTCTGCTCGTCGCCGTCCTCTGGTCCCTGGGCGGGTGCGCCACGGGCAGCTCCGGCATGCCCGATTACGGCTCCGAATCGACCCACGGCGACGACGGCGGCGGAGGAACCGACGCCGACGAGGGCGGCGCCGAGGACGCCGGCGAGGACGCCGGCGAGGTCGACGACGAGGGCGACTCGGCCGCCGACGCCGAGGCGGACGGCGACACGCCGTGTACGACGGCCGTCGAGTGCGACGACGGGATCGACTGCACCTTCGACTCCTGCGACAACCTGCGTCACGTCTGCGTCCACACCCCCGAGGACGCCGCCTGCGACGACGGCAGCCCGTGCACCACGGGCGAGCACTGCGACCCCGCCCTCGGCTGCGACCCCGGCACGACCATCGATTGCGGGGACGGCATCGCCTGCACCCGCGACGAGTGCCTGTCGCTGACCGGCGAGTGCACCAGCACGCCCGACGACACGCTGTGCGCGGCGACCGAGCGCTGCCGCCCTGCCCTCGGCGGCTGTGTCGTGCCCCCGCCCTGCGGCTCCGACGCGGAGTGCGACGACGGCAACCGCTGCAACGGCGTCGAGACCTGCGGCGGCGACCTCGGCTGCGAGGACGGGACGCCCGTCGATTGCCGCGACGCCGTCGACTGCACCGACGACGTTTGCGAGCCCGCGAGCGGCGCCTGTTCCCACCCGCCCGACGACGCGCGGTGCGACGACGGCAACGCGTGCAACGGCGCCGAGACCTGCGATGCCGTCGCCGGCTGCCGCTCCGGCACGCCCCTCGACTGCTCCGACGGCGTGGACTGCACCGAGGACTCCTGCAGCGCCCTGACCGGTGCCTGCTCGCACGCCGCCAACGACTCCCGCTGCGACGACCGGGTCTACTGCAACGGCCCCGAGCGCTGCGACCCGGTCTCCGGCTGTTCCGGCGGCACGGCACCCTCGTGCAGCGACGGCATCGCCTGCACCTCGGACTCCTGCGACGGCACGACCGACAGTTGCACGCACACGCCGAACAACGCGCTCTGCTCGGACGGCCGCTTCTGCAACGGCGTCGAGCTCTGCTCCGGCGGCGTCGGCTGCGGCCCCGGCACTCCCGCGGTCTGCTCGGACGGCCTGGCGTGCACCACCGATCGTTGCGATCCCGCGGCGGCCGGCGGCGCCGGCGCCTGCGTCGGCGAATCGCCCGACCGCGACGGCGATACCTACGGCGACGCCGCCTGCACCGGCACCGACTGCAACGACGGGGCGGCCGGCGTCCACCCCGGCGCCGCCGAGCTGTGCAATGGCGGGGACGACGATTGCGACGGTGCGACCGACGAGGGCTACGTGTGTCCGGCCGGCACCTCGCGGAGCTGCACGGTGGGCGGCTGCACCGGCTCGCAGGCGTGCAGCGCGAGCTGCACGTGGGGAAGCTGCGTCGTGTCGGGCACCGAGGTGTGCAACGGCCTGGACGACGACTGCGACGGGCTCTCCGACGAGGTCTTCGCCTGCCGCTTCGGCGCCGTCCAGGCGTGCAGCGTCGGGTCGTGCCCGGGCACGCAGAGCTGCGTCGCCGGCTGCACCTGGGGCGCTTGCACCGCCTCCGCCTCCGAGGCGTGCAACGGGCTGGACGACAACTGCAACGGCGTCACGGACGAGGGCTACTCCTGCATCATGGGCCGGGCGCAGTCCTGCACGATCGGGGCCTGCTCCGGGAGCCAGACGTGCCAGCCGGGCTGCTACTGGGGCGCCTGCACCGCCGGCTCGCCGGAGTCGTGCAACGGCCTGGACGACGACTGCAACGGGGCGACCGACGAGATCTTCCCCTGCCGCCTGGGCACCACGATCGGCTGCACCAACGCCTGCGGCGTCGCCGGCTCGCAGTCCTGTGCCTCGCCCTCGTGCACCTGGGGCTCCTGCTGCGCGGCTGCCGAGGTCTGCGGCAACGGGTGCGACGACAACTGCGCCGGCGGGGTCGATGAGGGATGCGTGTCCCGGCGCATCCTCTTTCTGCTCGATCTCTGCCCTGGCTCCTCCGGATACGGGATCGACCACGTCACCCCGGCGCTGACCAACCTCGGGTACTACGGGTCCACCACGTTCGTGTACAACGACGCGTCGTTGTCCGCGCAGCTCTCCTCCGGCACCTGGGACCTGGTCATCGTCGACGAGTACTACTACGACCTCACTCCGACGACGATGGACCAACTCAACGCCCACGTCCTGGCCGGGCGCGCCCTCATCTTCTCGTACTGGGACCTGTTCCTCTACTCGGGCCACGCCCTCCTATCGACCGCGGGCGTCGCCCTCTCGCTCTCCTACTCCTCCCCGCCGCCGATCTACCGCTGGATCACCTCGCCCCTGTTCACGACCCCCAACGCCGTTCCGGACATCTCCGGCTACACCGACACCTGCAACACCGACGGCCAGTACCTGATCGTCAGCTCGGCGACCGCCCACGCCGGCTACGCGCCCTTCCCGTTCCCCAGCCAGGCGGCGCTCACGGTCAATTCCAGCTCCCGCATGATCCTCAACGGCTTCATGCCGCAGATCGTGAGCCAGAACGCCGACGGCGACGGCAAGCCGGACATGGTCGAGCTGTACGAGAACGAGATCGACTTCCTGCTGTAGGTCGATCAGGTTCCCATCACGAACTCCAGGTACGCCTCCACCGACAGCTCCTCGCCCGTCGCCTCGCGCACCCGCACCGTCCACTCCCGCGTCTCGCCGTCCGACCACAGCGCCTCGCGCAGGAACGCGCCGACGGCCGGGTCGTCCAGCCACCCCTCGCCGAATCGCTCCCGGACCGCGCGCAGGACCTGCGCCGCGATCAGATCCGCCAGCACGTAGTTCTGCATGTAGCACGGGTACGCCGCGAGAAATGCGGTCGCCGCCCACGTCGCCGGCGCGTCCAACGGGAGCGCAAGACCCAGATACCGTTCCGCGACCTCGTGCTCGACGGCGTCGACGTCGGTCCCCTCCTCGTACAGCGCCCGCTCCAACGCCACGTCGGCCAGGCGCGAACGCACCGAAACCAGCGAGCGGGCGCGCCACAGCGCCAGGAAGCGCTCGATCTCCTCCGTCGACAGGTCGGTCCGCCGCTCGAGGAACGCGCGGTCGCCGACGAGCAGCCCGAGCAGCTCGGCCATCCCCTCCGCGTACGCCGGCACGCTCGCGCCGGCCAGCCATTCGTAGCCCTTCAGGATTGGCGAGGCGACGGTCGTCGAGACGCCCTGGAGCGCGTGGCCCGTCTCGTGGAACAGGGTCCCCCACACGCGCCAGCCGGGCAGGGGGTTGATCATCATGCGCACGTCGTCGGGGATCGAGACGGCCAGAGTCTGGCCGCCATAGCCGAAATCACCCTCCCGGCGGCGGATGGGCAGCGCCTCCAGCTCGACGCCGATCCCCCGCAGCGTCTCCGACAGCGCCGGCAGCGCCTGCTCCTTCGGCCAACGCTCGTCCGGGATCGTGCCGAGCTTCTCGATCAGCCACGGCACGTCCCAGGGGGCGAGCGTCGCGGCGGGGTCGCCGCCCGCCTCGCGCCCGCGCCGCAGCACCTCCGCCCACGCCTCCGCCGTCCGCTCGTCCAGCTCGCGCAGCAGCGGATCGAGCAGCTCCGGCGGCAGCCCCTCGGCCCCCAGCATCGCGTCGGCGTAGGTGCCGGCCCCCCCCAGCCCGGCCGCGGCTTCCTTCCGCAGCGAGACCAGCCGCAGCGTGTCCTCCAGAACCTCGCCGTGCAGGTCGCCGCGAAGCTCCACGACGAGCCGCCGCTCGGCCGGGTCGTCCGAGCGCGACAAACGCGAGAGGTCGGAGCGCGACCAGGTCCGGTCGCCCCGCACGAACGCGTGCTCGTTGACCCGGCGCTCCAGGTCGGTGCGCAGCCGGACGGCCTCCGGGTCCGCGTCGAGCCGCCAGGCGCCCTCGCAGCGACGCCAGACCTCGGCCCGCCGGGCGATGATCGGATCGCCGCCGGACCCGCGGCAGGCGTCGAGCACCGGGCGCGCCCGGTCGAAGAGGCGGCCGAACTCGGCGCGCACCGCCGCCGGATCCTCGGCCGTCTCGCCTTCTTCCTCCCCGACGTACGACAGCCAGGTCGCGGCGCCCAGTCGCCGCGCGAGCGCTTCGTAGTCGGCTTCGAGCGCGTCGAGTGCGCCGCACGAGTCGTTCACGGCCGGAACTCCTTCCGCGGGGCGCGTCCCTTCCGGACCGCCGCAGGCGACGAGCAGCAGAAGACAGGAACCACCGATGGACACGGTGCGGAACCGAACCGCGCCCTTCAGGGCGCGGCTGTGTCGGGACAAGCCGCGGGCTGAAGCCCGCGGTTCGGTTGCGGGCAGGAGCACCGCGCCGGTACCTACACCTGGAGCATGACGTGGGTCATGACCTTGGCGTCGCCCAGGATGTTGGAGAGGATGACGTACTCGTTCGGCCCGTGCATCGTCTCGTCCATGCGGGCCCAGACGGCGGCCGGGGCGCCGCCGCGGCGGAGGTGGGCCGCGACCGTGCCGCCGCCGATGCCCATCGGCTTCGCGGCCACGCCGTACACCTTCTGCACCGCCTTGATCAGCGAGGTGACGACGGGGGCGTCGACGGGGGTCGGCGGGGCGGCGTTGTCGCGCTGCACGATGTCGACCGTCGTCTTCGTGCCCATCTTGCGGTCGGTCTGGCCGCAGATCGTCTTGACGCGCCGGAGCACCTTCGTGATGTCGTACTCGGGCAGCACGCGGCAGTCGACGTAGAACACGTCCTCTCCCGGGATCGTGTTCACGTTGGGCACGTTCGCCTCGTGCTTCGTCGGCTCGAAGGTGGAGATCGGCGGGTCGAACACCTCGTTGCGCGCCCCGAACTTCTTGTACAGCGAGCCCAGCTTGACGATCGTGTGCGCCGCGGCCACGTGCGCGTTGATCCCCTTCTCCGGGGTCGAGCCGTGGCACTGCTTGCCCTGCGTCGTGATCTTCAGCCAGATGATCCCCTTCTCCGCTACCTCGACCATCGATCCGTCCGGCAGCCCGCCGTCCGGAACGATGACGATGTCCTCGGCGCGGAACATCCCCTTGTTCTTCTTGAGCAGGTACTGGATGCCGAACTCGCTCCCCGTCTCCTCGTCCGCGACGAACAGCAGGGCGACGTCGAACGCCGGGACCGTCTTCGTCTCCAGAAGCGCCTTGGCCGCCAGAAGCGAGGCCACGATGCCCTGCTGGTTGTCCTCCACGCCGCGCCCGTAGACCTTGTCGCCGTCCACCCGCGCCTCGAACGGCGGAGAGTCCCACTTCTTGAGATCGCCCTCCGGGACGATGTCCAGGTGGCTCATGATCCACACCGTGCGGTCGTGTGACGCCCCGGGGATCCGCGCGATGAGGTTCGGCCGCACGCCGCCGTCCGCCTCCGCGTCCGGCGCGTCGATCCGCTCGAGCTGCGTGATGCCGAGCCCGCGCAGGACCTCCTCCACCGCGAGACACCGGGCCAGCTCGCCCTTGCCCCCGCTCTTCGGGCAGACCGCCGGGATCGCCGTCAGCTTCTTCTCCAGCGCGATCGCCTCGTCCCGGTACCCGTCGATCTTCGCCGCCACGGTCTCGAATGCGGTTCCGTTCATTTCCTCCTCCTTCCTCGCTCCTCGAGCGCGACTTTCCAGCCGGCGGGCGCGACGATAGCGCCGGGGTGGGACCGGCGGCAACCCCCTTCCGTTCCTGTTGATCCACGGATCGCCGCCGCGTAGGCTCGGGGCATGTTCCACGTCGTCGAGCATCCCCTGGTGCAGCACAAGCTCGGCATCCTGCGGGCCGCGGATACGAGCACCGCGAAGTTCCGCGAGGTGACGCGCGAGATCACCAACCTCCTCAGCTACGAGGCGACCAAGGACCTGGACACGGAAGAGGCGACGGTCCAGGGCTGGGCCGGCCCGGTCCGCGTCCGCCAGATCGTGGGCAAGAAGGTCGCCGTCGTCCCGATCCTGCGTGCCGGCATCGGCATGCTCCAGGGCGTCCTGGACCTCATCCCCGCCGCCCGCGTCAATGTCGTCGGCCTCTACCGCAACGAGGAAACCCTGGAGCCCGTGCAGTACTACAAGAAGTTCAACGTCGACATCGCCGAGCGGCTGGCGATCGTCCTGGACCCGATGCTCGCCACGGGTCACTCGTTCGCCGCCACGGTCGACATGCTCCGCGCCGCGGGGTGCGCGACCATCCGCGGGCTCTGCCTGGTCGGCGCGCCGGAAGGCATCGGGCTCCTGGAGCGCACGCACCCCGAGGTCGAGATCTTCGCGGCGTCGCGCGACGAGCGGCTGAACGACCGCGGGTACATCCTCCCGGGGCTCGGCGACGCCGGCGACCGGCTGTTCGGCACGAAGTGATGCGCCGAAGCTGGCGGCTCGTCGCCGCCTGGCTCGTCTCGCTGCTCGCCCGCCTCATCGTCCGCACCCTGCGCGTCCGCTTCCTGGGCCCGCCTCCCGCGTCGCTGCCGCATCCGTGCATCTACGCCTTTGCGCACGGACGGCAGGTACCGCTGTTGCTCTTCCCCAGGCCGCGCACGGCGATCGTCGCCAGCCTGAGCGAGGATGGGCGGCTGCAGGCGCGGGTGATGCGGCGGTTCGGGTTCGACGTGATCGACGGCTCCAGCTCGCACGGCGGGCCGGCGGTGCTGGCCGCGGCGCTCGGGCGCCTCGCCGGCGGCAGGGATCTCGCGGTCGCCGTCGACGGTCCGCGCGGCCCCCGCGCCGTGGTCAAGCCGGGCGTCGTCTTCCTCGCCGCCCGCTCGGGCGCGCCGATCGTCCCGTTGTCCGCTGCCTGCACGCGGGCCTGGCGCTTTCGCCGCTCCTGGGACGGCTTCCTCCTGCCCAAGCCCTTCGCGCGCGTCATCGTCGTGTCCGGCAAGCCGATCCCCGTGCCGCCCGACCTGCCGCTGGATTCGTTGGAGGGTCCGCGCGCGCGGCTGGAGGCCGAGCTGGGCCGCTTGGCGACGGCGGCCGAGGACCACGCGGCCTGATCCGGCCGACCGCTCGCCCGCTCGCCCGCTCGCCTCCCCCCGGCCGCTCGACCGCTCGCCTCCCCCCCCGGCCGCTCGGCCGCTCGCCTCCCCCCGGCCGCTCGCTTCCTCGCTAGCGCGTGGAGCGCGAGGTCGTGTCGCTGATCACGGTGTTGAGCGGGGTGACCGAGCAGGTGTCGGGGCCGCTCCAGTAGACGTCGACGACGCGCCACATGTCGCGCGCGCCTCCGCCGCCGTTGGCGCAGACGGTGCGGGTGTAGGTCCCGACCGGCGTGTAGCTGATGTCGCCGCAGTAGATGCGCACCGTGGCCGTGCGACAGCCGTCCGAACGGTAGTGGTGGACGCCGACCCGGTAGGTGTTGCCGACGACCGGCGAATCGATGTTGATGTTCTCCGGCCCGTCCCCGGGGATGTCGTCGTAGTCCAGCCGTGGGTCGTCGAGCGTGCCGCCGCCGTCCCAGGACGGCCGGGTGTTGGCGTAGTAGCAGTCGTACGGCGAGTTGAACCACGCGGGCGAGCTGGGGTGCAGCAGGTGCAAGTCGACGTCGCCCGGGATGTCCCAGACCAGCTCGACCCGCAGCCCTAGACCCGTGACGTGCACCTCCACCGTGCAGCTCGCCGTCCGCCCGCCGCTGTCGGTCACCGTGTAGCGCAGCATGTACACGCCGGCGATGTCGGCGCGGAAGGTCGTGGAGGCGCAGATCGTGCAGCCGAAGCTGTAGATCATGCCGGCGGGGCCGGACGTGACCTCCCAGCGGCGGGAGACGATGTCGCCGTCGGGGTCGCCGTCCGAGGCGGTCAGCGTGACCGTCGCGCGGGCGACCATCGTGACCGGGGACGCCGGACAGGTCGTCCACGGCGGCCCGAAACAGCCCTCGTCGACCGAGCCGTCGCAGTCCTCGTCGCGCCCCGTGCTGCAGGCCTCGGTGCCGGGCAGCCGCTCGCCCGAACACGCGCCCCAGGTGGAGCCGGAGCCGGGGATTTCCACGCAGACCTGGCTGCCGTCGCGGCACTCGCCGACCAGGCGCGTGGCCGGCGGGCCGGTGTAGCACGAGCGCGTCGCGCCGGGCGTGCAGGTGCATCCTTCGTCGGTGCCGTAGTCGCAGTCGTTGTCCAGCCCGTCCGCGCAGACCTCGATCCCGGGGAGCACCTCGCCGCCGCAGGCCGTCCAGGTGCTGCCGCCGCCCGGGATCGTCACGCAGCTCTGCGAGCCCTGCCGGCAGACGCCGACGCCGGCCGTGCCGGCCGGCCCGGAGTAGCAGTTGCGGGTGGTGCCCGGCGTGCAGACGCACAGCTCATCGCGCGTGCCGTCGCAGTCGTTGTCGACGGAGTCGCCGCAGACCTCCGTCGCCGGAACGACCTCGCCCACGCACGCGCCCCAGGACGCCGTCCCGCCGCTGCCGCTCACGCAGGTCTGGGTCCCGTTGCGGCAGGGACCGACGCCCGCGGTGCCGGCCGGTCCGGAGTAGCACGAGCGCGTCGCGCCGGGCGTGCACGTGCACCCCTCGTCGATGGCGTGGTCGCAGTCGTTGTCGATCGCGTCGCAGATCTCCGTGTCGGGTCCGTGCCAGCCCGCGCAGGCGGTCCACGTGGAGCTGGTCGAGCCGCTGTCCCACAGGCACTCGCGGCGCCCGTCGACGCAGACGCCGACCCCTCGCGTGCCGGCCGGCCCCGGGTAGCAGGCTTCCTCCGCCAGCGGCGGACATTCGCAGCCCGCGTCGGGCTCGCCGTCGCAGTCGTTGTCCAGACCGTCGCACACGTCGGGCGCGGGAAGGACGCTGCCGGTGCAGGGGCCCCATTCCGTGCCGCCGCCCGAGGTCGCGACGCAGGTCTGACCTCCCGCCAGACACGTGCCCTCGCCCTCGGTCCCCGCCGGGCCCGTGTAGCAGCTCCGGACGTCCCCCAGCACGCAGCCGCAGCCCTCGTCCGTCAACGCGTCGCAGTCGTCGTCGATGCCGTTGTCGCACAGCTCGAATCCCGGACCGGTCCAGCCCAGGCACAGGCCCCAGGAAGAGAGCGCGCCGCCGGGATCGACCACGCAGCTCTGGTCGCCGTCGGAACAGAGGCCCCGGCCGCGCGTGTCCGCAGGGCCCTCGTAGCAGACCCGCGTCGTACCGGGCGGGCAGACGCAACCCGCATCGACGGCGCCGTCACAGTCGTTGTCGACCCCGTCGCACAGGTCGATGCCCGGCAACGTCTGCCCGCGGCACTCGCCCCATTCCGTGCCGCCATCGGCCGTCTCCTGGCAGTACTGGTTGCCCCCCGTGCAGGTGCCGACGCCGTCGGTGCCGGCCGGACCCGTGTAGCACGGACGCCGGTCGCCGGTGTCGCAGACGCATCCTTCGTCCGCCGAGCCGTCGCAGTCGTTGTCGGTCCCGTCCCCGCAGGCCTCGCTGCCGGGCAGCACCGAGCCGGTGCAGTCGCCCCACGAGCCGAACTCGCCCACGGCGATGCAGGTCTGCGAGCCCATGTCGCAGATGCCGACTCCCGCCGCCGGCTCCGGCCCGACGTAGCACGGCTGCACCTCGCCGATCGCGCACGCGCAGCCCTCGTCGGCCGTCGTGTCCCCGTCGTTGTCGATGCCGTCGCCGCAGCGCTCCTCGCCCGGCGTCCACTCCGCCGGCGCATCGTCCGCGTCCGCGCCGGTGTCCGCGTCGCCGTCGCCCCCCTCGGGGTCCGCGTCGGCGTCGCCGTCCGCCGCGGCGTCCGGATCCCCATCGATCGTGCCGTCGGGAATCGGGGCGTCGGCGTCGCCGCCCGGGACGTCCCATCCATCGCCCATCCCGTCGAAGAACCGGCACGTGCCGTCGACGCAGATGCCGCCGGGGCAGTCCGCGTTGCCCGAGCAGCGGGTGTCGTCGCCGCCCGAGGAGTCCGCCCCGGAGCCGCAGCCGGCCAGGGCCAGCGCGATACCCGCGAGCACGATACAAAACACCCTTTGCCGCATGGCCTCGCCTCCACCCTCCGCGCCGCAAGTCGGAACCGGCGCCAACTGTATTCTGACGGGGCGGACGCATCGGGTCAAGGCGCGATCTTCTCCCATCCGAACCGCGGGCTTCAGCCCGCGGCTGAATCGCGTCGCAGCCGCGCCCTGAAGGGCGCGGTTCCGTTGCCGGCTTCCGCATGGGACATCGATTCGAATACCCTGTCCGTAAGAATGCGGCCCGTGTGCGGTTCGTCAGTAGCCCGCCATGATCCGTTTGACCGGGCGTTGGCGATGGGTCATGATGCCGGGCGAGCGGGAGGCGATAGCGTGAGGGTTTGTCCGGAGTGCCACCGACAGTATGACGACACGGTGCAGTTCTGTATCGCGGACGCCGCGAAGCTGTTGATCGTCGGCGCCCCGGAAGAAGATCCGTTCCTGAACCAGGTCATCGGCGGGAAGTACCGCGTCGAGAAGAAGATCGGCGAAGGCGGCATGGGGAAGATCTACCTCGGCCGCCACGTGACCCTGGGCAAGCGCTTCGCCATCAAGACCCTGCACGCCGACTTCACCCGCAATACCGAGGCCCTGGAGCGGTTCCGGCGCGAGGCGATCACCACCGCGCAGCTCGAACACCCCCACATCCTGGGCATGGCCGACATGGACCAGATGGACGATGGCACCGCGTACATCGTCATGGAGTTCCTGGACGGCAAGGAGATGCGCTCGCTGCTCAACGAGGTCGGCATCCTGCCGGTCCCGCGCGCCGTGCACATCTTCACCCAGGTCTGCCGCGCCCTGGCCGCCGCCCACGACAAGAACATCGTCCACCGCGACATGAAGCCGGAAAACGTCTTCCTCATCGAGCGCGAGGGCGATCCGGACTTCGTGAAGGTGCTCGACTTCGGCATCTCCAAGATCCGCATGGCCGGTTCCAAGCTCACCCAGACCGGCATGGTCATCGGCACGCCGCACTACATGTCCCCCGAGCAGGCGCGCGGCGACCCCGGCCTCGACCACCGCTCCGACATCTACACGCTGGGCGCCATGCTCTACGAGGCGCTGACCGGCGCCCTCCCGGTGCAGGCCGAGAACTCCACCGGCGTCCTGGTGAAGATCCTCACCGAGGAGCCCGTCCGTCCGACCGCGATCAATCCGCAGATTTCTCCGCCGCTCGAGGGCGTGATCCTGCGCGCAATGGCCAAGGACCCGAACCTGCGGTTCGGGACCTGCCGCGAGATGTCCCAGACCCTGCAGCAGGCGACCGGCATCATGGAGGGTTCGGCCGGCTACACCGCCGTCGGCATGGCCGCCGGAACGCCCCCCATCCCGCCGACCTCGCGCGGCCCCGGCGTGCCTCCCACGGCGATGCGGCCCCCGACCGGACCCAGGCCCGCTGGCGTGCCGCCCACCGCGATGACCCCGCCCGGCATCTCGGGCCCCTACCAGGGCGCCCAGTACCCGCCCGTTCCGGGGTTCCCCAGCCCGCCCGCGATGGCGGGGGCGATCCCGCCGACCAGCACCGCGCCGGCGGCCGGCTTCCCCAGTCCGTATCCGGGCGGCGTCTCGCCCGTCGGCTACCCCACCGGCCCGACACCGATGGCCTGGCAGCAGCCGGGCGCCACCGGGCCGGCCCCGGTCGTCGCTCCCAAAAGCTCCAAGCTTCCGCTGTTCCTCGTCCTCGGCCTCGTCGTCGGCGGCGGTGCCTTCTTCTCCATCTACTGGTTCGCCATCCGCGATACCGGTGAAGGCGAAGCCAAGTCGAACGTGGCCGCGCCGTCCGGCGCCGACGCCGGCATCGTGGTGAAGGCCGGCTCCGACGTCGGCGCCCCGGGCGCGGAAGTTGCGGTTGCCGTCGCGGACGCCGGCGCCCCGGCCCAGGACGTCGCCGTGGCGGTCGTCGAGGCCGCGGCCGAGGCCGCCGCCGAGGCCGCCGTGGCCGCGGGACCCGACGCGGGAGACGACACCGCCGTCGCGGTCGGCCCCGACGCGTCGCCCGACGCCGGCGCCGTCGCCTCGGCCGATGCCGCCCCGATCGACGTCCCGCCGGAGAAGGTCGCCATCACCTTCGTCACCTCACCCCAGGGCGCCAAGGTCTTCCTCATCAAGCCCGACGGCACCGAGCAGGAGCTGTGCACGACGCTGTGCCAGTACGACTTCGACCTCAGCGACTCGGAGCTGCAGGTGGTCTTCCGGAAGAGCAACTTCCGCGACCAGCCCGCGTCGTTCACGCCCAACGACGACGGATTCATCAACGTGCCCCTCGAGCGCGTCCAGACGGGCCGGCGCGACGCCGGGGTCCGCGAGACCGTGACCGTCCAGGTGCAATCCGATGCCGGGACGCCGCGCCGCGACGCGCCGGTCATCGTCGTCCGGCCGCCCGACGGCGGGGGGCCCGTGATCCGCATCGAAGCGGGTCACGGCGTGACGCAGGTTGACGCCGGCGGACCGCGGATCCGCGACAGCAACCCGTTCGGACACTAGCGCCCGCTGCGATGGATGGAGCCTATGGCGGCCGCGCCGCAAGGGAGGTAGACCGATGCGTTCCTTGGCAGTCCTGGTCCTGGGCTCGGCCGTGATGCTGGCCACGCCGGCCGCGACGGCGCAGACCGACGCGGAGTTCGAGATCGCCCGGCAGTCCTACATGACCGGCCAGCAGCTCTTCGACGAAGGCCGCTTCCAGGAAGCCGCCGCGGCCTTCCAGCAGTCGTACGACATCGTCCAGTTCGCCGACACGCTGTTCAACCTCGCCGCCTGCCACGAGGCCATCGGGAACGTCGACCAGGCGCGGGCGGAGTACCAGGCCCTCGTCGCCTCGCCGGACGTCCCGGACGATCTGCGGTCGCAGGCGCAGGAGTCGTTGACGCGCATCGGCGCCGCTCCCGGCCCCGGCCCCGGTCCGGGTCCCGGCCCCGGCCCCGGTCCGGGTCCCGGTCCCGGTCCCGGCCCCGCGCCGGCTCCCGCCACCCTCTCGCGGCGCGGCGTCACCACGATCTGGGATGTCGTCGACCGCGACCAGCCGCACCGCGGCCCTGGCGTCTACCTCTTCGTCGGCGGCGGCGGACCGGTCGGCGGCGGCCAGTACGCGGAAGGCTCGCCCGGCGTCGGCGGCGGCGGCGGCTTCCTCTGGCGCGTCATCCCCAACCTCTCCGTTCTGGCCGAGATCGGCTTCATCCTCCCCGACCTCGACTACGCCGACTCGGTCGGCAGCACGTCGTCGAAATCGACCTTCCTCATCGATCTCATGTTCGGCGTGCGCTACCACATCCTCGGCAGCGGCTTCTGGGATCCGTGGGTCGACGCCGCCGCCGGATGGGCCCGCTGGGCCGGCGCCGCCAACCCCAGCTCCAGTTCGGACAGCTCCTACGACGCCGCGCTCGTCCGCCTCGCCGCCGGCCTCGACCTCTTCGTGACCCAGTTCATCGCCCTCGGCGGCCGCTTCGATTTCGGCATTCCCATCTGGTACCAGTCCGATCCCGCTCTCTGTTCCAACGGGAAGCTGTGCTACCAGGGATACGATTCGACCGGGACCTCGATCAACCGGGACATCGCCCGCGAGGATCTCCCCTTCTTCTGGAACTTCACCGTCGGCGGCACGCTGTACTTCACCGCGATCTAGTCACGGCGCCCCTTCCACCGGAACCGGACGCCCGTCGTGCACGACCGCCGTGCGCACGGGATGCCGCGCCTCGCCGTCCGCGCCGAAGCCCGAGAAGGGCGCCGCCGTGTCCGCCGACTCCACCGTCCCCAGCGCCCGGCACAGCGCGGGGCGGTTCGTCGCCCCCAGGTCGATCAGCGTCGCCGCAATCCGCGCCGCGTCGTGCGCGAAGGCGTCCAGCGCCGACGGGCCGGACGGGTAGCGCGCGTCGAAGGCCGTCTCGAACGCCGATCGCTCCGCCGCCGTCGCCGCGGGCACGAATCCCACCGCCGCCACCGCTCCCTCCACGTAGCGCTTCGCCTCGCCCAGTGCCGCCGGATCTGCCGCGGCCGACGGCAGCAGGTACAGCGCCTCGCGACGCGGCCCGCCGGGCGTCGGCGACGCCCCGTCGTGTGGCGCCGGCTGCGGCCACAGGTCCTCGTAGGCCAACGCCGGCGCGATCAAGGCGACCCGCGCGGCCGAGTCGGCGAAGACGATGACGTCCGGCCGCGCCCGCCGCACGGCCTGCGCCAGCTCCAGGAACTCCGTCTGCGCCGACGTGTAGGACGGCACGTCGATCATCTCCCCGCCCCGCCGGCCCACTTCCTCCCCCACCGCCTGCGCGATCAGCTCCCCGTAATGCCCCTCGCCCCGCAGCACGGCGAAGCGGTGCCCCCGGGCGTGCCCCCAGGCGTAGTCCACCAGCGCCGCGATCTCGGCCCCGAACGTCGGGTAGTCGCGGAACAGGCACGACGCCGCGTCGCCGACGTCCCGCTGCCCGTTGAGCGAGATCAGCGGCACGCCCAGCGCCGCCGCCTCCTCGGCCGCCGCCTGCGCGACCCGCGCCTCCACCGGTCCCACGATGGCGATCGCGCGCGAGTCGTCGACCAGCTCCTGCACCGCCTCCCGCGTCGTCGCCTCGTCGCCTCCGGTGTCCCGCGCCTCGATCACGAAGCGGTCGCCGTACGGGGCGAGGGCGATCTCCACGGCCGCCAGCACCCGCTCGCCGATCGCCGCCGCGCTCCCGCTCGTCGGGACCAGCACCCCGATGCGCCCGGCGTCGACGTTCGCCGTCTCCGCAATCCGCTCGCGCAACCCCCGCACCCACGTCTCGCCCGGACGCGTCGCGTCCACGCGGTCGAGGATCGACGCGGCGGCGACCAGGTCGCCCGCGGCGATCGCCGTCTCCGCGCGCCGCCGCGCCACCGCCGGCCACAACGGCGACGCCGCGTCGACCGACGCCATCAAGGATTGGATCTCCAGCTCCGTCAGCGCCGAGGGATCGTCCAGCACCGCGGCCGCCTCGTCCTGCCACCGCCGCGCCTCGGCCGGCTCGCACAACGGCAGGATCTCGGCGACGTGCCGCACCAACGCCTCGCGCATGCCCAGCGCCCGGTCGAGCCGGATCTGCAGCTCGAGGCGGATGGCCTCGATCAGCGAGTCGCCGGGCAGGAGCGTCAGCCCCTCCAGCCGTCGGGCCGCGGCCCGGCGCTCATCCTCCCCCGCCGCCGCCAGCGTTCCGTCCGCCTCGGACGACAGGAGGTCGACCAGCTCCGAGTAGCCCGGCACGTACTTCGCCTGCCCGCCCCCGACCTCGGCCAGCCGCGCCTGCGCCTCCTCCCACCGCCCTTCCGCTACCGCGACGCGCGCCAGGACCAGCCGCGCGGAGTCCGCGGTTTCCCCGTCGCCCGGCGCCGCGAGGGCATCGGTCGCCGCCCCCGCCGCCTCGTCCAGACGGCCGGCGTCGTAGGCCGCGAGCGCGAGGTCGAGCGGCGTCGGCTCCGGCGGAATGCCGGTCGCGGCGTCGCCCGCGAGCGATCCGGCCGACGCGTCGGCCTCGGCGCCCAGCGCCGAAGCGGGGCCGTGGACGGAGCCCGGGCCGCAGGCCACCGCGGCGAGGACGGGGAGCAACACGGGAAACCGTCGAGGTTTGCGCATGATTGCAGGGAATATACGTTCGGCGTCGCCGGAGCTTCAACTTTGCGGCCTGGCCACGGGCCGCGGGGCCTCGGGGGCCAAGCCCCGGGACCTCCCCACCTCCCCAGCCGACCTCTCCACCTCTCCTCAACCGGTCCGGAAAAGGCTGACGCGTCGCTACGAGCCCCGGGATTGCTCGCTCACGGCACGAACGTAGCGCCCGAATCCTCGTTCTCCCGCACCACGATGCGGGCGACGCGGGCGGAGGACTCGGCGAGCTTCTCCGAAAGTCGCTCGAAGACCCAGCGGGCGAGGTTCTCCGCGCTGGGGTTCATCTTGTCGAAGGGCGGCGTCGCGTTGAGGTCTTGGTGGTCCAGCGCCGCGAGGATCTCGCGCAGTCGCGTCCGGAGCGCCTTGAAGTCGTATCCGATGCCGATGGCGTCGAGCTTCTCGCAACGGACGACGGCGATGACCTTCCAGTTGTGGCCGTGGACGTTCTCGCACGGCTGGCCGTAGCCGCACAGCCGATGGGCCGCCGAGAACGACGACGAGACTTCCAATTCCCACATGACGGACCTCACGCGCGCAACGCGGAGCGCACCGACGCGAAGGCGTCCTTGCCGCAGGCCAGCAACGCCGTCGCGGGGGCCGCGCGGCGGGCGAGGGCGGTGATCGAGGCCGTGACGTCGCGGATGTCCCACTGCGCGTGCTTGTCCATCCGCAGCCGGGCCATGTGGTGGATCTCGCGCAGGTTGATCACCGCCAGGGCCCTCCGGCGGTGCGCGTTGGTCAGCACGTACTCCGCCGCGCGCGGCTGGGTCGACGCCAGCCGCGCGAACGTCCCGGCCGACCGCTCGGCCAGCTCTCGCAGCTCGCCCGCCAGCCCGGCCTCGCGCACGGCCTCGGGTATGGTGATGCCCAGCGCCGGGTCGTAGGGCTGCGCGACCAGCGTCATCATGCGGTGCCGCTTGAGCTGCCCGAAGCACGCGGCCGACAGCGCGATCTCGAAGGTGAACGCCGCCGCCTCGAACTCCCGCGGCAGCGCGTCGAACTCGGACAGCTCGGCCAGCGCGTCGCACACGAAACCCCGGCGCTCGCCGGACGACATCGCCTTTGCGCGCGCCGAGCAGTTCGCGTACGGCAGCCCGGAGCCCGAGTGCAGCAGCGCGGCGATCACGGCCGCGTCGGGGTCCGCGGCGCCTCCGAGCAGCGTGACGTCGCCCTCGGTCCATCCGACGGACGCGGCTTCGGGCGCTGCGGAAGCCATCGTCTCCCGCGCCAGGCGCTCGATCGTGGCTCGGCCGCGGGCGACGAAGCCGTCCGAGACGTCCCGGCCGAATGCCTCGCGGAACCGCTCCGGGTCGGACAGGATGATCAGCGACGGCGCGACCTCCGAGGCCGCGTCGAACAGTCCCCGCGACAGCGCCCGCACCTCGGCCAGCGGATGATGCCGCAGCTTGCGCACGACGTGCTCCAGGTTGCGCGCGTTGCCGGAGAATCCGAGCTGCGTCTCGGTGGCCAGGCCCAGCGCGTAGCGCGCGTCCTCCTTGGCCCAGCCCTCGACGGTCTCCACGCCGGTCTTCGTCCCCAGCATGTCCGAATTACGCTTGCGCTGCAGCTCGAGCAGCTTCTCGAAGGCGCGGCGATAGAACGCGATCTGCTCCGCCGCCGCGGCCTCGAACAGCTCCCGCTCCGCCGGTCCGAACTCCTCCGGCACGACGTGCTCGCCGCCGAAGGTGACGTAGCGCTGGGACTTCTCCGTGTAGGAGCAGAGGCGGGCGTCCTCCAGCGCCTCGAGCGCCAGGCGGGAGACGCCGAGGATGTCGAAATTGAGCTGGACGTGCTCGGCGACCGAGTGGTGGCCCATGCGGAAGACGATGGTGCGGTTGGACTTGCGGGACGCGGGCACGTCGCGCCGCGCCTGCGCCCGCAGCTCCGGAATCGGCTCGGGGAAGCGGCTGATCCGCGCGTAGGCCGCCGAGATCGTCTCCGGCGTCGGCTCGACGTCCGCCGGCAGCTCGCCGCGCCGCATCGACTGCACGAACTCGCGGTCCAGGGTGTGTCCGGCCAGGATGACCCGCAGCATCGCACCTCCCCGCCGCCCGCCCCCGGCCGCGGCGGACCGTTCGTAGGGCGGGTGCTGTGGCATGTCAAGGAGTGGGTCGATCGGAGGAGTGGGTCGATCGGAGGAGTGCGTTGATCGGAGAAGTTGGTCGATCGGAGGAGTTGGTCGTTTGGAGGAGTTATTGGTGGCCATCCGGACGTGCGCGCCATGCTGCACGAGGAATTGGCGTCGTGGCTCAACGTACGGGGCACGTAGGGCGCGCAGCACCCCGTCAGCCGCCGAGAAGGGGCGGACGCGGCGCGTCATCCCAGACCGGCACCCATTCATCCGCGAGCGTGCCGTCGAAAAACAGGATCCAGGCGCGCCGCGGGAGCTTGCCGCCACGCAAGACCGGAAGCAACACATCGAGCGCGCCCTGGACGTCGACGAGCGCCATGTCCACGTACGAGTAGCGCCTGCCCGTTCCGCCGCCGACGTGGCATCCCAACCCTCGCGGAACGAGGACCTCGTCGACGGCGTCCTCGATCGCCGTCTTGTCGCGGAAGCCGTCGGCAGGAAGTCTCTGGCTGCCATCAACCTTGAGATAGCAGAACGTTTCACCGCATCGCGAGAAGCGACGGGAGTCGAAGATCCACCTCGAGTGAGCCGCCTGCCACATCGGAGGGTCCATCGACTTGGCGACTCCCAGATCGAACTGTCCCGGGTAGTCATCAGCTTCAACCGGGTTCAGCCGCCACAGGGTCCAGCCGGATGTCTTGTGCCGGCGCCAGCAGGGTTCCGCCGGCAGCCCGCCTTGCCAGGCTTCGATCAGTGCGGCGACCCGCGCCGGCAGCTCCGCCAGCGGTGTGCATGGTGATCGGCGCTCGATGGCAACTTCGCCGATCCACAGGTCGAGCACGTCCTCGCCCAGGAGAGTCTCCGCGGCAAGGAACGAAGCGTCGAGGTCCTTGCCACCGTTGCGGGGGGATCCGGGCGGCGGGCCGAAGGCGAGGTGGACGAGTCCCTCGCCGGGACGAGCGCTGACTTCGAACGCGCTGATGTCCACGCCGGTCCGCCCCTGCACGGTGAACAGCGCGGACTCCATGCCCTCGGCGAGCCGGTGGGGATAGAACTCCCAGCCCGGGATCCGTGGGGCCCGCGAGAGGACGACGTCGACAAGCGGACGCAGCCGCCGCTCTGCCTCAGGCGTCAGGACGAGACGCCAGCGCCCCCCGGCCACGCCGGGAGCGAACTCCCACATGATTCGTTCGTCGATCGCGCCGAGGTTGCGGCCCATCCACTCGGCCAGGTCCCAGTCCGCGGCGCGTGAAAACAGCGCCACGATCTGTGGCGCCTGCGCCTCGAACGCCCTCCACCACGTGTCGATCCGGCCCAACATCGCCTGTCGCGCGCGGTCCTCGCTCGGATGAGGGAAACGCCATCGCATGGCGGGTCCCATGAAACCATTGGGGACGGCGGACCGTCAACGTGGCTCCCAACCGCTCCCATCTGGCCTCGATCCTGTGGCTGAGGTCCGGCGGCCGCGATGGGGGAGGGACTTCCATACCGAGGCAGCGACAACGATCACGCGTTCCGTCCCCGCGGACGCGGCTGTCCCGTTCGTGGCCGCCGTCGCGATCTCGGAACGTCCACGTCGAGCTCGATGGCGCCCAAGAGGCCCATCATCTCCTTCACGCGGTGGCGCCGGACCGACTCGCGCAGGGAGACGAGCACCGTGTGGATCTTGGACTTGAAGCCCAACAGGCGCTGGGCCTCCTCCATCAGCTCGTCCGGAATGTCCAGCGTCGTGCACACACGACGGACACTGCGACCCATGCCGTGGAATGTCAATTCCGGTGCGGCAGGTGCGCTGCGTGCGCTGGGAAACCGGCGACTCGCGCCGCCGGCGGCATCATCCTCGCTCGACCTGAAGGCCGGTCGGATGTACGGTCGCATCCATCGTCCGGGAGAGAGGATCGCGGCCCATGAAGAACCCATCCGTCGGCATCCTGATCGCGTTCCTGGCCGCAACCACGGCCTGCCGAAGCGGCGGCGCCGGGGGAAGAGGCGCGCGGGACGGCGCCGGCGAAGCGGCCGTTGCCGTCGGGACGACAAGTTCGGCAGCGGCAGAAGCGACGGAAGCGTCGGCGGACGTGGTGGCGGCGGAAACGTCGGCGGCAGCCGAGGCGTCGCCGACGATCGAGCTGCCGTCGCTGCCGTTCGACCGCATCGCCGTCATCGGCGCCAGCGTCTCGGCCGGCTTCGGCTCCATCCGTGTCGCCAAGGCGCTCGAGGAGATGATCCGCACGCCGCACCAGACCGGCGACTTCGCCCAGGTCTTCTTCTTCCAGGATCCGTTCGGCGAGGGCACGCGGCAGGTCGACCGCGCGCTCGAGTTCCGCCCCACCGTCGTCTACGCGCTCGACTTCCTGTTCTGGTACGCCTACGGCTCCGGATGGACTCTGGCCGACCGCGAACACAACGTCGACCTCGGCCTGCGGCAGTTGGAACGGCTGGACGCACCCCTCCTTGTCGGCGACGTCCCGGACATGACCGGCGCGGCCGATTGGATGCTTGACCCCGGCCAGATCCCGCCGCCGCCGGAGCTGGCCGCGCTCAACGCACGCATCCGCCGCTGGGCCGAAACACACCCGAACGCGATCCTGCTCCCGCTCTCGGAGTGGACCGCGCCCCTGCACGCCACCGCCCCCGTCGTCGTCGACGACACGGGCCGGACCGTTGCGCCGCGCGAGCTGATGGCCCCTGACGGCCTCCACCCCAACGCCGCCGGCGTGCGCTACCTCCTGCGCCAGATCCACTTCCGGGCAAGCGCCCAGTTTCCCGGCTCGCTTCCCCGCTGAACTGCCGCCTCCCCACCTCTCCAGCCGACCTCCCCACCTCTCCACTTCCGGCTTCGGCCCAAGAACCAACAACCGCTCCCCTATTGACACCGACCCCCGTTCCGCCCCAGGAAGGGCACATGACCGGCGCCGAGTTGTTCTCCTGGTACGGGATCGGCTTCGTTGCCGTCTTCGTCCTCGGCCTCGTCATGCTCGTCATCGGCGTCATGGGCCTCGGCCACGACGGCGACGCGGGTGGCGGCGGGGACCACGACGCGGGCGGGGGAGGGGACCACGACGCCGGCGCGGCCGATGCCAAGAGCGCGCTGGGCGAGGCCCATGGCGCCGAAGGCGGCGCCGATCATCCCGATGCCGGCCACTCCGTGCTGCTCGACTTCCTCGGCGTCGGCCGCTGCCCGATGTCGATCCTGCTCATGGTGCTCTGCTTCCTCTTCTCGCTGGTCGGCGTCGCCTCGATCATCATCCTGCGCTCGTTCCTGCCGCCCGGCGCCCTCGTCGGCGCGCTGGCCTACGCCCTGGCGCTCGTCGGCGGCTTCACGCTCACCGGCGTCGTGGCCCGCGCGATCGGCCGCGTGCTCCCGTCGACGGAGACGTACGTCGAGCCGGAAGGGCGCCACGTCGGCGCGCTGGGCAAGGCGGTCTACGCCTTCGACGGCGGACAGGGCTTCATCCAGGTGCGGGACCGCAGCGGCACGATCCACGAGCTGCGCGCGGTCTCCGAGGGGAACGATCCCATCGCAGCCGGGGAATCGGTGCTGGTGCTCGACTACGATCCCGGAAACCGAATGTTCCGCGTGCAGAAGGCCCCGGCCGAGCTGACCCGCGGCGGAAGCTGACGGGCATTCCGCCGGGCGGACGTCCCGCGCCGCCGCGAGCGGCGCGGAAGGAGGGAGACTCGATGGCACAGCAACAGGAAATCGTGCGCTCGTCGCGCGACGACGGGCGCGGCTCGCGGGCCGGGGCCGTCGGGGGCTACTTCCTCTGGCTCCTCGTCTCGCTCACCCTGATCGTCGGGCCGTTCGTCCTGCCCGTCTTCTCCGCCGTCAAGATGAGCAGCCTGGCGCAGCTCATCTGCCTCTGCGTCGGCGTCTTCTCGCTGATCCTGATGAGCGTCATCGTCGTCATCACCAAGCTGTACCAGAAGGCCAGCGCCAACCGCTCCCTCGTCCGCACCGGCATGGGCGGCATCAAGGTCATCCTCGACGGCGGCGTGTTCAACATCCCCGTCCTGCACAAGCTCCTGTCGATCAACCTCGAGACCATGCGGCTCGACGTCGAGCGCAAGGGCAAGGACGCCCTCATCACCGCGGACTTCCTCCGCTCCGACCTCAGCGCCCAGTTCTACCTCAAGGTCCAGCCCACCACCGAGGACATCACCAACGCCGCCCGGTCGCTGGGCGAACGCTCGGTGGACGAGGTCGGGGTCAAGGAGCTGATCTTCGACAAGCTGGTCAGCGCGCTGCGCACCGTCGCCGCCAAGTCCACCCTCTTCGACTTGAACAGCGAGCGCGAGCGGTTCGCGCGCGACGTCAAGGCCGCCGTCGAGGCCGACCTCAAGCACAACGGCCTCACCCTCGAGTCGGTCACCATCTCCAGCCTCGACCAGACGGACGTGACGCAGCTCAACGAGCGCAACGTCTTCGACGCGCAAGGGCGCAAGCGCATCGCCGAGGTCACGCAGGCGGCCAACGTCGAGCGCAACCGCCTGGAGCGCGAGGCCGAGCAGCAGATCGCCACCAAGGACGTCTCCACCCGCAAGAGCATCCTGACGCTCGACCTGGAGAAGCAGAAGGCCGAGGCCGAGCAGGCCCGCGACGTCGCCAACTCCAAGGCCGAAGCCGGCCGACGCGCGGCCGAGTTCAAGATCGAGCAGGAACAGGCCGTCGCCCAGCGCGAGGTCGAGAAGCTGCGCGCCGTCGAGGCGGCCAAGATCGACGCGCAGAAGAAGCTCGTCCTCACCAACCAGGAGCGCGAGCTGGCCGAGGTCCAGAAGCAGCAGGCGGTCGAGACGGCCAACGTCAGCCGCAACAAGGTCGTCGAGGTCGCCATGCGCGATCAGCAGATCGCCGTCGCCGCCAAGGAGCAGGAACGCGCCAAGGCCGACGCCGCGCGCTTCGCCGCGGAGGCCGAGCGCGAGGGCCAGGCGCAGGCGGTCAAGACCGTCGAGGCCGTCCGGACGGCCGAGCGTGTCAAGGAACAGGGCGTCATCGCCGCTCAGGCCGACGCCGAGAAGCGCTACGTCCAGCAGCAGCGCGAGGCGGACGGCGAGGCCTACCGCTTGAAGGCTTTGGCCGACGGCAAGAAGGCCGCCGCCGAGGCCGAGGCCTACGCCAAAATCCGCGGTGCCGACGCCGACAAGGAGTCCGCCGAGAAGCGCGCGCAGGGCGATTTGGCCGCGCAGTCCGTCCCCGTCAACGTCGCCGCCAAGCAGGTCGACGTCGACAAGGCGCGGCAGCTCATCGGCGTCCAGGTCGCCGAGAAGCAGGTCGAGGTCGACCGCAAGTCGGTCGAGGTCACCCAGGCGCGCGTCAACGTCGAACGCCAGGAGCTGGAGCAGCGCCAGCAGTTCTCCCGCGCGGCGCTCGACTTCGAGTTGGGCAAGCTGCGCATCTCGAAGTCCGCCGAGGTCCAGATCGAGAGCGCTCGCGCCATCGGCAGCTTCATGGCCAAGGGCCAGATGACCATCTTCGGCGACCCGGCCACGATGGCGACGATGACCGAGCGCTTCATGTCCTCGATGGCGATGGGCCGCCAGCTCGACGGCTTCTTCCAGGGCCTGGGCGACGGCCCCGCGCGCGAAGCCGTGGGCGACGTCCTGGGCGCCGTGACCGGCCTCGCCCAGGGCGCCGCGGCCCTGATGAAGGGCAAGGCCGAAGGCGCGCGGGCCGAGGGCGAGGCGCGAATCGCCGAGGCCGAGGCCAAGGTGATCGAGGCGAAGTCGCCGGCGTCGTCGCAGCCTTCCTCCAGGCCCGCGCCCGCGCCGGCCGCTCCGGCACCGGGCTCCGGCCGTCCGCCCGGGACCCCCGACAAGCCGCGCGGGACGTAGGCCCCGCCCTTCCCGCCCTTCCCGCCCTTCCCGCCCTTGCTTCCCGGTTGTTGCCCGCCCGCCGCTGTGCCAAGCTTCGGAGCATGAAGCGCATCATCACGGCGGCGGGGTTGGCGGCGGCCGTTCTCGGCTGCGCGCAGTCGGATGGACCGGTGGGTGTCCCGGGAGCGGGCGAGGCTCCGCTGGGCACGTGGCAGGGGGCCGTCGTCGTCTGCGCCGACGGGCCGACGCTCCAGGGCATCGACATCTCCTACTACCAGGGGACGATCGATTGGGATGCCGTCGCCGCGGACGGCATCGACTTCGCCTTCATCCGCGTCAGCGACGGCGTCGGCTTCGAGGACCCGGAGTTCGACCGCAACTGGGCCGAGGCGGCGCGCGTCGGCATCGCCCGCGGCGTCTACCAGTTCTTCCGCCCCGGCCAGGACCCCGTCGCCCAGGCCGATCTCCTGATCTCGCGCATGGGCGCGCTGGGTCCCGGCGACATGCCCCCGGTCGCCGACGTCGAGGATGCGGACGGCGAATCCGCGGCGACCATCGCCGCCAACCTCGCGATCTGGATGGACCGCGTCGAGGCCGCGATCGGCCGGCCGCCGATCATCTATACCGGCCTCTATTTCTGGCGCGACTCGGTCGGCGGCGCCGACTTCGCCGAGCACCCGCTGTGGATCGCCAATTGGGGCGTCTCCTGCCCCAATATCCCCGACCCGTGGACCGACTGGCTCTTCTGGCAGGACAGCGCCTCGGGCAGCATCGCCGGCATCTCCGGCGACGTCGACACCGACATCTTCAACGGCGACATGGCCGCCCTCCTCGCCTACGCCTCCAATACCCCCGTCTGCGGCGACGGCTGGTGTACCGGCGACGAGACGTACGATACCTGCCCCGCAGACTGCCCGCGCTGCGAGCCGATCCCGCCGCCGGGACGCGCCGTCGAGGAGACCGAGGTCTGCTTCGAGGCCGGCGGTCCCGCGGAGTACTGGCACGCCGAAAGCGCCGGCTCGGGCGGCTCGCTCCTGCATACGGGAACCACGGACCATGACTACGTCGTCAACTACGCCGTCTGGAACCTCGATTTCGAGGAGGCCGGCAACTACCGCGTCGAGGCGTATACCGACGCCGCCTGGGCCCAGTCCCGGACCGCGCCGTATCAGGTGCGCCACGACGGCGTGGTCGCCCCCGTCACCGTGGACCAGACGCTCGCCGATGGCTGGAACCTCGTCGGCGAGTTCGCCTTCGCCGCGGGCGGCGACCAGTGGGTGCGAGTGGACGACAACACCGGCGAGCCGGGCTCGACCGGCACGCAACTCGTCGCCGACGCTGTCCGTCTCACCCGCCTCGATCCGCCCGCCGCTGATGCGGACGCGGACGCCGACGCGGATGCGGGCGCGGATGCGGATTCGGACGGGGATGCAGCAGCGGATGCCGACGCCGACGCCGGTGCCGACGGCGCGGGCGACGTGCCGACCTTCGACTACGGCGCCGAGGCGGGGGACGGGGGCGGCGGATCCGGCGACGAGGGGGACGGCTGCGGTTGTGCGGTGCCCGGCTCGCGTCCCGCGGCCGGCGTGTTCCTCGCCGCCTTCGTGCTGGGCCTCGCCTCGTTCCGCCGCCGGCTCCGACGGTCGTGACACCCGGCCGGGAGGCGCGCCGGGCCGCGGTCGCAGGTCTCTACTCCTCCGACGGGTGGCAGATGCCCCACCCCGGGTTCGCCGGGTCGGCGGCTGGCTCGCAGACCCACTCGGGTCCGTTGACCTCCTGGCAGTCCACGTCGTCCTGACACCGCACGCTGCCGTCGGGCTCCGGCTGGACGCGGGTCGGCGCCGGACCGTAGACCGTCGAGATCGGCGCCGGACCGTAGTAGACCGGGCATCCTGCGGCGAGAAACGCCCCGGAGCACAGGCCCACGGCCACGACCCACGGTCGAACCTTCCGTCCCATACGCAACCACCAACCCAGCATGTCGAGTCCCTCCTTCCCCGTCCGGACGCCGGAGTCGACCACGTTTCCGGGCTCCGCGGCAACCCTGCGTGTGCATCCCCCCGGACAAGGTCCCGGTCGGGGTCGTCGGCGATCCGACCGGCGTGGACGAAGGGGCCCACGCGGGCGGCGATACCTCCGCGACCTGGAACGGCTCGAGCTGGGGCCTGACCTGGGGCGCTTGGTGGGACGTCGTCCGCTTCCGCAACCTCGACGCCGACGGCGTGCCGCTCACCCCGGCCACCGCGCTGCCCTTCATGGGCGGCCCGGGAGGGCTCGAGTGGAACGGCTCCGTCTACGGCTTCGCCGCCGACGACTGGACGGACGAGGTGATCGTCGGCGTGCTCGACACCGTGGGCGCGATGCGCGCGGGACCCACCTGGGTGTCGGGCACCGCGCAGGCCCCCGACGTCTCGTGGTCCGAGGCCCTCGGGAGTTGGGTGGCCGCATGGACCGTCTGCACCGGCGGGAGCGGCACGGCCGAGATCCTTGCGGCGCGTGTCGATGATGAACGCGGCGCCGGACCAGCAGATCGAGAAGGAACTGACCGCCCACATCCCGGACGTGGTGGTCCCCCAGAGGTCCTGATCGGCGGCCGAGGCGCGGTTGACCTGACGGGAGTCGTGCCTAGAGATGGGGCGGCGCAGGTGAAAGGGGGCGCCCCGCATGGCGGTTACGCGGATTCTTGCGAAGTGGTCGAGCAGCGGGCCGGAGTTGCAGAGCGTGCTGCGTATCGTCGCCGCACTCATGTTCCTGCTCGCGGGCTCGACGAAGCTCCTCGGCTTCCCGACCGGGATCCCCCCGCACGGCGGCACCGTTCCGCTCCTGTCCCAGATGGGGATCGGGGCCATCCTCGAGGCACTCGGCGGGGTTCTGCTCCTGCTCGGCCTGTTCACACGTCCGGTCGCCTTCCTGCTCGCGGGCGAGATGGCCGTGGCGTACTTCCAGTTCCACTTTCCCAAGGGCTTCTGGCCGACCGTGAACGGCGGGACAGCCGCCGTGCTGTACTGCTTCGTCTGGCTCTACTTCTCGGCCGCGGGCCCCGGACCGTGGAGCCTCGACGCCCGGCGCAAGAAGTAGCTCCAACCCGCCGCGCGCGAATCCGGATCCGGTCGCGAGGATGGGTGGTCCAAGTACGAACCACCAGCGACCGGCCGCGCAGGCTACGGCGCGCTCCGGGACGCCGTCCGCCCCTTTGCACCCGCCCGCGCCTCGCCTAGAACACCGACCGGTTTGACCGCGTCGTGATCTCAAGGAGTTGCGGGCGAGCATGCCAGGAAGTGGAGCGGTTGACGGTGGGGTGGTTTCCTGCGCTCCCAGAGCGAGTCGAGGTTCGCTTCGGGAGGTGTGGGAT
>JACRCX010000115.1 GCA_016218815.1 Deltaproteobacteria bacterium
CCCCCTTCTCTCCCTTCTCTCCCGCCTCGCCTGCTGCCCCTCCCCCGAATCCGCGGAGGGCGCCGCCGCCTCGGTCGACTCCCCCTGCGATGCCTGGGCCGATACCCTCGGCCGCGCCGCCGGCCGCGACTCGCCGACCTGCGAGGCCGTCCGCGCAGCCTCCCGCCTCCTCGGCGAGCCCGCCTGCCGCGCCGCCCTCGGCGACATCGACGCCGCCCTCGCCCTCCTCGACGAGCGCCGCTTCGCCTGCCGCCAGCTCGAGTCCCGCCTGTGCGCCGACATCGGCGAAGATTCCGACTCCTGCAGCCTCGTGCGCGCCCAGACCCCCCGCCTCTCCTTCGAGGAGTGCGAGGAGATGCTCGCCGCCTACGAGGACGTCCTCCTCGAGCTGCGCGCCATGGAAGCCCGCAACGCCCCCGTCGCGCCCGAGCTGTGGGAACGCATCACCGCCGCTTCCCCCGCCGCGTTCGGACCGCTCGACGCCCCCGTCGTCCTCGTCGTCTTCTCCGACTTCCTCTGCCCCGCCTGCGCCATGGCCGCCGATGCCCTGCGTACCGTCCGCGAACACTACGCCGACAGCCCCCTGCGCATCGTCGTCCGCGGCTTCCCTCTCCCCATGCATGGCTCGATCGCCCGCCTCGCCGCCGAGGCCGCTCTCGAAGCCGCCGCCCAGGACCGCTTTTGGGAAATGCACGACGCCCTCTTCGCCGCCCAGCGCGACCTCGCGTCCCGCGCCGACCTCGATCGCCTCGCCGCCGACGTCGGCCTCGACGCCGTCGCCTTCGCCAACGCCATGGACCAGCACCTCTGGGAAACCGCCGTCGACGCCGACATGGCCCTCGGCAACGAGGTGCTCCTCGAAGGGACGCCCACGTTCCTCCTCGACGGCCGCCGCCTCAACGTCGACTTCAGCGACCCCGAAAATTTCTTCGCTCCCCTCGACGAAGCCCTCCGCTCCGCCGGCCAATCCCCCCCGGACCAGTGACCTCCCCTCCGAACCGCGCCCTTCAGGGCGCGGCCCCATCGTCCACCCCCAGCCGCGGGCTGAAGCCCGCGGTTCGGTTCCGGAGCCAATTGCTCGACCCAAACGTCCAACCAATAACCAACAACTTTCCTGTTGCTCCCCCCCCCCCTCGGTGCTACCTACCCCGCCGTCGAGGCCTGGGGTGGGACCGCCTGTTGATGGGGTACGCGATGCCGAACGAGGGACCCAGTCATGGCGGGAATCAACAGCCTGGGCGCCCAGACCCACTTCCTCGTCTACGTCTCCCGGCTCCTCGGCCGCAAGGTTGACCTCCCCGAACCCCACGTCGTCGGCAGGCTGATCGATCTCGTCGCCGTCGAACAACCGCCCTATCCCAAGGTCACCGCCCTCGTCGTCCGCTCCCGCGCCGGCGTCATCCGCGTCGACCTCGAGAAGGTCGCCCCCGGCGCCCTCGCCCTCGGCCGCCGCGTCGACGCCTCCCAGGGCGCCGCCGGACCGCCTCGCCAGATGATGCTCCTGCCCGGCGAGTTCCGCGTCCACAGCCTCCTCATGGACAAGCAGGTCGTCGACGTCCGCGGCGCCAAGGTCGTCCGCGTCAACGACGTCCAGCTCCTCGTCGATCAGCGCGGCGTCTTCCTCATCCACGTCGACGTCGGCGTCCGCGGCCTCCTGCGCCGCATCGGCGTCGAGGCCGCACTCACCCGCCTCGGCGCCGTCTTCGGTCGCAAGGGCAAGGACGACCTCGTCTCCTGGAAGTACATCCACGCCCTGACCGGCTCTCCCGTCGAGAACGGCGGCCAGGTCCGCCTCTCCGTCTCCCAGCAGGCCCTGCACGACCTCCACCCCGGCGAGCTGGCCGACATCCTCGAGGACCTCGATCGCGAGGGCCGCATGGCCGTCGTCTCCCAGATGAGCCCCGAAACCGCCGCCGAGGTGCTCGAGGAGGTCGACGACACCGTCTCCAAGTCCATCGTCGAACAGCTCCCGGCCGAGGTCGCCGCCGACATCGTCGAGGAGATGGAGCCGGCCGAGGCCGTCGATCTCCTCTCCGACCTGCCGCAGGACCAGGCCGAGAAGATCATGAAGCACGTCGAGAAGGACGAGGCCGAGGACATCCGCAAGCTCTCGTCCTACGCGGAAGGCACCGCGGGCTCCCTCATGTCCACCGACTTCATCACCGTCCCCCCCGAGTCCACCGCCCTCGGCGCGATCGACGAGCTGCGGCGCAAGGCGGGCGACGTCGAGGCGATCTACTACGTCTACGTCACCGACCCCGAAGGCCGGCTCCTGCGCGTCGTCTCCCTGCGCCAGATCGTTACCGCCAAGCCGGCCGCGCGCCTCACGGACGTCGGCGAGGACCGCCTCGTCACCCTCTTCCCCGATACCCCCGTGCGCGAGGTCGCCCAGCTCTTCGAGAAGTTCGGCTTCCTCTTCCTCCCCGTCGTCGAACGCGGCGCCGACGACGGCCCGCAACGCATGCTCGGCGTCGTCGGCCTCCAGCATGCCCTCGACGAGATCCGCCAGCACTTCGGCCAGGAAGGGTAGGGCGCAATGGCGGGAAGCCTCCGCCGGTTCCTCCGCGCCCGCTGGCTCCGCCTCGCCGCCTTCCTCGCCGTCGTCGGCCCCGGCATCATCACCGCCAACGTCGACAACGACGCCGGCGGCATCACCACCTACTCCCAGGCCGGCGCCCACTTCGGCCTCGCCACCGTCTGGGTCCTCGCCCCCATCATGGTCGTCCTCATCATGGTCCAGGAGATGGTCAACCGGATGGGCATCGTCACCGGCCAGGGCCTCTCCGATCTCATCCGCGAACGCTACGGCGTCCGCATCACCTTCTTCCTCATGCTCGCCCTCCTGCTCACCAACCTCGGCAACGTCATCGCCGAGTTCGCCGGCATCGCCGCCGCCATGGAGCTGTTCGGCGTCTCCCGCTACGTCGCCGTCCCGCTTTGCGCCTTCGGCGTCTGGTTCCTCGTCCTGCGTTGGCCCTACCGCGTCGTGGAGAAGGTCTTCCTCTTCGCCTGCCTCTTCTACGTCGCCTACCTCATCTCCGGCGCCATGGTCGCTCCGTCCGCCCAAACCGTCGCCCGCGAGCTGTTCCGCCCCCGGCTGAGCGCCGACCCCGCCTACCTCCTCATGATCGTCGGCCTCGCCGGCACCACCATCGCCCCCTGGATGCAGTTCTACCAGCAGGCCGCCGTCGTCGAGAAAGGCATCTCCCTGCGCGACGTCCGCCTCTCCACCTGGGACACCGTCCTCGGCGGCGTCGTCGTCACCGTCGTCGCCCTGTTCATCATCGTCACCTGCTCCGAGACCCTCTTCCGCGCCGGCGTCCGCATCGACACCGCCGCCGACGCCGCCCGCGCCCTCATCCCCGTCGCCGGCGCCCATGCGGCCTACCTCTTCGCCCTCGGCCTCCTGGCCGCCTCCCTCTTCGCCGCGTCGATCCTCCCCCTCTCCACCTCCTACACCGTCTGCGAAGCCTTCGGCTGGGAGTCCGGCGTCGATCGCTCCTACCGCCAGGCCCCCCAGTTCTACGTCCTCTACTCCGTCCTCGTCTTCGGCGGCGCCGCCACCGTCCTCTTCCCCGATCTCCCGCTCGTCGACGTCATGTACTACTCCCAGGTCGTCAACGGCCTCCTCCTCCCCGTCATCCTCGTCTTCATCCTCCGCCTCGCCGGCGACCCCGCCGTCCTCGGCGAGCGCGTCAACGGCCCCGTCTACAACGTCGTTTGCTGGACCTTCGCCGTCGTCATCGCCGCCCTCAGCGCCACCTCCCTCGCCATGGTGCTGTTCGGCTGAGCTGCGAGTCCCCCGCCAGGCGATGACGCCTCAGAAAGTCGCGAGCATCGCGGATGCCGACTCGCCTGACGTAGCGGAAGCGGAGTCGGACGCGCTGACCCCGTCCGGCGGAGGCGACGGCTGCGGTCGCGTGGCTGCCGGCTCCAGCCCCGCCCGCGCGCAAGGCGCGGGATCCCCCCTCGGCGTCAGGCACAGCCCAACGCGACGTTGACCGCCTCGCACACCCCGGCCATGCGCCGCCCGTCGAGCCGGCCGAGCCAGCGACGAAGTCCGGACTGCGGCACCGTGTAGATGTGGTCGCAATTCACGACCGAGTCCGTCTTCAACCCGTCGCCCGGTCCGACCTTCACCTCGCTCGGCAGTCCCCGGATCGCGGACGTGATCGGCGCGACGACAACCGTGTGGAGATGATCGATGGCCGCTTGCCGGGAGAGCACCACCACCGGTCGGCTCTTGTCCGGCCGCCCGAAATGGAACATCCAAAGGTCGCCGCGCCTCACGTCTCCGGCCGTGCCTGCTCTCCAATCAACTCCCCGAGCTCCTTGAGGTCGTCGTCTCCCCTGTCGCCGTACGCCCTCGCGTACGCCGCGTCGATCTCGCGGCGCTTGGTCAGATCGAGATAGACGCGGAGCGCGCGCCGCACCACGGCCGAGCGACCCCGCTTCCTGGTCTCCGGCTGCCGGTCCACCTGCTGCAGCAGGCTCGCATCGATCGTCACCTGGATGCTGCGCATGCTCATGCGGCCATTATGCGGCACCAACCATGATGGATCAACACATCATCCGCTCGAAGGTCCAGCCACGATCCGCGGGGCCGGAACACCCCGATTTCCCCCCATCGGTGTCCATCGGTGGTTCCCCCCCCGCCCCCCTTTGCGCGCTTTGCCTCCCCGCCGAAGGCGCCCTGAGCTTGTCGAAGGGTTGAACCCCTTTGCGCGAAACCTCCCCGCGTGCTTTACTACCTCCCACTCGCGATCCCGCCCCCACGGGCGGCAAGGAGGTGTCGGATGTCCACGCACAAGTCGACCACGTCGTGTCTGCTCGCGATCCTTCTCGCCCTCGCGGCCTTCGCGCCGGCTTGCGGCGGCGGAGGCGGCGACGACAACGACGTCGATGCCGACGTCGAGGAGGGCATCGACATCGAGGACGACGTTCCCGACGCCGAGGACGGTCGCGAGGATCGGGCCGAAACCGAGGACGTCGTCACCGACGACGGCGCGGACGCCGACGAGGGCGGCGCCGACGCCGATGACGGCGGCGAAGCCGAAGTCCTCGTCACCTGCGGCGACGGCACCGTCGACGCCGGCGAGGACTGCGACGACGGCAACACCGTCAATACCGACGACTGCACCAACACCTGCCACGACGCCACCTGCGGCGACGGCTTCATCTGGACCGGCCACGAGGCGTGCGACGACGGCAACACCACCGCCGGCGACGGCTGCTCCGCGACCTGCGCCCTCGAGAGCTGCGGCAACGGCACGATCGATGCCGGCGAGACCTGCGACGACGGCAACACCATCGACACCGACGACTGCCCCGGCAACTGCCAGAGCGCCTCCTGCGGCGACGGGTACGTCTGGGCCGGCCACGAGGACTGCGACGGCTCCGCTCCCCGTTCCTGCACCACGACCTGCAGCTCCGCCGGCACCCAGCTCTGCACCGCCTGCGCCTGGGAAACCGCGTGCACGCCGCCCGTCGAAACCTGCAACGACGCCGACGACGACTGCGATACCGCCGTCGACAACGGCTTCCCCTGCCGCATCGGTGCCTCCGTCTCCTGCACCACCGCCTGCTCGTCCACCGGCGCCGGCACCTGCACCGGGGCCTGCCAGCTCCCCCTCCCCGCCGACTGCATGCCGCCGGTCGAGATCTGCAACGGCGCGGACGACGACTGCGACGGCGAGACCGACGAGGGCTACCCCTGCATCGCCGGCGCCACCGTCGCCTGCACCAACGCCTGCGGCGGCGCCGGTACCGGCCTCTGCCTCGCCGACTGCTCGCTGCCCGCCGCGGCGGACTGCTCGGCCCCGCCCGAGACCTGCAACGGCCTGGATGACGACTGCACCAGCGGCCCCGACGACATCTTCGCCTGCGTCCAGGGCGCCACCGTCCCCTGCACCACCACCTGCCTCTCCACCGGCAGCGGCACGTGCAGCACGACCTGCGATCTCCCCACCGCCGCCACCTGCGTCGCGCCCGCCGAAGTGTGCAACGGCGCCGACGACGATTGCGATACCGTCGTCGACGACGGCTTCCCCTGCACCGCCGGCGCCTCGCGGGCCTGCACCGCCGGCACTTGCAGCGGCAACCAGTCCTGCGACGCCACCTCTTGCACCTGGGGCACCTGCGCCTTCGGCGCCGGCCCCATCAACGACACCTGCGGCGGGTCGCTCACCGACATCTCCACCGGCGGCACCTTCGTCGGCAACACCTGCGCCGCGGTCAACGACTACAGCAACACCTGCGGCGGGACCATCGGCGCTTCCCCCGACGTCGTCTTCACCCTCCACATCGCCAGCCCTCGCGACGTGATCATCGATACCGTCAGCTCGGGCTTCGACGGCATGCTCTTCATCCGCCACGCCGGAACCTGCCCCGGCACCACCGCCGACCGCTGCGACGACAACAGCGCCGGCGGCAGCCCCGGCCAGGCCCGCATCCAGTGGACCAACATGCCCGCCGGCGACTACTGGGTCATCCTCGACGGCGCCGGCGCAGGCAGCCGCGGCGACTACGTCCTGAACGTCTTCGTCGCCACTCCGCCCCCGCCCGCCAACGACACCTGCGCCACCGCCATCGCCATGGGCGGCAGCGGCACCTACAACGGTCAGACCGCCACCGGCACTGACGACCACGTCCCGTCCTGCTCCGCCACCACCGGCGGCCGCGACGTCTGGTACTCCTTCACCCTCGCCGGCCGCGAAATCGTCTACCTCGACGTCGTCGACGGCAACGCCTGGAACACCGTCCTCGAGGTCCGCCAGGGCGCCTGCGGCGGCGCCATGACCAGCTCCGCCTGCAACGACGACGCCTGCGCCGGCAGCCGCTCCCAGTGGTTCGGCATCCTCCCCGCCGGCACCTACTACGTCGTCGTCGACGGCGCCGGCGCCGCCCAGAGCGGCGCCTTCTCCCTCCTCTACCAGCACTCCGGCTGCACCGGCGCGACCCAGATCACCGGCAACGGCAACTACGACGGCACCACCATCGGCGCCGGCAACGATCACCCCAGCGCCGGCTGCGGCGGCGGCTACTCCGCCGACGTCGATTACTGGCTCGCCCTCTGCGCCCCGCGCGACGTCACCGCCACCACCTGCAACACCGTCACCACCTTCGACTCCGTCCTCATCTACCGCCAGGGCTCCTGCACCGCCGGCTTCATCGCCTGCAACAACGACGCCGCTTGCGCCGGCAATCCCCTCGCCGCCACTCTCACCAGCGGCTTGCCCAAGGGCCTCAACTTCATCACCATCGACGGCCAGGGCTACGCCCCCGCCGAAGGCCCCTACCGCATCACCATCTCCGGCATGTAGTGTCGGAAACCCTACTTCTCGTCCCGCTCGTGCCGCAGCGTCCGCCCCATCAATAGCCCGATCGCCTGCGCCGGCGGCAGCTCCTCGTACAGCGCCCGGTACACCAGCTCCGAGATCGGCATCTCCACCCCCGCCCGCTGCGATAGCTGCCGCACCGAACGCGCATTGTGCACCCCCTCGGCCACCTGGCGGTTGCGCGCGATCCAGTCCTTGAGCTTCTCCCCGCGCCCCAGCGCCTCCCCCACGGTGCGGTTGCGCGACAGATCGCTCGTGCACGTCAGCACCAGGTCGCCGATCCCCGACAGCCCCGCCAGCGTCAACGCGTTCCCCCCCCGCTGCAACACCAGACGCGTGATCTCCGCGATGCCCCGCGTCATCAGCGCTGCCCGGCTGTTGTGCCCCAGCCCCAGCCCCGTGGCCGCCCCGACCGCAATCGCGATCACGTTCTTCACCGCGCCCCCCAACGACACCCCGACCACGTCGTCCGTCGCGTATGCCCGCAGCACGTCCCCCGACAGGAACCGCTGCAGGTCCTCGGCCACCGCCACGTTCCGGCACGCCAGCGAGACCGCCGTCGGATCACCCCGCGCCAGCTCCTTCGCGAAGCTCGGACCGGACAGCACCGCCGTGCGATCCCACGCCTTCCACCCCAGGATCTCCGCCGCCACCTCCGTCATGATCAGGCAGCTCTGCTCCTCGATCCCCTTCGTCGCGATGATCAACGGCGCCTCCGCCGGAACGTGCTTCGCCGCCGCGCCCAGCACGTCCCGGAACACGTGCGACGGCGGCGCCAGCAGCACCACCTCCGCTCCCCGCAGCGCCTCCCCCAGCTCCCCCGTCGCCCGCAGGTTCCCCGGCAGCCGCTCCCCCTGCAGGTAGAACGGGTTCTCGTGCCGCTCGTTGATCCCCTCCACCACCTCCCGCTCGAACGCCCACATCGTCACCGGGCTACCCCGCTCCGCGATCATCTTCGCCAGCGCCGTGCCCCAGTTTCCAGCCCCGATCACCGCCGTCGTTCGCGTCGTCATGCCCGCCATGCTAGGGTCGAGGCGTGCCGCTGGCAAGCCTGCCCCTCTTGCTCCTCCTCTTCCCCTACGTCACCCGCAACCCCGACATCTGGGAAATGGGCCAGTCCGCCGTCCCCGAGCTCCCCGCTCCTCCCGCCGTCCCCGACTTCCCCCTCGTCACCGCCGCCGGCGGCCCCGACGACCTCGGCCTGCCCGAGTTCGAGCCGTCCGAGGACTCCCCGCGCATGCGCAACCTCCAGCACGTTCGAGAAAAGGCCCGCGAACGCCTCGAGACCTGGCTCGACGAGCACGGTGACGAGATCCTCGAACGCCGCCGCGAACCCGCCATCCAGCCCGGCGAGCTGGTCATCGGCTCCGGACGCGACGTCCCCGAGCGCTTCTTCCCCCTCGACGGCACGAGCACCCCGCAGGAGCCCGTCCTCGCCGAATCCACCGCGGAGATCGTCCGCTCGGTCTTCCGCTATCACGGCAGCGACGAGGAACGCGACATGAACCCGCGCCTCGTCGCCCTGCTCGCCGAAGCCGCCTGGTTCTTCCAGTCCCCGATCACTCTCGTCTCGGGCTACCGCCCACGCCGCGTCTGCACCCGCCGCCAGAGCCGCCACATCTACGGCGCCGCCTCCGACATCAAGCTCGACGGCATCCCCATGGAGGTCCTCGCCGACTTCTTCACCGTCCTCTCCGACGGCCCCTACGGCCCCATGGGCGTCGGCCGCTACCCTCACGACGGCTTCGTCCACGTCGACTCCCGCGACGAAACCTACTTCTGGACCGGCAACCAGCCCCCCCGCCGCCGCCACCACCGCAACTGAACCGCGGCCAAGCGGCGCCGGGTGCCGTCGCCCCCCCCCTCCGGACCAATAACTCGACCCAAACGACCCACCAACAACCAACAACCTTGACACCCTTCACCCCCCCGCCCGACAATCCCCCCCATCATGCGAACCCTCACCCCCCTTGCCCTCGCCCTTACCCTCGCACTCGCCCCGCACCCCGCGTCCGCCGCGGACGAGCAGCTCCCCGCCTCCGTCGCCGAGGCCACCGCCATGCTCGACGGCCTCGCCGCCGACGTCGATGCCTACCGCGCCGACGAAAACGCCCAGGCCGCCGCGCCCGACGCCATCGACCAGGCCGGCGACGCCATCGCCGCCGCCCGCGCCCGCCTCGCCGAACAAGGCGTCCCCGGCGCCTCCGTCGAGCTCCGTCGCGCCCGCCTCCTCGTCGACCTCATCGCCGAGCTGATCGAGGCGCGCGAACTGGAGCAGGCCGCCGATGCCGTCGCCGAACGCGTCGTCGATGCCCTCGAACGCCTCGCCGTCGTCCGCGACGCCCTCCAGCGCATCACCGAACAACTCCAGCTCTTCGCCATTCCCATGCCGGGGGAGGCAGGCCGATGATGTTCCTCGATGCCCCGGTCCGGAAGTCCCGCACCGACGTGCACAACCGAACCGCGCCCTTCAGGGCGCGGCTCCGCCGGAACGGCAGCCGCGGGCTGAAGCCCGCGGTTCGGATCGAAGAGCGTCTCGTGCGTCTGGCATTGCTCCTCGCCCTGGCCGTCTCCCTCCTCGGCTGCCCGCCCCCGCCGCGCCCACAGCAGCTCGATGATCTCCAGCTCATGCTCGCCAGTGGCCTCGTCACCGACGTCACCCCGCGCGCCCCCGACGCCGTCGCCGCCGCCCGCACCACCCAGGCCGAGGCCGAGGCCGCCTGGGAAGACGGCGATCTCGAGCTGTCCGCGCGCCTCTCCCTCCTCGCCCAGGTCCAGGTCCGCCTCGCCGTCGCCCTCGCCCGACAGGACCTCGCCCGCGAACGCCGCGAAGAAGCCGAACAGACCGCCGCCGACGCCGAGGCGGCCTACGCCGAAATCGAAGCCCGCCGCCAGGTGCTCGAGAACCGCCTCTCCAGCCTCTGGGCCTACCGTCGCATCCAGGAAGAAGTCGCGCGCGAACGCGCCCAGGCCGTCGAAGAAGAAGCGCTCCGCGCCGAACGGCTGACCGAGGCCGAACGCGCGACGTGGGAGAAGAACTGGCGCGCCCAGGCCCGTGTCGACGCCGCCGAGGCCCGCCGCACCCTCGAAGTCGCCCGCATGCTCGGCGTCGCCGACGCCTACCCCGAGGCCGAACGCATGGCCACCGAGGCGATCGAAACCGCACTCGACGCGGTCGACATCTCCCCCTGGCGCATCGAACGCCCCCTCGTCGACTACGCCGTCGCCCAGGCCGACGAGCTGCGCTTCCGCATGCTGACCGTCGACTCCGAAGGCGGCGCCGAGGCGATGGCCGAGCGCGTTCGCTCCCTGGCCGAAACGTACCGCTCCGGTTTCGATCCCCCGTTCCACGTCGCCATCGACCCCCGCGGCATCCTCCTCACCCTCGACGCGAAATCCGCCGAGCTGGAAATCGCCTTCCCCGAGCCCGCCCGCACCGCCCTGCGCAATCTGCGGGACAAGTGGACCGGGGACGAATCCTTGCTCTGCCTCGTGATCGTCCGCTCGATCGACCCCGAATGCGGCGAAGACTGCCTGACCCGCACCGCCGAGCTGGCCCGCCTCGCCGCTGCCGAGATCTCCGGCCTCCAGCCGGAGAGCATCCCCGCTGCGGGAGATGCCGCGGGCGCTTCGACCGCCGTCGCCGCTGCACCCGTCGCAGACGCTGCCCGCATCCGTTCCCTCGGCCTCGGCCTCGTCAAGCCCGAGGAACCCCTCGCCGGCCTCTCCCAGACCGGCGCCGTCCGGCTCGAGTTCCTGTTCTTCCCAAGAGCCGTTGTCCCCGTCTCGGCGCCATGATCCTGGCCCTCTTTGCGTCCTTTGCGGTCCTTTGCGTCCTTTGCGCGAAATCCCCCCGCGACGGCCGGCCACACGCTGCCTGTGGCCTTCCGTTCACAGTCGCGAGGTCTACCTGGACCCGTCAACGAGGATTCCCTCGCGATCTTCACACGGTCGATGGGACTTGCGGCTGGCACGACGACTGCTAGAATACCATCCGGCCGCTGGGTTTGTTGACGAGGAGGTGGCCCATGTCGCGGATCAAGTTGTTCGTCCTCGGGGGACTCGCCCTCGCGGTTCTCGGTCAGGCCGCATGTTCCGGGTGCAACGAGGAGTACTACTGCGACACCAGCGGGTGCTACTGGTGCGACAGCTACGGCTGCCGCCCGGTGGATCCTCCGGAGCCGGCCACCTGTCTCCACGGCGACTACGAGTGCCCCACCGACAGGCCGATCTGCACCGCGACCGGCGAATGCACCGCCGAGTGCACCGCCGACACCGACTGCCCGGCCGGGCTGCGCTGCGTCGCCGACCGCTGCCTCGAGCCGGTGACGGACGAGTGCGTCGTTGACACCGACTGCGACGCCGCCGAACACTGCGCCGACGGCGTCTGCGTGCCGAACGATCACCCCGGCACCTGCACCACCGACGCGGACTGCGCCGCCGGCGAGGTCTGCGGCGGCTCCGGCAACTGCCTCCCCGCCGACACCGACGCCTGCGCGGCGAACCCCGACTGCGCGGCTGGCGAGGTCTGCAACGTCGAGACCCACCGCTGCGAGCCCGCGCCCACCGACGGCGGCACCGACGGCCCTCCTCCTCCTCCTCCCCAGTGCCTCTCCAACGCCGACTGCCCCGTCCACTACCTCTGCATCGACGCCGTCTGCAAGCTCCCCTGCACCAGCGACGCCCAGTGCGGCCTCGGCTGCTCCTGCCTCGCCGGCTTCTGCACCACCCCCACCCCCTAACCCCCCTTCCCCTGCCTTCTCAGCGTTCCTCTCAGCGCCCTCAGCGTCTCAGCGGTAAGTCGGTCTCCCCCCGCTCCTCTCCCCTCCCCCCCTCCCTCCAGTTGACTTCCCCCCCCCAACCGGGTTCAGTTCGCCCGCCACGGAGGTCTCCCCATGCGCATCGAACTTCGGAACGGCCGCCTGATCGACCCGGCACGCGGCATGGACGAACCCCGCGATCTCTTCCTCGCCGACGGCAGGATCGCCGCCGACGCTCCACCGGGACGTCTTGATCGCTCGCTGCGCCCCGACCGCACCATCGACGCCAAGGGCAAATGGGTCGTCCCGGGCCTCGTCGACATGCACGTGCACCTGCGCGAACCGGGCGAGGAATACAAGGAGACCATCGAAACCGGCCTGCGCGCCGCCGCCGCCGGCGGCTTCACCGCCGTCGCCTCCATGCCCAATACCCAGCCCCCCAACGACGGCCGCAGCGTCACCGAGCATGTCCTTCGGAGAGCCGCCGCCGTCCACGGCGCCCGCTGCCTCCCGATCGCAGCGATCACCGTGGGGCGCGCTGGAAATCACCTCACCGAGTTCGGCGAGCTGCTCGAGGCCGGGGCCGTCGGCTTCTCGGACGACGGAACGTGCGTCGCCGACGCCGGGCTCTTCCGCCGCGCGCTCGAGTACGCCCGCTCCTTCGACGCCTTGATTCTCCAGCACGCCCAGGAGCCGCGCCTGACCCTCGGCGCCCTCGCCCACGAAGGCCCGCGGGCCACGCGCCTCGGCCTCGCCGGCTGGCCCCGCGTCGCCGAGGAGCTGATCGTCGCGCGCGACCTGCTGCTCGCCGGCTACGCCGATGCGCGCCTCCACGTCCAGCATGTCTCCTCCGCCGGCACCGTCGAGCTCCTCCGCGCCGCGAAGGCCAAGGGCGTCCGCGTCACCGCCGAGGTCACCCCGCACCACCTGTGGTTGACCGACGAGGCGATCGAGACCTACGACACCAACGCCAAGGTCAATCCCCCCCTGCGCGAAGAGCAGGATCGGGGCGCTCTGCGCGAGGCCCTCCGCGACGGCACGATCGATTGCATCGCCACCGACCACGCCCCGCACTCCGAGCTGGAGAAGCTCATCGAGTTCGATCGCGCCGCCTTCGGCATCGTCGGCCTCGAGACCGCGTTGCCTCTCGGCTTGGCGCTGGTCCGCGACCGCGTCCTCACGCCGCTGCGACTGATCGAGGCCATGAGCACCGCGCCCGCACGCGTCCTGCGCGTCCCCGGCGGCCGGCTCGCCGTCGGCGATCCCGCCGACGTCACGATCATCGACCCCGAGCGCCCGTTCCGCGTCGATCCGTCGTCGTTCGTCTCGCTGGGCCGCAACACGCCGTTCGGCGGCTACGAGGTCCCCGGCAGGGCCGTCGCCACCGTCGTCGGCGGCGACGTCGTGTTCGAGCTCGCCTGATCGGAATCGGTCGCGTCGCCGGCCGGGGTCGCCTCGTCAGGCGTCTGCGCGCCGTCGGGAGCTACTGCGGTCGTGCCGGCGGGGGAGGGCGCCCGCGGCGTTGCGGCGGGCGAACGGGACGGACGACCTTCCGCGCGCGGCTCTGGCGACCCCCGGCGGTTCCGTCCGCGGCCCGCCTCGCGCAACGCCACCCGCAGGTCGCTCTCCAACTCCTCGTCGAAGATCGACCCCACCATCGCCTCGTCGTCGATGTCGTCCAGCCGGTCGTCTTCCCCCTCGGGCCGCGCACCGGGGTCCTCGGGCTCGGGCGGCATCGGCACCGGAGAAAACGTGCGCGGGTCCTCGAACGCCGCGTCGTACAGCTCGTCCACTTCCCGCGCCACGTCCGGAAGGATCGCCTGCGTGCAGATCGGCTCGCCCGGCCCCGAGGAGTCCGTCCAGAAGAACGACCGCTCCCGGACGTCGACGTGCGTGAACCCGGAAATCGGATACACGCCGACCCCGACCCGGCCGAACTCCCGAGCGTACGACGCGACCTCTTCGTTCGGGACCCCGGGCACGATGATGTCCGCCGCCCGACCCAGGTGGTGGTTGCTCGTCCGCCCGTCCTCCTCCGGCAACCGGATGCCCGACACGATCACGATCTCGCGCGCCTCGAAGTGCAACGCGAGCACGTACAGCACCCGCACCAGCCGCGGATCGACCGCCACGTCGCACGCCGAGCGCGTCCCGCAGAACACGTCCGTGATCTGCGCCGCCGCGTCGGTCGTCAGCTCTCCGGTCTCGTCGAACGGCACCACCGTGATCGTCTCGCCCCCGTGCGCCGCCCGCAGGCGCAGCTCGCGGAACCCACCCACCCACTGCGGCTCCGGAACCGTCTCGTCCACCATCCGCAGCGTCGCCACCTTCAGCCGGTACTCCGCCGTCGACTCCCCCTCCCGGCACTCGCGCTCGCTCCGCCGCCCGTAGTAGCTCCCCTCCGACGGCTCCGCCGCCTGCTGCTCCGGATCTCCCGCCTCCGTCCCCCGCGCGAACTGCGCCCAAAAGAGAAACAACAACGCCGCCAGTAACGATGCCACCGTCGGTGTAGACACCCACATGGTGGCAATATATCCTACATTGGTCTACAGATCAAGAAACCCGCCTCGCCATCCTGACCCTCTCCCCCCTCTCCAGCCGACCTCCCCACCTCTCCACGAGCGGATCCGGAAGAGGCTGACGAGTCGTCATGGGCAGGGGAATCGGCACTTCAACCTACTCCCTCCATTGGTTGATCGGACAATACGCACCCCAGTCATCGGGCCTCGCGACGTTCACAACCAGGTAGTCCTCCTCGTCGTGCTCCGGCCCGTTGACCGCCTGCTCCAGCGCCCACCGCTGCTCGAACGTGATGACCGTGTCGTACACGCCGACCGCCCGCAGCGCCTTGATCCCCTCGAGCGGCGTGAGGTCCGTCACGGGCGTCGAAGCCAGATCGAGGCTCCGCAGCCCCCGCAGTCCCGCCAGCGGCGCCAGGTCCGTCACGCCCGTGCCGTTCAACCGGATCTCCTCGAGCCGCCCGAGCAGCGCGAGTGGCGCGAGGTCGGTGACGGCCGTGTTGCTGAGACGCAATCGCCGCAGCTTCGTCAGGTCTCGCAGTGGCGAGAGGTCGTGCACGGTCGTTCCCGCGACGTCCAGCGACTCCAACTCCGTCAGGCCGGCCAGCGGCGACAAGTCGGGCAGGTTGCTGCCGACCAGGACCAGCGTGTCGAGCTGCGCGAGCGCGGTGAGGAACGACCAGTCGTCCGTCTGCGTACCGGTCAGATCGAGCTTGCGCAGGCCGCGCAGGGCGGAGACGGCGCCGAGTTTCTCGGGCAGCTCCACGTCGTACAGCAGCAGGTGCTCGAGGCTGCCGAGCTGCGCGAGCGCCCCCAGATCCTCCAGCGTCGCGTCGCAGATCACGAGGCGCCGCAGCTCGTGCGGCAGCGAGCCCACCTGGGCCGTGGCATCGCCCCCGCAGAACATCGCCGTCCGCTCGCCGTCGTACAACGTGAACTCGTCGTAGCAGCTCGAGTCCGCCGGCAACGGCTCCCACGAGACCGGGCCCCCGCACCCCACCAGCCCCAGCCCCACCAGGGCCCCGCAAACAACCCGACAGGTCGTGGCCGTTGTCGCCGTGCTCCTGGTCGTCACGTTCATGGTCGCGGTCGCGTTGTTCCCCTCACCTCCGGACCAACAACTCCACCCGATCGACCCACCAACAACCAATTACTTCGTCCCCTCCAGCTCCACGTACGTCGCTCCATCCGGGCGTGCCGGCACGGTCTGCGGCCGGTACCGCCCGCCCCCGTCCTGGACCATGACTTCGTCGCACGGGTAGGAGCCGAAGTCGTACGACCCGTCCGCCGCGGTTTCCGTGTTGGCAATCGACTGGCCGCCCTGCCGGCAGTCGACCCGCGCCCCGGCGACGCCCTGCTGCGAGCGCGCATCGACCACGCGACCGCCGCCCTGGAACGCGTACATCGCGCCGTAGCACGCCGCGATCACGAACCCCATCGTCGCCGTCAGCACCGCCAGCCCCGCCCTCGCCAAGGTCTTCCCCATCTTCTTCATCGGATTCCTCCCGCGGGAGCCCTGTCCCGCCTGCCTTGTCGACGCTCGCCACTCTACCACGCACCCGGCCGCCGTCGCGCGGGTTCTCCGACCCGGCCCACCGGTCAGGCATTCACCTCCGGCCAGGACCGTCGCGGCGACGGCATGGCTCCGCCAAGGTGCCCTGTTCGGCAACGGACGAGGAACGTTGCGTCTCTTGGCGGGGCGGACGGGACTTGAACCCGCGGCCTCCGGCGTGACAGGCCGGCGTTATAACCAACTTAACTACCGCCCCAGTTTTCAAAGAGCCCCGCTTCCTGCGGAACTCACTCGTGGGCGGGACAGGGTTCGAACCTGCGACTTCCGGCTTGTAAGACCAGCGCTCTGCCGCTGAGCTACCCGCCCGATCGGCAGGACCGCAGGCCCGGGCCCGCCCGAGCGGGCGACTCCCTACCAGCGACGAATCCACCTGTCAACTGCGAACTTTCCCGAACGCCCTCACCCATGCACGATCCACGAGCCCCGAGTTCCGTCTTCCGAGCCCGAGCCCGAGCACGGATCCTCCCTCCCCCAATCGGTGTTCATCGGTGTCCATCGGTGGTTTCTTCTTCGGTTTCCTCTTCCCCCTCGGCGCCCTCCCGCAGCCACACCGCGATCTCGTCGATCCGCACCGGTGGTGGAGCAGACTCCATCGCCTGTCGCGGCCGGGGCGGGAACAGCTCGATGCGGATGAGCCGGTCGCGGACAAGCGCCTCCGGCAGCTCCAGACGGCCCGAGCCGCGCTCGTCCAGTTCCAGCCGCACGGGGTCGGAGGTGCCGGCGTCTGCGCCGGACACGCTGCAGGCTGCGTGCGCTTCGCCCCACATCTCCAGGACGGCCGCGTCGGCCGCGTCGGCCGCCTCGTCCTCCGCCCACGTCACCTCCAGTACCGTGCCGTCGGGGAAGGAGGGCCCGGGCAGGATCATGCGGTCGTGCAGGAGGTCGGCGTCCTTCGGCGGTACCCCCATGACCCGGACGTCAGCCGGCCACTCCCGCGCCGCCGCGGCCTCCGCATCCTCCCCGCGATCCACCGCCGCGTTCGCCACATCCAACAGCCGCAGGAAGTTCTCCCCTAACACTCCCGCGATCTCCTCGTCCGTCCACCCCCGCTCCCGCAGCCCCACCGGCAACGCCGGCAGCAGGTCGATCGTCGCCAACTCCGCCGGCGGATGGATCCCCCCGTCCAGGTCCGACCCCAACCCCAACGCACCCGCCGCGCCAAGCGCCTTCGCATGGTCGTACGCGTCCAGCAACGCGGACAGCGGTGCCACCGTCTCCCCTTCCCCCAACTCCATCAGGAACCCCGAATGCCACACGATCCCCACCACGCCCCCACTGCGCGCCACCGCCAGAAGCTGCAGGTCGTCGATGTTCCGCGGAATGTCCCGCAACGCTCGCAACCCCGCGTGGCTCACCAGCAGCGGGGACCTTGACCAGCGGTATGCGTCCCAGAACGTCCGCGCCGACGCGTGCGAGAGATCGATCAACACCCCGGCGTCGTTCGCCCGCTCCACCAGCCGCTTCCCCGCCTCCGTCAGCCCGTGCGGCTCCCGCTCGTCCGCCGCCGCCTCCGCGAACGCGTTCGACGCGTTCCACGTCAACCCCAGATACCGCAACCCCATCGCGATCAACGGGTCCACGCTCGCAGGATCCTCGCCCAGCGCCAGCGTCCCCTCGAGCCCCAACAGCGCGCTCATTTCGCCCGCCGCCGCTCGCTCGCGGATCTCCGCCGCCGTGCGCACCACCGCCAACGCCCCGCCCGAACCCTCGATCATCGACCGGAAGGCGCGCTCGGCCCGCTTGAGCGCCGCCTCCTGGTCCGTCTCCCGCGGCGAGATCCACAGCGGGAAGACCTGCGCGTCGAGCCCCCCGCGCCGCGCCCGCTCGAGCGTCCACTCCCCGTCGTCCGCCATGAAGTCGCGGCCGTGCTCCGCCACCTGCATCACCACGTCCGTGTGCAGATCGACCGCAATCGCCCCCGCAAACGGCTCCCCAGCCTCGCCCATCGCTTCCCCGCTCCCCTCCGTCCCGTCCTCGTCGCTCGGCGGCCCCCCCGCCGCGTCCGCCGCGACCGGAAATGCGCTCGCGTCGTCGCCGCCCGCCGCAGCGACCTCGACCGCCGGGCGGGGCTCCCCCGCCGCCGAATCAACTCCTCCCGGCGCCGCCTCGATCGGCGGCTCCGGCACCCGCGCGCGGCAACACGTCAACAGCCCAGCCGCCAGGAACAACACCCGTCCCATTCCCTTCCCCTTTGCGCCCTTTGCGTACCCTTTGCGTTCTTTGCGCGAAATTCCCGCCACGCGAAGGCCGTGGCGACGATCGATCAGTTGTCGGGAGGCGTGTTCGGGCCGGAGGGCGGCGGACCGATCAGCGGCGACTTCTCGCCCGGACGCGCAGGCTGCGGGGTCGGATCCTGCACCATTCCGCCCGGCGCGCCGACCGAAATCGTCCGCGGCGGATCGCCGTTCTGCGGCGGCATCTCGGACTTGAGGTATCGCGCGTCGGAAAGCCCGCCCCACCCGGAACCCGTCTCGAAGCCCACCTCGGGCGAAACGACGGCCGGATCGCCGGCCCGGTCGAGCGCCCTGCCCAGGAAGTCGGGATTGATCGCCCCGCCCGCGCCGACCGCGACCGCCGGCACCACGCACAGCGGCTCGCCGCCGTAGACCGCGACCACGAGCGAACCGTCGTCCGCGACGGCCGCGAACGACTCGACCACGGCGAGATCCTCGACCGAGCACCTCGCGGGTACCCCCGCCTCGATCAACGCCGCCGTCCGGTACGGCGGGTCCAGCCCGTCCGGCTGCCCGACGCAGGCGCCCAGCCCGAAGGCTGCGGCGACCACGGCGAGCCGGCGCAACAGGAACGCGTTGCGGCTCATGACTTCACCTCGTCCCTCGAACGGGCCGCCCGGAGCCCCAGTCGGCGCACCGCCTGCGCAACACGCGCACGCGGCAGTCCGACCATCCGTGCGACCGCAGCCAGATTCCCTCCGGCACGATCCCAAGCGCTCGTCACCACCCGGCCCTCGAGCGCCTCCAGCACCTCGCCCAGCGGGCGACGCCCCGCCAGCACCTCGTCCAGGTCCGCCACCAGCCCGGCCGCGGCCTCGCGCGCCTGCACGCTCGGTCCGCGCGCTCCGCCCAGCCCGCCGTAGCGGACCAGGTCGGCCGCCTCGATCGCCGGCCCCGCGGCCAGCGCCGCCGCCGCGAGCACGACGTTCTCCAGCTCGCGCGCGTTGCCCGGCCAGCAGTGCCGGCAGAGCGCTCCCCGCGCCTCGTCCGTCAGTCGCATCGGCCGACCGACGCCCGCGCGCGCCAACACCGCCTCCGCCAGCCCCTCGACGTCCTCCGGACGCTCGCGCAGCGGCGGAACCTCCAGTCGCATCGCCCGCAGGTGGTAGTACAGGTCGGCCCGGAACTCCCCGCGCTCGACCAGCTCGTCCAGCGGCCGGCCCGCCGCGCAGATCACGCGCACGTCCACCGCCACCGGCTCCATCCCGCCCACGCGCACCAGCCGCCGCTCCTCCAGGATGCGCAGGATCAACGCCTGCGTCCGCGGCGTCGTCTCCGCGATCTCGTCCAGGAACAGCGTGCCCCCCGCCGCCGCCTCGAACCATCCCGCCCGCCGCTCCACCGCGCCCGTGAACGCCCCGCGCTCGTGCCCCAACAGGTCGGTCAGGAACAAATCCTCGACCGCCGCGCCGCACGACACCTTCACGAACGGCCCGCCGCGACGGCCGCTCTGCTCGTGGATGAAGCGCGCCACCCGGTCCTTGCCCGCGCCCGTCTCGCCGACGATGAGCACCGTCGCCTCGCTGCGCGCCACGCACCCCGCCCGCTCCAGCAACCCGCGGAACGCCGCGCTCCGCGCCACCAGCGGCTCCGCCCGCTCCACGGCCGCCGACTCCGCCGCGGCCCCGGTCCCCAGCGCCTCGAGCTGCCGCACCAGCGCGCGCATCGCCGCGCGCTCCGGCATCCGCTCCATCCGCCCCGCCAGCTCCGCCGGCACCGACTCCCGCAGCCGCTCGTCGACCTTCCGCGCCGCCGACAGCGCCCGCTGCGCCTCGACCGTCCGGTGCACGCCGTGCAGATGCCGCGCCAGACGGAACTGCGCCCGCCACACGATCTCGTCGTCGTGCAGCGTCCGCGCCAGCTCCAACGCCCGCTCCAGCGATGCCCGCGGGTCGGAACCCCGCGCCGCCAGGCAGTCCGCCGCGATCAACAGCGCCTCGGCATGGTGCTTCGGAAAACGCGAGAACAACGGCGTCCGCCCGCGCACCAGGTCGTGCGCCTCCGCGAAACGCCCGTCCCGCGCCAGACGATCCGCGTCCAGCACCGCCAGCTCCGCCGCTCGCTCCGGCTCCGGCACCGACGCGTAGATCGCCCGCGCCTCGTCCAGCGCCTCCCCCGCCTCGTCCGTCCGCCCCGAGGCCAGCGCGATGCGCGCCCGCAACAGCGCCGCCTCGCCCCGCAGCGCCGGCGATACGACCGGCTGCCGCGCCGCCACGGTCCGCGCATACTCGAGCTGCTCCCGCGCCCCCACCGGGTCGCCCAGCCGCAGCATCAGCTCGCCCAGGTTGTGCACGTGACGCGCCAGGTACTCCGGGTTGCCCACGGCATCGAGCAGCCCCAGCGCGTGACGGTAGTGCTCCAGCGCCGCGCCGTAACGCCGGCGCATGTGCTCCAGCCACGCCAGGTTCTGCGACGCGATCGCTTCCTCGCGCCCCAGCCCGAGCACCGCGGCAAGATACAAGGCGTCGCGGAATCCCCGCGCCGCGTCGTCCGTCGCTCCCAGCTTCATCCGGCAGACCGACTCGTTGATCGCGGCCCGGACCTCCTGCCGCGAGTCCCCCAGCGCCGCCGCCCCCTGACGCACCTCCGAGAAACGTGTCGATGCGTCCGACCAGTCGGAGAGCGCCCACGACGTCCGACCCAACAAATCCAGGATCCGGATCCGCTCCGCCCCGGGTAGCTCACCCGCCCCAAGGAGCCGCTCGGCCGTCCCCCGCGCTCCCGCGACGTCGCCTTCCAGGAGCCCGCACTCCGCCTCCTGGCGCTCCCGCTCGCGCGCGAACCCCGCACCGTCCCTGCTCCGCGATTCCTCCAGCGCCTCGTGCGCACCCGCCAGATCCCCCGCCAGCCGCCGAGCCTCCGCCAACGCCAGCCGGTTCTCCGCACGCGGTCCGGCCAGATCCGCCCGCAGTACCTCCGCCGCCTCGCCGTGCCGCCCCAGGCGACCCAACGCCTGCGCCAAATCCACTCGCAGCTCGAACGCCAGCGCCGCCGGTGCCCGCCCCAACACCCCGCGCAACAGCGCCGCCGCTGCCTCGTTGTCCCCCGCCGACGCCAGCCGCTCCGCCGCCCGCCGCGCCTCGACCGGATCCCCCGGAACGATGCCCGGCGACAACGCGACGGCCCCCTCCACCGCCGGTGGGGCCTTCCGCAGGACGTCGCTCGACGCGACCACCGGCGGAAGTTCCTCCCGCCTCGCGTCAGCAGAATCCCTGATGTGTCCGGCGCGCCCCTTCACTCGATCACTCCGCAGCCAGCATGGCCCCGAAATCAGCCACGTGCAAGGGGTATTTTATGCCTGATCCGTGCCGCTCACGCCTCGCCCCCGAACCGACAACTCATTCCGATCCAGCCACCAAGAACTCGACCCGATCGACCCACCCACTCCTACCCACGGCGACACCCTGTCACACCACCCGCCCGGAATCGACGCCACCGACTCCCCGCCCGCCGCTCTCCTCTTTCGCCATCGGCGTCCATCGGAGTTCATCGGTGGTTGCCTTCCCCGCCGCCTCCCGCCCCCACCGCCGCCACGCACGCGTCCAGCGCCGACAACAGCCGCGGCACCGCCGCCGCCGAAACCGCCTGCCGCCCGAGCATCGACCCGACGACCGACAACACCCGCCGCACCCGCCGGTACGGCGTGTCCGGCGGCCGCCGTCGCGATCCGGCCAGCAGGTCCTCCAGACTCCCGCCGCCCGCCAGGTACGGCGCCACGATCGATGCGATCTCCGCGACCGTCTTCGCAGGCACCCCCTCGGTCGCCGCCCACGTGCCGACCCCCACCAGCGCCTCGGGGTCGCCCTCGAGCGGCCACATCGCGCCCCACGTCGTCAGCGGCAGCTCCGGCAACCCGCCCGCCGGAAGCGCGCTCCCCGCCGCGCCGACCACCAGGTAGACATGGATCGCCTTGTAGAGGAAGCTGCTCTCCAACTGCACGCGATGATCCACGGCGATGCGCTGGATCGTGTCGCGCTGCCACTGCAAACCGCCGTTGCGGAACAGCCCCCGGTCGCCGCCGTACACGCGCTCGAAAAGATGCTCGCCCACCTCCAGCGCGAACCGCAGACCGTGGCGCCTGACGCAGCTTCGGATGAAGTCCACCGCCGCATCGATGACGCCCGGCGCGGGACCCGCCTCGCCCTCCCCCGGCGCCGGTCCGGCCACCGGCGAAACGGCAGGCGGCGCAGGCAGCCCCGATAACGACGAAGACGCAGGGCTCGTTGGGGACCCGGAAACCGCCGCCGCTCGCAGCCGCAGCAGCTCGTCCCGCAACCCCGCGCGCAGCCGCGGCGCGAACGTCACCGAACGCAGCCAACGTCCCACCACCAGCACCAGCCGGATCGGCACCAGAGCCCCATCCGCCAACGCGCCGTGCGCGTGCGAGGGCCTCGGCCGGGGCGTCGCCGACGCCGGCAGCAGCGCCACCACCAGGTCTTCCAGTCGCCCGCCCTCGTCAAGACGGCGCCTCCAGGCGACCGCCAGCGCGTCGAGCTGCTTCGTCGTCAGCCGGTGCCGCTCGCGCAGCTCCAACACCGCACGCGCTGCCTCGGGATGCAGCGCCAGCGGACGCAGCGCCTCGAAGTCCGACATCGAGAGATCCACCACGATGCCCGCCGCGCCAAGGTACTTCCGCGCGATGTACGCACGGATCCATCCCGCCAGGCGCAGGCGCCCGATGCCCGTGCGCGCCGCAATGTCGTACAGCGAGTCGGCCTTGCCCGTCTCCCGGCTCTCCGCATAGCCCACGTCTCCCCGATACACCCGCTCGAACAGATACTCCCCCACCTCCCACGCCATCTGCTTGGCGTGCGCCTCCTTCCGCCCCAGGATGAACTCGCATGCCTCGTCCACCAATCGCCGGATCTCCCCCGCCGTCGGTCCGCCTTGCCCCGAGCCGCCCGCGGCAGCCGCCGGCTCCGGGTGCGACGAGGGCGTTACCGGCGCGATGGGTAGCGGTGGCCCCACGACGGGCTGCGGCGCCGGCTGCGGTTGGGCCGTCGCCGTCGGCTGCGCCTGCGGCGCCGGCTGCGGTTGGGCCGTCGCCGTCGGCTGCGCCTGCGGCACCGGCTGCGGTTGGGCCGTCGCCGTCGACTGCACGTGCGGCACCGGCTGCGGTTGGGCCGTCGCCGGCGACTGCACCTGCGTCACCGGTTGCGGCAGCGCCAACGGCGATGGCTTCGGCTTCGGCCTCGACGGCGCCGTCGCCGTCGACTGCACCGGCGGCCTGGGCTTCCCCGGCCGGCGCAGGAGCCGCTTCGGCCGGCGCTGGGACCTCGGCGCGGGTCGACCACGACTCGGCATCGCTCCTCCTCCGTCACGGCACCAGGATCCGGCCCTCGTGCGCCGGGACCGTCCACGACGACTGGGCCGTGCCGCCGGCCGCGCAGGAGCCGGTCGACCGGGGTGTCGTCCCGTCGGTCTCGAACGCCGCCCCGCCCCCCGTGCACGTCACACGACGCACCGCGGCGCCGGCGTCCACCGTCGCGGAAGTGTCCTCGGGGTTGAGCAGCACCACGCCACGCTCGAAGCGCCGCACCAGGATCCCCGATCCCTCGTCCAGGTCGAGCGGGTCGTCGGGGTACGCGCCGGTCGCGGCGCCGAGATCGATCTCGTACTCGGGCCACCACTGGATCTCCGGGGACGCGCTGCCCATGAACCAGACGTAGGAGTGGCGACCGCGGAGCAGGTAGTACGAGGCGAACAGCGCCTCGCGGTACGCGGCGTCGGACTCGTCGAACCCCGTCTGCAGGATCGTCACCTTGTCCCGCTTGGCGAGCTTCACGACGTTGCGCATCGACAGGATCACGTCGTCCCGTCCGTACCACCCGCCCGGGGCCTGGAAGTTCTCCACCATCACCCCGTCCACCAGCCGGTAGTCGATGTGGTACGGGCGGTCCTCGCCGGGACCTTCGCGCTCGCCGAACGGGCCGTCGAGCGACGCCGTCACCATCGTGTCGGAGTTGGCGATGAAGTAGGCGTGCTTCGGGATGACGCCGGCCTCGTCGTAGCGGCGTGCGACCTCCGCCAGGAAGTCGTTGGCGCGCGGACCCCAGTAGAGCTGGTAGGCGTCGCGCTGCCGTCCCGCGTACCCGTAGCCGGTCCACCAGTCGACATCCTCGGAGAAAGGATGGACGCAGACGTCCCCGAACGTGCCGTCCCAGTAGTCGGCACCGGCCCCGCCCCGAACACCCGCCGGGTCGAACATCCGCTCCAGGGTCTTGTCCGCAAAATAGTCCTGCCAGCCGGACTGCGGGTCGGTCCAGTTGTGCGGGTACGAGCCCGTGAGCCGCACCGGCGTGCCCGTCGACGTCCGGAACAGGTAGTCGCTCAGGATCGTCGCATCTTCGGCGTCGCTGTTGGGCTCGGTGGACGACCACCCGCCCGCCGTGTCGATGTTGCCGACCGAGCGGTTGTAGCCCCAGCAGATGTGGTACTGCAGGAGCAGGAAGTTGCAGTCCAGCGCCCGGAGCTGCTGCGCCACCCCGAGCAGCACCTTCTGCGTCCCGGCGTAGTGCTCCACGATCCACGCGGACTCCGCCCCCGTCGGCGTCGGGCTCCCTGTCGTCGACCACACCTGGTCCGAGAACACGACCGCACGGTCCAGCGACTCCGGCAGCGGGCGCCGCACATCGATCGCCCCGCACTCCCCCAGACCCGCCACGTCGTCCCACCCGTCCGGAGTTCCCCCGTCGTCGGCATCGCCATCCGCGCCCGCGTCCGCATCTGCATCTGCATCGGCATCCGCATCCGCGTCCGCATCGGCATCCGCGTCTGCGTCCGAATCTGCGTCTGCGTCTGCGTCGGCACCCGCCTCCCCCTCCGCCTCGCCAGTCGAGTCGCCGGAAACGTCCGCGTCCTGGCCCCCGGTCGAGTCGTCCCCGCAAGCCGACACCGCGAATGCGGCGCCCGCGAGCGCGATCCAGAATTCCCTGCGGCTGCCCACCATGACGACCTCCTCTCCCGATGCGGAGGGGAGGGTAGTACAGGAGACAGGACGGAAACCAGCACCACCCGCCGATCCGCGCCGACACACCGGACGGGTGAGCCATGCCGTTCTGCGGTCGGCGGGCTTGGCCCCTTCGGGGCCCGCGCCTCGCCGCCTTCGCAAGAGGCGATTGGCACGCCGTCGAGCGCATCGGCGTTGCCGTCCGCGTCGCCGTGTGCGTCGCCCTGGCCGCCCACCTCGACGGGCAACTCCCCGCAGGAGAAGAGGCGGTCGCCCTCGCCGGTACCGGCTTCGGCGGCGGCGGCGCCGACACCGCCCTCGTCCTGCGGCCCGCCGCGACCTGGCGCGACTGGCGCGTGCTCGAAACCATCGCCCGCCCCCGCGAAAGCCCGCCCGGCGAGTAGCCGCCGCGGGCACCCGTGATAGCATCCCCCAGCGGGGGACGGTTCGCGCCCGTGCGAACGGAGTGCATGACGCATGGCTCGACCAACGAACGTGGCGCCGGCCGAGGAAATTGGGCGACGCGTGCTCCTGCTGGCGTGTCTGGGCATCGCGGGCTGCCTGCCCGGCGCGGCGCCGACCGCGGCACGCTCCGCCGGCCTCGCGGCGCCGGGCGGCGCGGCTGGGCAGCCCGAAGGCCCCGCGCGCCCGGCCGGCGGCCTGGCGCCCGACCAGGTATATGCGCGGGTCGCGCCGTCCGTGGCCTACGTCGAAACCCCCCTCGGCTCCGGCAGCGCCGTGCTCGTCGAGCCGGGTCTGCTGCTCACCAACGCCCACGTCGTGTGGCCCTACGACGCCGCGCGCGTCGTCTTCGCCGACGGCACCGAACGCGCCGCCGTGCCGGTCGTCGCCCAGGACACCATCGCCGACCTCGCGGCGCTCGATCTGGCCGCGGCCGGCGGTCCCCCGCCGGGCGTCGCGCCCGCGACCGTGGCCGACGGGACGGCGCTCGCGATCGGCACCGACCTGTATCTCGTGGGCTATCCGGCCGAGACGGAGAGCTTCCCGCAGCCCGCCCTCACGCGCGGCATCCTCTCCCGTCTGCGGCGCTGGGCCGCCATCGATACCACCTTCCTCCAGACGGACGCCGACCTCGCGGGCGGGCAGAGCGGCGGGGCCCTGGTGGCGCCGGACGGGACCGTCGTCGGGTTCTCGAGCATGTACCTCGGCGAGTCCGACTTCGCCGTCGCGATGTCGGCGCCCGATGCGGTGGCGCGCCTGAAAGGCATTCTGGCGGGCGGCCCCCGCGACGGCCCCGCCCCGCGCCCGATCCCGCTCTCCGGCGGAACCCTCGTCGGCGTCGCGACCCTCGCCGCCGGCGGCGACGAGGCGGCCTTCGTCCTCCATGCCGCCTACGGCGACGCGGTCGACCTGTCGGCCGAGGGCCGGGGCTACGTCTCCCTGCGCGCGATCGGGCCGTTCGGCGACATCGACCTGGACGTCGATGACCCGAACGGAGGGCGGACGTCGGGCACGGTCGACATTCTCGACGACGGCCCGTATTTCCTCGTCGTGAGCCGGGACGTCCCGGGCGAGGTGATCGTGCGCAGCAGCGCGCCGCTGGTTCCGTACGCCGACCCGGACGACGGGGCCGTGCTGGAGCTCGGCACCACGGCGTCGGGCCTGATGGACTACCCGGGCGACCAGGACACCTGGCGCGTGCATCTGGACGCCGGCAGCTCGGTGACGCTCACCGTGGATACGATCAACTTCAGTCCGGATGCCGACCTCGAGCGCGCGAACGGCGACGACTCCCGTCTGCTGGACGCCCGCCTGGCCGGGCCCCTGGGCCTGACGCTCACCGCCCCCTTCACCCCCGAGGTTTCGGGCGACTACCTGGTCCGCATCCGCGACGCCGCCGGCATCGACACCGGTGGCTACTTCGTCCGGGTGGAGTGACGCCGCCGGCTCCCCGAGCCGCCGCCGCCGGGACGATGATCGCGGCCGTCGTGCCTAAGCTGTGCCCCGATGGGACGACTCCTCTTCGGAACTTCGAGCTGGTCCGAGAAAGCCTGGGACGGCGTCTTCTACCCCGCCGGCCTGCCCGCGGGCGACCGGCTCTCCCACTACGCCACCCAGCTCGCCACCGTCGAGGCCGATGTCACCTACTATCGCGTCCCCAGTCCCGCCATGGTCTCGGCGTGGCAACGCAAGACCCCCGACGGCTTCGTCCTCTCCGCCAAATTCCCCCGCTCCATCGTCCACGGCGGAGAAAAGGCCGCACCCGATCCCTCGCGCCTCCTCCTCTGGGACGCCGTCGGCGCCGACGTCGACCGCTTCCTCGGAGCCATGGCCGCCCTCGGCCCCAAGTGCGGGCCCCTCGTCCTCCAGTTCCCCTACTTCAACCGCCAGGCCTTCCCCGCCCCGGGCCCGTTCCTCGAACGCCTCGACGCCTTCCTCGAACGCCTCCCCCCCGACCGGCGCTACGCCGTCGAGCTGCGCAACAAGACGTGGCTCAAGAAGCCGGTGCTCGACATCCTGCGACGCCATCGCACCGCGTTGGTCCTCGTCGACCTCCCCTACATGCCCCACGCCGCCGACCTCGACCTCGATCCCCTCACGACCGACTTCACCTACCTGCGGCTCATCGGCGATCGCAAGGACACCGAAGCGCGGGCCGACAAGTTCGATCGCATCGCCGTCGACCACGGCGACCGCCTCGAACGCTGGGCGACCTGGCTCCGCGACGTCCTGTCACGCGTCCCCCTCGCCTACGCCTACGCCAATAACCACTTCGCCGGCTTCGCCCCCGAGACCATCCGCGATCTCGCCCGGCGATTGGGCTCGCTCTGATCCCTTTGCGTCCTTTGCGTTCCTTTGCGCCCTTTGCGCGAAATCCCCGCCACGGATCAGTTGACGCCGCGCCTCCGTCCGTGAATGCTGCGCCTTCGCTCGCCGGGGCGGGGAAGAAGGAGCGACGACGTTGGGACTGACCGAGTTGAAGCTACGGGTCGCCGAGCTCGCCAACCTCGGCGGCGCCCTCGATCTCCTGCACTGGGACCTCGAAACCTACATGCCCAAAGGCGGCGTCGACGACCGCGCCTCCCAGGTCGCCCTCCTCGGACGCCTCGCCCACGAATGGTTCGTCGCCGACGAGGTCGGGAGGTGGCTCGCCGATGCCGAAGCCGAGGTGCGCGATCTCGACCCCGCCGCCGACGACCTCCGCGCCGTTCGCGTCCTCCGCCGCGACTTCGACCGCGAACGCAAGGTCCCCACCGCTTGGGTCTCCGAGTTCGCCCGCACCACCTCGCTCGCCCAGCACGCCTGGCGCGAGGCCCGCGCCGGCGCCGGCTTCGAGCACTTCCGCCCCCACCTGCAGCGCGTCCTCGAGGCGCGCCGCGAGTACGCCGGCTTCTTCGCACCCTGGAAGTCCGTCTACGACCCGCTGCTCGACGACTTCGAACCCGGGACGACGACGGCCGACGTCGAACGCCTCTTCGCCGAGCTGCGTCCCCCCCTCGTCGCCCTCGTCGACGACATCCGCACCCGCGGCCGCCGCGTCGACGCCTCGTTCCTGGAGGGCGAGTTCGACGAGACGCAACAGACGCAGTTCGGCATGGACGTCCTGCGCCGCATGGGCTTCGACTTCGATCGCGGCCGCCAGGACCGCTCCGCCCACCCCTTCACCACCGCCTTCTCCCGCAACGACGTGCGCATCACCACGCGCTTCGATCGCTCCTGCCTCTCTCCCGCCCTCTTCGGCTCCATGCACGAAGGCGGGCATGCCCTCTACGAGCAGGGCATCGCGGCCGAGTACGCCCGCACCGCCCTCGGCCGCTACTCCTCCCTCGGCATCCACGAGTCCCAGTCGCGCCTCTGGGAGAACGTCGTCGGCCGCGGCCGTCCCTTCTGGAAGCGCTTCTACCCCGACCTGCAGCGCCGCTTCCCCACGCTCGCCTCCGTGCCCGTCGAGTCGTTCTATCGGGCGATCAACCGCGTCGCTCCGTCGCTGATCCGCGTCGAGGCCGACGAGGTGACCTACAACCTCCACATCATGATGCGCTTCGATCTCGAGCTGGCTCTCCTGCGCGGCGACCTCGCCGTCGCCGATCTGCCCGCCGCGTGGCACGAGGCCAGCCGCTCCGCCCTGGGCATCGTGCCTCCGGACGACGCCAGCGGCGTGCTCCAGGACATCCACTGGTCCGGCGGCGCCTTCGCCTACTTCCCGACCTACACCATCGGCAACCTCGCCGCCCTCCAGCTCTACGACGCCGCCGTCGCCGCCGTCCCCGGCATCCCGGGCGACCTCGAGCGCGGCGAGTTCGGCGCCCTCCTGGGCTGGCTGCGCGAGAACGTCCACCGCCACGGCCGCAAGTACGAGCCCGGCGAGCTCCTCCGCCGCGCCACCGGCCGACCCCTCGCGGCCGCCCCCTACCTCCACTACCTCCGCACCAAGTACGCCGACGTCTATTCCCTTCCCTGACCGAAAACTGAAAACCGAAAACTGAAAACTGAAAACGGATGACGTCGCCCTCCGCGGGACCTCCACCCCGTAGACGCCGCCCCCCAAATCCGCTAAGGTCTTCCCGTGCCGAACCTGCGGTATCTGCCGCCCAACGTCGCCACCTCCGCATCGATGCTGCTCGGGATGCTCTCCATCCACCTGTCGATGCACGGCCAGTTCAAGCTCGCCGCCTGGTGCATCCTGTGGTGCGTCCTCCTCGACAAGCTCGACGGCACCCTCGCCCGTCTCCTGCACGCGCAGAGCAGCTTCGGCGTCGAGTTCGACTCCTTCGCCGACTTCTGCGCCTTCGGCCTCGCACCCGCCTCGCTCCTCGCACAGCACATGTTCCAGTACCCCCAGTTCGCCGCCGGCGCCCCCAGGATCCTCGTCCTCTGCGCCGCCGGCTTCTACGTCGTCATGGCCTCCGCGCGCCTTGCCCGCTACAACGTCCAGACCGCCGCGCTGGGCGACCGCCTGTTCTACGGCCTGCCCAGCACGCTCTCCGGCGCACTGCTCGGCTCCGGCTACCTCGTCGCCGTCCAGCACCTCTCCGCCGTCCCCTCCGGCTCGACCCTCGTCTCCCTCATCCCCCTGGTCCTGGTGCTCAACGGCGTGCTCATGGTCACCCGCATCCCGTTGCCCAAGCTGCGTCTCGGGCGCGGACGCTGGTGGCGCGTCTTCCAGATCGGCAACATCATCGGCGTCTACGTCTGCACCGCCCTGATGCTCGTGCCCGAGTACCTGCTCCTCCTGAGCGTCTCCTACTGGTTCATCGGGGCGTACTACGGCTTCCAGGTCGTCCGGGCGATGAAGGCCGAGGGGCGCTTGTGCGGCGCTGGCCAGGGGTGATAAAAGCGCGATCAGCTTTCAGCTTTCGGCCGCCTGCTCCGGAAGCAGGTTGAAACGGCGGCAGCGGCGCCGGGACCGGCTGGATGATGCGGGCAGGCGGAAGCTGACGGTCGAGGTGTGGGCATGGCGTACGAGGATCTCGAGCTGCACCATCAGCGTCTGACGCAGAACCCGACGGACCCCACCGCCTTCGCCGCCCTGCGGGACTTCTTCCTGCAGCAGGGGCAGAACGGCCAGGCGGCGGAGCTGTACGAGTTCCGCGCCGGACACCTGCCCGACCCGCGCGAGCGGGCCGAGCACCTGTTCCAGGCCGGCCTGCTCTGGATCGATCGCGAGCACGACCGCCCCCGCGGCCAGCGCGATCTGGAGGAGGCCTTCCGCGTCCAGCCGACCCACGAAGGCGTCGGCGACAAGCTGGAGGAGCTGCACCGCGCCGACCAGAACTTCGGCGCCCTCTCCCAGCTCATCACCCAACGCATCCTCTCCGTCGAACAGCTCGGCGAGATCCCCGAGACCGCGCGCATCCGCAGCCGCCTCTATCAGAACCTCGGCGAGCTCAAGGAACGCGTCGAGAACGACCCCAAGGAAGCCATCCGCTGCTACAAGCGCGCCTACGCCATCGACCCCTCCAACGTCCTCGCCCTCTACCTCTCCCGCGAGATCTACCGCCGCGCCGGCGACATGCGCAGCGCCTCCAAGCTCTACGAGCTCGAAATCAAGTCCGAGTCCGCCCCGGAACGCCAGGTCGCGCTGCTCCGCGAGCTGGCCACCCTCCGCGCCGACTCGCTCCAGGACCTCGACGGCGCCGTCGAGGCGCTCGAACGCGCGACGCAGATCCTGCCCGCCGACGTCGACGCCGTCTACGACCTCTCTGCCATGCTGGCCCGCCGTGCCCAGGGACCCTCGCCGCGCCCCGACGACACCCGCCGCGCCGCCGACTGCCTCTTCCAGCTCGCTCGCATGGGCGACCCGGGCCAGGGCGTCGACTACCTCGAATACGCCCTCGACCTGTTCCCCGACCACGACGCCGCCCTCCAGCTCTACGGCCAGCGCACGGCCGAGGCCGGGACGACCCAGCGGTTCGCGGAACGCGTGCGGGGCTGGTTCGCCGCCCGCGGCCCGGCGCAGGCGTCGGTGTCCCTGCTCCGTGCCGCGGGGCAGGTCGAGTGGGACATCTTCCACAACGCGGAAGCGGCCCGGCCCATCTTCCAGACCCTGGCCCAGCGCGGAGACCCCGTCGGGGCCCAGCGGCTGGCCGAGCTGGGGGGCGGCGCCGTCGTTGCCGGCGCCGCCAAGGCGCCGCCGCGCGCCGTGCCCCAGGCCGACGCGCTCCCCGACTTCGTCACCGCCCCCAAGGCCGTCGAGGCCGGCGGCGACGTGGACTCCCTGTTCGGAGAGCCCGCGGCGCCGACCCCGATGCGACACGCCACCGGCGAGGCCCCCACCCGCCTCGTGCCCCCCGATCTGGCCGACGCCCTCGCCGGCGCCGCCGACGCCGCCATGGCCCCCGCCGCGGCCGAGCCCGGCTTGGAGGAGGGCGCCCCGGCCGGCGAGGCCGACGTCGAGGCCCTTCGCGACAAGGCACAGAAGCTCCGCATGATGGGCAAGGACCAGCAGGTCGAGGCCGTCATGGAGCAGATCGTCGGCGCCGTCCCCGGCGACGCCGAAGCCGTCGCCTACCTCGAACGCCGCTACCGCGCCAAGGGCAACTTCGCCGGCCTGCGCAAGATGCTCCTCGAAGCCGGCATGTCCCGCACCCTCGCCGCCAACGTCCGCGTCATGCGCCTCAAGGAGGCCGCCGCCCTCGCCGAAGGCCGCCTCAACGATCCCGAAGGCGCCGTCACCGCCTGGCAGCGCGTCCTCACCATCGACCCCAACCACGGCGACGCCCGCCGCTCCCTCGAACGCCTCCTGCGCAAGCTCGAGAAGTGGGGCGACCTCGTCGAACTGCTCGAACAGCGCGTCCAGATGGCCGAGGACGACCAGGAGAAGCTCCAACTCCTCACCCGCATCGCCGGCCTCCAGGAACAGTCGCTCAAGGATCCCTCCGCCACCCTCGACACCGTCTGGCGCATCCACGGCGTCGAGGAGGGCAACGTCAAGCACCTGAAGAAGATCCAGAACCTCGCCGAGGCCACCCAGCGCTGGGAAGACCTGGCCCGCGCCCTGTCGGCCGAGGTCGAGCTGGTCGAGTCGCCGGCCGAGAAGCTCCGCGCCCGCGAGAAGCTGGTCGTCACCCAGCACGAGAAGCTCAACGCCTTCACCGAGGCGCTCGAAACCGTCGACGCCATCCTCGTCGACCACTCCGACCACGTCCCCACCCTGCGCCGCCAGGTCGACCTCCTGGTCGCCACGGCCCAGCCCGAACGCGCGGCGGACGCGCTCGACGTCCTCGTCGGGCGCCTCCCCGACAAGGAGAAGCCCGCCGCCCTCGGCCGCCTGGCCGAGGTCTGCCGCAAGGAGCTGCAGGACATCTCCCGCGCCGCCGACGCGCTCCAGCGCGCCCTGCAGATCGACGCCGTCAACGAAGCCGTCCGCGAAGAGATGCACAAGATGTACGAGGAGCTCGGGCGCTTCACCGACATCGCCGACTCCTACGAGGCGTGGGCCAAGGCGACCCGCGACCCCGCCCGCCGCAAGCAGCTCCAGCGCCGCGCCGCCCAGGTCTACGACCAGCAGGTCGGCGACCTCGAGGCCGCCTGCCAGCGCTTCGCCCTCATCCTCAAGGAAGGCGACGACCAGGAGGCCCTCGAGGCCTTTGCCCGCCTCCACGAGATGCAGCAGGACTGGCCCGCCCTCGTCGACAACACCGTCCGTCGCGCCAACATCGCCGCCGGGAACGAGGACAAGGCGCGCCTGCTCACCGAGGCCGCGCAGATCCTCGACGACCGGCTGGGCGAGCCCGCCAAGGCCGCCGTCCACCTGGAACGCATCCTCAAGGAGCTGAGCCCCGACCATCGCGAGACCTTGAGCCGCCTCGTCGATGTCTACGTCCGCGCCGAGAACCACCTCAACGCAGCCGGTACCCTGGAACGACTCAAGGACGTCACCGCCGATCCCGAGGAGCAGCTCAAACACGCCGAAACCCTCGGCGAGTGGTACCGCGGCCCGCTGGCCAACGCCGCCATGGCCATCGAAACCTACGAGAAGATCCTGCAGCAGTGGTCCGGTCACGGCGGCGCGCTGCTGGCTCTGACCGAGCTGTACGACCAGGAGAAGGACTTCGAGAAGCTGCTCAAGGTCCTCCGCGCCCGCTCCAAGGGCGCCGACCTCCCCTCCGACCAGGCCGCCCTCCTGCTCGAAGGCGCCAAGGCCGCCGAGCAGAAGCTCGGCGACAAGGAGCGCGCCTGGGGCTGGTTCCAGGAAGCCCTCACCCGCGACCCCGACAGCGGCGACCTCTTCGACGAGGTCTGCGCCGCCGGCCGCCGGCTCGAGCGCTGGGAGCAGCTCGCCGGCCTCTACGAATCGGCCGCCTCCCGCGCGAAGTCCGACGAGGAGCGCGTCCAGCGCCTGCGCGAGGCCGCGAAAGTCTGGGAAGAGGACGCCAAACGCCCCAACCAGGCCCTGGAGGACACCGTCGAGGCGGTCCGCACCAATCCCGCCGACGACACCCTCCTGGCCGAGGCCGATCGCCTCGCGGCGCTCGGCGGCGCCTGGGAGCTGCTCGGCAAGGCCTACGACCTCCTCCTGCGCCGCGCCGACCTCGTCGACGATCGCGTCGCCCTCCTCCGCCGCTTCGCCAACGTCGTCCTCGAGGACGGCCGCCGGCCCGAGTTCTCCCTCGGTCCCCTCCTGCGTGCCATGGAGGAGCATCCGGACGACCTCTCCCTCTTCGAGATGTACGAGAAGGCCGCCCGCGCCTCGGGCCACTACGAGGATCTCCTCCGGGCCTACGACAAGCGCTGCCGCGCCGCCACCGAGCCCGCCCAGCGCTGGCCGCTCATGATGCACGCCGGCGAGATCTACGCCATCAGCATGGGCAACGGCCCCAAGGGCCTCCAGGTCGTCGGCATCGCCATCAACCAGGACGTCTTCAGCGACGAGATGGCCGAGGAGGCGCTGCGCACCGTCGAGAAGATCGAGGAGAGCCTGCCCGCCGACCAGAAAGGCTCCGGCTGGGCCTTCCTCGTCGGCCACTACACCCGCCTCGCCAACGGCTACGAGCTGAACGACCCCACCCGCATCATCTTCCACCGCCGCGTCGCCACCGTCCACCTGCAGGGAGCCAAGAACCCCGAGGCCGCCTTCGAGGCGATGCGGACCGCGCACCTGCTCGCCCCGACCGACGAGATGCTCGTCGAGGACCTCGAGAAGCTCGCCCGCGAGAACAAGTTCCTCGATCAGCTCGCCGCCCATTACGCCGACGCCCTCCAGCGCTCGACCCGCGTCGACGTCGCCAAGGACCTCCACCGCCGCCGCGCCGCCCTCCTGGAAGCCGACCTCGGCCGCCTCGACGAGGCCGCCGAGCACTATTGGCAGCTCCTCCAGCTCGATCCCGACGACGTCGATGCGCGCCAGAAGGTCGCAGCCTTCTACGAAAAGGTCGGTCGCTGGAACGATCTGGTCGTGATCCTCGAGGAGGATCTCGGAAAAGTCCTGTACGACGACGAGAAGGTCACCCTCCTGACCCGCATCGCGACGATCTGGGAGGAGAAGATCGGCAACCGCTTCGAGGCCATCGACGTCCTGCGCAAGGTGCTCAAGCTGCGGCCCGACGACGACGACCTCAAGGCCAGGATCAAGCAGCTCGCCGCACCGCGCCTCGCTGCCGACGAGTCCGACGACACCGAGGAAGCGCCCGAGGCCGCCGTGCCGCCGACCGACGCCGATTGGGGCGCCGCGCCGGGGGCCGACGCGGCCGCACCGGAAACTGCTGGAGAGCCCGGCGCCGCCGAGCCCACGATGCCGGTCGAGACGGCGGGGGAGGGCGCCGGCGACGACTCGACCCTCGAGGACGGCGCGGCCGAGGCACCGATGCCGCCCGTCGAGCAGGAAGTCGCTTCCCCACCCGCGGGAGACGAGGGCATGCTCCCGATCGAGGAGGAAGCCGCGCCCGCCGTTCCCGCCGCGACCGGCGAACCGTCGCTCCCGACCTGGGACGACCGCGACAACTCGTCCAAGGTCTCCCTGGAGCAGCTCGAGTTCATGAAGCAGCAGCATCCCGAGGCCGCCGCGGCCGACGGGTCCGAGGTCCCGATCGAATCCGAGGCGGCGCCCGCGGAGGGCGAGGCCGCCGGCGCAGGTTTCTCCTTCGGCTCCACCGGGGAACCCGCACCCGGGGCTCTGACCCCCGCCGAAACCGCCTTCACCTTCGGCACCGGCGGCGCCCAGCCCGAAATCCCCGCGCCACCCCTCGACACCACCGGCGAGATCGCCACCGGAGAAATCCAGGTCGCCGACCTCGAAGAGGAGGCCGCCGCCCCTCCGCCCCCCGAAGTGCCGCGCCGCCCCTCCGCCCCGCCTCCCCCCCGCCGCAAGCGGTAGCCCGCGACTCGTCCGGAACCGAACCGCCAGCTCCACCCCGCGGCTGCTCCGGAACCGAACCGCCAGCTCCACCCCGCGGCTGCTCCGGAACCGAACCGCAGGCTTCAGCCCGCGGCTCTCCCCGCCTCAACCGTCTTCGATTCTTCGCAACCCCTCGCGCGCGTCGTCGGCGTACGCGCCGGAAGGATCCAGCTCCAGGCACCGGCGCCACAGCGTCCGCGCGCGGTCCGGCTGGCCGATGCGCTCGTACGCCAGCGCGAGGTTGTGGTACGCATCCGGAAACTCGGGATCCCGCGCCAGCGCCGCGTGGAACAACGGCACCGCCGCACGCGGATCCCCGCCGTCCAGAAGCAGGAACCCGACGTTGTAGTACCCCTCGGCCCGGTCCGGCGCGATCGCCAGCGCTGCCTCGTACTGCTTGCGCGCCCCCTCCACGTCGCCCCGCCGGTACCGCAGGTTGCCCAGGTTCACGATCGCCCCCACGTGCCCCCCGTCCGTCTCGATGGCCCGATGCAACGCCGTCTCCGCGCCGTCCAGATCCCCCTCGTCCTCCAGCCGGCACGCCCGCTCGAACCAGTCGTCCGCTCGCCGCGGCGACTCCCGCCCCGGCTCGAGCTGCGCCACCACCTCCCGCGCCAGCTCCTCGACCTCGAAGTCCAGCAGCCGCTGGCCCGACTCGCCGTCGAATCGCCCCTCCCCCGACCGCGTCACCACGACCCGGTCGCCGTCCGAGGACACCCGCAGCTCCGACAGCGGATGCGTCACCTCCGGCAGCATCGCCCGGATCTGCGCCACCGCCGCCGCCACCCGCCGCGGCTCGACCCCCGATGCCACCAGCCCCGCATAGGTTCGCACCGCGACCAGATCCTGGAACGAGTAGTACCGCCGCCGCCCGTCCGCCACCGACGCCGGCAACACGCCCTCGCGCTGCAGCCGCCGCAGCCGCAAGAGCGGTATCCGGAACAGCCGCGCGACCTGCTCGACCGTGTACCGAGTGCCCATCCAGATGCCCCGTACGCCGCCCCGCTCGTCGCGAGCACGAACGCCAAGCGTATCGCGACCCGCGCCCGATGGTCCAGCCCCCTCCTTCCGGCGCCCGCCCCCGCGAGGTTTCGCCGCAGCCCCGCGGGCCGCGCGCGAAACCCTCTCCGCCTCCACCCACGGTAGCGCGATCACGACGCCGCCCGAATCCGCCAGCTCCATCAACCGCTCCCCGCCTCGCCGACTCCCCGCCCGGACTCCCCCCCTCGCCCCCCGCACGCCGCGCAGGGGATCTCCACCCCGACCTCGAACACCACCGCGTCGCCTTCCGACGACACGACCGAGGTGATCCGCGCCGTTCCCGGCGCCATCAGCTCCTCCCCCCTCCGCTCCCCCCCTCCCGCCTTCGCGATTCTCCTCTCCGCCTCCTCCCTCGCCATCCGCAGCAATCGCAACCGCAACAGCGGATGGGCCCCCAGCGTCCGCGCCAGCTCCCCGGCGCCCATCTCCCTGACTCGCTGTCCCGCGAACGCCGCCCGCACCCGCGGCAGCGGGACCGTGAAGTACGTCGCGCCAAAGTACGTCCGCCGGCTCGCCGACCGATCGAACCGCCCCTCGCTCTGCCGCTCCGCCAGCCCCGCCAGCCGCATCACCGCCGACGGCGGAATCCGCGGCAAGCGACTCTCCAGGATCAAGGACGGTAACGTCGCGCGTACCAGTGGCCGAAGCCTCATGTATTCAATTGTAGGTTGAAGTAGGACGGAGGTCCAGTTCCGGTCCCCCCCCTTCTTCCCGTCTTCTCAGCGTTCCTCTCAGCGCCCTCAGCGTCTCAGCGGTAAGTCGGTCTCAGCGCCCTCCCCCCCCTCCGCGCCCTCTCCTCCCCCGGAACCGCCCCAGACTCCCCTCCAGCACCTGTTCGATCCGATCGAATCCGGCCTCGAGCAGCTTCCGGGCAATCGCCTCCGGCGGCCCCGGCAGCGGAGCCCCCACCAGCCGCGCGCCAAGCCACCGCCACACTCCCGTTCCTCCGTACCGCATCCGCACGTCGACCTCGATCGGGGCTCCCGGCGCCAACGCCCGCGCGCACTCCCCGATCGCCTCTCCGACGAGATTGACCGGCAGCCCCCGGTCGATCCGTGCCCCCTCCAGAACCCCCTCCCGGAAGGGCAGGGCGACCGGCGACGCGATGCACGCCCGGTGCCCCCCCGCCGCCACCGCTCGCGCGCGGAAGACCGAGGTCACCACGATCCGGCCCGCCTCGGCCGCTGGCAGCCGTTTCGTTCGATCCCCGGCGATGTACACCAGCACCGCCCGCTCTCCCGCCCCGGACCTCGCCGTCCCCTCTACGACGCCCGCCGGCCCGGACGGCCGTGGCTCACCGGACATCGCCCGTGCTCGACCCCGCACCGGGCGGCTGCGACGGAGTCGGCCGTGCAACGATCTCGACGCGCCGCACGCGCCGGGCGTCCGCGTCGCGCACCGTGAACTCGAAACCGTTCCACTCGAAGTGCGCGCCACGCTCGGGTACGCGGTTGAGGTGGTGCGTCACGAAGCCGCCCAGCGTCTCGTAGTCGACCTCCTGCGGGAACTCCGTCCCCAGACGCTGCCCCAGGTCCCACAGCGGGACTCGCGCGTCGACCAGGTATCGGCCCCCGCCCTGGTCGACGATCAACGGCTCCTCCGCGTCGTACTCGTCCTGGATCTCCCCGACGATCTCCTCGAGGATGTCCTCCAGCGTCACGAACCCGCTCGTGCCGCCGAACTCGTCGACGACGATCGCGATGTGCAGCCGCCGCGTCTGCATGTCGCGCAGCAGCTTGGAGACCTTCTGCGTCTCGGGAACGAACATCGGGTTGGGTCGCACGTGCTGCGTCCAGTCGAACGTCTCGCAGTTCTCGTCGCGCCCGACGTGGGCCACGAGGTCCTTGACGTGCAGCGTGCCCACGATCTTGTCGCGCAGGTCGCGGTAGACCGGGAAGCGCGAGTGGCGCGACGCGTTGAGCAGCGCCAGCACCTCGGGCAGCTTGGCCGTGATGTCCAGCGCCACCATCTCGGTCCGCGGGACCATCACCTCCTTGACCACCGTGTCCTCGAACTCCAGCACCGAGCGGAGCAGCTCGCTGTGCTCCGCGGCCAGGACTCCCTCCCTCTCCCCCAGGTCGATCATGTGCTCGATCTCGGTCTCGGTGACCGTCGGCTCCTCCGTCGGCACGCCGGCCGCGCCGGCCGTGCGCACCGTCACCTTGCCCAGCTTGGCGAACATCCACGAAAGCGGCCGCAACATCGTGTCCAGGAAACACACGATCCGGATGATGCGCGGCGCCCAGTAGGGCGCTGCTCGCTTGGCGAAGACCTTCGGCGCCACCTCGCCGAAGCTGAGCAGCAGCATCGTCATCACGCCCACGGCCGCCGCGTCCGCCCAGCGCAGCAGGTACAGGTGCGCCACACGCGCCCCCAGGACCGACGCGGCGATGTTGACGACGTTGTTGCCCACCAGCAGCGTGGCGATGAACCGCGACGTGTGGTCGAGCCAACGCTGGAAGTAGGGACGGAGTTTCGGTCGGTCGTCCTGGAGTTGCCGAATCCGCGCCTCGGATAGCGCGGTCAGCGCCGTTTCCGCGCTGGAGAAGAACGCCGAACACAGCAGGAGCACCAGGATTCCCAGGAGATCGTATGTCGGCACTTCGTCCAAGGACCAGCGCACCTCCCTCCCCACCCGATCGTTACCATGCCCCTCCCCGCACGGGCAAATCGCCCGTCCTCAACGGTTGACAGCCGCGCGCGACCGGACTACGACGCCCCTCGGCCCCGGCGGAACGCCCGGGGGGGACGGGCCGAAAAGGAGTCTTCGATGTCGACCAAGATCACCGAAGAGTGCGTCAACTGCGGCGCGTGTCTCCCCGAATGCCCCAACGAGGCAATCAGCGAGGATGCCGACAAGGGTCTCCACGTGATCGACCCCGAGAAGTGCTCCGAATGCGTCGGCTTCTTCGACAAGGAGAAGTGCCAGGAAGTCTGCCCGTCCGAGTGCTGCCTGCCCGACCCCGACCGCAAGGAATCCGAAGACCAGCTCATCGCCCGCGCGAAGAAACTTCACCCGAAGAAGGACTTCGGCACGACCTTCCCCTCGCGCTTCCGCAAGTAGCCGCCGGGGTCCTCGCCCCGCCCGGATGCCGTCGCTCTCGCGGTCCACTCTCCTCGCATCCGTCGAGCGCCCTGCGCGCTACGCGGGCGGCGAGTACGGCTCCGCCCGTTGCAAGGACCGCGCGCGCCTCGCCGGCTCCTGCTGCCTCGTCTTCCCCGACGTCTACGAGGTCGGCATGTCCCACCTCGGCCTCCGCATCCTCGCCGCCGAGGTCAACGCCGAGCCCGAGCTCCTCGCCGAACGCGCCTTCGCCCCCTGGCCCGACCTGGCTCTCGCCCTCCGCTCGTCCGGCGAGCCGCTGTGGTCGCTCGAATCCGGCACCCCCGTCCGCGACTTCGACGTCGTCGGACTGACCCTGCCGCACGAGCTGGCCGCCGCCACCATCCTCGGCGTCCTCGACCTCGCCAAGATCCCCCTGCGCGCCGCCGACCGCCGCGCCACCGACCCGCTCGTCCTGGGCGGAGGCGCCTGGGCCACCCACGCCGCCGCCCTCGAGCCCTTCTTCGACGCCCTCTTCGCCGGCGACGGCGAGGGAGCCCTGCCCGGCATCGTGCGCGAGGTCGGCGAAGCCCGCCGCCGCGGCGTCGCTCGCCGCGACATCCTCGAACGCCTCGGCGAACGCCCCGGGATCCTCGTCCCCGCGCTCCGCGGCACCGACCGACCCGGCGCCCGCGCCCTCCGCCGCTACGTCCCCGTCCTCCCCGACTCCCGCCCGTTCGCCTCGGGTCCGGTCGCGGGTCTCGCTCCCGTCTTCGACCGCATCACCGTCGAGATCGCCCGCGGCTGCGGCGCCGGCTGTCGCTTCTGCCAGGCCGGCTACCACTACCGCCCCGGCCGCTTCCGCACCGTCGACGCCCTCGTCGCCGAGGTCTCCGCGTCCCTGCGCCATACCGGCTACGACGAGATCTCGCTCACCTCCCTCTCCTCCGCGGACTACCCCTGCCTGGGCGAGCTGCTCGAGCGCCTCGCTCCGTTCTGCGTCGGCCGCAAGGTCGCCCTGTCCGTCTCTTCGCTCCGTGCCTACGGCCTCCCCGACGCCGCGCTCCGTGTGCTCGGCCACACGCGGCGCACCGGCCTCACGCTCGCGCCCGAGGCCGGGACGCAGCGCCTCCGCGACGTCATCTCCAAGCGTGTCACGGAGACCGACCTCCTGGACGGCGTGCGCCGCATCTCCGCGGAAGGCTGGCGGCGCGTGAAACTCTACTTCATGCTCGGCCTGCCCACCGAGACCGACGAGGACCTCGAGGGCCTCGTCGACCTCGTCCACCGCGTCGTCGGCGCCGGCCGCTCCGCCGGCAGCTCGTCCTTCCAGGCCGCGGTCTCGATCTCGACCTTCGTCCCCAAGCCCCACACGCCGTTCCAGTGGGAGCCCATGCTCCCGCCCGACGAGATCCGTCGCCGCCAGCGCTTCCTGCGCAGCCGGCTCCGCTCGCGCGCGGTCGAGGTGTCGGTTCACGACGCGAACGGCAGCGTGCTCGAGGCGCTGCTCGGACGCGGCGACGACCGCACCGCCCTCGCCGTCGCCCATGCTCACGCCGCCGGCGCGTACCTCGATTCGTGGTCCGAGCACTTCGACTGGGACCGCTGGGTCGCCGCGCTCGCCGTCGCCGGCATCTCCCCCGACGACGTCGCTCGCCCCCTCGACCCCGCCGCCCCGACCCCCTGGGACCACGTCTCCTGCGGCCTCGATCCTGAGTTTCTCCGCCGCGAGCGCGACCACGCCCTCTCCGCCCGCCCCGGCTCCACCTGCGACCCCTCCCCCGACCACGTCCGCTGCCAGGCCTGCGGCCTCGGCTGCGAACCCCCATCCCCGTCTGTTCCTGTTCTGCCAGCCCCCAGCCCCCGACCCCCAGCCCCCTCTTTCCCCCAGCCCCCCCCCTCCCCAGCCCCCACCTGGTTCCGCCTCGTCCTGCGCAAGCACGGCCCCGCCGTCTGGCTCGGACACCTCGACTTCGTCCGCGTCCTCGTGCAGGCAATGCGCCGCGCCGGCCTCGCCGTTTCCTACACCCAGGGCTTCCATCCCGGCCCGCGGCTCGTCCCCGGAGCCCCGCTGCCGCTCGGCGTGATCGGCCTCTGCGAGCCGTTCGACGTCCGGCTCGACGAGACCCCGCAGGACCCCGGGAACCTCGCGGCGCGGCTGACCGCGCTCGTCCACGACGGTGTCGAGTTCCTCGACGCGCGCGATCTCGGCGATGCGAACCCGCATCTCGGCCGCGTCGTCGCCCTCGCCGACTACGCCCTCGCCCTGCCGGGCCTCGACGAGGCGTCGGCGCGCAAGGCGGTCGATGCCGCGCAGTCCGTGGCGACCTGGCCGCTGGTCGACCCCCGCCGCGAGCGCTGGCACGGCCGCGACGCGAAGCCCGCGACGCGCGAGCTCGAGGCCGCCGACCTCGCGCCGCTCCTCGGCGCGATCACCGATCCTCCGGTCGCCTGGGGCCTCCGCGTCCGCCTGCCGCTCGTGGGCTGCCCGCCCCCCGCCGCCCTCGGCTCCTTCCTCCTCGGCGTCCCCTCCGAGCACCTCGTCGTCGCCCGCCTCGCCCTGCTCGACGCGACCGGCCAGGCCGTCGGTTCGCCCGGTCCGTCACCTTCGTAGTGCGCCGCCACGATTGCGACAGGGATGATGCTTGCCAGCATTATGCTCGGCCGCATAATCGGTGGGATCCACGACGTCGGACGGTCCGGTACAAGAGCGTTGCGCGGTCGGCGGGCGGGTCGATGGGCTTGACGGCCGCGCCGTTCGGGTTCAACCTCGCGGCGTGGGGTATCAGGATGGCCACTGGCTGCGCATCGACCGCGCGGGCACGGTGCTGCACAAGGCGGAGTCGTGCGCCGTCTGCGGGTGCGACGACTGCCCGGGGTGTCCGGTGTGCGGCGCGCCGTGCATGGACGCCACGGAGCTGCCCAGCGGCCGGTCGGTGGAGTACCTTTGGAACGGCATGGAGTACCCGCTGCAGGCCTGTCCGGTCGAGCCGTCGACCGTGTGCGAGGAGCCGGCGATCTGCGGCCCGGTGGAACCGTACACGGCGCTCATCTGCTGGGGCACGCGCGAGACGGGGACGCCGTGCAACGAGACTGTCGAGAACCTCGAGTGCGACAACGTGCCCTTCACGGTGCCGGATCCGGACGGCGTGGTGGAGTACACGATCGATCGGGGCGGCTGACGGGTTCACGGCGCGCGGGGACCTGGTCTCACGGTTCGTGGCGCAGGATGCCGGCGGGGCCGGCGGCCCAAACGTCGCCGAGACCGCTGCCCGCGACGCCGACAAGACCCACGAAAGCCAGTGGGGGCGACGCCGTCCACGACAGGCCGTCGCCGTGCAGAATCATGCCCGCGGAGGCGGATGCGCCCGAGGGAACGTCTCCCACGATCCACAGGTCCGTCGGCCCTGCAGACCAGATCTTCCGGGGAGTGCACTCCGTTCCGGTCGCGACGTACGTCCAGAACGGTCCCCCGGTCCAGTGCAGGATCGTGTCCGACGCCCCGACGATCCACACGTTCGACGGACCGAAGCCGCCCACGCCGTGGAGCTGCCTCGAGCTCCCGATGGAGCTCGAGGTCCAGGCGGCGCCGTCCCAGCGCAGCACGGTTCCCCGGGCTCCCACGGCCCAGACGTCGTCGCCGGCCCGGCACCACACGTCCTCCAGGTCGACCGTCACGCCCGACGCGACCGGCCAGAACCACCCGCCGGCCATGTGCACGATGTTCCCGCCGGTGCCGACGGCCCAGACGTCCGCGGCGCCGGAACCGCAGATCGCGGTGAGCTGCCCGTCGAACGGCATCACGAAGGCCGAGCGCCAGGAAACGCCGTTCCAGTGCGCGGCGATGGGCCGCGGCGGCGCGCCGACGCCCGTCGCGTACCCGACGGCCCAGACGTCGTCGGGTGCGGCCCCCCACACGTCGTTCCAGACGTCGAAGAACGACGTCGGGAAGCTTGTCCAGCTCCCTCCGTCCCAGCGCAGGAAACCGCCGTACACGGACGCCCACGCGTCCGCCGGGCCGGCGCTCCAGACCGAGGTCGCCGAGCCGATCGGGCCGATCGAGACCTCCGCCCAGGCCGTTCCATTCCAGTGCAGGATCCGCCCCCTGCTCGCGACCGCCCAGAGGTCGGAGGGGTCGGAGCCCCACAGGTCGAGAACGCTGACGCCGGCGAGCTCCGACAGGCCGGTGGACACCGAGGTCCAGCTCGCGCCGTCCCAATGTTCGAAACTCGCGACCACGTAGGCGGTCCAGACGTCGGTCGCGCTCGTCCCCCACACCGACATGGCGTACGGGACCAAGCCCGTCCCGGGGACGTCCGTCCACGAGGCGCCGTCCCAATGCCTGGCGCTGAGCGGCGTCGAGCCGGCCGACATGAGACCGACCACCCACACGTCGGTCGGGCCGGAGCCCCACACCCCCATCGGCATGCCGTCAACCCACGCCGGATCCGGGGTCCATGACGTGCCGTCCCAGTGCACCACGGTGCGGCTCGAGCCGACGGCCCACGCGTCGGCGGGTCCCGAGGCCCAGACGGCGGACAGGTGTCCGGTGACGCCGCTGGGAACGGGCGACCAGCTCGTCCCGTTCCAGTGCAGGATCGTGCCGGAATCGCCGACGGCCCACACGTCCGCGGCGGACGTCCCCCAGATCCCGTGCAGGGCGGCGGTGGTCCCGATCGGCACGAGCGTCCACGTCCCTGCGGTTCGGTGCAGGATGGTCCCGCCGTCCCCGACGGCCCAGACGTCGTCCGCGGAAGAGCCCCACACGCCGTACAGGGACTGCGCCGTGCCGCTCGGCACCGCCGACATGGTCGTCCCGTCCCAGTGCAGGATGACGCCGACACCGCCGACGAACCAGACGTCGTCGGCGGCCGAGCCCCACACGCCGTACAGGTTGTTGCCCTGGGGCAGGGGATTCGACCAGCACCAGTCGCCGGCGCAGACGCGCTCAAGCGAGCAGTCGGCCCAGCCGCAGGCCGGAGTGCAACGGCGGAAGCCGGACGTCCCGCGGGCCGTCCTGCACGCGCCGGCGGAGCCGACGCAGCACGTCCAATCCTCGTCGCAGAGCCGATCGCAGTCGTTGTCCTCCCCGTCGCACACCTCGTCGCCCTGTGGGGGGGCGACGCAAACCCCCGCGGCGCAGGTCTCGCCGACCGTGCACGGATCGCCGTCGTCGCACGTCACGGGGTCCGGGACGTCGGTCCAATCCGTCGCGGTGGTGGGCGGGAAGCACCACAGGCAGTCGTTGTCCGGGTTGGTTGCCACCACGTCGTAGCAGGCGCCATCGATGAGGCATCCGGAAGCGAGCGTGCAGGCGTGTGTCGTCTCGTCGCACGACTCGCACGCCAGGCAGGGAGGGTCGAAGCTGCGGCAGCGGCGCGACCCGGGCGACGCGTCGTCGCACTTCTCCGTCCCGTTGCAGAACAGCCCGTCGTCGCAGGGCGTCCCCGGATCGGCCGCGGTGCCCGGATCCAGCACGCAGGCGCCGAGCGGCGAGCAGACGCGCAGCGCGTCGCACGGATTCCACGGCGACGGATCGCCGCAGTCGGCGTCGGTCCGACACTCGCAGGAGTCGACCCCGCCGCGGCAGCTTCCCGCCGCGTCGCAGGTCTCACCAATGGTACACGCGTCGCCGTCGTCGCAGGGCGCGCCGACGACGAACTCGTGCCCGCAGCGCCGTCCGAGGGCGACCGTCTCGCAATCGTCGGCGGTGCACGGATCGCCGTCGTCGCACTCGGCGGAAGCCCCGCACGAGAACCGGCAGGTCAGCGGCTCGCAACCGTCGCCGCTCTCGTCGTTGCCGTCGTCGCACTCCTCGCCGGCGTCGAGTCGTCCGTCTCCGCAGACCGGGCGCGCGTCGCCGTCCGTCCGAACGTCCTCGGCGCGATCCGCGTCGCCGTCATCCCGCACTTCTCCCTCGTCCCACCCGCCCTCGTCGCCGTCCCGGGCCTCCGTTGCGTCCTCCGTGCGGTCCGGTCGCGTCGCGTCGCCGTCGTCGCGCGCGTCGGCCTCGCCGTCGAGTCCCCCGTCGGGGGGCGTCGCGACGCAGTCCGCGCTGACCCACTCCCACGCCCAGGAGCCGCCCGGCTGCCGGACGCACCGATCGCACCCGCGGCACGAGCAGACCAGGTCGCACCAGGCCGGCCGCGCGCCGGGTTCCGCGTCGCAGACCGCAGGCTCCCCGCCGCAGACGGCACAAACCGACGGCGCCGGGCCGCACGGGGTCTCGTGGCCCCCCGGACTCCCGCATCCGCATGCGGCGGCGAGGAGCCAACCGGCGACGACCGGCAGCCGTCGCGTTCCGCGACACCGCGTGCCTGCGCCGTTTCCCCGAGCGACCGTCATCCGCGACTCCCGACGGCTGCATGCTACACCACCGGCGGCCTGCCGGCCAGGCGATCCGCAGGCCGCCCGAGCGACCGACTGAGGGCCCCGCGAGTCCGCCGGTCCGCGCACCTCGTCGTCCAACGGGCGGGCGCCGAGCGCGGTCGGAATCCCGCATTGCGTCGCGAGGGTCTCCAAGCCCCGCAACGAGACCGTCGAGAACCTCGGAGTGCGACAACGTGCCCTTCACGATTCCCGACCCGGACGGCGTGGTGGAATACACGATCGACCGGGGCGGCTGACGGGAGGACCAAGCTCGTGCGTGCGCTGCCGTGACAACGCCGACTGCGCTGCGGATCAGGTTTGTCGGGAGTCCGAATGCTACGCGGCATGGGGCATGAGGTATCGCCCAGCTTCGGCCGCCCGAATACCGTGCCGATCTGGTCGTGGAGCTCGGCGGGTCGTGCACCGAGCTGGCGATCGTCGTCGAGGTCCAGCTTGCCGCCGACGCCGAGAAACATGGCTCCTGGCCCCAGTACGTTGCGGCGGAGGCCGTGCTGTCGCAGCGGCTGCCCGAGCGCTATGCTTGCATCGACCTGATGCTTAGCCGGCTGCCGGTGGCGGCTCGGCGAGCTCTGGAGGACTGGATGAGCGCGACCCACGAGTATCAGAGCGAGCTGTTCCGGAGGCTGGTCGACCAGGGCCGGGCGGAGGGCAAGGCCGAGGGCAAGGCCGAGGGCAAGGCCGAGGGCAAGGCCGAGGGCAACGCCGAGGGCGAGGCCAAAGGCAAGGCTGAGGCGATCCTGGCGGTCTTTGCGGCTCGTGGCATCACGGTACCGGAACCCCTGGCCGCCAAGGTGCGTGCCTGCCGCGATCCCGCCGAGCTGGATCGCCTGCTCCGCCATGCCGTGCTGGTCGACTCCGCCGACGAGCTGCTCGCGTAGCAGGCCCCTTCGCGCCCTTCGCCTCTTTGCGCCCCTTGCGCGACCCCCCTGAACTGCGCTCCCTCCCGCGCCTGTGCTAACATCCGCACCCAACGCGGTGCTTCCGGCCGAGCGTCGGCCGCGGGACGGGTGCAGCATGCAGGACGGCGATTCGGCTTCGAACGACGGTTCCGATCTGGATCTCGTGGCGGTCGAACGCCGCGCCGCGGCCTCGTGGGCCCGCGGCGCCACCCGCCGCGTCCGCGTCACCTACGGCTGCCAGTGCGGGTCCCTGGCAGGCGCCGAGATCGTCTCGGTCCTCAACGTGGCCGACGATCCCCTCCTGGCCGAAGACCTCGTCTCCGGCGCCCTCAACCGCGCCACCTGCCCCGCCTGCGGCATCGATCACCTCCTGCGCGCCGCCGTCGTCGTCCACGATCCCCAGGGCCATCGCGTCGTCATCTGTGCCGGCGAGGGCGACCGCCACCGCGCCGTCGATCTCCTCGTCCGCTACCTCGAGGGCCTCCGCGATCAGCCCGGCGACTCCGTCCCCGCCTACGCCCTCTCCCCCGAAATCGCCTTCGGCCGCGTCGCCTGGCGCGAACACCTCTCCGCCCCCGCTCGCGTCGCCGTCCAGGCCGTCCAGGCCGAGATCGCGACCCGCCGCAAGGAGGTCGAAGACAAGTCCAAGACCCTCGAACAGGCCCGCGCCAAGCTCGCCGCCCACCAGCGCGACCTCGAGACCGCTCGCGCCGCGATCGACAGCCAGGGGCATACCCTGTCCGATCGCACCGCCGTCCTCCAGACCCGCGAGACCGAGCTCGACCGCCGCGAGCACGCCCTGGCCGAGGCTCGCGGACGCGCCGACGATCTCGATCGACGCTTCAGGACCGAGCAGACCAAGGCACAGCGCCTGCGCGAGGAAGCCGACGCGTTGCGCTCCGCCCTCGAGGACCGCGAGGTCCTCCTCCGCCGCCGCGAGGAGGATCTCGCCGCCGCCGAAGAACAGCTCGCCCGCCGCGAGGCGTCCTTCGCCGCCACCGTTGCCGCCACCATCCAGGCCGCCGCCAACGGCACCGCGATGCCCGAGCGCCCCGTCTCCGAAGCCCCTCCTCCCCCGGCCTCCGAACCGATCCCGCCCGCACACCCGCCGGCCAAGACCGCCCCAGCCTCCGCACCAACAACCAAGGACCAGGAACCAACAACTCCCCCCGTGCCCGTCCCCTCCGGACCAATTACCAAGAACCAAGAACCAACAACTCCCCCTGTGCCCGTCCCCTCCGGACCAATTACCAAGAACCAAGAACCAACAACTCCCCCCTTCCTTCCCGAACTTCCCGGCCTGCTCGACGCCGACGACGCGGAGGAGGTCGAGCCGGCCCGGCCTTCGGCGCAGCCGCTCGCCGTCACCGAGGCCGACGTGCTCGACGAGCGGGCGCTGGAACCCGACACCGAAGTCTCCCGCGCGCCCGCCAAGGCCCCCGTGCCGCCCGCCATGCCGCTCGCGTCCCCAGCTGCCATGCCGCAGGCTGCCAAGCCGCTCGCGGCGGCCGAGGAGCCCGTGCTCGAAGTCGGCGACTCCGACCTCATGCCCGCCGACGCCGCGATCGAGGAGGTCGAGCCCGACGAGCTGGAGGAGGCCGAAGCCGTCCCGGAGAAGAAGAAGCCGGCCGCCCCCGCCCACCCTCCCGCGCGGCCCAAGCCGCCCGAGCCCGCCGTGCCCGAGTCGCTGCGCGCCTGGTTCGCCTCCGGCGTCCCTACCGCCGCGCTCGTCGAGGGCGGTGAGGTCCACCTCTACCGCAAGCCCGCCCTCGAGGATACCGCGTCCATGCGCCGCGGCCTCTCGCTCGGCTGCCGCCTCTTCGTGCACGACGACGTGCCGTGGCTACAGCTCGTGCTGGCCGACGCCCAGGCCGAGCCGCCGGAGCTGGTCGAGCTGTGGCTGGTGCACTTCGAGCTCGTCGACGACGCGGCCGTCGTCCGGCTCCTGGCCGAACGGTTCGCCGTGCAGGTCGTGGAGGTCGACGACGCCGGGCGGATGCGCTGGACGGCCGAACTCACCGCGCCGCTGGCCCGCAACGTGACCCGCATCCGCCAGGCCGCCGTCCGCCTCGACGCCAAGAAGAAGGGTGATCGCGCCGCGGCCTTCGCGGCCGCGCGCGACGGCGGCGCCGGATGGCTCGACCGCGCCGGCATGCCGAGCTTCGAGTCGGAAGAGGTCGCCTCCACGCTCGGCGCCATCCAGCAGGCCCTCGTCGAGCTGACCCCGTGGATGACCGAGGAGGCCGAGGAACGGCTCCTGGTCGAACGGTCGGTCTCGGCCGAGGCCGTGGACGGCTACCGCCGGCGCGTCCTGGGCGCCGCCGCCAAGGCCGGCCTCTGGCTGCCTCCGGACCTCGCCCGCCGCGCCATCCAGGACGGCACCGCCCCCTCCGCCGAACGCCTCGTCGCCCAGCTCACCGAGAACTTCTTCCGCCTCACCGGCCGCAGGCACGACCTGGACCGCGACGCCGTCGGACGCAACTGGCTCTACCTCACCCGCGACGCCGAGCGCCTCGGCCTGGTCATCGACTCCGCGCGGCTGGCCTGGATCCAGGCCTTCCTGCGCGAGGGCGGTCCCCCGGAGGCCGGGACCGAGCCCGCTGCCGGCCCGGAGACCGCGAAGGGCGACCCCGAGCTGCTGCTGCGCTGGCTCGTCGTCCCGCGCGCGCGCGCCGTGGCGCTGGCCGAGCTCCTGCGCGGGCGGCTCTCCGACTACGTGCCCGAGCTGGCCGTCGCGTTCGACGGCCTGGCTGCCGCCGACCTGCTGGACTCCCTGGTCGAGGTCCGCGCCAACGAGGATCTGATCGCCGACGTGTTCATGGCCGGGCTCGACGCCCACCGCCGCCCGCTGCGCATCGCCTCCGCCACCGGCCTGGGCAAGCTCGCGCTCCGGCGGGCGATCGTCCCCCTGGTCCATCTCCTCCTGCGCGCCGACTCCGACGACTGGCGCTTCGTCGGCACCGCCATCGCCTCGTACGGCGCCACCGGCGTCAAGGCGGTCGAGCCCATGCTGGCCGACCCGCGCGGCAAGGAGGATCGCCTGGCCTGGACCCTCGCCTGCTTCCACGGCGCCGCCGCCGAACGCCACGTCCAGACCCTCACCGAAAGCACCGAAATCCTCACCGCCGCCATCGCCCGCCGCTCGACCGATTGGCGCGCCGACGTCGAAGCCTTCCGCGCGCGGCTCAAGGCCGCCGAGGATCCCGAGGCCTTGCTGGTCGCTCTCGTCCGCCGCCTGCTGGCCGACGAGGAGGCCCCCGCCCTGCGCGAGGCCGTCGCCGGACTGCGGTCGAAAGGCGGGATGGACTTCTAGCCTCCGTCCTTCCATAATCCCCCCCCAGCATGCGCCTGGGCATTTTCTCGGACGTCCATGCCAATCTGGAGGCCCTGGTGGCGGTGGTCAACGCCTACCGCGACGAGGCCGTCGACGAGTACTATTCGCTCGGCGACACCGTCGGCTACGGCGCCTCCCCGAACGAGTGCGCCGAGACCGTCCGCGCCCTGGTCCGCTCCACCGTCCTGGGCAACCATGACGCCGCCGTCTCCGGCCGCATGGACTATTCGTACTACTACGACGCCGCCCGCTCCGCCCTCGACTTCCACTGCCGCTCGCTGGATCCCGCCCACATGGACTGGCTCCGCGCCCTGCCGTACACCCTGCGGCTCGACGAGCACGGCCTCCTGCTCTGCCACGGCTCGCCGCTGCAGCCCGAGGAGTTCGACTACGTCTTCACCGAGGACCAGGCGCGAGGCCTCCTGCCGATGTACGACAAGCTCCCCCGCGCCACCTTCATCGGCCACTCCCACCTCTGCCGCCTCTTCGCCCTCTCCCGCGACCGCGCCTACGAGATTCCCGTCGGCCGACACGTGCTCGACCCCGGCCGCAAGTACGTCATCAGCGTCGGCTCCGTGGGCCAGCCGCGCGACTTCGACAACCGCGCCTCCTATACCGTCTTCGACACGAAGACCTCGGTCATCGAGTTCCGCCGCGTGCCGTACGACATCGAGCGCTGTGCGGGGAAGATCTTCCGCTCGCCGCTCGCCCCCAACTTCGCCAACCGCCTGTTCCTCGGCCTGTAGGAGGATGGGGGGAGACGTGCCCAAGGCCGGCCGGCAGCGAGCATCCCGCTCCGTCGTGGCGATCACCGGAACGCGCGAGTTCCTCGGCGCCGGCCTGGTGGCGCGTTTCGAGCGCGATCCGTCGTGCTCGACCGTCCTCGCGCTCGACGCTCCCGCCGGCTCCGAATCGTCGCCCAAGGTCCGCGCCTTCGAGATCGATCTGGCACGCCCGGGCGCGGACGCGCACGTCGCCGAGGTCCTGCGGGAACACGGCGCCGGCGCGCTGATCCACGCCGCCTTCTGCCCCGCGCCCACGCACGAAGTCGAAACGATGCACGAGCTGGAGTCGATCGGCACCCTCAACGTGCTCTCCGCGTGCGAACGCACGGTCGAGCGGCTCGTCCTGTGGAGCCAGACCATCCTGTACGGCGCGCGTCCCGACAACCCTGCGCTGCTCGCCGAGACTTGGCCGTTGCGCGCGATGCCGGAGAGCCCCTTCCTGCGCGACAAGCTCGCGGCCGAGCGGCAGGTCGCCGACTTCGCCGCCCGCTTCCCCGACGTCCGCGTCGTGGTCCTGCGCACCGCGCCGATCGTCGGCCCCCACGCCGTCGGCGTCATCCCTTCCCTCGTCCGCCGCCGCTTCGTCCCGGTCGCCGCCGGCTTCGATCCCCTGATGCAGGTGCTGCACGAGTACGACGCCTACGACGCCTTCAAGCTCGCCGTCGACGCCGACCATGCCGGCGCGTTCAACGTCGTCGCCGAGGGCGTCCTCCCCGTCACCACCGCCCTGCTCGTCGCGGGCCGCGTGCCCCTCCCCGTGCCGCCGCCCGTGCTCCGGCGCCTCCTCTCCGTGCTCTGGACCCTCCGCGCCGCCGAGACCTCCGGACCGTTCGTCGACTATCTCCTCTACCCCTGCGTCGCCGACGGGCGGCGCGCCGCCCGCGAACTGCACTTCCGCCCCACCTACTCGACCCACGAGGCGCTCGGCGACTACGCCGCCCGCGCCGGCACCGCCGGGCCCTCGGGCGACGACGCCGCCCCGGCGGGGGAGGGCTGACCCCGCCGTGACCCGCGGACTCCTCGGCGACGACCCCCTGAAGGACCTCGCGGTCCCCATCCCCCCCGCGCCGTCCGACGCTCCCACCGCGCCCGGCGCGAAGACCCGCCCCGCGCGCAAGCGCCGCACCTCGGCGCCCGCGCCCACCGCCGCCGCCACCCCAACCCCCGCCCCCACCCGCGCCCCGCGCAACCGCCGCTCCGTCACGCCGGCACGGGAGTCCGGGCAGGGCCCCGGGCCCGTACCACCGCTCGACCGCCCGACCGCTCGACCGCTCGCTTCCTCCCCCCCGCCCCCCCCCACGGGCAGCTCGCTGACCACCCTGGAGGTGCGATTCGAGGAGGCGTTGCGCGAGGCGGAGACCAGGCTCGCGACGGAGAGCGGCCTGGAAGCCGGCACCCGCCGGCGCCTCGAGGAGGAACTGCGCGTCTTCGGCGAGCGGATGGCCGAACGACTCGACGGCCTCCGGCCCGGCGAGGAACGCGATCGCCGCGCGCTCGCCTCCGCTCGCGAGCTGCTCGCCCTGGACCCTCTCCTGCGCCTGGCGACCCGTCGCTGGCTCCGCGGCCGCTCGCTCGTCGTCGATGCCTTCGGCTACGACGCCGTCGGCTCCCGCGCCCTCGAACCGCTCGTTTCCCTGCTGGTCGAGCGCTGGTTCCGGGTCGAGACGCGCGGCCTGGAGTCGGTGCCGGCCGAGGGTCCGGCGATCCTGGTCGCCAACCACGCGGGCGCGATCCCCTTCGACGGCCTCGTGCTCTCCCATGTCGTGCGGCAGCACCACCCCCGGCATCGCGACGTGCGCTGGCTGGTGGAGAACGAGGCCCACCACTTCCCGTTCTTCGGCACGCTGATGTCGCGCCTGGGCGCCGTGCGCGCCTGCCCCGAGAACGCGCAGGTGCTGCTGGAACGCGGCGCCGCGCTCGCCGTGTTTCCCGAGGGCAACCAGGGATTGCGCAAGACCTATCGCGAGCGCTACCGCCTGCAGCGCTTCGGCCGCGGCGGGGTGGTCAAGCTCGCCCTGCGCTCGGGCGCGCCGATCGTGCCCGTGGCCATCGTCGGCGGCGAGGAGACGTATCCCCTGCTGTGGCGGACCGAGCTGTTCGCCGACCTGCTCGGACTCCCCTTCCTCCCCGTCACGCCAACCTTCCCGTGGCTCGGGCCGCTGGGCCTGCTCCCGCTCCCCGCCCGCTGGCGCGTGGCCTTCGGCGCGCCCGTGCGGCTCGACCTCCCCCCGTCCACCGTGGACGACCCCTCGGCCGTGAGCCGGATCAACGAACGCGTGCGCGGCGAGGTGCAGGCCCTCCTGGGCGAGTTGCTCGGTCGCCGACGCGGCGTGTTCTGGTAGGCTCCGGCCCGCCACCCGCCCGGCTGGCGGCGGCGGAAGAGATGAGGTGCGCATGCAACCGACCGGGAAGTACAAGGGCCACGCGTACGCCGTCACCTACGCCACCGAGGACGATTGGCCGGTGACCTCCGTCCGCCTCACCATGCGCCGCTCGCTCCCGGCCGGCGTCGCCGTCCACCCCCGCGGCGCCGCGCCCTGGTCCTCCGGACGCATCAGCAGCCGCTCCGCCGGCACCGGCGACGGCCCCTTCGACAAGAGGTTCGGCCTGCGGGCCGAACGGGCCGCGGACGCGCGTTTCCTCGGCCCCGATCTGCGCGGCGCGCTCGCGGCCGCGATCGACAGCCACCCCGGCCTGTGGCTCGGCAACGATGGACTCGTCTGCGTCGAACGCGGCCACCTGCGCGAGCCGGAGCGCGTCGGCGCCCTCCTCGACGAGCTGGTCGCCCTCGCCGCGCTCGTCCAGGCGGCCATCGATGCCGCCCCCGCCCCTGCCCGACAGCGCAGCGAGGCCGCCCGCGCCGCGGCCCCCGAGCGCGAGCGCGCCGAACCCGCGACGCCGGCCGCCTTCGAGGCCGCCCCCGCCGCCGCGGCCGATCCCGGCGACGTGCACGCGTTCATCCAGGCCTGCTTCGACCGCCGCGTCGCCGCCTACGAGGTGAACCGCCGCCTTCAGAAGGAGTGGATCGGTCGCCGCGTGCACGGCACCGGCACCGTCGTCCGCTGCACGCACCTCGGCGGCCACGACTTCGACTTCGCCGATCTCAAAGGCTTCCGGCTCGAGCTGCACGTCAAGGGACCCGAGGACATCACGCCGCTCGTGCGGATCCGGCTCCAGGTCGAACAAGCGCACGGCGGGACGGTGGAATCACTCGCCGCCGGTCAGGGCGTCCGCTTCGACGGCCAGCTCGCCGCCGCCAACCCCCTCCTCTTCACCGTCCAGCTCGTCGGCGCCGTCATCTCGGGCTGACCGCCCCCCGGCACGGCGCCGGAGCCGCGGACGACCAGTCGAGAGTCAAAAGTCCGGGTCCGGGTCCGGGTCCGGGTCCGGGTCCGGGTCCGGGTTCTGCCAGTCCCCGACCCCCAGCCCCCGACCCCCTCTTGTCCCCCTCGCTCCCTTCCCCCCTTTCACCCCCCCGGCCCCCGATACTCCCGGTGGTCTTCGTGCAAGGTGCCGAACACCTCGCGGAACCCCAGCAGCCCGTCCATCTCCTCGTCGATCTCCTGCGGCGTCATCTGCGCCAGCTTCCGCTTGTAGAACTCCACCGCGAACGGGTGCATGTGCGTCTGGTAGGCCAGCATGTAGTTCTCGTAGAACTTCACCAGCGGCAGCTTCGTGGGCAGCACCGCGTGGTTGAAGTCCCACAGGTCGAAGTCGTGCTCGACGAGCTGCTCGCGCGACTTGTCGAACAGCTTGGTCCCGGGGATCGGCGTCAGGATGAAGTACTGCGGGCAGTCGACCTCGATCTTCACCGTGTGCTCGATGAGCTGGTCGAACTGCTCCTGGCCGAAGTCGGGCCGGAAGAACATCGAGCCCGTGCAGTTCACGTGGTTGGCCTTGAGGATCCGCAGCGCCTCGATGTTGTCCTTGACCGTCGTCGTCTTGTCCCGGTCGCCCAGCAGCTCGTCGCTCGCCTGCTCGATGCCGATGATCGTGTCCGTCAGCCCCGCCGCCGCCCACGCCTCG
>JACRCX010000116.1 GCA_016218815.1 Deltaproteobacteria bacterium
CCGACGCGGCTTCTCGGGGCTGCGGCGCCGGCGTGAGGTCTGACGTTGGTCGAGCGATGGGTGCGGCGCCTCCGCCCCGCGACTTTCGGGGCCGCCTGCCCGCCCCCCGGAGTGGCGGGTGGGTCTTCGATTGCAGGGGGGAGCATAGATGCCATGATGGCTTCCGTGACGACGACGTTCGCCGCGGAAGGTGGTCTCCTCGTGCCGGGTCGGCACAGCTCGCGTAGTCTTGCGAGTGCTGTAGGCGGCCTCGAGGACTGGGCCTCGGGCCAATTGCCGGCCGAGCCGGCGGACGTTCTCGGCCCGGACGGAGGAGACCATGCGCTATCTTGGACTGGACGTGCACTCGAAGGCAACCGTCATCCTGATACCTTGCGGAAGAATGCCGCGCATGCGTGCGGGCGTCTACGCCGCGGTGCGCCAGGTGCAACGGCGTAGAAGTCCACCGGGCCGACGGAGCGCGATGACCTCCGCGACTGACGTGATAGCGCCGGGAAGACGATTTGCGAAGTGCTTGACGAAGGCCCCGCCCCCACGAGCCGGCGCTCGTCGTCGTGTCGTTGCCCACGACGCAGGCGTTGACGGCGATGCCGCGCCATGCCCGCCGCCGTCAGTGCTTCCACACGTCGTCGTTCGTCGCTGCTGCGGTGCCCGCGACGCAGGCGTTGGTGGCGATGCCGAACCGGAACGACGGGGGCAGCGCTCCCATGAGGCGGCGGGGGCGACGCGTATTATGTCGGCCGTGCCGGCGCGGAGTCAGTCGTCGGCGTCGCCTGCGTCGCATCGTTGACCGGGACGGGCGGAGACGTCGGGGCCACGAATGCGACGCCGCGCTGAAGGGACCCCATGGGGGTTGACGGGCGCTCGATCTGCAGCGCAAGTTGCTTGTGCGTCTTCGGCGACGCTGCAGAAGCCGGCGCGGAGCCTTCACGGCGACCAGCCGCCGGGAACATGGAGGGGCGAGCCATGATGCCCATCAACCACCGCGGTACCTTCCACGCCGTCGGCCAAGGGCTCTTCCATTCCGCGCAGATCGACTTCGGCGGACGCGCATCGTGCTTCCGGTACGTCTATGACTGCGGGACCGACGGATCACCCGATGAGTTGGCCGTCGCCGTCGACGGCTACGTCAGCGGTTGTTCCCCCGCTCGCCTCAACCTGCTGATGGTGTCGCATCTGGACGCCGACCATGTCAGCGGGCTCCCCGGGCTGCTCGAAGGACTCCGAAAGACCGGCTCCGGCGTCGACGATGCGCTGTTGCCGTACCTTCACCCCGAAGAGCGGGCCATCGTTGCAGCCTGGGCGTCGCGAGGAAGGAAGCGACCCGCGGCTTGGTACTTCGAGTTCCTGGACGACCCGGCCGGGTTCCTCCTGGAGCACGGCGTTCGCCGCGTGATCTACATCCGTGGGGGCGATGGTCCACCTCCCGAAGGCGGTGTGGGTGGCCCCTCCGAGGGCATCGACGTTGGCGGGGAAGCGCCGCACGATCATCCCGGCCATCGTCCTGACAAACCGCTGGAGTTGGTGGTGAACCTCGGACTCCTCGATGCCGCTGCTCGAGACCAAGCCGCCGACCGAGAGCGTCGCTCCGGCCATGCAGCTCGCGCAGGGATCGACTTCCGCACGTCCAGGGGGAGCATCAACGTCGGCGAGTGGGTCTTCATTTTCTTCAATCGAGAGCCGGCGCAAGCGAAGTTGGCAGCCTTCCGCGCCGAGTTCGACAAGATCGCTGGTGACCTCTCGCCGAAGCAGGTGCTGGCCGAGCCGGAGAAGACCGCAAGAGTCAAGATCGCGTACGATCGCGTGTTCGGTCGAAGGCGCATCAACGAGACGTCGCTGGGTGTGTTCTCCGGATGCCGCCGGCCATCAGAGTGGCACTCGCCCCGAGGCGTCGTCGCGCGGTGGGCGTTCGCTTCTGCCCTGTGGCCACCAATGCTGCGCGAGGCGTCCCGCCTGCTGCCCTTGCCCTCATTGCCAATCCCGTCGATTCCGCACGCCACGATGATCGGAATACTCTTCACCGGCGACCTCACGCTCGACATGAAGGTCTGGCCCGGATTCGCTGCGAAGTATGGGGTTGCGCCTGGATCCGAACGCACCGTGCTCGCTGCGTTCCAGATCCCCCACCACGGGGCGGCAACGAGCTGGCGCAAGGCGCTGGCAGAGATGCCGTGCATTGACTACGTGGCCAGCGCCGCCATCGAGCACCGACTCAAGCATCCCTCGCGTCCCGTGATTGCTGACGTGCTGAACCGTGGGAGGCGGCTCCACTGGGCGAACGAGAAGCGCGAAGTCGAGTACGAGTTGGCGATTCTGGAGTAGACATCGCGATCGTCTGCGCCCGGTCCCTATTCGTGGTCATGCCGCTGCAACGACGGCGTCGAACCCCCGGCTACTCCGCGAACCCCGCCTTGCGGTACGTCGCGATCGCCTGGACCGCCGAGGGCACGGTGTCGAGGCGCATCCGGGCGTGGCCCGCCGCGTGCGCCGCTGCGATGATCTTCATCGTCAACCGTCGCCCGACTCGGCGCGCGTCATCGCCCACGTCGAGGACCTTCCCTGCGTGTTGAGCCGCGCCCGTCGTCCCGTCGCACCCGATGCCCCCGACGGGCGTGCCGGCGGAGGGCGCGACGACGGGTGAGGTGCTCGACGCGGGCGGTGCTGGCATCGGATCCGGCGCCGTCCCCGTGCGCACCGGGCCGCAGAGGCGATGAACGCGCTGCAACTGCGTGGCGGTGAGCGCCACGCCGCACAGGGTGAGCGACGACCGGCGACGCCCGCTGCTGCTGCGTGGCGGTGAGCGCGACGCCGGACAAGGTGCTCGATACGTGCGGTGCCAGCACCGCGAACGGGGACGGCATCGTCCGCGTCCTGGGCCTGGAGGCGATGAATCCGCTGCGGCTGCGTCGCGGTGAACGCGACGACGAACAAGGTGCTCGACGCGGTCGGCGCCATCGTAATACCCCACGCCGCCAGGGTGGACCCCGAACGCCCTGGCCGTCAACCCCTGGATACCGCTCGTCCTCCCCGAGTCGGCCTTGCGCCGGTCTGTCCGGTGTCGTAGATCCAGCATTTGTTTCGTCTGCCCGTGCCCAGGAGCGCCCGTCCCGGACCGCCCCCGGCTTCGCCGGCGCCGCGGGGGTTCCACGGGACAACGCGCTTGGACGAGCTCACCCCCGACCTCTCCGTGCGACACCACCACCAGCTCCCGGGCATCCCCGTTAGCGACGCCAACCGGGAAGACCCGGCCGTCCCGCAGCTCTGGTTCTGGTTCGAGGACAAGACCGGCGACGGTCACCCGGACCTGGTGCTCGAGACCTTCCGCTACGTGGACGACTGCAGCCACGACCCGGTGCCGCGGCCCGGCCTCACCGGCTGCGAGGAACTGGGGCCGCGCGACGAGTTCGCCCCGACGCTCGAGGATTACCCGGAGTGCGTGCGTCGCGACGACAAGGTCGAGCTGCGCCGCGCGTACGACCCCGAGCACGACGCTTGGCGCGCCCCGAGCGGGCAATCACAGTGACTGCCCGGGGTTCGCGCCAAGGACGCGGAAAGTCAAACCGGTCGGTACTCTAGCCGCACGGACGCGGGCAGTCCCAGTCGTCCCCGTCGATGAGCGTGTCGGCATCGTTGTCCATGCCGTCCGCGCAGTCCTCGGGCATGATCGCCAGGCAGCGGACGTCGCAGAAGCAGTCCGTGTCTGCGCAGTCCCGCTGCCCGTCTCCGTCGTCGTCCACCCGGTTCGCGCACCGCTCGACCGTCCGCACCCAGTCGCAGCCGGGGTCGCAGCCGTCCGTCATCCCGTCGCAGTCGTTGTCGCGCCCGTCGCCGCAAGCGAACATCTCGGCCGCGGGGTCGCCCGAGCAGTACAGGCAGTCGGCGGCGTCGGCGCAATCGGCGTCGGCGCAATCGACCCGGCCGTCGCGGTCGTCGTCGCACTCGTTGCCGCACGATTCGGCCCCCGGAACGCAACCCAGGTGCGTGCAGGACCCCGGGGTCGGAATGCAGTCCTCGTCGGCGGCGTCGGTGCGGCAGTCGCCGTCGTTGTCACAGCCGTCGCCGCACATCTCCTGGCCGGTACGACACGGCACGCATGCGGGGTCGCCGGCGCACGTCGGATCGTTGCAGTCGGTGCTCCCGTCGCCGTTGTCGTCGAGCAGGTCCGTGCAGCACTCCGGCGCGCAGCCCTCCTCGGTCGCCCCGTCGCAATCGTCGTCGATGCCGTTGCCGCAGATCTCGACCGGCAGCCGGCACTCGGGCCACTCGACCTCCCGGCAATTCGACGTGCACGTCGTCCGGTGTCCGGGCGCCGGGCAGCCCCGCACCGTGCACTCCTCGGGCGGCTCCGGCTCGCACTCCTCCCCGGGATCGATGCTCCCGTTCCCGCACGCCGCGAGGATCTCCTCACCACAGAGCGCCGTCGAGAGGTACCCCGGCGGGCCGTCCGGCGACGACCCGTCGAAACACCCCAGCTCGCAGGTCCGCCGGGGGACGAAGCCGCACGCGCAGCGGGGGCATCCGTCGGGCCCCCGGACCGTCCAGTAATCGATGCTCCCCGCCTGGTCGCCCTCGCAGCACGCGCCGGCCATGGTCGTTCCCCCGCCATGGCACCAGCAGTCGCAGATTCCCGCGTCCCGGCACGCGTCTCCCGCGCCGGTATCGTCGCTGCCGGCGTCGTCGCCGCCCGAGTCGTCGTTCCGGGAATCGTCGCCGCCGGCACCGTCGCCGAGGTCGTCGCTGCCCGGACCGTCCCCAAGGTTGTCGCTGCGCGCTTCGTCCTCGTCAGTGTCCGCGTTCGTCTCCGTTCCCGCGTCGGAAACGACGAGGTCCCGCCCCTCGCTGCAGCCGAGTACCACGGCGGTCAGCGCCATCGCCACCACCTCCGGGGAACCCCGCTTCGGCATGCACCCCATCGAACCGCCTCGTGCCGCCTGCTTCCTTCCGGAAGCGTACCTTGCCCGACTCATGCCGTCCAGCGCGGCGCCCCCCCCGGCACCAGCCCCAGCAGCGCGGAGTCACCCCCTCGCCTTGACGAAGCTCGCCGGCCAGGGCGTCGATCGCCGCGGCGACCCGCCGATGAATCTCACCGTCGAGCGCACGCAACTCCCGCTGTGCGGCCGGCGTGAACTCGACGCGATAGGCCGCGACTACTCCAACCCCAGTTCGCTCCACCGGCGAACCAAACCCCTCCCCGCGCCGGCAGCCGGATCCCGCCGCGCCGGATCAGGCAGGTCCTGCAGCGGCCACGTCCGTGCTCCGGCTCCGTGGTGCCGACGCCGTCTCGTTCTCACCCCGGTTCCGCTTGACAGGTATGTACCAATCACCCATGTTGTCCGTACGGAGTGGGATCATGACCAAGAAGCTGACACGTACCGGAAACAGCCTGGCGCTCGTGCTCGACAAGCCGCTGCTCGACCGCATGGGCATCAACGCCGACACGCCGCTGGAGGTGTCGACCAACGGCGACGTGATCGTCATCTCGCGCGCCCGCGACGAGAAGCGCTCCCGCCGCTTCAAGGCGATTGTCGAGGATCTCGACGCCTCCTTCGGCGGTGTCTTCAACCGCCTGGCCGAGTAGGCCATGGGCCCGATCTTCCTCACCCTCGACGAGGTGCTCGCCCTCCACGACCACCAGATCCGGCGCTACGGCGGCGCCGCCGGCGTCCGCGACGTGGGCCTGCTCGCCTCCGCGATCGGCATGCCCTCGGCCACATTCGACGGGGTCCTCCTCCACGCCGGCCTTGCCGAGATGGCCGCCGCGTACCTCTTCCACCTCGTGCAGAACCACCCGTTCGTGGACGGGAACAAGCGGATCGGACTGGCGGCGGCGCTGGTGTTCCTGCGGATGAACTCGGTGCGCATCCAGGCGTCGGAGGATGAACTGGTGGACCTCGTCCTGGGCGTCGCCGGCGGACGCATCGGCAAGGCGGAGGTCGCCGTGTTCCTGCAACGCCATCAGGCCCGCTCCACCGGCGCCAGGTAGCCGTGGCCGAAGGCTTGTTGGGTCATCCCCGTAACGTCCGGACAAAACATACAATTCATGTGCGCCGCGGCTAGGGTTGGATGCGGATCGCCGCGTCGACCCTTCGACTTGCCGAAGCTCGCAGGCAACGGCAACCTCACGATCGTGGATTCGGGTAGGAGTTCAGGATGGAGGGCCGAGGAAGCACGATGAGCGACTCGACCGTCGTCGTCGCGGGGGCCGCGGGCAATCTCGGCGGACCCATCGTCAAGGTCCTGCGCGAACGCGGCGCGGACGTCCGGGCGCTCGTGGGCCCCGGCACCGCGCGGGACAGACTCGAGCGGCTGGAGCGGCTCGGCGTCACGGTCGCCGCCGTCAATCTGGGCAGCGTCGCGGCCGTGGCGGCGGCGTGCTCGGGCGCCTCTTGCGTGGTATCCCCGCGTTGCAGGGCATGCGCGACGTGATTGTCGACGCGCAGACGGTGCTGCTCGACGCGGCACTGTAGGCCGGCGCGCCGCGGTTGATTCCGTCCGACTACTCGATCGATTTCACCAAGCTCCCGCCCGCCGCGAACCGTAACCTCGATTTGCGCCGGGAGTTCCACGCCCGCCTCGAGAAGACTCCCATCGCGGCGACCACGATCTACAACGGCGCGTTTGCCGACATGCTCACGGGACAGATGCCGCTGATCCTCTTCCGTTTCAAGCGCGTCCTCTACTGGGGGTCTGCGGACCACCGTCGTCGCCCTGGCCCGTCACGCAACCCGTCGGTCGAGGACGTGGACCTCGCGGTCGAGGCGCCGGCCCAGACCGCTGCGGCGGGTCTCCAGGTCGTAGCGCATCTGGAGGTTCATCCAGAACTCGGCGGTCGTCCCGAAGAACCTGCCCAGGCGCAGGGCGGTGTCGGCGGTGATGCCGCGCTTGCCGAGCACGATTTCGTTGATGCGGCGGGGCGGCACGCCGACGCCCTTGGCCAGACGGTACTGGCTGATGCCCATCGCGGCGAGGAACTCCTCGGCGAGGACTTCGCCGGGATGAATGGGGCTGAGCTTCCTGGTCATCGTCAACCTCCCGTCAGTGGTAGTCCACGACCTCCGCGTCGTCGGCGCCGCCGTTCCGCCAGCGGAAGCAGATGCGCCACTGGTCGTTGATGCGGATGCTGTGCTGACCGTGTCTCGCGCCCTTCAGCGCCTCGAGCCGGTTGCCCGGCGGGACGCGCAGGTCGTCCAGCACCACGGCGGCGTCCAGCATCACGAGCTTCCGCAGCGCCACCCGTTGGATGTCGCCCGGTAGCCGCCGCGACCGTTCGCGGTGGAACAGCCGTTCGGTCTCCGGGTCGCGGAAGCTCCGAATCACACGACGACCATAACGCTGTCCGGTAATAACGTCAAGCGTTATGTCCGGGGTCTCCGCACGTGGGCGAGCTCGAAGTCCCTGGACCAGCCGCCGACTCTGCGCGCGGGCGAGCGACGACCCCGACGGCGACGTACGCTGTTCTACTGGTGGCGCGACGAGGGCAAGGCGGTCGAGCAGCCGAGCAGTCCCTGCTACCTCAACGTCATCAACCCGGCGGACATCGCGCTGGGCGAAGCGGGGACGACCGATCTGGTGCGCGTCTTGCGCGACGTGACCGAGCGCATACCCTGGCTCGGCGACCTGACCGAGTGTCTGGCCGAGGCGCCCGGCAAGCCCGTGCTTCCGCCGCCCGGACTGAGACCCTGACACGAGCGGGACCCGCGGCCCGGGTTGCCGGCGCCGCCGGCGAGACATCCCCGCCGGGCGTCGGGCGCCCCTACTGGGCCTCGAGCGGGTAGACGGAGATTTCGACGCGGCGGTTGCGGGCGTGGTTGTTGGGGTCGCCCGGATCCGCCGGCCGCCCCCAGCCCACACCCTCGACGGAGAACTGGTTGGGCTGGAGCTGGAACTGCTGGACCAGCGCGTCCTTGACGGCGTTGGCGCGGTTGAGCGACAGCTCCTGGACCTGCGCCTCGGGAACGCGGCCGCGCATCGAGGCGTCGGTGTGGCCGCTGATCACGATCTGGGCCATGCCGAACTTGCCGGCGAGCCCGGCGATCTCGGACAGCACGTTGTCCACGTTGGGATCGTACAGCTCCTCCACCTGCTGCCCTGACTGGTCGCGCATGACCTTGAAGTGCAGGTCCCAGTTGTTGGGCGAGAAATTGATCGTGACGGTCTGGGTCAGCACCGGGGACTCCGCGCCGGCGATCTCGCTCACCGCGCGCGGCGTGAACACGACGGCGTAGCGGTCGGCCTGCTTGGCGTAGCGCTCCTCCTGGCCGAGCCGCTGGATGATGGAGAAGTCCATCACCTTGTCGAACGGGACCGGGGTGTGCGTGATCGAGCCGATGCGGCGGTACAGCAGGTAGGCCTGCTCCCAGATGCGCTGGAACCCGGCGGGGTTGTTCTGGTTGACCAGGAACTGGAAGTTCTCCGCCCAGTTGGTCCAGTGGGCGTCGTGCAGCATGCCCTTCGCGTCCTCGGCAGGCAGGTTGAACCCGGCGGCCATCAGTCCGGCGACCTTTTCCTCGGAGGCCGGGTCCGTGTACAGGGTCTCCATCGCATCGAAGATGCCGCGCACCAGCGCCTCGACCTTGGGCTCGTGGTCGCGGGCGAAGTCGGCCCGGGTGAACCAGACGTCCGCGATCAGGCGGTTGGCCGTCCCCGTGGTGACCAGCATGCGGTTCCCGGGGGCCTCGGAGAGCTTGTAGATGTCCGGCGCCCAGGTGACCGCGGCCGCAATGTCCGACTGCGCGTTGAACGCGGCCGCCGCCTGGAAGGCGTCCGCGGTGAAAACCATCTCGACGTCGCCCGGCTGCACGCCGCCGTACACGAGCATGTTGAGCAGGAAGTACTGGGACGGGGAGTTCTGTGCCAGCGCGACCTTCTTGCCGCGCAGGTCGCTCACCGTCTTGATGCTCTCCCGCGCGACGATGCCGTCGCCGCCGTTGGACCAGTCGATCTGCTGGTAGATGCGTGGCATGACGCGGCTGTCGCGCGGCGTCCCGTCCTCCGCCACGAACCCCTCCAGGAACAGGGGCACCATGTCCAACGTGGCCCAGCCGATGTGCACCTCTCCGGAGGCGTAGGCGTCGCGCATCGCCACCGGGTCGTCGATCAGCACCAGCTCGACCTTGAACTCCTCGCCCGTCGGCGTCTTCCAGACCTTGCCGGCCTGGAACCCCTCGTTGGCCAGGATGATCGGCGCCCACCCGGCCCAGACGTTGAGGGCGAAGCGGATCGTGTTGTTCTCCAGCGCCCGGTACGCCGACGTGCCCTGGACGGGCGGCAGGCGATCGGCCGGAACGAACTTGTACTCCTGCACGGTCGTCAGCCCGGGATTGGGGTCGTCGCCCTCGCCCGGCAGCCCCGGCGTCCCCGGCGGCACCGCCACGCCGGCGTCCGTGCCCACCGCTACGGGGGGCGGCAACGTGACGGGCCCGGAGCCGGTCTTCTTGGCTTCCGGTGCGACCGTCTGCCACTTGACGATCGCGAAGGTGACCAGGCCGGCAATGACCAGGACCGCGACCGCGAGGAACAGGATGCGCTTCTTCGTCTCGTCCATCGTGCCTCTCCCTCCTGTGAGCCGTCGGCGCGGCGCACCGCGCGATTCTCCTGCCGCCATCCGCCCGGCTCGACCTCGAATGGCGGCTCCCTACCATCGGGACGCGGGCTTGTCGATGCCACGGCCCCGTCCCCGCCGTCGTGCGGCGGCTCAGCGCTCCCGCTCGATCTCCCCGCCGTCCGCGCCCACCTCGACCTCTTCCACCTCGACCGTTCCCCCCGCCTTTCGCGGCGCCGCCTTCGGGCTCGCCGCGGCCGGCGCTGCCTGCTTCCCCGCCCCGCGCTCCAGCTCCTCGAACAGCGGCTCGCCGTCGCTGCGCCCGGTGGCGAAGTCCAGCTCGTCCAGCACCTTCTCCGCGTCGAGCAGCGTTCCCACGGTCTCGTCGACCTGTCCCGCGATGCGCTCCGGCTTCTCGCGGTTGAGTGCCAGCTCGCTCAGGGCCTGGATCTTGTTCTCCAGACGGTTGATCTCCAGCGTCATCAGCTCGTGGCTGCTGCGCTGCTTGCGCAGGTTCTCCAGGCGCTGCCGGCAGGTGGCCAGGTTGTCGCGGATGGACTGCGCGATCCTCGCCTGCGTGGAATCGGCGCCGCCGGCCCCGGCAAGTCGCCGCTCCAGCTCCGCGACGTTGCGCTCGATGTCCCGCTGGTCGGTCGCCTGCAGGAAGCGCTCGAACGTCTGCTGCGCCGAGAGCAGGCGCAGGTGGACGCGCAGCAGCCGGTCCAGACCCGCGAGCTGCATCTCCTCCACCGCGCTCGCCCCGCTGTCCGGGCCGGGACCGCGCAGCTCGCGCGCGAGGCGGCGGATCTCCAGGCATCGGGCACGCAGGTACTCGTAGCGCTGGCCCCGGTCCGGCGAAAGGGTCGCCAGCAGCGTGGCGAGCTGGGCCTGCTCCGCCTTGGCTTGTCGCGCCTGTTCGGCGTGGCCGTGCCTGGCATCGACCACTTTTCGGAAGCGCGGATTGTTCGCGGCGACGGCCAGGAACCCGACCTCTCCCGCCAGCACGAGCGGCACGACCACGCCGGCCCCGCCGCTCAGCACCGCGAACCCCAACGCCCCGGCGAGCAGCAGCAGGTTCCACCGGTTCTTGAACGCCTCCTTGAGGTACTTGCCCAATCCCATGGCGCCTAGCCCCCGCCCGCTTCCTGCCGTGCGTCGTCCCCGCCTTCCAGGACGCGCATCAGCTCCTGCAGCTCGCCCACCTGCTCCTGGAAGCGCGGCTGGCGCTCCGCCTCCCACGGCGGCAGCGTCGCCGGCTCGATCTGCAGCTCCTTGCGCAGCCGGCCCGGCGACCGATCGAACACGTAGATGCGATCGCCAAGATAGACGCCTTCGGCGACCGAGTGCGTGACGAAGAACACCGTGGCCTCGACGTCGCGCCACAACCGCACCAGCAGCTCCTGCATGTTCGCCCGCGTCTGCGGATCGAGCGCGCCGAAGGGCTCGTCCATCAGGATGATCCGGGGGTGCAGGATCAACGTCCGCGCGATCGCCACCCGCTGGCGCATCCCGCCGGACAGCTCGTGCGGGTACTTGTTCTGGTCCTTCTTCACGTCCAGCCCGACGCGGGCGATCCACTCCCGGCCCAGCTCGGTCCGCTGCCGGCGGGGGACGCCGCTGCAGGCCAGTCCGAAGACGACGTTGTCGAGCACCGTGAGATGGTCGAAGCTCGTGTAGTCCTGGAACACCATCCCGCGATCCGACGACGGACCCGCCACCCGCTTCCCCAGCACCGTCACCGTGCCGCTCGTCGGCGGATGCTGCGGCTCCAGTCCCGCGATCAGGCGCAGCACCGTGCTCTTGCCGCAGCCGCTGGGCCCCAGGAGGCAGATGAACTCGCCCTTGCCCGGGAGGTCCTCCACCGTGAAGCTGATGTCCTCGATCGCCGTGAAGGCGCTCCGCCCCGCGCCGTACGTCTTGGTGACGTGGCTGAACTCGACCACGTGCGGCCGAGCCGCGGGCTCCGGAGGCGCCTCGCTCATGCGCTCCCCTTCCCGCCGTCCGGCGGCGGATGCGTCAGACCGACCGCCGACTTGAGGCCCTCCCAGAGGAACCCCAGGCCCCGCACTCCCGAATGGAGCACCCCCAGCCCGCCGAACTTGTGCGGGAAGAGCGACTTCTGCACCTGCAGCAGGACACGATCGATGGTCATCGCGAGGAACGGGATGAGCAGCAGCACCAGGATGATGTGTTCCTTCTTGCCGCGTTTTTGCGAGGTGTTGATGATGTCGCCCAGACCGCCCGACTCCCCGGCGAACTTGATGGACTCGGCCAGCATGATGTACCCGAAGGCCAGGCCGAACAGGATGCGCAGCGAGGCCAGGATGTTCGGACCGGCCAGCGGCACCAGCACCCGCAAAATGATGTGCCGCCGCTTGGCACCCAGCGTGTAGGCCGTGTCGATGTAGCGGTCGTCGATCGCGCCGATCGCGTGCGCCGTGTCCGAGATCACGAAGGCGACGCAGGCGATGAAGATGAACATCACCTTCTGCTTCTCCTCGACGCCGAACAGCGAGAACGACAGCGGGATCAGCGCGGCGATCGGGATGTTCCGGCCGAAGGTGATGAGCGGGGCGAGGAAACCCTGGATCCGGGCGAAACAGCCGCACAGCACGCCGATCGGGACGCCGACGCCCACCGCGAGTCCGAAGCCAATCAACACACGGCGCAGCGTGGCCCACACGTTGCGGGTCAGTGCGCGGTCGTACCACAGGCTGTGGAAGCTGGCCCAGGTCTCCTGCGGGCTGGGCAGGACCATCGGCCCGAGCGTCCGCTCCTCGGGACGGCCCAGCGTCGCCCAGTACCACAGGCCCAGGCACCCCGCCGTGCACAGCAGGCCCAGGAGAAACATCTGCCAGCGCGGCGCCGGCTTGCGCAGCTCGAAGAACGACCGCAAGGCCCAGGCCACGGCGCGGTACACGGCGACGAACGGGACCCCGAGCACCCGGACCCAGCTCCGACGGGGGCCCGCTCCCGTGTCCGTGTCGCTCGGCAAGTCCACCCCGCCAACCCCGCTGCGCGGCCCCGCGTCCGACGCTCCGATGCCCGTTCTGCCCCGTGCCGGCAACCCCGATGCCCCGCCGGCCGCGACGAGCCCGTAGCTTATGCGAGGCGCGCGAAAAGGCAATGGGCGCCACGAGGAGGAACGGCCTACCCGTCGATGCCGTCGCAGTCCTGGTCGATGCCGTCCGGCGGCGCGCCGCCGACGTTCGTCGCGTAGGTCGAGTCGTACACGACGTGCGCGGCGCCCGTGCCGTCGAGGCCGAAGCGGAACGCGTCGCCGTTGGGCGGCGCGCCCGCGCGGACCTCCTCGCGGACCCAGCCCGACTCGGTGCGGTGCGCGTACCGCAGGTCGACGTCCAGGCTCCAGCCCAGAACGCCGTAGACGACGTGCGGGCGGCCGTCGCGGTCGAGCGCCAGGCCGATGCCGAACCCGCCACTGTCCGGATCGATCGGCTCAACGACCCACGAGCCGCTCGCGTCGGTGGCGTAGATCGCGCCGTCCGGGCCGATGGCGCCCACGTGCCGTTTTCCGGCGCTGTCGACCGCCAGCGCGACCTGCCCGTCCAGCACGCGGTCCGTCACGACGTCGATCGACCAGCCGGCTGCCCCGCGCGCGGCGCAGCGCAGCTCGATGCCGCCGGGAGTCTCGGCTACGTATGCGACGTGGAGCACGCCGTCCGGGGCGAGCACCATCGCCGTGTGGTCGTCCGCCGTCCCTTCCGGGTCGATGGGCTCGATGGTCCACCCGCCTGCCGCGCTCGATGCGACCGAAAGGACGATCGGGCCGTCCTCCGTACGGTCCACTCCGAGCACCTCGATCACGCCAGTTGGCTCCACGACGAAAGGGCCGAAGGAATAGCTCCCCATCGGCCGCGGAAACTCCTCGATGCGCCACGAGCCGAACGCCTCCCGGACGGCGTGCACCGCGATGCCGTCCCTGGCATCGTACTGGAACATCGCGTGCGGGATTCCGGCCGCATCCAACGTGATTCGCGACTGAGAGAGGTACTCGGCCGGGATCACGACATCCCGGGACCACGCCCCGCCCTCGAGCCGGAAGTACACCATGTCCTGCAGATCCGGCCATCCGGGCCCGAGGCCGACGCCGATCGCGTGCACCACCCCGTCCGATCCCACCACGGCGTCGTCTGGAGAAACGTCCCCGCCCGAGTACGGGTCCACGATGGTCTCGAAGGTCCACCGTCCCGCGTTGTCGGGCGCCTCGGGGTGGATGTCCGGATTCGAGTCGTCGCAGTCCGCGCCTCCGCAGGCGTACGAAGCCCAGCCGTCACCGTCCAGGTCCGGGACGTCGCACGGGCCGGGCGGAGCGTCCGGGTAGACCGGCGCGTCGGGCGTGCCGTCCGGATCCGCGGCGTCCTCGACGCTCGCGTACTCCGCGCCGCCCTCGACGCCTCGTCCGTCGCCCAGCAGCGGCGTCCAGCCGTAGCACCCCGCGACCGCCGCGAAGAGGATTCCCCAAAGTGCCGACCGCCGCATGACGACCTCCGAACCGGCCGCAGCATACCACGAGCGCCGTCGTCGGGCGCGCCGCGCTTTGCACCCGGACGGGATGCGCGTACACTGGCGGGCGAGAGGCGGAAGGAGGCGGCGACGCGATGAAAGTCGCCGTGGTCGTGTGGCTGCTCGTCCTGGGGACGGGCTGCGAGCATGGTCTGTGGCTTGCCGGCGACGCCGGCGAAGGGTCCCCGGACGCTCGGGACGAGGCTGGCGATGCGCCGGACGAAGGAGACGACGGTCGCGACGCGGACGATGCGGACGCGCCGCCGCCCCCCGCGTCGCCGCCCTGGTGTCCGGCCGAGGCGACGTCCCGCCCGTGCCGGCCCGCGCTCCTGCGCCAGGCCGCCGGCGACGGTCGTGTCGCGGCCGCCGGTTTCCTCGACGACGGCGTCGCGTTGCTGGTCGATTCGTCCGCCGCCACGACGGGTCCGACGGCCGGCTCGCAGGTGGCCCTGCTGCGGCTTCGTCTCGACGGGCGCGACGAGCGGCACGACGTGTGGGCTCGCGGGACCGAGGTCGGCGCGGGGTGGACCGGGACGGAGTTCGGGGTCGTCGTACCGGCCACGGCCAGCGACGACGGCATCTACCTGCGGGTCGGTCCGGACGGCGACGCGACCTCCGTCCCCGTTGGGCGCCGCCTCTGCGAGGAGCTGGCGTGGACCGGGGACACCTACCGTTGCGTCGTCACCACCACCGCCGACGTCACCTGGGAAACCCTGAGCCTGGAGGGGATTCCGGCCGATCGCCACCAGTACGACGACTGCTGGGTGCGCAGCTCCGCGTGGGGTGCGGAGGGCCCGGGGATCCTCTGCTCCGACGCCGGTGACTGGGAGTTCGTCCGTCTCGCCGCCGACGGGCCCCCGGCCATCCCGCGCACGCGGATCGGAGGCGCTTTCAGCGTCGGCGACTCGCTCCTCGTCTCTCACGGGCGCGGCTTCCTCGCGCTCTTCCTCCGCGGGGGATACCCGAGCGGGGACGCCGAGCTGGTTGTCGCCATGGGCATCAATCCCGACGGGTCGGTCCCGCACCGGCCGGTGATCGTCGACACGATCCGGGCGCGCAGCCACATGCCGAGCTGGGGCCCCGTGCAGTTCGCGGCGTCCGCGGCCGGTGACGACACCGTCGTGGCGTACCGCCACCTGGAGCCCACGGCGATCGAAGGGGATCCGTCGCTGGCGCGCCTGTACTTCCGGGCGATCACCGACGACGGAGACCTGGGCGAGAGGAGCGAGCTCCCTCCCACGACCGACGACGACTTCATGCGCGAATGGGTCGTCGTGGCCCGCTCGGGCACCGGCCTGGTCGTCGCGCGCTCCCACTCGCGCTCGACCGGCGGTCCGCTCGGTCTCGATGTCTGGATCGGGTGCTGCGAATAGGGCAGGGCAGGGCGGGTCCGCGGTCGCTGGTGCCCGCGGCGCTACGCATCGGGTAGACTCGCCCGTCCGGCGAAGCGCGCCGGCAGCGAGGTGATCGATGAGCCGAGAGGCTTGGGGATGAAGTTCCGCCGCATGGGGTCGCTCGACTGGGAAGTCTCCGCCCTGGGCTTCGGCTGCATGCGCCTGCCCCGGCGCCGCCGTTGGCTCTTGAAGCGGGTCGACGGCAAGGAAGCCGTCGCCGCCGTCCGCACGGGCATCGACCGCGCCGCCCTGTGCACCGCCTGCGGCGCGTGCGTCAAGAAGTGCCCGCAGGGTCTCGACGTGCCCGCCGAGCTGGAGAAGGTCCACGCCGTGCTGGCCAAGGGCAAGAAGGTCCGGGAGTTCCCCGACCGGGCTGCCGAGCCGGCCGCGAAGCGATCGTCGACGAAAGAGTGAGCGCGTGTGAAGAATTCGGTCGGACGATTCCTTCACACGCTCATGGCTCAGCGCTCGGTGAGCAGGTCGCCCAGCTCCCACGGGCGGCGGAACAGCACGGGGACGCCATCGACGGTCGCGTCGTCGCGAAGCGCGGCGTTGATCACGCCGAAGCGCGCGGGACGAACGGCGTCGATGAAGCTGCGCGCCGAACGCGAGAGGCGCGGACGGTCGAGCGGCCCGGCGGTGACCTCGATGCCGAGGATCCGGTCGCCGCGCCGCACCACGAAGTCGACCTCCGCCTTGTTGCGCGTCCGCCAGTGGAAGATGCCGTCGAGCAGCCGCAGCCGCTTGGCCAGCTCGGTGAAGACGGCGTTCTCCCACAGTGCGCCGCGGTCCGCGCGCCGTCCGGACGCCTCGAACCCGCCGACCAGCACGTTGCGCAGGCCGTTGTCCAGGAAGAACACCTTGGGCGCTCCGGTGATCTCGGCCCGCTTGCCGCTCGCGAACGGCGGCACCAGCCGCAACAGGTGCGCCTCCTGCGCCAGATCGAGGTAGCGGGCCGCCGTGTCCCGCGACACGGCCGCGACCGCGGCCCAGGACGAGAGGTTGACCAGGTTCCCCGCGTCCGCGGCGGCCAGCTCGAGCAATCGGCGGAACGCGCCCGGACGTTCGATGGCGTGCAGGTCCGACGCGTCGCGGAGGATGAACGCCTCGACCAGCCGGTGCAGCTCCTGCTCCGGCTCCGCCGCCAGCCACGCTCGCGGATAGCCCCCCACCACCACCAGCCGTTCCCAGAGGTCGCGCTGCTCGTCGTCGTGCACGGCGGCCGGCCGGCCCGCGGGCAGCCGCGCCGCCAGCTCCTCCAGCGAGAACGGCAGCAGCAACGTGCGCCGCGCCCGCCCGGCGAGCGATTCCCGCGTCCGCGCCCGGAGCTGGAACGATGAGCTGCCCGTCGCCGCGATCTTCCGCCGCGGCTGCAGGTCGACGACGCCCTTGAGGAACAGCGCCGCATCCTCCAGCCGCTGTAGCTCCTCGAAGACCAGGATGGTGCGCTCCGTCAGCACGCCCGCCAGCGCGTGCAGGGCCTGCGCCGGCGAGCGGCACAGCTCCCGGATGCGCGGCTCGTCGGCATGCAGCACCAGCACCGGCTCCTTTCGGCCGGACAGCGCCTCGCGCAGCCAGGTCGACTTCCCGGCCTGCCGCGGTCCGACGATCAGCTCGGCAGAGCCCGCTCGCAGCTCGAGCGCCGCGCGCCGCGGCACGAACGGGTCCGGGAGCTGCTCGGCCAGCAGCTCCGCCTGGCGCGGTGGGTCGGCCAGCCAGGGATTGTGGCCCCGCAGCACGATCAGCAAGCCGGGATCCATGCTCATCGTCGGCATGTCCGACATTTAGCATGGCTCGATGCCTGGAACAACCGCGATCGGTATGGCTGGGTGGGGTCGGAGCGGCGGGCCGTCGGGCGCTCCGCGGAGGTGCCGCCTCGCGTCTGCGCAAGGCGACTCCGGATGTCCCGTCGTACACCTGCGGCAACGGCACCGTCGAGGCCCCGTCGGAGGAATGCGACGACGGTGATTCGGACCAGACCAACGGCTGCACCACCGAGTGCCCGCCTCACGTTCGGAATGGAGCCGGCGGGATTCTGCACCGCCGGCGACGACCCGGCATGGATGTGCTTCCGGACGCCGGGGCCAGGCGACGACAGGCTCCATCGTTTGCGCGCTTGCGCGGTTGCCGCCCGGGTTCACCGCGGCAACGTGTCGTGCTACAACGGTCGTCGAGCATCGGAGAAAGGGCTCCGCCGAAATGACGCGCGACGAGGCCGCGAAGGAACTGGGACTCGGCCCCACCGCGGGGCCGGCGGAGGTCCGAGAGGCCTACCTGCATCTGCTCAAGGCGCGAAACCCGGAGACCGATCCCGATGGCTTCCAGCGCCTGCGGTCGGCCTACGAACTGCTGCGCGCCCGGCCATCCGCGGCGGTTGCCCTTCGTCTCCTTCCCATCGTCGTGCCGCCCGACCCGACGATCCGCGAGACCGCTTCGGCCGCTCCCGCGCCAAGGATGCGCCCGATCATGATGCCGGCAGGCGACACCCGACCTCCCGCCATCCAACCGGCGACCGAGTCGGCGAAGGCCGCGGCCGACCGGGAACAGGTGCTGATTCGGAGCCCCGAGTCCCTGCCCATCGAGGCGATCGAGGAGGCGGAGCGGTCGGCGGGGGCAGTGCTCCTGTCCGCCGTTGCTGCCGGACTAGCCGAGCGAGGCAACGTCCGTCTTGGAATCCGGGTGGCTCGACGGTCCTTGGAGGTGGCGAGCCGGCCGGGCGGGGAACCGCCTGTGTTCGAGAACCTGCTCCGGGTGCTGCTCTGGGGACACCAGCGCGGCGCCGTCGAGGAGTCCATCGCGCTATGTCGCCGCCTCGCGGCGTTCGCCGACGAGAGGCTCGACGACGCACGAACGACGCCGCTGGAATTGCGCGCTCGCTGGGTCCTGGTACAGGAGCTCTCCGCGGTTCCCCCTTGGTTCCCGCTGCGCCTGCGGGCCATCATCACTGGGGCCGTGCGTGAAAACGACCTCGCGCGCGCGAAGGATGAGCTGCGCGTGTACGTCCGGATGCAGGGCGAGTTCGCTGACGAGGCGTTGGTGACGCTGGGGGAGGCCGCCCCGAATCTTCACCGGATGGTGAAGGAGCTGCTCGCGACCCCCCCCCCGGCGCCCACCCCTCCCGTTCCCCCGCCGTCGGCGAAATCCGGGAAATGGGGCGAGTGGGCCCTCATGGCGTTCTCCCGGGCATACCTGGGGCTCATGTTTGTCGCTCTGTTTATCGTTCTGTTCAAGATGGCTACTTCGCCGGACTTTTGGCGAAGACACCGACAGAACTACGACCCGCCAACGCCATCACACGAGCGGGAGCCGGATCCCTCGCCGCCGCCCCGCGCTGCGGTCCCGCTTCCCGCCGCTCCCGTTCAGGACGCGACCCCGGCCCACCAACCGTGGTGCGACCCCGCGCGGGCGGGTCGCCTCGGGCCGACCATCGATGCGCTCTGCGAGGCTTCCGTGCAACCCGGTTCGGAATCGGCGTGCCCGCTTGCCCGCCGGCTGCACGTCGCCATCGCTGAAAGAGACTGCGACGGCGCGGAGTCGGCGCTCGACTCCCTGCGCGTCGCCGTCGCCAACCTGCCCGACGAAGGGGCCGACGCGGACGCCGAACCCGCCGCGGAAGTGCCGGGGACCGCGATCGGCGACGGTTCGCTCGGCCAACGGATTGCACGATCGACGCGGCCCGTGGCGGCCGTGATGCAGGAACTCGAGGCGGCTCTTCTTGTGGATCAGGGAAACCAGGATGGAGGTCGGCAGTGAGTGCGGAGCCCAAGCTGATCGTCGGCATTGACCTCGGAACGACCTACTCGCTGGTCGCGGTGTTGCAGGCCGGCGTTCCGGTCGTGCTCCCCAATGCCCTGGGCGAGCGTCTGACGCCGAGCGCGGTGAGCGTGCTCGACGACGGCCGCGTCGTCGTCGGCGCCGCGGCCCGGGCCCGAGCCGTCCTCGACCCGCGGAACACCGCGCTGGCGTTCAAGCGGGACATGGGGACCGAGCGGCTGTACGAATTGCGGGGGGAGAGCTTCCGGCCGCAGCAGCTCTCGGCTCTGATCCTGGCCGCACTCAAGCAGGACGCCGAGGCGGCGCTCGGCCGGCCGATCGAGGAAGCTGTGGTTTCCGTGCCGGCGTACTTCGGGGAGCTGCAGCGCCAGGCCACGCGGGACGCCGCAGCCATCGCCGGTCTCCACGTCGAACGAATCGTCAACGAACCCACGGCCGCGGCGCTGGCCTACGGTCTGCGCGCCGCCGACAACGACCAGCGGGTCGTGGTGTTCGATCTCGGGGGGGGCACGCTGGACGTCAGCGTGCTGGAAATCGTCTCCGGAGTGATCGAAGTCCAGGCGACCGCCGGCGACGTCCGGCTTGGCGGGGAGGACTTCACGGACGCCTTGGCCGAGCTGGCGGCATCTCGCCTGGACGACGACGATCGGGCCGAGCTGCGGGAACATCCAATTGGCTGGGCTAGATTGCGCGAGGCGTGCGAAGGCGCCAAACGTCGCCTGTCGACGGAACCTGCCGCCACGGTCGACTTGCCGGACCTTCCGTTCGGTCCCGGCCGGCGCAGCCGGTTGCACCAGTCCATCACGCGCGAGCAGGCGGTCGATGCGTGGGCTCCGCTGCTCGGCAGACTGCGCGGCCCCACGGAGAGGGCCTTGCGGGATGCGTCGCTCGACCCCGGCCGCCTCGACCACGTGCTGCTCGTGGGCGGTGCTACCCGGATGCCCTGCATCCAGCACGCCGTGGCCGGCTTGTTCGGCCGCCCGCCGCTCTGTTCGCTCCCGCCCGATGAGGCCGTGGCCATGGGCGCCGCGGTCCAGGCGGCCCTGAAGGCTCGTGACTCCGCCGTCGCTGACATGGTCGTCACGGACGTCGCCCCCTTCACCATGGGCATCGAGAGCAGCGTGCGGATGGGCTCCCAATTCGTCGGCGGCGTCTTCGCCCCAATCCTGGAGCGCGGCACGGTCATTCCGGCGAGTCGCGTCAAGCCGTTCTCGACCGTCGCCGACTTCCAGCGCACGATCCACTTCAAGGTCTTCCAAGGCGAACATGCGAGGTGCGCCGACAACCAGCAATTGGGGGAATACGTGCTGGCCAAGCTGCCGGAGCTCCCGGCAGGCAAGGTGAGTGTCGAGGTACGCTTCACCTACGATCTGAACGGGATCCTGGAAGTGGATCTGACCGTCGGCGGCACGGATCGCACCGAAACCCTGGTCATCGAACGCTCGCCCGGCCGACTGACCGCCGAGCAAGTCGAGCAGGCGCGCCAGGCGATGAAGCGATGGAAAGTCCACCCCCGCGAGGAGCTGCCCAACCTCACCGCCCTGGCCCGGGCGGAGGCGCTCTTCGTCGAGCTGATCGGCCCGGAGCGGGAGGCGCTTGGGCAGTCGATCGCCCGGTTGCGTTATGCGCTCGATCGCCAGGATCCCGTTCTCATTCGCCAGTGCCGGGAGTTGCTCGTCGCCCATACCACCCAGCTCCTGGGCGGTTCGGAAGGCTGAGGCGCGTCGGCTGGTTTCGCACCTCCGGACCAACAACTCGATCCAGACGGCCGACCAACGACCAACAACTCCCTCCCTCGTTTGCGCAAGGCAGGTCCGGATGTCAGACTGTCCCTGCGGTCGGCCGGACGAACCCGGCCGCAGGAGGACGCCGAAATGGCACGCGGGCTCGGATGGGTTCCGGTGTGGCTGCTGGCGTGCGCCGCCTGCGGCGGCGTGGCCGAGGATTCCGACCTCGGCGGAGAGGACGACGCGGCCGGCGAAGCGGTCGGCGACGTCGGCGCGGACGCCGATGCCGACTCCGACGCGCATCCGGACGGGGCAGGGGATGCCGACGGCGACGGCCACGGCGATTCCGGCGTGGACGGCGACGCGGACGCGGATGCGGATGCGGATGCGGATGCGGATGCGGACGCGGACGCCGATGCGGACGCGGACGCGGACGCGGACGCCGATGCCGACGCGGACGCGGACGGCGACGGCGATGGCGCGATCGAGGTCGAGGCGGGGGAAGTCCTCGACGTCCCGTCGTTCACCTGCGGCAACGGCACCGTCGAGGCACCGTCGGAGGAATGCGACGACGGGGACACGATCGAGACCAACGGCTGCACGAACGCGTGCCGGTTCTCCTGCCACCACGCGTCCGACTGCCTGGACGACGGGAACCCGTGCACCACGGAAGTGTGCGTCGTCGGCGGCACCGGGCGAATCTGCCAGGCCACGCCGGCTGAAGGCCCGTGCGAGGACGGCGATTCGTGCACCCTGGGCGACCGCTGCGAGGGCACGGTCTGCCGCAGCGGCGAACGGCTGCCCACCTGGTGGCCGGACGCCGACGGCGACACGTCTGGCGACTCCCACGGCGCCACCATCTGCGCGGAGTCCCGTCCGGGCGGCTACGTGGACAACGGCCGCGACTGCTGCGACCTCGACCTGAACGTCTTCCCGGGACAGACCGCCTGGTTCGCGGCTCGCTCCACCCCGTGCTCCTCCGGGTCCAGCTTCGGCTTCTGGGACTACGACTGCTCGACCATCATCGACCGCGAACGCACCGCGTGCGGCGGCTGCATCCTCGATCCGGTCGGCGGCACCTGCGCCGCGACCGTCGGCTGGCTGCCCGGCGGCGATAGCTGCGTCCCCGACTGCGGCCTCTTCTGGAACTGGGTCCAATACTGCAACGCCGCGACCTGCACCCCCGTCACCTCGTCGATCCAGCAGCGCTGCCACTGACGAACGGTCACCCGGGAATTCCGGTACCACCTCCCACAACCGGACCGCGGGCTTCAGCCCGCCGGCGGAGGGCAGGACTACGGGACGTGTACGGAGGCCGTCATCGCCAGGAAGTGCACCGTGAAGTCCCCGGACGCCACCCCCGTGATCTCGACCGTGAAGTCCCAGCACGACGTGAAGCAGGCGCCGCCGCCCGAGCGATCGATCGTCACCGTGAGGTCGGCACCCGCCTGCTCGACCCCGGCGAAATGTCCGGAGCACGTCCCGGTGACGTCGGCCGCCGGAATGTTCGAAAGCGTCACCACGATCGTGCCCGCAGCCGGGGCACTCGCCGCCATGCTCGCCGGGTCGCACGGTGTGCCTCCCGCATGCCAGACCTCGTCCGTCAGAACCGCGGTCGGAGTCCCTCCCCCGTCCTCGACACCCGCGCCGTCGTCAGCCCCGACGTCGGCCTCCGCTTCCGCCTCCGCCTCCGCGTCCGCGTCGGCCTCGGGACCCTCGTCGACCGGCGTGTCCGCCTCCGGCTCCGCGTCGGCCTCCGCGTCCTCCCCGGTGCCATCCTCGCCGGCGCCGTCGGCCGCGGCTTCCCCGTCCGCTTCCCCGTCGACGTCCCCGCCGACGTCCCCGTCGCCGTCGACCCCCGCGTCCGGATCGACGTTCGAGCAGGCGCAGCTCTCCCCGTCGCACTCTCCCCGGCGATAGCCCGCCGCGCGGCATTCCTCGTCGCACACGAGCGGGTCGCACGCCGTGTCGTCCAGGACGTCCACGCCGAAGTCGGCGTCGGCGTCGGCGCCGGAGTCGGTCACCTCGCCAGCCGTCTCGTCGAGCGGGACGTCGGTGCTTGCCGAGTCGTCCCCGCAGTGGAGCATTGCCAGCGCGGCTGTCGCCGCGACGATCCGGATCCCTCGACGCATCGCATCCTCCTTTCGGTGGTGGGCCTTGACCCTCGTTTCGGCCCGCTTGCCTTCTTGGTCTTTGCGCCCTTTGCGCTTCTTTGCGTCCTTTGCGCGAACCTTCGGAAGCCGTTGGCCGAAGGGAGGACCTTCGCCCTACTTCCCGCCGCTGGCCACCGACACGTAGTCGAAGCGCAGCAGGACGTCGTCCACGTGCTCCAGCACCAGGCCGTCGCCCCCGCTGTCGCTCAGCGTCTCGGCGGGGAAGAAGAGCGCGTAGTCGCCGTAGAATCCCCTTCCGGCCAGCTCCTGCGAATCGCCGTTGAAGTAGGACTCGTCCTCCAGCTCCGCCCGCCCGACGTTGAAGTAGGCCGAGATGCGGGCATTGCTGAAGGCGCGCGTCTCGTCGCCGCTGATCCGGTCCGGCTGCGGCGTGTACGGCGTGTTCGACTCCTCGAAGCCGTACGGATCGAGGAACAGGTTCACCGACGGCCGGGTGGACGCGTCCTGGTAGTCGGTGTCGTGCGTCCCGCCGCACCACTGGCTGTGGAACGTGTTGCGCTTGCGCAGCACGACGCGGCTGAACGTCCCGGCCCCGACGTGGGAGTCCGTACCGATCAGCGAGGCGTTGACCGACCAGACGCGCTCGGCGCAGTCGGTCCCCGCCAGGATCGGAATGCCCGTGGCCTCGCTGTTGGGCCAGACCGCGAAGTCCACCTCCTGCCCGAGGTAGTTGCCCTCGTCGTCGTAGACCGAGTTCGACGGGTCGGTCAGCCAGATGTGGAAACGCTGGGCCGGCGTCATCGCCGCCCATCCCACCGGCATGGCGCTCTGGTCGGCGACGTCCAGCACGTGGTCGCTCAGGCTCACCGCGGCGAAGAGGTTGGCGGGAAGCGCGCCGCCGACCGTGCCGGTGAGCGCCACAGCGCGGAGCGCATCCAGGCTGGCCTCCAGCTCCCCCGGGCTCTGGGCCGCGAGGATGCGGTCCCCCTCGGCCGACGAGAACTGGAACTCGTACTCCACGGCGAGCATGGCCAGGTAGGTCGCGCGGCGCGCCTGGCGCATGTGGCTGCGGAAGGTCTCGATCGCCTCCGCCATCCAGAAGTCCAGGCTGAGCGGGTCCACGCGGCGGCCGGATTCGTTGAGCAGGGCGGCGTGCCCTTCGCGACACAGCGCCCGCAGCTCGTTCTTCAGGTTGCCGAACTCGACCATGGACTGCCCCAGGTTCAGGGCCGCCGCCTGCGCGCGCAACACCCCGGTGTCGATCTGCACCCGGATCTGCTCGGCCTCGGACATGCACGAGTTGTACTCGATGTCGTGCTCGAACTCCGCCATGTCTTCCTCGTACTCCCGGTCCGCCGTCTCGATCGCGTAGTCCATGCCGTCCACGACGGAGTTGGCCGCCGCCTCCACGATCGCTCCGGCGATCCCGACGCCGCCGCCGAGAATGCAGTCGTCCAGCCCCATCGAGCCGATGTCCTTCGCCGCGCCGGCGACGTTGGAGAGAACTTGGAACGCTAACTTGACCTTCAGGTACTTCTCGATCTGGTTGTTGTGCTTGGTCGTCGCCGCTTCGATCTTGTCATACGTGTCGAGCATGAACTTGCAGTTGCCCGCGGAGATGTTGTACTGCTCCGTCAGGTCGTTCATCTCCGAATTGGCCACGTCGACCTCGCGCGCCGTCGCCTGCACGCCGATGGCCAGGGAGCCCAGCGAACCCATGAAGCACTCGGGGTCGGTGCCGCTCCTCCCTGTGTCCGCCTCGCACGTCCCCGCGCGACAGACGTAGTCCACCGGGCAATCGTCGGCCAGCTCGCAGCCCGTCGGGAGAATGACCTCTCCCTCGTTGCGCTGGTTCGTCGACTCCTCGCGCGCCGCCTGGCAGGTGGTGCGCACCTCCTCGACGTACTCCGCATCCAGCTCGTCCTCCTCGATCGCACCCGCTTCGTCGAAGGCGGACCAGGGCAGCACGTACGAGACGCTTGCCGTCGTGTCCTCGAACTGGACCTCCGTGTCGTTGACCGCGGCGATCCGCAGCGGGAAGGCGCCTGCGTCCACGTACAGGTCCCCGTACACGTCGTCGGCCCGCGCATCGACGTCGTCGCTGCCCGTCGACGCATCCGCGTAGCGCTCGCGGACTTTCCCCACGTAGCACAGCAGGTAGCCGAGATCCGCGGCGTTCACGCGCGCCTTGCGATCCTCGGTCGTCGGCTTGCACGCCTCGCGCAGGTAGCAGGTGTTGGGGTCGATGTCGTTCCACATCGCCAGCACGGTGGCCGAGTCCCAGTCGGGATTGCCGCACAGCGAGATGATCTCCTCGCCGTACTTGCGGTTGATGCCCTCGATGCGCCGCCCGTGGTCGTCGCCCAGCATCGCCGCCTGGAAGTTGCGCTCGTTGAGCGCAAACCACATGTCGTGCGCGGCGTCCAGCGAGTCCTGGGCGCGATTCACGAGCGCCGGAGCGACGGCGGTGTCGGAGACGCCGTAGCCGAGCAGGTAGTCCGAGAGCGCCGAGAAGCGATCCCCGGCCGACACGTCGTCGCCCACCCGGTACAGCGGGAGATCGAAATCCTCGATGCCCAGCGTGTTGCGGCCGGCGTCGTGGTCCTTCACGGCCCGCAGCAGCGCATCCACGGCCGTGCCCCACGCGACCTGCGCGAGGTCCCACTCCTCCTGCCAGTCCACGGCGCCCGGACCCCGCGCCGTGAAGTACAACCCGCGCGCCAAGGCGAAGAGCACGAAGCCGCGCCGCAAGTAGTCCGTCAGCAACGGCTCGACCTGCGCGTAGTCGACATCGCCCGTGGACGACCGGTAGACCAGCCCGCCCAGCGGCCCCAGCTCCTCGACCAGCGAGTGCAGCAGCGAGGCCGACAGGCCGACCGGCTGCTCGTTGCCGTCGACGTCCGGGTAGCTGCCCGAGGGGAACACACGCGGCCGGTAGTCGGGGGCGTTGAGCACGGCGGCCGGCAGCAGCGGCAGCGCCGCCGCGATCCGCGGGTGGAACAGCAGGTCCCAGCCCGCCACGCCCCGCTGCAGCGCCTCCAGCGCCGTGAACGACTGCGCCAGCCGATCGCCCGGCGGCAGGATGTCGTTCAGCGCCTGGACCGCGTCGGCCTCCCGCACGACGAACGCGTGCAACGCCGCCCACTGCTGCACCATGCGGTGCCCGATGGAACTGGCCGACGGATCCGCCGTGCCGCTCGCGCTCACCGCCCGCTCGCGATCCCGCTGCAGCCCGAGCGACATGGCCAGCACGGCGCGCGGCGCATCCGCGCAGCCCGTATCCTCGCCCAGACCCGCCGTGCCCGAATCCATGATCTCCAGGTCGTCGAGGCACTCCTGCACCACGGCGTGCGTCTGGAACGACGTCTCCCCCAGGAACGGGTACGTGAGCTGCGGATCCCCCGGGTTGACGCACGCCAGATCGCCGACCGGCGACGCGAGTCCGGACGACAGCACCAGGACGTCGTCCGTCAGCCGCTCGACCGTCGCCGTGCTGTCGCAGCAGGTGCACAACGCCGCTCCGGCCTGCTCCGCGGGCGTGGCGCCGATCGCCGCCGGCAGATCGCCGCGCGCGCCGGTTTCCACGCGGAAGGACCGGTTGGCCGCGTCCGCCAGGCTCCGGCGGCCGTACGCCGCCGGGACTGCCGGCGCCGTGTCGCCCCCCGCCAGCTCCTCCTCCCAGGTCACGGCGAGGTGCCAGCGCAAGACCGGCGCGTGCGCGTCCGTCGTCGCGCCCTCGAACGTCGCATCGACGTCCCCCGCGATCGAGCCCCGGCCCCACGCCAGGTCGGCCGACCCGAACCGCACGGTCACCTCGGGCGAATCGTCGGCCGCCGGCGACGGCCCGACGAGAAGACGCCGGAGCACCTCCAGATGCCACGTCCCACCCGACTGGTAGAGGCGCCCGACGGTCGGCGAGTCGGGGAACACCGCGTGCAGCTCGTCGGACAACGCCACGACGTGCTCGCCGCTCGAGGCCGGATAGACCTTCATCGTCACCGGCACCCGCATGTCGGACACCTCCGCCGGCACGGCGTCGGTGCGCGGATTGGAGGCCAGCCACGCCCCCGCCGGCGACGCGTGCCCGCGGTAGATGCCGACGCCGTCGTCGAGCGAGCGGACGGCCAGGTCGGGCGCCACGATGCGGACGCCGACCGAGAGGCGCAACGCGCCGGTCCAGATCCGCACCGTCCCGGCGAGATCCTCCTCGACCGCGGCAGGGCCGATCCAGCGCACGACGAGGATTCGCGCCTCGTCGTCGGGACCCACCTCGATGCCGTCCCAGGTGCACTCGGTCGTGAACGCCCCGTCCGGGTCGCACTTCACCTCGACCCCGGCGCTGGCGGCCACGCGCACGCGTCCCGCCGGACGCTGGGCCGCCGTGATGCGCACCACGCGCTCCGTGCCCGGCGAGCGGAACTCGATCGTCCGATCGCTCAGCTCGAGCACCGGCTGCGGCGTCGCATCCACCGGCAACACCGGCGCGAGATCGTCCGCGGCGCGGCAGCGGCCGAAATCGTCGCAGCGACGCCCGTCGCCGCAGTCGACGTCCGCCTCGCACTCGAAAACGCACAGGCCCAGCTCGCAGTTCTTGCCGCACGGGCACTGGTCGTCGCGGACGCACTCCTGCCGCTCGCTCATCAGCACCGAGTTGCGCCGGCAAGCACCGCCGGCGCCGTCCTCCGTCGCCTCGGTCGCCTCGGTCGCCTCGGTGCCCTCCTCCTCGACGTCGCCGGTGTCCGGCTCGACGTCCGCGTCGCCGCCGGCTTCCGCGTCCGCGGCTCCGCCGCCGCCGTCGTCGCAACCCCACGAGGCCAGCGTCGCCAGACTCGTCCAGATGATCGTCGCCGCAATGCTCGATCGAACCATGGGACTTGCGCTCCTTCCCTCCCCCGATTCTTGATCTTCGCCGGCGTGCCCCCGTACCGGCGCCAGGAAGTCGAAACTCGTACTACTCCGAGACGCAGACCACGCGCCGCTGGTTGTCGTCGTCACGGGCATTGCCCGGATCGGGCACGGTCCATTCCACCGGCCCGTAGCCCGCAATGAACCCGCGACTCCCGCAGAACCGCTTGACGGCGGAGTAGCAGCTCTGCGTCATCATGTAGATCTCCTCGTTGTACGTGGTGTACTGGCAACTGCCCACAAGGCCTTGGAGGACGCTGGCCGTGGTGTCGACCAGCGTCGCCATCCCCAGCGGCAGGCAGACGATGTCTGCCTCGGTACTGCTGGGGATCTCCACGGGGCCGTAGCCGGTCGCCCAGCCCAGCGACATGCAGTGCCGGTGGATGGCGCGGTTGCAGTGCGGGCCCATCGTCTGACGGCTGCTTCCCGTGCCGCAGGTGCCATCGAGCGCCGACAGAGTCGAGTACGGCACGCGCAGCACCGTGCCGCCGGCCAGGCACGCCACGTTCGCGACGTCGCCGGATCGCTCGATGGGGCCGAACCCCGTCGTGGAGCAGGCCCGCCCTCCGCAGAAGCGGTGGATCGCCGCGTTGCAGTTCGCGCTGATGCTGCCGTCGCATCCGCTGTGGGCGGCGCGGAGATCGCCGGAAACCGAGGTGCCCACGTCGGCGGCCCGGAATCCCGCGTCGATCGTACCGTCGCAGTCGTCGTCCACGCCGTTGCACGACTCGGCGACGCCGCGGAAGTCGAGGGCGGAGCAACCCGCACCATCCATGCACGCCCAGCTTGCGGACGTGCCGCACGCGTTCGTGAACGGGAAGGTCGAGCCCCGGCAACAGGCGGCCGTCTCGTCGCAAATCCCGTCCCGGTCGTCGTCGGACCCGTTGCACGCGGTCTCGCTCGGGGTCGCGGCCGAGCAGCCGCCCGCGAGGTCGACCGCGGCTCCCGTCGCGCCGGCCGGTGTCTCCGCGGCGGTTCCCCCGGCTCCGCCGGCTGCCGCCTGGAAGCGCGTCCTGTCTTCCGCGACCAGGGCTCCGCCCTCGCACCACGCGCCGACCGAGCTTCCCCCCGGTCCGTTTCCGCCTCGACCACCCTCCTGGCCGCGACCGCCCGCTCCGCCCTGGCCGGCCCGCAGCTCTGCGAGACCGATGCGAGTGTCGAACGTCGCGGTGTCGCAGCTCGCCGGGGCCCCGTTTCCCGGATTCCCTCCCGCTCCGCCCGCGCCCCCGGCGCCTCCCGCGGCACCGGCGCCGCCCGCACCGCCCGCACCACCCTGGATCAAGGAGCCGCGCACCACGAGTCCCCCGGACCCGATCGCGAACAGCCCGACCGACCAGCCGCCGGGGTGGCCCCCGGTGCCGCCGTGACCGCCGCAGCCTCCCGAGCCTCCGCCGCCCCCACCGGCTCCCACCCCGGCCCAATGCTCGTCGGTCCCCATACCGTTGTCCTGGAACTCGTAGTCGGACCGCCCCGAGCCGCCGCCCCCGCCGCCCTGTCCTGCGCCGCCATCCCACCCGGTAGCGCCCCGGCCGATGGCGACGAGCCAGCGATCCGTGCCGGCCATATCGATGCGATACCCCTCCCGTCCCGGCTCGCCCGGCCGCGCCGGAACCGCGGAGAGAGACCATCCCGGCTGCCCGGGGGAGGTCACGCTGCCACCCGCGGCCGCATCGGCTCCGGCGCCGTTCGTACCCCGCCCCGAAACCGGATTGCAGCCAAAGACGTTCACGATGCTGGCCCCGGCGCCCCCACCCGCCAAGGCGTCCGCACCGCAGGCCGGATCGGCGCCCGCCGCCCCGCCCGTGGAGGACATGACGAGCGTTGCAAGACATGATGAGAACGAGTTCTGGCGAAGGTACTGGCAACGCGCGTCCGTGCCGTTGCCGCCCGGCGAACCCGCCGCGCCGACCCCGCCGCCCGCGCCGTTCCCGCCGGCTCCCGCCGCCCCGGCCTGGACCACGCACCCCACCAGCCGCAATCCGGGCGAGTTGACCACGTACAGGCCGTAGTTCGTCGCGCCCTCGGCCGCCGCCGTCGTCGCGAGCGACTCCGTGCGGAACTCCAGGTTCGACAGCACCGTGGGATCGACAAGGTCGCGGATGGTCACGCCCACCAGCCGGTTGTCCGCCGCCAGGGACGCCGGGATCTCCCAGACCGGGCGCAGCGACCGATCGGGCAGCCAGTCGGGGAAACCGGTGTACCCGCCGTGCACCGAAATCCCGTTGGCGAACGCCGGACGATCCGCGTACGTCTCCGCCCCCCCGACGATCACCGCGCGCGCGCCGCGCGCGAGCGCCGCCGCGACGCCGTCCGTGACCGAGCCGAAAGGCCGCTCGCGGCTGCCGTCCGCGGGATCGACGCCCGTCCAGCGCGAGTCGACGAACACGAACGGCGACGCAGGCGAGGTCGAGTCGCAGTTCACCCACTCGGGATCCAGGCCGAGCGTCTCCAGGATGACGTCGTCGTCGCAGGTGAAGACGCCCGCCAGACCGTCGCATCCGCGCGCGCCGAGGTCGCAGATGCCGCACGGGCCGGCAAGGTCCTGCGTGCAGACGTTGCCGAACGTGAGCCCGTCCGGGCCCGTCGTCGGCGCCGGGTCGCAGTACCAGTCCGCGCAGGGCGGAAGGTCGCCGATCTCCAGCCCGCACGAACGGTAATCCTCGCTGGAGCAGCTCCCCAGCGCGCAGACGCAATCGCCCCCGCCTTCGCCCGCGCCGCAGACCGTCGGACCGTAGACGCAGTCGCCGTCCACGCATCCGGTCGCCGTCTCGCACGCACGCGACGGGCAGTCCAGAGCGTACGTCGCCTCGGTGCACGCCGGGCAACCCGCGGTACACTCGAGCGTCCCGCCGCAGCCGTCGTCGAACGTTCCGCAGACCTCGCCCAGGTCGGCGCAGCTCTGTGGGGCGCAACCGTCGTCGGCGTCGGCGACATCGCCCCCGTCTTCGTCCGTCACGCCGTCGTCGCTCGGGACGTCGACGTCGTCCGCCGTTTCGCCGGCGTCATCCACTGCCTCGCCGGAATCGTCCGATACGGACCCATCCGCCTCGGGCTCGACGTCCGTGTCGACCGTATCGCTTCCGTCGGCATCGCTCGCGGCGCCCCCGCCGTCGCTGCACGCGACCAGGCACGCCAGCGCCAGCCCGAGCAATCCCGCCATTACAGGAATACGAAGCGTGCGGGCCGGAGTTCGTCGCCGAATGGAGCCTGAGTCGCGTACGTTCATGGAGATGATCCTTCCTCGCCCGTGCGACCGGCGCCTGCGGGCACTTCCTCCCTCGAGTTGCCGAACGCCGGCGGAACTCGGGCCCCAATCGGCCGTGTCCTCGCGTCCGCCGTGTGGGTGCTATGTAGCGCGGTCGCCCGCCGTGAGCAAGGACTTCGTCGATTCCGCCGGCCCGGCCGCCCTACGGCCGGCACACCGAAATCGTGTCCACCGCGAAGGCGCCGAAGGTCCGCAGCGCGAGGCCGCCGACCACCGACGAGCTGAAGGTCTGCGTCACCGAGTTCAGGAGCGTCGTGCCGTCCGCCGCGTACAACCGCCCCGTCACCGTGTCCCCCGCGTAGAACTCGACCTCCATCAGGTACCAGGTCCCCGCCGCGAACGACTGCGTCGAGTAGTTCAGCTCCTCGAAGCCCCAGCCCGCGTTGTCCTGGAACCGGATGTCCGTCGTGTTCGGCGCCGCCACGAACGACTTGCAGCCGCCCGCGGACGCCGCGAAGCCGATGTACGCGCGCCCGTCCCCGGGCCGCACCCACGCCGTCATCCTGTCACCCGCGTTCCCGAAGACGACATCCGTGCGGTACGGCCAGTCGGGGTCCTGGATCCCGTACGACCCGTCGTGCGCCATGCCCGTCCCGACGGTGCCGATGCCGCCCGACCACCCGGGCGCCGGCCAGTACCCCGCCTCGAACCCCTCGACCACCGAGCACGTCGCCCCGCACCCCTCGTTGACCGCCGTGTCGCAGTCGTCGTCGCACGCGTTGCCGCACACCTCGAGCGGCGAGCAGCACCCGCCCCACGTGCAGAACGGCCCCGCGCAGGTCTGCCACCCGGCCGCGCCGCACGAGTTCGTGCAGCCCAGCGTCGAGCCCATCGGGCACGTGTAGCCCTCGTCCGTCGTCCCATCGCAGTCGTCGTCGACCCCGTTGCAGCTCTCCGACGACGCGATCGCGCAAGTGCTCCAGGTGCACCCCGCGCCGCACGATTGCGAGCCGGTGCAGGAGCCGACCGTGCAGGACCGCGTCGCCCCGAACGTGCACGCGAACGTCTCGTCCGTCGCGCCGTCGCAGTCGTCGTCCGAACCGTTGCAGGCCTCGACGCCGCTCACGACGCACGCGGACCATGTGCAGCCGGCCTGGCACGTCTGCGTACCGCCGCACGCGCCGACCGAACACGCGCGATTGGCGCCCAGGACGCAAGTGAAGGTCTCGTCGGTCGAGCCGTTGCAGTCGTCGTCCACCCCGTTGCAGGTCTCCGCCGCGGTCACGACGCAGGCGCCCCACGTGCAGCCCGGCACGCAGGTCTGGCTCCCGGACCAGGCGCCGACGGAGCACGCGCGGCCGGCGCCCAGGACGCAGGCGAAGGTCTCGTCGGCCGAGCCGTTGCAGTTGTCGTCCAGGCCGTTGCACGACTCGGAGCCCGCGACCGTGCACGCGCCCCACGTGCAGTCGAAGCCGCACGTCTGGACGCCGACGCAGCCGCCGGGCGCGCTGCACGTCCCCGCCGTGCCCCGCGCGCAGGCGAAGGTCTCGTCGGTGGCCCCGTCGCAGTCGTCGTCCGTCGCGTTGCAGATCTCCATCGCGCCCGGGAAGACCGAACCGTCGGCGTCGTCGCAGTCGTCGCCCAGGCAGTACAGGCTGCCGTGGCGGTCGCCGTCGAGGTCCGGGGACTCGGCGACGCAGGCGCCGCGCCCGCCCGCGGCGGCAGGGTCGCAGCGGTCCAGCGAGCAGGCCAGGCCGTCCTCGCAAGCCGCCGGCGTGCCGGAGCGGCACATCCCCTCGACCGAGCACGTCTCGACGCCGGTGCAGAGGTTGCCGTCGTCGCAATCGGCGTCGGTCGAGCAGGTCGGCGGGTTGGTGCAACCGCCGCCCGCGGGGTCGCAGATCTGCGGCGGCGTGCAGTTCAGCACGTGCTCGCAGCCGCCGGTCGCCGGAAGGCACGAGTCGTCCGTGCACGCCAGCCCATCGTCGCAGTCCACGGGAGTGCCGGGGATGCAGTCGAGCACCACGTCGCATACCTCGGCTCCCGTGCACGGGTCGCCATCGTCGCACAAACTTCCGCGCTGCACGTGGACGCAGCGCACCGCCACGGGATCGCAGGAGTCCTCGGTGCAGGAGACGTGGTCGTCGCAGACTCCAGGCGGCCCGCACACCGTCTCGCCCCCGCCGTCCTCCGCCCCCGTCTCCGGATCCGCGGCGTCGTCATCCAGGAAGTCCCCCGGACCGTCCTCCGAGACACCGTCGACCGCGTCGCCGTCCCGCCGCCCGACGTCGCCCTCCACGCTCCACCCCGTCGCGCACGACGTGGCAGCCAGCACGCCCAGGACCCACCAAGCCCCTCGTCCCCGCGCTCCGTGCCTTCCCGCCGGTCTTCCCATCGGCCCCTCACCCTCCCGCGCACCCCGCGTCTTTCGGCAGTATACGGTCCCCGGCCCACCCGATCCAGGACTCGCCCGCTCGCCTTCCCTCGTCCGCTCGCCCGCTCGCTTTCCCTCGTCCGCTCGCCTTCCCTCGTCCGCTCGCCCCGCCCGTTGCGCCCCGTCTCCCGTTGTGGCACGGTCCCTCCATGCGGCGACCGTCGTTGCTTCTCGTTGCGTTGCTCGCGGGAACGGTGCTCCTGCCCGGCTGCGTGGTCAACGAAGGGGAGAAGGTCGACCTGTCGGGCCAGGACGTGCTGCTCACGCTGCTGCACACGTCCGACACGCACTCGCGCCTCTTCCCGTACGAGCTGGAGGTCGGCGAGGTCGACCGGCAGCTCGGGCTGGTGCAGGACAACGGGCCCTTCGGCGGCGCCGCGCGCCTCGCGTACCTCGTGAAGCGCGAACGCGGCCGCTCGGGCCGCTCGCTGTGGATCGATACCGGCGATCCGTTCCAGGGCGCGCCGATCTTCAACTTCTTCGAAGGGGAGGCGGAATTCCGCGTCCTGTCGGAGATCGGCGTGGACGTGATGGTGATCGGCAACCACGAGTTCGATCGCGGCGGACCCAACCTCGCGAAGCAGCTCGATGCCTGGGCCCGCTTCCCGGCCCTGGCAGCGAACTACCGCTTCGAGCCGTCGGCGTACGGAGAGAACGATCTGGCGCGCCTGACCAGGCCCTACGTCACGTTCAACGTGCAAGGCCTCCGCGTCGCGGTGATCGGCGTGGGCGACACGGGCTCGATGTTCTCCATCTTCGAGACCGGGAACCGGCTCGGGATCACGCCGCTGAACGTCATCGACACCGTCCAGCAATGGGTCGATTTCCTGCGCCCGCAGGTCGACCTGATCGTCGTGGCCTCGCACGAGGGGCCGAGCGCCGACGAGTACATCATCCGCCACACCGAAGGCATCGACGTCGTGCTCGGCGGCCACCTGCACATCGTGCTCGACCCGCCCAAGACCATCCCCGACTGCCAGGACGAGGGGCTGCAGCATCCCGCGGCCGGCAGCCGCCGTCCCGCCTGCACCCCGCGGCCCGTCATCCTCTGCCACTCGGGCGCGTTCATGAAGTACCTCGGCCGCCTCGACCTGGTGCTGCGCAAGAACGCGGCCGACTCGCGCAACGGCTTCGAGGTCGCCAGCCACGAGTACACGCTCTACCCCGTGGACTCGACGGTCCCCGAGGATCCCGCGGTGGCCTACCTGCTCGAGCCGTACGCCCTCGAGATGGAGCAGCAGATCGACCTCGACCGCCTGATCGGCTACGCGCCCACCACGGTCCGCCGCTTCGGCTCGACCGGCGGCGACTCCCCCCTGGGCAATCTCGTCGCCGACTCGATGTGGCTGCGCCGCGGCATCGAGACCGACTTCTCGCTGAGCAACACCACCGGCATCCGCACCGACATCAACCCCGGCCCGGTCACCACCGAGGCGCTGTTCAACGTCTTCCCCTTCGATAACACGATCACCACGATGTTCTTGTCCGGGCTCGAGGTGCAGGACCTGTTCGACTACGTGGCGCGCCGCACGGCCAGCCGCGGCTGCGCTTCCCAGGCGCAGATCGCCGGCGCGCGGGTCGTGCTCAACTGCCGCGGCTGCGAGCGCACCGAGGGCCTGCCGTGCGCGGAGTCGGTGATCATCGGCGACGGCACCGAGGCGCGGGCGATCGATCCCCTGGGCAGCTACGAGCTGGCCACCAGCAACTACCTGGCCCAGGGCGGGTCGGGCTACGTCGTGCTCCGCCGCAACACGACCCAGCAGGATTCCGGGATCCCCATGCGCGAGGCGCTCATCGATCGCATCCGCGGCGGCCCGCCGTGCGCCGACCCGCGAGCGTGCGAGAACGATGGGCAGTGCGGCGACGGGGAGACCTGCCACCTGCCCGGCCGCTGGCGCTGGAACGACACGACGACCGCCTGCGACGGAACGGGAGCGGCCTCCGGCGCCGGTCATTGCGTGCTCACGGCGTGCCTCACCGACGTCGCCGACATGTACATGCGGCGCGTGCTGGACGACGGCGACGACCCCGAGCAGCTCGCCTGCGGGTTCCGCGACCTGGCGGGAGCGGAGTGCGCCGAGGTCGCGTGCGTGGGCGCCGAGGTCGGCGCGCTGGAGGACGGAAGGATCCGAGCGTACCTGCCCTAGGGGGCTGGGGGGTGGGGGAAGGGGACAAGAGGGGGCTGGGGGTCGGGGGTCGGGGACTGGCAGGATGGGGGACGGGGTTGAAGGCGATGGGAGGCGGGTGGATGAAAGGCAAGGCGGCGGCGGGCATCGCCGTGCTGGCGCTTTGCGCTTGTGGCGGCGGGGGCGAGGGGATGCCGGAGGGACCGAGGTCGTTCCGCGTCGCGGTGACGGCGGGCGACGTCGGGTCGTCGACCGTGCGCCTGCCGTTCTCGCTGGTCGGCTTGCCGTACACCGTTCGGATCGACGCCCAACCCGCGGGCGAGTTCGCCGAAGGCTGGGTGGCCGTGAGGGCCGAGCCGGGCGACGTGCTGTCGGTCACGACTCCCGACCCGGCCGACTCCATTCGCAGCAACGTCCGGCTGCACGGTGGTGCGGCCGGTGACGTGGTCGTCACGGTGGCCAAGGCCTACGGCGACACGCGGATCTGGGTCGAGGATGCCGGCTTCGTCCCCGGCCCGGCGTCCGGATCCGCGTGCGGCAACGACGTCGACGACGACGGCGACGGCCGGACCGACTACCCGGACGACCCCGGCTGCGCGTATTCCAACGACCAATCCGAGAGCGGGGGCAGTCACGCGGTCGGAATGACGGGCGTCCTGTACTTCGCCAACCCGCGCATCGCCGACGTGCAGGGCCTCTCGTCGGTCCCGTCGCTCGTGGGGCGGGCCGTGACGATCGACGAGGGCGACCTGGTGGTCGTCGGCGTGATGGTCGACGCCCTCGTGGTGACCGACGTCTCCGAGACCCGCGGCTACAACAGCCTCCTGGCCTACAACTACAACACACCCGCGGGAATCCGCGTCTGCGACAAGCTCGACGCGCTCTCCGGAATCGTCGGCGAGTTCTACGGCCTCACCGAGCTGGGCTTCCCGTCCTGGATCCGCGATCCGGACTGGCCGCGACCGGAGCTGCCGTCGGGCCCCGCCGAATGCCCCGTGCCCGAGCCGACCGAGCTGGTGGCCACGGTCCTGGACGACGCCATCCAACTCGAGTCGCTCGAGTCGTCGCTGGTCCAGGTCACCGGTGGCGTCGTGACCGCGCGCTTCGAGGACTGCGACGCGGTCGAGAACGGCGGCAACGGCAACGGCTCGATCGACTTCGACACCCCGGAGGAGGTCTGCGCGGACGACTGCTCCACGGCGCTGGATTGCACCGAGCTGACCAGCTTCGACCGCTACGGGCAGTTCGGGCTGGCGACGCCGCCGGAGCCGGGCACCGGCGAGCAGCGCAAGGTGCTGGTCGTGGCGCGCGGCGCCGCGCCCGACTTCGACGTGCGCGCGAACGCCGGCGCCACCCTGCCGCTGGTCCGCGGCATCCTCTCCGAAGTGAGCTTCCTGGATCAGCGCGTCGTCGAGCTGCGCTGCCGCGACGACCTCGTGGTCGAGGGCTCGCCGAAGCCGATGTGGGAGGCGTGCGTCTCGCCACCGGAAGACGACGAGGGGTACACGAGGTAGCAGGGCCGGCGGGAAGGAATTCTCGCGCAGAGACACAGAGACGCAGAAGAGCAAGGGAAGGACCAGGCAGCTCATGGCTCACAGCTCACAGCTCACAGCTCACAGCGGGAAAGGGTGACCCGGATGACGGCACGGGCGTTGCGTTTGGTGATGATGGCCGGGCTGGCCTGCGCGTGGGCGGCGCCGGCGGCGGCGGGCGACTTCATGGACACGCGGGTCACCTGGACCTTCGGCGACGACAACCTCCTCGCCGACGCGGGCGAGCAGCTCCCCGATTCGCCGCTGGCCTCGATCGGCGACCGGCAGGGCTACGAGCTGTTCATGGACAACCTCGACAGCCGCTACACCGGCCGCGAGAACCAGACCCACCTCGTGATGTACAAGCGCCTGCCCGGGTTCTTCCCGAGGCTGTCGACCGAGGCCGGTCTCGTGCTGCGCTTCGACATCGACGACAGCGGCATCGACATGCGCGACGACGGCACGTACCTGCGCATCCGCTACGGCTTCGACGACGTGCCGGAGGACGAAGGCGGCGACGGCGTCGCCCTCGTGTTCTTCCCGTGGGACACGGAACGCTTCCGCCTGGGGTACCTGTGGGACATCTCCTGGGGCGGCGGCGGCATCTTCACCAACAAGCGCAACGGCTTCGCGCCGGGCCTCAAGCTCCAGTTCAACATCGGCGCCATCGACTTCTACGCCGGCTTCAAGACGGCGAAGATCTCCGAGCAGCGCGAGAGCGACGTCGAGGGCGAGCCGCTCAACGTCCAGGAGACGAACTACGGCGGCCTCGCCGGGATCGGCGGCGACATCGGCCGGATGTTCCGCATCGATGCCTCGGGCGGCTACTTCCAGCAGGGAACCTTCGACCAGCCCGGCCTGGTCGGCGAGCCCGTCTACACCTTCGGCGGCTCGATCCGCTTCGCCGTCCACGACGGCATCGACGTCGGGCCGGGCGCCGACTTCCGCCTGTACCGCAACGAGCCGATGGCGATCGACGCCCTGGCCGAGGAGGCCGACGCCGCCGCGGCGCTGGCGGACCGGGCGGCCGCGCTGGCGCTCCCCCTTCCGTCCGAGCTTACCTGGGCGGTGACGCTGGAAGGGACCGTCCTGGGCCAGCACGTCGCCGACCTCGACACCGTCGGCGGCTCCGTGATCCAGCCCGCCTACGCCGCGGCGCTCCAGTTCAAGCTCAAGTACGGCGGCTTCACCACGCACCTGACCGCGTTCTTCCGCAACCTCGAGTTCATCCTGCACAACGTGCCCAGCTTCTCGCCGTTCGTGGCCCTGCCGGGAGCGGCGGAGACCCAGCCCGAGTTCTTCGTCGCCGCCGGGCTCTCGTACTTCTTCGACGGCCCGCGCCTCACGCCCGCGCTGATCGCCGGCGTGCAGCTCCCCGCGACGCTGCAGTCGGGCGGCACGACCATCGTCGTGCGCGACGAGGAAACCCGCGACATCCTCCCCTCGGGTGATGACTCCGTCCCGATCTTCTCCACCCGCGTCTCGCTGCGCTGGGATCTTTCCGACATCCTCTCGCTCTACGCCATGATCCAGTACGTCCACGACGAGAACGCCACCAGCCTCTCGCGCGACGGCTCCGGCACCTTCCGCGTCTACCGCCGCGCCGACCAGCTCGGCCTCGCCGTCATCGCCCAAGCCAGGTTCTGAGCCCCTCCCGGCCGCGTCAACCCGGGTGCTGCTCCAGCTCGGCCGTGCTCTGACGATGAGGCCCACGACGAGCGCACGGGCGCTCGTCTTCCCGCGGCTGCCGGAGGACGTCCCGGAGCCGCCACGGAGCGCGAAGGCAAGAAGGTCCGGCTGCGGCACGACGGGCGGTTCGTTGAATCTTGCGCCCCACTTCCATTTGCTCGCGGCGGACGGCCTCTTCGTTCGCCGACCCGGCCTGCCCCGAGCTTGCCGAGGGGCCGGCGGCTTCCATCGTGCGCCCGCCCTGAGCGAACGCAGTGAGTCGAAGAGTCCCCGACCGACCTGCGCTGGGTCGTTGAGACTGTCCGCCGGCTCGACTGAGCTCGCCGAAGTCCAGCGCGTGCTGGGACGCCTAACGAAGATGGGCCTGCTGCGCGACGAACGCTCGACCGGCGAAGGCTCCAACGAGTCGCCGGACCCCGGTGCGCTCGAAGCCTGCGACACCCTCGCCCTGAGCTTGTCGAACGGCGTGCCGCACAACTCGAGGCGCAGGAGGGCGCCACGACAGAACCCGACGACGTACCGTCCGGCCGCCGCTCGAGCCGCTGGTCCGCCCACGACCAGGGTTGGTCGGCGCCGCTGCGCGTCGCCGACTCCCGAAAGGAATGGGAACACGGTTCTCTCTCCGGTCCGCCACCTGCGGCGGGCGGACCGGCAGCGGGGCCAACATCCACGCCGGCGTCCGTGTCCCCGCTTGCCCCGAGGCTGTCGAGGGGCCGGTGACCACGTCGGTCGCGAGCGGCTGGCGCGTTAGATCACGAGGCCGGCCTTCGCCGTCGATCGCTTCACCGCGTTGGGCGATGGCCGCATCGCCTACCAGGTGCGCCATCCCCTCGGCCCCGGCAAGACCCACCGCATCATGACGCCGCTGGAGTTGATGGCTCGCTTGGCGGCCCTCGTGCCTCCCCTCCTGGCCGCCGAAGCGCCGGCGAAGGCGGCGACCCGCTGCTTGCCGTCCCCCCACCCGGTCCCCGCACCCTCTCCACCGACCACTGGAAGCGACTCGACGACGGCCGGCTCCTCGCCCGTCTGGATCCCCTGAACTTGTCGGAGGGACTCGCCGGACGGCGCGGCACCGTCGCCCCTCGACGACCTCCGCGACCCGCCCTGGCAAGACCACTGCCAGATACCGCTCGGCTATGACGACTCCCAGGTCCCGCCGAAGGGCCTGGGCGAAGTCGAAGGGCCGGACGCCGAGATCTGACCACCACCTCGCCTCCCATCCTTCCCCGTGTCCGCAACCGCCACGGATGCTACCGTTCCGACCGTGATGCCAGGGCGGCCCGCTCGCTTGGCCGAGGGCAAAATGGGGTTGGATGACCTATGCTCCCCCCGCCAGCCGGTGCGGAGCCCCTGGCCTGATCACGACGGCCTTGACTCCCCGGCAGCCCCGCGCCACGATATCGACAGGTACGCAAAGCCGCGCCACGGGTTGCGCGGGGGAGGGATCGGCGATGAGGCGAGCGAAACTGCCTGCCTGCCTGCCTGCCGGCGTGCTTGTGCTGTGGGTCTTCGTGAGCGGTCGTTCGGCCGCGGACGAAGCGGAGATTCACCCGGACGAGCGATCGGTATTCCCGGTGACGTTGTTCCATGCGCCGGACACGGTTCCCGAGCCGTCGCCGAAGGCAGACCTTCCGGAGGCCCTGACTTGGGAGACATACGTGTCGTTCGGGCGAGACCAGGGAGAGATGCCCTTCTGCGGGTGGTTCGCCAATCTGGGCGTGATCGAGATCCAGTACGCCATCAACAACTGTGAGCGACACGGCTTGTTGGGCGGCGGCGTCGTCGCCCCGCACCGCGATCGGTTCGGGAATCCCGACTGCCCCAACCGGCCGATGGATGATGACCCGTCGGACGACCCGTTCCAGATCTGCCCGTCCACTTGGGGTGCGGCGAGGTCGGTCCGGTACGCCATCGACTTGTCGGAACAGATTCCGCTTGCCTGTGCCTTCTTGGCCGGCTCCGACAGGTTCTATCATGAGGTCGGAACAACGTTCGAGTTGGCGGCCCCGTACGAATTCCCCTACCAGGACTGGGCGACGTACCAGATGTGGCCTCCACCGCGCCAGGGCGATCTCGGAATGGTGAACGATCGGATGGGGATCTGCCCGCTTGTCGAATTCGATCGGCCACCAGGTACGGACACTATCGTTCCCGACATCCACGAGATGTGGGAACGGGCCATCGCTGCGCACGTGACACCCGGTGGAGGAGACGAAGACGCCTGGCCCTTCTGGTGCCACGACGCACCGCCGAGCGATCCCGTCTTCTTCCGGCTGGCCGCAGGCGCTTCGTTCGATATGGTGGCCTGCTCCTTCGCCACGTGCGACGAGCTACCGACTCCGGCCCTGATCGCGTCAACATTGAGTGACGGGTACGCGCTCGTGGCCAGCTACGCCACACCCCACGCGGTGGTCGTTGTCGGATACCGCGACGGAGGGGAGACCCTTCTCGTCCGGGACAGCTACCCGCACGATGCCTCGGGATACGACGACTTGATCGAGGTACCCTGGGACCGTTTCGTCACCTTCGAGAAGCTCATCGGATCCGTCGAGAGCTATCGCGCCTCTCCCGCCGCCGGGACTCCCCTCGATGACTGGTTGCTCGGTGATCTGGATGGGGACGAGGTGGTCAACGGACTCGATATCTGCAGCGCCTATGACACGACCTGCCCCGATCCGTCCCGCCCGGCATGGTGGTACGGGGATGGGGACTGGTGGCCTGACGATCCCCCACCGGCCGAGGCCGGATACTGCTCAGGATGCGACCTTTGCGATGGGGTGCGCTATGCTGGACGCATCGACCAGGACCACGATGGCTTGGCCGAGGGATGCGACGGGTGCCCGCACGTCAGCGCGATCGAGTTCCCAGACACGTGCCGTGGGACCGCCGCGCTACCCATCGTCTTCGCCCCGACAAACGACGCCGACGAATGGGCCGGGGCCGTTTCGGAAGGCGACGGCATCATGCAGTGCTGCGACCCCTGCCCGCGACGTGCAGCCCGCTACTGGGATGATCCCGACGGTGACGGTGCCGGCAGGCCCTGCGACCAATGCCCGAACACGCCCACCAGCGACGGCCTGAGTGCCCTCCCGTCGGGGCTCGCCGTCCCGGAACGCTATCGCGGGGTGACCCACCCGACCTCCGAGAGCGATGCGGACGGCGACACCGTCGGCGATATCTGCGACCTCTGTCCGCTCGACGATCCGGCACGCTCTGGTCGAGGAGGAGGCAGTCGCAACCGGGACTCGACCGAGGACCTGACGGGCACCGTGCAGGCCGATTCCGACCGTGATGGCGTCGGCAACGACTGCGACAACTGCCGGTGGGTCGACAACGTCGATCAGGCGAACTGCAACGAGGGCGACGAGGACGGCGACGGGGCTTCGGACATCAATGGCGACGGCGTGATTCGGCCCAGCCTGGGCGACGCCTGCGACCCGTACCCCTGCGTCGACCTCTGCCAGGAGCGGTTCGGCCGCGCGACGTTCGTCGAGAAACCGAAGGTCTGCGACACGTCGACGGGACTCGAGCGCTGCTCCGCCGTTGACGACGTTCAGATCGACTTCTGTGCCCTGGGATTCGAATCAGGCGTGCCCTCCGACAGCGCTCAGGCTCGCGACGGATTCACCATCCCCACCCAGATGAGGGGCTGCGCCTGCCGTCCGTGGCGAATCGATTCGGAACCGGCCGAGGACTGCGAACTGGTCTGCCGGCAGGGTGGGGCTGGCGGCGGCCGCTGGCGCGACGTCCTGCACGACGGAGGCCGCTCGATACCGGACGTGCATTACCGTCCGCTGTACGGGGAGTACGAGTCGGCCGACGAGGAGTTCGGAGGGCGCGGCGAGCGCTACGGCCGCACCGGGTATCGCGAGTACTACGCGGGCTGCGACGTCGCCGGATGGTGTGCGACGACGTCGGCGGATCGGCGTCGACGGCAGGACTGGAGTTGGGTCGCGGATCTCGACGAGTGGTATCTCGGAACGGCCACCGACAACCACTCCCGGAACGCTTGGTTCTGGGGGAAGCCGCTCGCCGGTGCCGGGTTTGCCGGCTACGTCCAAGAGGTCGGGAACAGCTACGTTTCCCACCGTCAAGTCAGGAACGAGCCCGTCTTTCGGCCTCTGCCCCGCGTGCGCGTGCGGCTCGGCCCCACCGTCTTCATTCCCTGGACCATCGACCTGCCGCCGTGGTGGCTCGGCGTTCCGCTCATGGCCAATCTGGACGTGTTGCCACCCGACTGCACCGACTGTGACGACTTTGGGTTCGACACCCCAGGACTCCAGGTCGGCGGGATTCTGATCTCGGAGTGGGACGCCACGAACCGCAACTACGCGAACTTGGCCGGCACCAAGAACGTGGATGCCGTGTTCGACCTCAGCGAGCCGGCGATCGCCGTCGCCATCGGCGCCGGGGGACTCGTTTCTGACTACTGGACCTTCGGCGGCGTCGAGTCCGGCGGCGGGTACTCGGACCAGATGTGGCATGCACACGCGCAGGCGGCGCTTGGCCAAGGCGACCTGAATCTGGCTCCGACCCTTTGGCTGACGTTGTCTCCGCGCACGGAGGGCCAGCCGTGGCCCTCGGCGCGCCGTGGCGCGACCCTCGCGGTCCGCGGCGCCGTGCTTCGGCCGCAGGCGGTCGGCCCGGGAACGATCGGCGACGGGGCACTCTCGGAGTCGCCTGCCGGAGTCACCGACGGCAAGGAGTCGTCCGTCGGCTTGGTCCTGGTGGGCGGGCGTGGTTCGAACGGGATCCTGGGCGACGTGTGGTTCAACGACGGCGGACTCTGGTACCTGGCGAATGAATTGCCGGATGCGCCGGGCGGCTTGGCCGACAGCACGGCCACGCTCGCGGAGCGGAAGCTCTGGTTGTTCGGCGGCGAAACCGCCGACGGCGTCACCGCGGGTCTGTGGTGGGTCGATCTGGACGGCGGGCCGGCCGCGCGTGTCCCCGAGAGCGGGCCATGGCCCTCCGCGCGCCGGGGCTCGGCCGTCGCGTTTGACGCCGTGCGCCGACGGCTGGTCGTATTCGGCGGCCTGGACGGGTCCGGCGCTGGGAAACGTGACGTCTGGGCGTTCAGTCTCCCTGCGAATTCGTGGACCCAGCTTGCGCCGGAGTGCACCGGCAACGGCTGTCCGGCCGTGACGGGCAAGGAGACGGCCGTCATCGACGCCACGAAGGGCGAGTTGACGGTGCTGGCGGATCCCGCCGGCCCGGATGCAGGCATCCTGTCGTGGTCCCTGGCGGACGGGATCTGGCAGACGGCCAAGGAGTTGTCGACTCTCCCATCGCAGGAGGATTGCGACGGGGACGGAATGAACGACCTCTTGTGGGGCGCTCGCTGCGGCTCCGGTTCGAACGGGTTCCCCGACTACGGGAAGATGCGCTGCGACACGGACACCGCAGAGGTCGCTTGCCGCCAGCCCAACATCCCGGCGGTGGAGCGGACCGGATACTCCATTCCCGGTCTGCGGGCGATCGACGCCGCGGACGGGAAGGTGGTCGCCCTGACCCGACGGCGCGTCGACGTCTTCCACGTTGCCCCAGGCGGCGTCCTCGCCGGGGAGCGGAGTATCGCGCTCCCGCGAGACGCTTACGACGTGGCGCTTTGGCGCGATCAAGCCCTGGTGGCGGACGCCGACGGCCTGCTCGTCGTGCGGACGACCGACGGAACCACGGCCGGCTCGGTGGACACGTGCGGCAAGGCGCGGCGCGTGTTCGTCGACGGGAACAGGGCGGTCGTGATCGGCCTGCGAAGCATCGCACTGGTCGACCTGGACGAAGCGGCCGGTCCGGGCATGGGGCAGGATCTGCGCGTCTACCCCGGTCCGCGGGGCGAGTTGAATGTCGTCGAGGAAACGCGCTGCTCGTGGTGGTACGGCCTCGTCGATGTGGCGTGCGACGTTTCGGGCGCCTGCATCTGGTCTCGCCGGCTGCCGTCGGCCCTCGACGATCATCGGCTCTTCATCAACCAACTGGTCCGCACCTACGAGCTGGATCTCTCCACGGGGGCCGCATCGGTACCGCCGGTGGTGAGCGAGTTCCGCACCGGGCTCCTGGGGAGCATCGCCTACGAGTCTCCCTACCTGTACACGAACGGTTTTCACGGCGGCACGGCGGTCTACGACGGCCGACCGGATCCCCCGTGGGAGTACGCGGGGGGGCATGACGTTTCGCTGTGGGTGCGCGGCACCGTGACGACCTCAGGATACCGGTTCCTGGCCGACGCCGAGGTGCTGCGCGTGGCGGTGGAGCAGTGAAGCCCGTGCCCAGGAAGCGGACAGCCACTCTCGTGGCCTCTGCCTTGCTCGCGTGGGGGTGCACCTCCGGCCGTGCGCGGCCTGACGGCGAGGATGCAGGCTGCTCGGCGACCGACTGTGCGGCCGTCTGCGCGGCGGACGGCTTCACGAGCGGGTCGTGCGATGGCGGGACCTGCGTCTGCTCGCCGGGCGCGGACGTGGGCGACGAGGACGGGGCGGACGTCGGCGTGGACGCAGACGCCGGGTCTTGCGGGGACGACGCCGCGGGATGCAGCGAGGACGCGCCCGGCGACTCGGACGACGACGTCGGAGACGAGGACGGGGATGGCGTGGAGGCCGAGGCGGAGTCCGACTGCCCGTGCGGGATGTGCGGGCCGGATGGGGGCCCGCCCGTCCTCGACCCCGACCACCGCGAGGGCGGCAGTCCGGGAATCGTCTGTGATCGCGTCCCGATCGGTCTCAGTCGCCAAGTGAGCTGGTACGACGTTGCTCCAGGTACCATCGTCTTCACGGGCCAGAGTGACGGGACGAGATACGCGACCAGCGAGGTATACCGGTACCGGACCGACACGGGCGAGCGGACGGTGATCGATGACCTCCACGACTTGATGGACGTCGGCGTGTACAAGCCGCAGGCCACGAACCCTTCGCTCGACGGCGACTGGGTCGCCTATGCCGTCTGGTGGCATGAGCCGCCGGGCTGGACGGCGCCGCTCAGCGCCGACTTGCGTCTTGCCCATCTCGTGACCGGGGAGATCCGCATCTTGCGGCGCTACGCACCCGGACCGGATGGCACGAGCACCTACATCGATCCGGTTTCCATTGACTACCCGTGGGTCGCCTGGCGGGAAACGCAGGACGGCTGGCGCGTACACGCACTGAACATCGAAACCGAGGAGGAGTTCGATGTGGCCCGCAGTACCGTTGACGTCGTCGTGGAGGGCACGTTGCTCGCCACGGAGTCGGGACACGACCTCATCCTGTTCGACCTGCTCACCGGCACCGACACGCGGCTCGCCGCCGGCCTGCCGGGCGACCGCTGGCATCCCGCGCTCGCTTCCCCGTGGGTCGTCTGGGTCGACCAACGCGACGGGTTGTGGTGGGATCCGGCGGGATCGGATTCCCAGTGCATCTGGATCAGCGGGTGCTGCGACAACGACATCTACGGCTACAACCGGGAGACCGGCGACGAGGTGCCGTTCGTCGTGCGGCACGGAATGCAGGGCGGCCAAGTCACGGCCGACGGGGAGTGGGCCGCGTACGAAGACCATCGGGACGGATCCGACGAGCTGTGCGAGGACCACCGTCCCTGCCGGCAGATCTACGCCCTGCACCTGACGACCGGCGTCGAGGTTCGGGTCACCAACTGGCCTGGCGAGTACCTCCAGCCCGTCGTCTACTCCGGTCGAGTGCTGTTCTCCGAGATGACCAGCTACGCCTATGACCTGTACGACCTTTGGGACTGCAACCTCGTGGAGCCGTAAGCCCGGCCCGCCGGACCACGACCATCCCGCTCGAGCGGGATGACCGGGTCGTACTCGTTTTCGTCCGGGTCGGCCGACCGCGCCAAGAGACCCTGCCCCTACCAGAAACTCCGTCGGGGCGTCATGACGCGCGTCATCGTCGTGTGCGACGATGCGGCGCACGGCGCGATCGGCGCGTTGGCGGACGCGATGGTGGCGGTTCCCGGCGTCGAAGGACGGTTCGGCGCAGCCGGCCGC